>SHZZ01000020.1 GCA_009692005.1 Gemmataceae bacterium | reverse complement strand
GAGGCCCAGTTGACTACCTGAGAGAAGGAGATGTAATGCGGTATGGGCTGTGCGCCGTCACCCGGAACACGCCCCTCCCGCATCTCCGCCTCAGGGAATGGGTATCCCTTCTCCTGTGATGTTTGCGAGAAGGGGTCAGGTATCACATCGTCGTCGTGTTGGTGCATATTTTTTATCTGGAGGGACCGGGCATATTGCCCGGTCCCGTGTGGGGAGTCCCCGCCACCGGGGAAGGTGGCAGACTAGCCTATTAAGAGTATACTACTACATGAAAATATGTCCAGTCAATTCTTTTTAATTTACCCACGCTTGAAGATGTACCTGAATTTGGTATAATACGGAGAGAGTATCAAGTTTTCCCAGGAGTGCTTCCTATGGCATCTTACTTCCTTGACCGGTATCACATCATTACCGGTGAATCTCCGAATACTAATTTAGTCGCCACTGAAGCTGGCAAGAGCGAGGCCATCCGGCGTGGCCTTGGAATCTTCCACTCCCAGAGTATTACTGCGCGTGTGTACGACTCATGCGCACACCTGGGGAACTTTGAAGTGTGGGAGTGGAAACCTGCAGATAATGAGGCTGGTTGTACTAGGCGGGTTTCCAGGCGTGGGAGATAATGTGGGTGATGCTCTCGCCAGCGCTCCGATTTAGAGGCGGCCGGATCTTGACCAGGAAAGTTGACATTGCCGAATGGCTTCCTCGATTTGTTTTCCCTGAAATGGCTTGGGAATTATCCCCACCGGCTTTCCACCCGCCCTTTCTTTCAATTTATTCAACTCTTCCTGAGAAAGAAAATAACCGGAAATAATAAAGCAAGGCATATGGTGAAACGACTTGTTAATCTCATCCATCAGCGCCAGACCATCAATGTCGGGCAGTTTGATATCGATAAAGGCCATGTCAAATTTGGCTTTATTAAGGCAACCCAGCGCGTCCTGGACGCTAATTGGCAAAGGTGGATTGGTGGCCCAAAGTGGATAAAAACAGGCCCAAGGCCCAGCAAAAATCAGGCTCGTCGTCGACCACCAATATTTTCAAACCCATGGCAGAACCCCAAACCAAGGACCTCAAAAGAAAGTAGTCTTCTTAAAAACTAAATGGCATGGAAATATTTATTAAGCATGGCCAATTATCCCCTGCCGCCGTTGCCTCCCCGTTCGGGAATCCGGCTCTTTACTTTCCATCGAACCCGGTTAAATCCTCGAACCGCTGGTTGAGAATCGGGTATTCTTTCCAGCCTTGAAAGTCGAAGTGCCACCATTCCCCTTCGTAAACGGTGAAGCCCTGGCTTTCCATGGCGGCGCGCAGCAGGTCGCGCAGGTGCCGTTGCCTCTGCTTTCCCCCCGGGTAAAGGGGGTAGGCCCGGTCGGAAAACTCGTCATACCCGCTCGGCATTTCCACCGGCTTGCCAGTCTTCAAATCGTAAAGCGTCAAGTCGACTGCGCAACCGCGATTGTGACGCGATCCTTTCTCCGGGTCCGCCACGAATCCATGGTACTTTTCCTCCGCCGCTTCCCAGAACATTTTCGTCACATGCCAGGGGCGGTAGGCATCGAAGATCAGCAGGCCAAAACCCTGGGATTTCAATTGCTCCTGGACCCGGTTGAGGGCATCCGCGGCCGGGCGCTGCAGGAAAGCCCGCGCCGAGGTGTAAAACGGCGTGCTGAGAAAATTATTCTTGCCCGCGTAGCGGATATCAAAGCGGAAGGAAGGATTCACTTTTTCCAGGTCGGCCAATTCCACCGGCTTGAAGGGCCCTTTTTCCAACGGCGGCTTGGCCCGGAGCGCTGCTTCCCGCAATTGTTCCACCGGTTTCCTGGGGGCCAGGGTGAAAGTCTTTCCGTCCTCGCCATCCAGTTTGATGCGCTTGAAAACCACCTTGGCCGCTTCCACTTGCTTTGCTTTTCCCGAGGCATGGCGCTGGAAGACCAGTTTTTCACCGTGGTAGAGGCCGAAATCGGGGAAGGCAAAAACATCCGGGGAGACTTCCTCCAGCGGATAAAGAAATACCCATTCGATCAAGGCCTGCAGTTTCCCCTGCCTTTCTAAAATGTAAAGGATGTTGTGGTCCCAGCCGTATTCGCCGATTAAACCATGCCAGCGTTCCGGGCAAGGGGCGGGCGGTTTTTCCTGAACAGCTTTTTCATAAACCTGTCCCTCGAATTTCAATTTTCCCCCGTCGTTTTCCAGCAGGGGCCCGAAGGACACGGGGTCGTCGCAGCGAAGGTTCTTCCCTTCCTTGCGCAGTTCCATGCGGAGGCCTCCGCGGCCGGGGAGGATCCAGGCGCGCCCGTTCAATTCCTCGATGGTGAACCAGCGGTCCTGGTGGCGGTAAAGGCCGGCCAGGCCGCGCGCCTCGGCCACGGTCAACCCATCCGTGTTCATCAGGATCGGCAAGGGCTTCCCTTCCTGGGATGCCAGCAACATTCTCAGCGCTTCGTTGGCGATGCGGGTGGCTGTGCCGTTGGCCACATCGCGGGATGCCACGACAATGGCAGCGAGTTTCTTATCAGGCAAGAAGGAGAAATCGGTGGCGAAACCGTACATGGCGCCCCCATGCCCAAGCTTGACATGCCCATCCAGCTTGCTGGCGAAGAATCCGAGGCCAAATCCTTCTTGAGTGCCTTTGGGAACGAATTGCGGTTTGTACATGGCGAGTAGGGTTTCCTTTTTCAACAGCTCCGCATTTCCCAGTTTTCCCTCGCGAAAGAGGCAAGAGGCAAAGCTCGCCAGATCCGTCACCGGGGCATAGAGCGCTCCCGCCGGGACCATGCCCAATTCAAAGGTTGGTGCAGGGAACTCCCTCCCCTGCCAGCTCCACATCAGGGCCTCGGCCAGGTTTTTTTTCACCCCGGGGGTGGGGAAAAAGGCGCTGGAATTCATCCCCAGCGGCGAAAGCACCTGCTGCTGGACGACCTCCTCGAATTTTCTCCCCGCCGTTTTTTCCAACACCCGGCCAACCACGGCTATGGCCGCATTGGAATACTTGGTCCGCTTCCCCGGCGGGTAGACCAGGTCGATGCCATTCAAACTCAACACCGTCTTTTCCAACGATGGGAAATCGGGATCGAAGTAGTTTCCCGCTGGCGGCTCGCGAATCAATCCCGAGCGGTGCGTCATCAAATGACGCAAAGTAATCGCCTGAGCATCGAAGGGATTGACCGGTTTAAAATCGGGCAGGTATTTACCTAAAGGGGCATCCAGGTCGAGGTCCCCCTTTTCCACCAGTTGCATGATGGCGATGTCGGTAAAGAGCTTGGACACTGAACCCACCCGATAAACTGTCGAGGCGCTGGCGGGAATTTTTCTTTCCAGGTCCTGAAATCCAAAACCGGCTGACCAGACAATTTTCTGATCGTCCACCAAAGCGATGGAAAGCGCCGGCAGTTTTTTCTCCCTCACTTCCTTTTCAATCCAGGGGCGGAGGGCTTCCACGGCTTTGGCATGCTGGGCGACCGGCTGGGCGCCTTGGCCGGCAGCTTGAACCAACCCGGGATAAAAACACCCCAGCAAAACCAGGAAATAGAAGCGGCCGCGCATGGCATGCCCCCTGCAAGGGAAGGCGGAAATAAAAGCCATCCTACCCCGCTTAGAAGGCCCCCGCCCCGTTTTTCCCCAATTTTCTCCTCCCTGCAACGAATTAACATTTGTCCTTTCGAACCCTTGCTTTCTTGACTTTGCCCACTGGTGGGCTTAGCTTGGCGACAAGGTCCCCTTTCACTTCAATGGAGAATTCCCATGGCTTCTGAAATTGCCCCGGTGGCCCCGATGAAGCCGGCTCAGCAGCAAATCACCGTCTACAGCCATTCCGCCCTCTTCTACTGGTGGCCCGTATGGCTCATCGGCTTCATCCTGGCAATTCTCACCCTGATCGATCATCACTTGCTGGCCGTGGTGCCTTCTTCCGCGCAAGCTTTCACCAATGTCACCGGGCCGGGAGGGGAAAAAGGCGAGGGGATTATCGTCTTGAAAAAGGCGGGGAATGAAATTCTCCCCCGCGACGACAATGGCAACCAGCCGGCGCAGCCGCGCCTCTATGTCGCACGCAGCAAGAACTACGGCGTTACTTTCACCATCGCCATCTTGCTCATTATCTTCATTACCAATGTGCCTTTGCGGGGGATGTGGTCAGTCCTGGTGGTCGTGCTGATCATCACCGGCGTGACCATTCTCGTGCTGGCAGGGTATTGGGAAAGGATCCTCATCACTTTCCATATGCTCGACATCCGCATCAACCTGGGCGGATACCTTTTCCTTTCCACCGGCTTGCTGCTTATCTGGCTGATCGCTTTCTTTTACTTCGACAGGCAGGTGTACATCACCTTCACTCCGGGGCAAATCCGCGTGCAGACGGAGGTTGGTGATGGCGAAAAAGTTTACGATGCCTTCGGCATGACTTTGGAAAAACAGCGCAGCGATTTTTTCCGCCATTGGATTCTGGGAATGTCGTTTTTTGGAATCGGCACTGGCGACCTGGTCATCCGCACCGCCGGCGCGCAGAACCACATTTTCGATTTGCCCAATGTCATTGGCGTGGAAGGCAAGATCCGCGCCATTGAACAACTGTTGCAAACGAAGGAAGTGAATATCAACTAGCGGGGATGCGGGCCCGGCTTTCTTTCCCCCTCTCCACGCTGCGAAGCAGTGGGGGAGAGGGGTGCAAAAACCCCCGACGCTCACGCTTGGCCCCTTGCGGCCTTGGCCCAAGTTAACCCAAAATCCGGTTCCATCTGGCCCGGTGATAGGCCACCTTCTCCGCTGCGGACATCTTGCTAAAGTCCACTTCCTTCCCCTTCCCTACCTTGGCATCGCAGGGGCAAGCCTTGGCGCCGCCCTTGCAGGCGCAATCGTCCTTGGCCCCGGGCAACGGGGAAGTCGCCCCTTCGGGGAAACTCATCGTCACTCCCGAGCCGGAATAATTCATCACGCCCGAGGTAAGTTGCATGTCGTCTTGCAAGGATCGGTGCGGCTGAATCCCCTCTTTCTGCAAATCGCCATGGTAGGCCTTCACGGCTTCTTCGGGCGCCATCTGCCCGTCGGCGAGGAATCGCAGGTAGCGGATGAAATGAAGCTGGTGCTCGGCATTGTTGATTTTGCGGCCGAACAGGGCGGCGCGGGCGCCATACTTCTTCGCCTCGGCCAGCAACTTGAAAGCATCGTAAGTGGTTCCGGCCGACCCGCCCAAAATCCCCACCACCAGGTGCGGATCGTAGTGGACAAGCTCTTCCATGGACTTGGCGCCGTGGTAGACGATTTTTAAAAAGACGGGCCGGCCCTTGGCCGTCACCCCGCCAAGCGCCCTTGCAATGGCATCATTGATGAAACCGGGGATCTTATCGTGCTGCACCGCTTCCGGCCGGTTGGGATCGAACACTTCCAAAAAATGGCGGAAGCCCTTCTTCTCGGCCTCGAGACGGAAATTCTTGTACTCTTCCAGCGCCGCGCGGTCCAATCCCGCCTCATTATTGAAAGTGATGCTGTAGAGGCCGAGGTTAACCCCCTTCTGCCTTTGCTCGCTGGAGCAATTCCACGAGCCGCACTGAATATGGTCGATGGAGGCGGTGCGGAAAGGCATCGATGGTTGCGTGGGCGACTTGCCCCCGCGCAGGATGTGGATATCGGTGGTGTCGTTGGCTCTGGCGGCGGGGGTGACCGGGCTGTTGTCGAAAATCTTTTTATACAGGGCCATGGCCTCGGCCGTGGAAGCCGACATGAGCATGATGTCGACCAGCTTCTGCTCGACAATCTGCTGGATAATGTCGCGGAACTCCGACAGGGAGCGGTATCGGGTTTCGCCCTGATGAGATTCGGGCGACTTGCCCGTGGCGCCGATCCCCAGCGCCATGTCGGGATCCTTGGCGTCGGCCAGGATGAAATCCTTGAGCTTTTTTGGGTCGGCGTGAATCCGTTCGAGTTTCAAATCGAGCGACTTTTTGATCATGGCAAATCACCTTCCAGGTAATCGTCGCCGAGCTTGTAAGCATGGCGTTTTTGCACAAAGAACTCCGCAGCCTTCCCGCCATCCTTGAAGCGTTTTTCTTTCACGGTGGCATCGAGGTCGGCGCTGTCGGGAAAGGTCACGGAAAAAAGGCCGGGGTCGAGCTGGCAAATCTCCAGCCCGCCGCCCAGGGCCACGGTGTACCCCGCCTTCAGCTTAATCAGGTCTTCTATTATCCGCGCTTCATCCATGACTTATGACTTCCTTGCTGGCGGTTGCCAGGCGGTCCGGGGCAGCGCTTTACCCCGCGGCGCCCCCAGGCCTGAAGCGACGCTGGCCGCCCCCGCTGGCCCCTGGCCAATTCTCGCTTCCACCTGGTCGATGATCTCGCGCAGCACCCGGCCAGATTGCTGGATGCCAATCCGTTCCTTCGGCGTTAAGGGTAATTCAATCTGCTTGCGGACCCCGCCGCATCCCACTTCTGTTGGCACCGACAAACAGACTTCGTCAACACCATAAAGGCCGTGCTGCAAGGCGCTGACGGGGAGAATCCTGCGGTTGTCGAGAATGATGGCCTGCACCAACTCGCGGATGGAGATGCCGACCGCGAAACCGGAGCCGCCTTTCAATTTGATCATGGTGGCGCCAGCAGTCTTCGTCTCTTCAAACGCCTCCTTCTGCAATTGCGGATTGAACCCCGGCCACTGTTCGATTGGCAAGCCGGCAACCGTGGCGCTCGACCAGATTGGCACCATGCTGTCGCCGTGCTCGCCCAAGAGAAGGGCCTGCACTTGGGTGGGCGCCGTGTGCAATCGTTTGGCCAGGTGGCTGCGGAAGCGCACGGTGTCGAGCAAGGTGCCGAGACCGATCACCCGCTTCCAATCGAGGCCCGACCTCTTGCAGGCCAGGTAGGTTAATACATCGACTGGATTACTGACCACCACCATGTAGGACGAATCCTTCAGCCCGGCGGCCTTGGCCTGATCGAGCAGGCCGAGGAAGAGATCCACATTGCGGTTGATCAGGTCGAGGCGGCTTTCCTCGGGTTTGCGGCGAAGCCCGGCAGTGATGACGACGATATTGCTGGAGGCGACTTCTTCCATGGGGCCGGCGTAAATGCGCTGGTCGGCGGTGAGCGCCGATCCTTGAAGCAGGTCCAGGGCCACGCCCTGGGCAACATCCTTGTTGGCGTCGATGATGCAGATTTCACTGGCAACGCCGCCTAATTGCAAAGCGTAAGCCGCCATGCTGCCGACCAGGCCGCCACCGCCGATGATGCTGACTTTCATCCGTTACCTTCCTTCTGGGGATCACTGGGCTGGGGGGCCTGTGCGGGCGGTTCCGCTGCGGGCGGCGCCGGCTGGGGGGCGGCGGCTTGTTCCAAAAGTTTTTTCCTTTGCCTTTGCACGCCGAACACCCCGATGCGAACGAGGACTATGACAATGCAAGCCATCCACGAGGCCCCGAGAACAATGCGAATGGGCAGGCTGTAGTATTCCCAATTCCCTTGGAGGATGCCCACGGTTAAAAGCACCCCCGTGGCAATGACCATGCCCGATATCACGAGAATGAGGGATAGCGTGGCGAAGAAGCCGGTCTTGTCCTTGCGAAAACTGAACATGGGAAAATCCTATCCGTTCGTTTGGCGCGGTGTTTTGAATTAAGCGGCTGAGCCTTTCAAAGCTGCCATGACCTGGTCGGTAATTTTTTTCACCAGCGAGTCGACATCGATGCCGGGGTTGTTGCTGTTCTTGGCCCAGGCATCCTGCTCAGTCACGGGGAAGGCCGTATGCTCCGGGTTGAAAGAGCCGTAGCCTTCGTTGAAACAATTCTCACCGCGCAGCGTGCAGGCTTTGTCCTGGAAACGGACATCATCGTAGCCCAGCTTCTTTTTCAAGGCCAGCAACTCGGCTGTTTCCTTGTCGTTGAAGTAGTGCACGCGCCCGAGCTGTCTGGCCAGCAACAGGATGCGGCAATAAGCGTCGATGATCTCGGTGTTGAAGTAAGCCTTCTCCAGATCGGGGCCAAAGGTCAGCGTGCCGTGGTTGGCCAGCAAGATGGTGTTGCAATTCTTGACATAGGGGAGAACGGTGTCGGCAAATTTCTGCCCGCCCGGGGTTTCATACACCGCCGTCGGCACCTCGCCGAGGAACACCTCCACCTCGGGCAATATCGCCTTGGGAATCGGTTCGTGGGCGACAGCGAAAGCGGTGGCGTGAGGCGGATGGCAATGCACCACCCCGTTGACATCCGCGCGGACTTTATAAACGCTCAGGTGCAGCAAAATCTCGCTGGATCGCTTGCGCATCCCCGCCAACTGCTTCCCTTCGTAATCCACCTTGCAGATGTCCTCGGGTTTCATGTAGCCCTTGGAGACCATGGTCGGCGTGCACAGGATTTCTCGCTCGTTTAAGCGGATGGAGATGTTGCCATCGTTGGCGGCGGCAAAGCCACGGTTATAAACCCGCCTCCCGATCTCGCACATGAACTCTTTCAATTTGTATTCGTTAGCGTACATCAAAGGCTTCCTTCTATTTTAATCCCCTAAAAACGGGGGTCGATCTCCAGGTTGTCGAGAATCAAGGCGGCGTAGGCGTCGACCGGTTTCTTCTCGGGGTAAAAGGGGGCCGCGCCCTCGCCACCTTCGCTGAATCCCACTCGGGCTCCCAGGCCCGCGCCGACTCCGTCAAAAATCACCAGGTCCTCGCCGTCGCCCGGGCCTTGCTTTTTCAGCGCCTGCAAACTGCAAGGCACGCCGATTATCCAACGCGCCCCGATCAAGGACGGGTGAACCTTGGACAGCGTGACCGTGCCGATTACCTCAGCGACGCGCATCGGTCACCTCCAGATCGGCCTTGGGGCAAGATGGCGTCAGCGCCGCCAGGTCGAGGACAGCGCGGATTTCAAAGTAGGTCCTGCCAGGCATCTCCACCGCCAGGAAATTGGCGCCCAGGGTGGCCTGGGCCCGTTTTGCCTGGGGCACTCCGCAGACGGCCGCGGCGCGCAGCCCCGGCAGCTTGTTCGCCGCGCAGGCCGCCGCTTCAGGTTCCTGGCAAAACAATACCGCACTCTTGACCATGCCTTGCGCCACCTTTTCTCCCACCGCGCGGCCCAGGGCCACGCCTCCCAATATTCCCGACACCTCAAGCAGGCGTCCTTTTTTCCCTTCCCGCGCCAACGCCGCCACCGCCGCTTCCACCAGCGCGTGACGCCGATCCTGCGCCAGGCCCCAACTTCCTTCCTCCATCCTCAACTCGCGCCGCACCAGCACGATTCCCAGACGCTGCAACTCTTCCCTGGCGCATGGGGTCAGAACCACCTTCGGCCCGACCACCACCTCCGCCAGACCCGCGGCTAGCTTCTTCAGGTCGGCCAGAGCCAGCACAGCTCCCGGCCACTCCACAACTGTGCCGTTTACGAGTCGCATAGGCCCATCACCATCCAGCGCACGGGGGAATCGTTCCGCTTCAACATGTCGCGCACGGCGCCGCCTTCGCTTGTCAGCACCACCCGCGAGCCCATGGCCGCACCAAGATTGTCGATGGCCAGCACAGGTTCACCATCCGGCGAGCCATCTTGCATTTGCGCTTGCACCAGGGCCAGCTTCCAGCCGTTCAAGCTATCGTGCTTGGCGGTTGAAGTCGCGGTGCCCACCATGATTCCAGTCAGCATGGCGCCTCCTTAGATCACACGCAGGGCGCCGACCGTGGTCGACCGCCGCTGGCGCGTAAAGGTTAATGGCGTGGTGACGCCTTCGCCCGTGGGCGTGGCGATGCTGAAACTCAAATACCCTTCTCCACCACTGCCCAGCCCGGCGGTGCTTGGACCGTTCTGCACGAAAAGAGTGGTGTCCATCTCGCGGCCCATGCGCGTGATCGTTTCCACATTGCGCGAGTGGATGATGCTGGTGTGTTTGAAACCATGTTCGTGCTTTTTGGCCAAAGCGATGGCGGTTTCGGCATCCGGCACGCGGACAAAAGGAACGAACGGCATCATCTGTTCGGTGGGAACAAAGGGATTGCTTTCTTTGGTTTCGCCGAACAGCAACTCGGTATCCGCGGGAACCTGCAGGCCGATCTTTTTGGCAAGAATTGCCGCGTCCTGTCCCAGCAACTCTTTGGCAGGCACGAAATATTTTTTGTCTTCCGAAGGTTTCATGGCCGCCTGGGTCAGCGCCTCCACTTGCTGGGCATTGAGCCGAACCGCCTTGTATCTACCCATGGCCTGCAGCAGTTCTTCGAAGATGGCATCGACTGCGAAGACTTCCTTCTCGCCGATGCAGAGAAGGTTATTGTCGTAGGCTGCGCCGGCGATGATGCTCTTGGCGGCGTTGTCGAGGTCGGCGGTTTCATCGACGACTACCGGCGGGTTGCCCGGCCCAGCCACCACCGCGCGCTTGGGGCTGCGCAGCGCCGCTCGACCCACCGCCGGGCCTCCGGTCACGCACAGCATGCGCACTTCCCTGTGATCGAAGATCGCCTGCGCGCTTTCCAAGGTCGGCTTCTCAATAATCGTGATCAGGTTTTCGATGCCAATGGCCTGGCGGATCGCCAGGTTGAACAGGCGCACGCCCTTGCAAGCGATGCGCGCCCCGGACGGATGCGGGTTGACCACCATGCTGTTGCCCGAGGCCAGCATGTTGATGGCGTTGCAGGCCAGTGTCGGCAGTGAATGAGTGACCGGAGTGATGACGCCGATCACGCCGAAGGGAGCGTATTCCTGCAGGGTGATGCCGTTCTCGCCGCTGAAGGCTTCGGTCTTGAGAAACTCCACCCCGGGAATGCGGTCGGCAATGATCTTGAGCTTTTCAATCTTGTGCACCAGGCGGCCGATTTTGGTTTCCTCGAACTCCTCCCGCCCGAGTTCCTCCGCCCGCTCGAGGCAGATCTTGCGGATGCAAGCGACGGCCTTGCGCCGCTCTTCCAGCCCTTTGCGCTCGAAGAGTTTTTGGGCGGCAGCGGCGGCGGCCACGGCGCTTTCCACTTCCTGAAACACGCCGTCCGCGCCACACTTTCCCGCTTGCGAAACTGGGCTTCCACCCACGCCGATTTTCGCCAGCACCTGCTGCACCACGCTTCTTACCAGATCATCCGTAACTTGCATGGCTTTTGCCTTTCCTCAGGAAATTTCAGTTCCGCTCGCCGCCTTTGAACACTGTTTTCTGCCCGACCAGCACCCGGTCGACTATGCCAATGATGGTGGCGTCGACCGGAAGTTTCTCGGTCTGCGGGGTCAGCCGCGCGCTTGAACCCTGCACGATGAGCACGGTTTCATCCTGGCCCGCGCCGACCGTATCCACCACGACAAAGCTGCGGCCCGTGCCGATCAGTTTTTCTCGATCCGTAGGATCGATCCGCAGCGGCTCGACGATCAGCAGCTTTTGCCCCGTCATCGAGGCGACCTTTTGCGTTGACACCACGGTTCCCGTTACCCGCGCCACGAACATGGGAAACTCCTTATTTCAACTGCCCGGCGATGGCTTTAAGGATCTCTTTGTTATCGGGGAAGCGGTTCTCGTCCCACTTGCGGAATACCATCTTCCCGTCGATTTCGACATCGAAGACCCCGCCCGAGCCGGTCTTCTGGTTGACAGTAACCTTGTCGCCATGCGCCTTCTGAATAGCCCCCGCCAAACTGGCGGAGAAATTCCTGTACCCTCAAGAGGTGCAGTAGGTGATGTTCACGATCATGAAAAACTCCTTGGTTAACCCGCCAGCAGGTCACGCGCCTGCCGGGCCACTACGATTTCTTCGTTCGTCGGCATGATCCACAGTTGCACGCGGCTGGAAGGGGCGTGAATCGCCACCTCTCCCTGGGCCGTTTCATTTTTCTTCTCATCAAGAGTGATGCCAAACCAATCCAGTCCCTGGCAGACTTCCCGCCGCAACGAGCGCGAGTTTTCCCCGATCCCACCGGTGAAGACGATGGCATCCGCACCCCCCAATAACAGCAAGTACGCCCCCAGGTAGTGGCGGATCGACGCCGTGAAAACCTCCATGGCCAGCCGACAGCCGGAGTCGCCTCGAGCCGATCCTTCTTCGATGTCGCGCATGTCGTTCTTCCCCGACAGCCCGAGCAGACCCGAGCGATTGGCCAGGTCGTCCAGAAGCTGTTCCAGCGACTTGCCAGTTTCCCGCAGCAGCACCGGCAAGGCGAAAGGATCAAAATCGCCCACGCGATTGTTGTGCGGCAGCCCGGATTGCGGGCTCATGCCCAGGCTGTTGGCCGCCGACTTCCCGTCGCGGATGGCACAAAGCGAACTCGACCCGCCCAAGTGGCAGGAAATGATCCTGGCCTTGGCGTTGCCGAGCAGCTCCGCTGTCCTGCCCGCGATAAAGCGATGGCTGGCGCCGTGAAAGCCCCAGCGCTTGATCCCGTGCTGGGCAATCCATTCAACCGGGATGGCGTAATTTTTCTCGGCCGGAGCGATGGTCTCATGGAAGCCAGTTTCAAACGCCGCCACCAGGGGAATGCTCGGCAGTTTCTCCGCCAGCAAACGCATGGTCTTGATGTAAGGGGGATTGTGCGCGGGCGCCACATCGGCGTAGGCCTCCATGGCCGCCAGAACCCGCTCATCCACCCGCTGGGCCCCGGTCACACCCTTGGCATGAACGGCCTTGAAGCCGATCGCCGCCAGTTCGCTGGCATCCTTGAGGCACCCCCTGCTGGTTAGCTGCTCCAGGCACAGGCGCACCGCTGCCGCGTGGTCGGGCGCCTTCACCTGCGCCTCTTCCTTGCATTCGCCCAATTGCACGAAGCAAGGCGAGGTCGGCGCGCCGATCCGCTCCACTCCGCCCCGGGCCAGCAGCTTCTCGCCGTTCATTTCAAAGAGACGGTACTTGAAGCTGGTGCTGCCTAAGTTGGCCACCAGGATCTTCATGCCTTCTCTCCGTTACTTGCCGAGGAAGAAGTCGAGGACATCTTTCTCGGGCCGTGCGATGACATGGGCTGAAACCAGTTCGCCATTGGCCGTGGCGGCCTGCGAACCGGCGTCAACCGCTGCGCGCACCGAGCCGACATCCCCGCGTACGAAAGTGCAGACAAAGGCATTGCCGATCTGCACCTGTCCCGCCAGGGTGACATTGGCCGCTTTGCACATTGCGTCGGTTGCCGCTATGGCCGCGATATATCCCTTGGTTTCCACCATGCCGAGGGCCTCCGCCGGCCCCCGCGTTGTCACTGTCGCCATTGTTCAATCTCCCAAAGTGTGGTGTAAGTTTGCCAGTTTTAGCTTGCGGGTTTGCGTTCGGGAAGCAGGGTGGCGACATCTTCGTGCGGACGCGGGATCACCTGCACGCCCACGACTTCGCCCACGCGCCCGGCGGCTGCGGCGCCGGCATCGACCGCGGCTTTCACCGCCGCCACATCGCCGGTTATCAGCGCGGTCACCAAACCGCTGCCGATTTTCGACCAGCCCACCAGCTTCACATTCGCCGCCTTCAGCATCGTGTCGCTGGCTTCAATCAAAGGAATCAGCCCGCGGGTTTCGATCATGCCCAGGGCTTCCATCTGTGTTGCCATTGTCTAACCTCCAAAATCCGCCAGCCCGCCACCCGCCCCAAGCGGGCCGCGCCTTAGCGAAACAGTTCAAACCCCGTTGCCCGGGGATAGTTGCAAGCATTGCCCTCATCGGTGTCGATGTGGACTTCCAAACGGGTGCCATTGGACACCCGCACCAAAAGGCTTTCCAATACTGTCGGGCAATCGCTCTTCACCCGCAGGTGAACGCGCTCGCCATCCTTCACGGAAAAATACGCCGCGTCGGCAGAGTTCATGTGCACATGCCTCTCGTGGCGGATCACGCCCCGGGGCAAGTGAATCATTCCCGCAGGGCCCATGAGGTAGCAGCCAGGGCTATCGCGGTGGTCGCCGCTCTTGCGCACAGGAATTTCCAGCCCCAGTTGAACCGCGTCGGTGAAGGCCAGCTCCACCTGGCTGTGGTCGCGGCAGGGGCCAAGGATGCGCAAATTCGTGATCATGCGGTGCCTGGGGCCGACGATGGTGAGGGTTTCCTCCGCAGCGAAAAACCCCTCCTGGTACAGCGACTTGAACACCTTCAACTGATGTCCCTTGCCAAATAGTTTCTCCAGGTCTTCCTGCGTCACATGCGCGTGCCGGGCGGACACATTCACCACCAAGGGGTTGGGCTGCCCAGGCGGCAGTGAAGCCGGCCCTGGCGCCAAATGACCTTGCAAGGCTTCCCGCACCAGCCGTTCCACCAGGCTGCGATCCAATCCCACGGGTATCGCCACCGTCGCGCTCATCCGTCAAACTCCTCTTCCTGACCCGCCACCAGGGTCCGCACGCCCGTTTGCGCCAAGAGCGATTTCTTCGCTTCCGGCAGGTGCTTGTCAATGACCAAAAGATCGACTTCCGACCATTCGCAGAGAAAGGCCAGCGCCGGCTTGCCAATCTTCGTGTGGTCCGCCAGCAGCACCACCTCGTCGGCGCAGCGCATCATTTGCCGTTCTGTTTCCACCAATAATAAGTTGCTGTTGAACAGCCCCCGCTCGGTCAACCCGCTGACGCTCAGCAGCGTCTGGTGCACATGCAGGTCTTGCATCATGCGAATGGTGAAGGGGCCAAGCGCCACCCCGGTCTTGGGGTAGATGTAGCCGCCCAAAAGAACGAGATCGGTTTCCCTGCTGCCGGCGAGCAATACTGCAATGGGCAGACTGTTGGTCACCACTTGGAGAGAACGGCCCAAGAGAAGCCTGGCAACTTCCAGGGTTGTGGTGCCGCCATCGAGCAGGATAGTTTCCCCATCGCGGACGCGGCCTGCCGCTGCCCGGGCCACCGCTTGCTTTTCATTCAGTTGAGAATCGGTCCGTTCTTCGAAGGAAGGAAACGACCCGCCATCCCCCACGAAAATTGCCCCGCCGTGGGTTCTCCTCAGTTGGCCCTGCTGATGCCAAAACTCCAGATCCCGCCGTACCGTCGATTCAGAGACTTGAATTTGGTTAGCGAGGTCAGCCAAGGAGGCAAACCCTTTGGAGCTAACAAGATCAAGGACCCTTTGACGGCGTTCTTCCACCAGCACGGGAGGCTCCTGGGTTATATTGGCATTTATCTTCCACAAACTACCACTTATTAGGAAAATTATGGCATGATTTAATAGATAGTCAAGAAAATAGAGAAGTAAATAACATGAATAATTCCACAAAATCTCAAAATCTTCCCAATCTTCCCAAAAACTCCTCCTCTTGGTAACCTTCCCTGCTACCTTCAAAGGACCGATCTCTATGGAAAACCCCAGCAAGCCGACAATAGTTTTCGTCTACAACGCCAGCAGTGGTTTCTTTAACCTCATTGCTGACATTACCCATAAGGTCATGTCCCCTTCGACCTACCCGTGCAACCTTTGCGCTTTGACCCATGCCGCCTTTTCCATGAGACGCGAGTGGCGCGACTTCCTGAGCAAACTTCGCTTTCCACTGGAGTTCCTTCACCGCGATGGGTTCAAGCAGAAAACTGGCCGCGACGATGAACTCCCGGCCATTCTGGTTCGCAAACCGGGAAACGAGTGGATGGTCTTGGTTCCTGCTGTCTCCTTGAAAGCCTTGACCGGGTTGGATGACTTGAAAAAAGTCATTCATGAACAGTTGGTATTGGAAGGGTTGCTTCCTTAAGGCCCGGGTAGATCCGCCAATTTGGTCGGAAAGCTTGAAAGAGTGTTCCCTGGGCAATCACATTCCGCCGCGTAGCGGCGGTGCATGAGAAAACCCATCGCCCACCCGGAGCCGTCCGAGGGCCCAAGGGGCCGAGCATCAGCGACGGGTTTTTCTTTTACCGGCCCCCTCACTCCGCCCTCTCCCCCACTGCTTCGCACCATGGAGCGGGTGAAAAATAACGGGCCAAGCCCGAACCGTGATTTGTTCTTTGCTGGGTTGGCCCCGCGACACTTTTTACCCACCCAGGGTTTGACAAAACCTCCTTTCCCGCTCATCATGGTGGGGATTCCTCAAGGAGCAAAAATGAACGACTACCGGATCATCGCCACCTGGTCTTTTGGAAAAATTGCCGTGGAGGTTGCCGCGCCGCTTTTGCAAAAAGGCAAACCGGCGCTCGACGCCGCCCTGGCCGGGGCTCAGGCCGTCGAGGATGACCCCAAAGTCAACTCGGTTGGCTACGGAGGCATACCCAATAGCGTCGGCGTGGTATCACTCGATGCCTGCGTGATGGACGGCAAGACGCTAAGCTGCGGCGCGGTCGGCTGTTTGGAAAACATCAAGCACGCGGCGGCGGTGGCCAGGCTGGTGATGGAAAAGACCCCGCACATCATGCTGGTGGGGCAAGGGGCGCAAGCTTTCGCCTTGCAGCACGGCTTTCCCCTGGAGTCGCTGGTGACGCCTGAAAGCATCGCCGAGTGGGAGAAGAACCGGCCCAAGAAAGGGAAAACGGCCGGTCACGACACAGTAACCGTGCTGGCGCGGGACCAATCCGGGACCCTGGGCGGGGTCTGCACCACCTCGGGGTTGTCGTACAAACTGCCGGGGCGAGTGGGCGATTCACCGCTGATCGGCAGCGGGCTGTATGTGGATGACGAAGCTGGCGCTGCGGGCGCCACGGGCGTGGGCGAGGAGATCATCCGCGCGGGGGGCGCCGGCCTGGTGGTGGAGTTCATGAGGCAGGGGAAAACCCCGCAGGAAGCTTGCGAGACGATGATCAGGAAGGTGAACCGGCTGGCGGCGCGGCGGGGGGTGCATCCGGCGCGGGTGTCGTTCCTGGCCATGGACAAGCGCGGGCGGGTAGGCGGCGCCTGTTCCAAAGGTGGAAAGTTCGTCTACGCGTTCGGCGAGCCAGGGAAGATTGAACTGATCACCGCGCCGGAAATTGAGGCGCTATAACCAAACGGAAAAGTAAAAATCAGCGGGCGCCAAAGTAATACAGGGTGAGGAAGAGAGCGGCGTTTCTCAACCAGGGCGGCACGCCCGCCGAGCCGTAAACGAAAAACAGCGCCGCCGTTATTACCAACACGATCAACACGATTGAAGCCTGAAAATCCTGCCAGCGGATTAGCAGCGCCTTCGACCCCGGCTTCATGAACCACTTGGCCACCCAGCCGAAAAACATGCCAACTACATAGGCCGTCACCGCCCCAAGGATAGGAAACACTTTCGCCTCGAAGAGCCTTCCCTCGCGGTAGAGGTAAACGCCCAAAGCGGCAAAGGAAAGGATGATCAGGGCGCGAATGAAGCCGGTGGGGAGGTAAAGGGGGCGGGTTTCCGGCGGCAGAATCCCTTCCTTTTGCAAGCGCGGCACCTCGCTGGCGGGAATGTTGATGAAGCGCCGACGCGAAAAATAGTGCGCCAAAGAAATCAGCAGCGTTTCGTTCCACAAAATATCGACTTCCCGCCCGATGACCATTTCATGAATCACCACGCCGAGAATCAACAGGGTCAGCAGGGCGCGGACGCTGCCCTGGGGCAGGCCCAAGGGCGGCCGGGTCAAGTTAACCTCTTCGGCAATTTGCGACATGTCTACTTTCCTCCGGCTGTGGGTAAACTGGAATAACAGAGCCAAATTCCCATCAGTGCAACCAGGGCGGCGCTGAATAACGGCAGGACCCTTGACACCCGCTCGAGCAGGCGGGCGCCGACTCCCCGTTCGCCCAGCCAGTCGCGGGTCTTTACCACCGCCACCCCCACCGCCACCAGCACCCCTGCCAGCCCGGCGCTAAAGGCCAACAGCAATGGCAAGGCCCAGGACAGCAGGTTGGCGCCCAGGGCAAACAGCAGCATGGCCACCGCGTCCCAGCAAGGGACAATGCCGCCGGCGATTCCCAGCACCACGATGCCCTTCCACCCCGCCGGTTGCGTCACCACCACCGTGCCATCGGGCAGGTGAGTATGACCACCGCCCGGGCCGTGATAATGATCCGCCCGGCCGGATAATCTTCGCAATAAGAGCCAGGCTCCCAGGCCTGCAATCATTAACCCGCCAATAAAACCGAGGACGGTTTGCACTTCCCCGGGGTGGGCTTTGGGGAAAAAGCGGGGCAGAAGGAAGGCCAGCAGTATGACCCCGCCGGTATGGGACAGAGTGGTGACGAGCCCGAGAAGGAAGGCGTGTGCCAGGGTGCCGCGTTCGCCGATGAGGTAGGCTGCGGCCAGGGTTTTGCCATGGCCGGGGGTGAGTGCGTGGGCGCCGCCAAAAAGGGCTGCGGCCAGGAAGACGAGCCAGCGGCCGCGGTGATCGTCGAGAAGGAGGGATAAAAGAGAATCGTCGTGACTGGAATTTTTAGCAGGTTCACTGGTTTGCTTCACGACTGCGTCGTCTTTGTCGGAGGGAATCAGGTTGGCGGTCAGCAGGCGAAGTCTTTCTGTTTCGCCTGGGCCGCGGTCAAGTCCAGGTTTATCGATCCAATCCTTTTGCGGGGCGCGGGCGTTTTCCAACCGCGGCGCGCTTTCCGGGGCGAATCCCAGGTCTAAACGGCTGAAATCATCGTCCTCGTAATTGCTCTCGCGGAAATGAAACTCCCCGCTGGCCAACTGGGCCGGCAATTTCGCCTCAAAGCGGAACTGGCAGACCAGGTGCTTGTCGTAGCGCACCGACTTTTCCACGCAGGTGAACTTCAGCGGCTGGCCACCCACGCGGGCGACGAGGTTCTCCGCCAGCGTGCCGGCCATGAAGTCGAGGAAAAAGTGGTGAAGCTGCTCGCGGGAGCGAATGCCAGCGCGCTGGGTTTCCGGCAAAAAGGAGATGTCCCTGGCGGCGCGCAGTTCGTCCACTTCCAAAAGATAATCGACAGCAACCGCGCCGGGAGTGAAGCTCACGCGGATGGTGCGGTCGTGGCTCTCGGATAATAGCGGATGGCTTTGGGCCGCACAGGCCCAGAAGAAGAAGGCCAGTAGAACCAGAAGATTACTTCGGTTTGGCATGGCTGAGCGCCATCAGGGCGAAGCCGGTCACCAGGTTGGGGTCGCCTTCCATCCAGCGATCTTGCGGGTTGCTCCAGGAACCATCTTTTCCCTGCCGCTTGGCCATGGCGGATGTAAGGTCATGCCGCCAGTTGTGCTTGATACCCTTGGCGTCGGTGACTTCGTCCACGCCGAGGGCGTCCAGAGCCTTGGCCATGGAATTGTAATAGTAGAACAGCCCCCACTGCGCGCGTTGGGGCGGCATGCCGGGGTTGACCTCGACGGTGTAGTGGTTGCGCACCCATTCAAAGGCGTGCAGGATGCGCGGGTCGTCCTTGGCCACGCCGCAGTAAATGAGGCTCTTGATGCCGGCGTAGGTCATGCTGCCGTACCCGGACAGGGAGCCGTCAGCGGCCGGGGTGTCCACGGAACGGACGGCGCCGCCCGCAGCGGCTGAGTAGATGAAACTGCCATCGTTGATTTTTCCGGCCCAGGCCTGATCGTTGTGTTCGCCTTTGCGATTCTGGCAGCGGCTGACAAAGACCATGGCTTTTTTGAAAGCCGGGTCGTCCTTGGCCACGCCAGCGGCAATCAGGGCATCAAGGAGGAAGGCGGTGTTAGAAAGGTCGGGGCGCGACTTGCTGTCGTAGCCGCCGCCGCCGTAAAAATCATCCTTGGCCGTCTTCCCTTCCCCTTCATCCCATTGAAGCTGCTTGAGGAAACGGGCGGCATCCCGCACCACCGCCTTGTAGGAATCTCGCTTGGCGGCCATCAGCGCCATGACATTCACCGAGGTGACATAGTTCTGCAGTTGCATGCGCGGGTCGCGGCCTGCGATGTGGCCAGCTTGCGGATTGATCAACCCTTCAATGAAGCGCAGCCCTTTTTCCACCATGGGGTCTTCCGGCGTGACTTTACCGGTGCGCAAGAGCCCGGTGACAATGATGCCAGTTACGCCGGGGCTGAGGTTGGCGCTCCACGACCCGTCGTCAGCCTGGCTTTTCCGCAGGAAGGCAACGGCGCGGTCGACCGATTGATCCCAGACTTTTAAGTCAGCTTCCTGGCTGTTGCTTTGTGTGGCAAAGAAGGGGAGGGCCATGGCCAGGCCCAGGAGAAAAAACAGCGCGCGCATGTTTGAGTTTCCCTGAAACAGTGTCCGGTCTTTTGACGAAGCACCCAAGTTATTCTAACGGAAGCGGCTTCAAGGTTGAATGGGGATCCTGGCCAGCGCGGGAATAAAATATCCAAGGCAACCGCGCCCATTTTTTCTCCCTCTCCACGCTGCGAAGCAGTGGGGGAGAGGGCGGGGTGAGGGGGCCAAACAAAAAGGCAGCCCGTCGGTCACCCTTGGCCCCAGGGGCCTTGCACCCGTGAGGGTTCTTCGGGCTGGATTGTTTCGACGGGCCCGCCATTCTTTCCCCCTCTCCACGCTGCGCAAATGAGGTAGCCGCCCACGGCAATGAACCAAGTGGCCAGGCGCTGCACCAGCGAGGCGGTAACGCCCATGGCTTTTTCCGCCCCGAACCAGGCGTAGAGCGCTCCGAACCCCAGTTCGCCAATGCCCGCCCCGCCGGGAAACATCGGCACGGCCTGGATGACCAGGCCCAAGGGCACAATGAGAAAGTGCAGCCCGACCGATGGAACAGCATGGCCATCGCGAAAGACCTGGGCAGCAAAGAAAAAAGCCAGGGAGAGACAAATGTGCCCGCACCAGCTAATCAGCAAGGACTTGAAAACCACGCCGGGCATTTGCCGGAAGCGCCAAAAGGTGAGCCAGAATTCCGCTGCTGGTCCGGCGACCCAGCGGCGCAGGCGTCCTTCAAAGCGTTGCACGCGCCAGAGCGGCAGGCGGGCCAGCATAAACCAGCCGAAGCCGGTGACCAGGCAAAAGCCCAGATTCATCTTGACCACGATTTTTCCCGCCTGAGCGGCAGCCCCTTCGGAGAAATATCCCAGGGCCCAAAAGAGTGCGCCGCTGGCGCCGGCGAAAAAGATCAGGCCCCACAGGGCAATGGCCCGGTCGAGCAGCACGACGGAAACGGCGACGCTGCGCCGCGCCTGGTTTCGGCAAACAGCCGCCGCCTTCACCACATCGCCTCCGACCGAACCGGGAAGAAAAGTATTGAAGAAGAAGCCGATGAATCCCAGGCGGATGGCCTGGCCGAAGCTAATCCCCAATTCCTGCGACTGCATCATGGCGTGCCAGCGCACCAGGGTGAGCAGCAAACCCAGGAGGTAAAAGAAGAGTGAGGCGAGGAAAAAGCCCCAGTGCAAAGGCTGGCCCTCGACTGCGTGGCGTTTCCACACCGCCTCCAGGCCGGTCTCGCTGCCCGGCATCCAGTTGGAATGCACCACATAGGCCAGAAGGGAAATGGCCAAAGCGTATTTGAAAATAGTGAAGAAAAGGCGCAGCAAGCGACAGGCCTCCCGGGGGAATAAGCGGTAACTATATGCTTTTTTGGGGAAGGAAGGCAACCCGGACCCGGCGGGGGAAAAAGAGCGCGCCGGGTTTTACAGTCGGTCGAGAAGATCGATCCACACCGCCATTTGATCGAAGGTTTGGGAATCAAAATACTGATGCCCGCGGTCCTTCATTTCCTTGAAGTGCAGAGGGAAATGGAATTCACCCAGTTTCTTGGCCGTGTCGGCCACCGACTCGCGCAACGGATCCTTGTCGCCCACGGCGAGGAAGAACGAGAGGGGCTGGGAATTGACGCGCTCCTTGGGATTGGCAGCCATGCCGGCGCCAACGGCGGCCACGCCGCGCACCATGTCACGGTGCTGAAACGCCAGATAGAAGGCCATCTGGCCCCCCATGCCCATGCCATGCGCCACCACCCGTCGGCGGTCGACATTGTAAGCATCGGTGACAAACTTGAAACTCTCCGTGATCAGGTCAACCTCGCCTGGCGTCCAGCCGAGTTCTGTATCGCAGCGCGGCGCCACCACGATGAGGTTGGTCTCCCCGGCGATCAGATCCCAGGTGCCAAACAGATCCTCCAGGTCGCGGTCTTTACCCTTACCGGCGGGGTGAAGCCAAATGAGCACGCCATGCGACACCCGCGGGTCGTAATTTTCAGGAATGGAAACCCAAAAGGCGCGGTCTCCCGCCGCTGTTTGCTTCTTCAAAATCCCGGTCTCTGGCTTTTTCTCCGGTTCCTTGTCGAGCTTGGCCAGCGAGGCCTTGTCTTCAATTTTTTCAGGCAAGGTCTGGTTGTACGGGCCCAGCGGCCCCTTGAGCGTTGCTGTGGAGCCATCGGCGCGCTTGACCTCCACCGATATGAACTGGCCGATGTTGGCGTTCACCAGCAATTGCGCCAGGCCATCGCGGTTGGCAATGGGAACAGTTGGGGCAGCCTTGGCGGCATCGGCGGCGAGGCCCGCCTTCAGCACTCGGTCGCCGGGCTTCAACCCCGCGCGGGAGGCGGCGCTCTCGGGAAACACATGGCGCACTGCCACGCCTTTTTCCTTATCGTCGCGCTTGGGCAAAATGCCCAAGAAAGCAGGCGGCGGCGTGCTGACGCTTCCCGTCAACACCGCCTTGTCGATTTTTACTTCGTCTTTGCCACGCAGCAGCGCCAGGCTGATGCCATCGCCTTCATAAAGCGGCCCAAGCTGAAGGTGCAGATGGGCATGGCTGGAAATCGCCTTGCCATTGATTGCGGTGATTTTGTCTCCGGGGCGCAAGCCGGCGGAGGAAGCAGCAGAGTTCGGCGCCACGCTTAACACCACCGGCTCGATGGCGAACTGATCGCCCGGCTGCAAGGTGATGCCCAGCAACCCCCGGCGAAGGTCCTTCCCCTGTTTCAAGCGCGGCAGGATCGACAAGATTTGTTCCAACGGGATGGCAAAGCCGATTCCCGAGTCGTACCATTCGAAGCCGGCAGTTTCGCCGTCGGCCTGCGGGGAGGCGGGAACCAGGATCCCCAACACTCGCCCATTCAAATCAATCAGCGGACCGCCGTAATTCACTGGCGACACCTTGGCATCGGTCTGAATGGCCCGGCCCCAAACCCGCCCCGTGGCGCTGAGTATTCCCACGCTTACGGACGGGCTGGCGTCAGGCGTTCCCGCCAGAGTTCGCCCCAGCGCCAGAGTTGTCTGGCCGATTTGCATGGCCGCCAGCGGCAGAACTTCCGGCACGGGCAGGCCCACAGCGTCAATTTTCAACAGAGTAATCATGCGCGACTGGTCGGTCGCCACCACCCGGGCCACATGGCGCTTGCCTCCCTGGGTGGAAACGATGATGGAGGCCGGTTTGTTGGCAAAGTTGAAAGCGCTGGAAACGACATACCCGTCGGCAGCGACAACCACGCCGGTGGTTGGCCCAGTGCCCTTGCGCACGCCGCCGCCCGCAGAGGGGCCGGGCCTGCCCGGCCGCGCGGGCCCGCTGATCACTTCCGTTCCGCCGGAGGTTTCAATCTGCACAACGCTGGGGGAGACGAGTTGAATGGCGGCCTTCACCGCTTTTTCTTGCAGGTCGTCGAAGCCGGGCTGAAAGCCGGGAGCGATCATGGAAAGGAGAGATAGTAGCGCGGGGTTCATGGCTGATTTCCTTTCGGCAGGGCTGTTGGGCTGGGCGGGGGGGAAGGCGCCACTGGCCTGGGCGGAACTTCAAAGGTCAGCGACACCGTTTGCAGTTTGTCGCCGCGCCGTATTTCCAACTGCACCCGATCCTGCGGCCGGTACTTGCCCAGCATTTCCCAAAGCATGTCGATGCTGACCACCGGCAAGCCGTCGACATAGACCACCAGATCATCGGGCTGCAGCCCGGCCTTGGCTGCGGGGGAACCCGGCTCCACCGATTCAATATAGGGCGGGGTGCGCTCGACCACATTGGGCACCAGGAGCAAACCGAGGTACCCGCCGCCGCCCGCGCCCTTGCCCACCTTGGCCACGGCCTTGTACTTTTCTTTCTTCTCCACCAGGTCGGCAAGAGAAATTTTGGCTGTGGTGCCATCGGCAAGCCGAATGTCGAGTGAAGCGCCAAGTGGCACGGCGTAATTGATCCAGGTGTTGGTCTGCTCATTGCGCAGTTCCTTGCCAATCAGGCCGAGGATTTCCCCCTTGCGATTGGTGACGATGCCTCCGGCGGCGCCGGGATTGTTGGTGATGGCGTCGACAACATAGACCATGCCGGTGTAGGGGGCTTCAAAAATGCCAATGCGGCCGTGCAGGCGGGCGTAGGCGGCGATGGTGCCGCGCATTACCGACATCGGCTCATCGCGGGTGGCGATATGGAACTGATTGCTGAAGGCGAGGATGCCAGTGCCCGGCTGGGCCAAGGGGGCCTTGGCAGCGGCCATGTCGAAAAAAGGGAGATCCTCGACCTTGTTCTTTTCCGTGCCGATCTTGATCAGGGCAGCGTCAAGTTCCGGCTCGACGGCAATGAGTTTCGCCGACCAGCGCGAGCCATCGTGCAGATGCACGCGCAGGTCGGGTGTTTCCAAAAGGTGGCTGGCCACGGTAAGGATGTAGCCATCCGGGCTGACCAGCACGCCGGTGCCATACGAGGGCAGTCCCTTGAAGCCGCCCGAGCCGTACACTTTCACCAGCTTCGGGTTGACCTCTGCGGCGACCTTGGCAAACGACTCGTCGGCCCGGCTAAACCCGGCCGCCAAAAGCAACACCCCCGCCAGCCAAACCATGCGCGTTTTCATGCTAATTCCACAACAGGTTATTTGTCGTCGAGTTTCCAGCCATCCACCCGCAAAGCCGCGTAATCCCGGTCGCCATACTTTACGATCAAGCGCCCTGGCAGCTCCCGCCCCGAGGCATCCTTGCGGTATTCCGAAAAATGCACCTCGCAGGGATCCTCATCGCGGTCAAGAGTCACCTCCAACCCGAGAAGCTGTCCGTTGAGGTGAAAGAACCACTTGGTGTTGACCCCGCCGAGGCTGGTGCGCAGGATTTGGGCATCGACCCGGAGTGCGAGGTAATCGGGCTTGGTCCCCTCGGTGGGCGGCGGGTAATAGGGCTCGACGCCACCGTGCGAGAAATTCCCAACAAAGCCCTTTTCGCCGTAGACCAGCAACTGCCTGAGTTGGAAAAAGGCGACGAGCAAGCCGCCGCTGCCTGGCGGATCGCGCAAGGCCTGGCCGGAAACTTCGACCGCCAGTGGCTCGACGCTGAAGTCGATGCCGTCGAAGATCCCCTGCAGAAGATCGTTGTTGGCATCCTTGGCCCCCTTGGGCACGGCTCGTAGAACGACGACGGCCTGCCGACCTTTGTCGCCGAGTTTTCCCGTTGCCTGCATTTGCCAGGCGCCCTTCAAGGAAGTGAAGTCGCCGGATTTCTTGAAAGCGGCCAGGAGTTTATCTCGTTCGAGCTTGTTGAAGTAATAGTTGGCGTAGCCAGCCTTGGCTTCGAACAGTTTGGCTCCGGGGCCAGTGGGGCCTTTCTTCTCTGGGGCAGGGCCGGGGGTTGGCCGCCCTGGTCCGCCGGGCATGGGCCGTTCCGGTTGCGGTTTCGGCTCCACGGGCGCGGCGTTGGGGTTGTTCAAATCCAGCCGCTCGTATCCCATCAGGCGCACCAGGATCTCTTTCCTCTCGGTCACGCCGTTATCGAGTTCCCTTTTGAAAGTGAGGGGGACGCGCCAGCCCTTGGGGAACAGCCCCAGGACATTCTTGAACTGGTTCACGCTAGTCATAGGCCTGGGGCCGAAATAGAGAAGCTGATCATCGACTTTCAAGCCGCGGCGCGAGGCATCGCTTTCGATCATGGCGGTGACGCTGACTCGCCCCTGGGCGGTTTCCTCAACGCCGCTGGAAACCAGCGCCCCCAGGGAAGCGTGATCGACAAACAGGCCGGCGCGCAAGTGCCCCATGAAATTCTTGATCTGGTTGATGGAAATGGCGTAGCCCACGCCGGAGTTGATGCGGGCGCGCTTGTCGAAGGAGCCGCGTCCATTGATGCCGATCAGTTCACCGTTCATGTTGAAAAGGGGCCCGCCGGAGTTGCCCGGGTTGATCGAGGTGTCGATCTGGATGCAGTCGGTGTATTCGAACATGCCGCGCTCGGGGTACTGATACCTGCGCACCCCGCTGACCACGCCGAAGGAGACGGTGGGGGTGAAGTCGGTGGCAAGCATGAAGGGGTTGCCCATGGCCAGGGCGTAATCGCCAGTCCGCACCTTGTCGCTGTCGCCCAGTGGGGCGAAGGGAAAAAGCTTGCCTTCGACCTTGGGTAAAAGCTTGATGAGGGCGACATCGCCAATCTTGTCGAGCCCGACGAGGACGGCATCGTAGAGGACGCCATCGGCGAGGCCGCACTTGAGCGTGGGGGGCTGCCCTGCGACGACATGGAAGTTGGTCAGAGCGTAGCCGTCCGGGCTAATGACCACGCCGGAACCACCGCCGGTAACCACCGCCGCCACCGCCGGATAGACCTTGCGAATGACCTCCACCCTGCGGTCTTCGGTCTTTTTCAAGAGCGGGTCGATGTCGGCGGCCGCCGCTGGAATTGCCATTGCCAACGCCACTAACCCCATGAGCCCAGTATGTCGCATCTCTTCCTCACTTCCCCACTTGGGCGTCGGCCAGGTTCAAATGGCGCCCGAATTCCAAGGCCACGCTCGAGCGCACCACGATGCGCAGCTTCTGCACATCCTTAATATTAAGACGAACGGGATGGTCTTTTTTCTTGTCGCTGCGGGAGATTTCCATCTTGGCCAATCCTTTGCCATCTCCCTCGATCTCCAAAACCACCGTGCCATCGATGCCCCCCACCTGATCGTCGAAGCCAGCGATGGCGCTGAATTCCCTGTACTCGCCCTTGAGATCGTATTCCAATTCGGTGGTGGCGAGCAGGGCCAGCCCCTTGGCAAAGACCACGCCGTTGATCCGCAGGGGTCCGCCATCCAGGTTCATGTCTTTTTTGAAGATTGAAATCCTGTCCTGGTCGGAAGAGAGTGTAACTTTGAACGGTTCCATGTCGGAGAGAAAAACCAGTTTCCCGCGGCTGAAATCAAGGCGGTGCAGCGCCGAGGCGGGCAGTGTGACAGCGAAGCCGGAAGCGGCGATCACCTGGAGCTGCCCCTGCTGCCAATCGAGCCGAGCTGCTTGAATCTCGCTCTTGCCGGTGTCGATGACCTTGCAGATCACGGGTAGCGCGGCCGGGTCGATGGCCCGCTGAAAGATCAAGGCATGAAGGTTGGCCAAGGGAACGGCGATGGGCTTGGCCGCCCCGATGGTGGAAAAATCAATCGTCTTGCCGTCCGCCGAGGCTTCCCCCAAAGTGCCTTCCAGTAAATTGAGGACTCCCTCGCCGGTGTCGGCGTCTTTTATCTGTACAGCCAGGACATCGCGCTTGCGTTTCTTCGACACGCGTTCGGCCCAGGTGGCGCGGTCCTTGGCATTCCGCCCATCGAATAGGATCCAGGAAACTTTGACCAGGGGAGTTTCCACGGCGGGGGCCTGCCCCAAGGTAAAGCGCAAAGTCTGGCCCAGAATTTCTACTTTGGAACAATGCAAAAGCGAGCCGTCGGTAAACTCCACCAGCGAGATTGGCCCCTGGGGGAAGGCGGATTGGGGCTCGAAATCGATCTGCAGGATTTCCTCGAAGGGAACTTTCTTGTTCTCGCTGCCGACGGCAAAAAGCAGTTCATTGGCCGAGAAGGAAACGACCTTCCCCTGCAGGTTGGCGCCTTTGAGGGTGCGCAAACCAGCGCCAAGAACGGAACAGGGCTGAACCAAAAGGATCAGCCCCATTCCCAGGAATACGAACAGGAAAGTGCGAAGGAAACCCATCACGGCGTGGAATTCGCCTCCCCAATCTTTTTGAAGTAAGCTTCGATGGCTTCGCGGTATTTGGCCGGCATGCCGCGAGTCAACTCGATCATGGCCTTGGCTCGTTCCTTTTCAGGAAGTTTGCCCCAGACCTCGGCGATTTCCTTGACGCGCTTGGGATCGATCTGCCCGGCACCCGCGCCGTTGCCGCCTATGCTATCCTGCTGCGGGGCTGAAGCTTGAACATTGTTTCCTGGATTGCCCTGGCTCGGCGGACCGCCGGCCGGACAATTGCCGCTACTTCAGGTGCCGCCGCTTTTCGCCTGGTTTTCCAGTTCTTTAATCATCTCATCGAGGCGGGCCACCACTTCCTTTTGCATCTTCTGGGTTTTCTTGCCTCCCTGGGCCAGGTCAAGACGGCGGTGAATCGTCCCCATCTTGCGGGAAATCCAGCCGAGGTCTTTTTCCCTCCAGGACATCATGTCGATCGACATTAGCGCCGCCACATTGCGATAGCGTTCCGGCGCTTCAGAAACATCGTCGAGCAGCCGGGTGATGGAATCATCGGCTTCTTTTTTGAGCATGAGGGAATACTCGGCGACGGCGCGCTGGAAGAGGAAGGTGGCCGGGTCGGCGACCTGCTCGGGGCGGAAGAGCTTCAGGGTTTCCAACCCCAAGTCGTAGACTTTGTTCTGGCCCAAAACGCGGGCGTAAGCCACAGCCAGGTTGGCGCGGTAAAAGAGTGATTTGGAGTTGTCCTTGAAGAGGGCGGGAATCTCCATGGGAGCTTCCAGGTTGGCATGGCGCGCCTCTTGCAGGATCTTGGCCGCCCCGGTATCGCCCAGTGCGAAAGTCTGCGCCAGCTTGCCGGAAAGCGTGTCGGTTGAATCCCAGATAGCGTTGAAGGCCTTGCGGGCCTCAGCGCTGATGGCGCCGCGAGAACTCAGCCAGGCTTCCGCCTGGGCCTTGGTCTCGGCGCCGGTGGGCGTCTTCAAGACGCCAAAGGTTGGCAAGTCTTTCCCGGGATTGGCCGCTGGCGCCGCCCCCCATGCGAAAACACCCATGGCAAGGGTTCCCGCCATAATCTTTAATCCACGAAACATGGTCCGGTCCTCCTTAAAATGAACTATTGTCCCTTGTTGCGCCCCTTGGCAATGTCATCGGTCACTTTTCCCAATTTTTGCTGACGCTCCGATAGATCCTTGAACTCTTTGCGGGCGGTTGCCACCTTTTCCTTGTCCTTGTCGTCCTTGGCAATGGCCAGGGGAGGCACCTGTTCCCCGTCAAACTGCTTGCCGTACATCGTCGTCCGGTTGTTCACCCGCACCTGCATGGAGCGGATCATTTTCAACTCGGCGATCATGTCGATCAGCCTCTGGTCGGGCGGCTGTCCGGGGCTCCCCGGCATGGGGGGCATGGGCGGCTGCTGGTTGTCTTTCCGCGCCTTCTTCAAGGCCTCGACCATTTCCCTCAACGAATCGATGATGTCGTTCTCAATGGTCACCGTGACGGAACCGGTGTCGGCACGGCGCAAACGCCCCGCCACCGTGTGCATGTCGCCGAGCACCTGTTTAAAGATCTCGGCAAAAGCCACCGCAGAGCCTTCCGCCTCAATCACCGTCAGGGTCCTGTTGGCCTCCTTGATAATATCCTCTTCCCGGTCGGAGAGTTCCAGTGATTTCTGGTCGTCGGCGCGGGAAGGCTTCTTATCGGCGTTCCCGAGGATGATTTTATCCAGGGCCTGTGTGGCATCGCGGACGGCAATTTGCATGGCCAGGAGTTTTTCGCAGCGGCCTTGCAGCTGAGCCAGGATCTTCTCCAATTCCTCTTCGCGCAACTGCTTTAATAATTCTTCGAGTTTTTTCTGCGCCTGCTTGAGTTTATCAATCGCTTTTCCCTGGTCGTCCGAGGCGCCCGGACGGTCGTCCTTGGCGATCTTCTTCTCGGAGTTCTCTTGCTCCACAATCCCTTCTTGAATTTGCTTCTTGGCTATCTGGGCTTCGGGATTGGTGGGCCCACTGGGGGGAGGAGGCTTGGAATCGCTCCCTTCCCCGCCCTTGCCATCTCCGCCCTTGCCATCTCCACCTTTGCCATCTCCGCCCTTGGCATCTTTTCCTTTGCCATCTCCACCTTTGCCGTCCTTGCCCTCTTTCCCGTCTTTGCCATCTCCGCCCTTGGCGTCTTTTCCCTCTTTCCCGTCTTTACCTTTGCCATCTCCACCTTTGGCATCTTTTCCGTCTTTGCCTTTCCCATCCTTGCCCTCTTTGCCTTCTTTGGCGCCGATCAACCCTTTCGTTTCCTTCGTGACATTCCCTTGGGCTTTGGCAATGGTGTTCTTGTCCAGGCGGCCGAGTTCCGTGTTGGCTTGCACACGCTCTTGTTTCTCAATAATTAGCTTCAGCTTCTCAAGCAGTTTTTGCACTTCCTCGCGTTCTTTACGCAACTGGGCGGCGCGATCATCCTTGAGAAGAATGTCGATGAGCTTGCGCAGGTCTTCGCGGATTTCCTGGTTCTGGGTCAGCACCGACTGCAGCGTATCGAGGTTTTTGAACGATTCAGAAGATTTCAAGGCCAGGATGAGGGTGGTGAACTTGACCTCGATTCCCTGGTCGGAAGCAATCTTCAAGGCGTTCTTCAAAGCCTGTGCTTTTTCCCGATCTTCGGCTTTGGGGCTGCTTTCCAGCCGCTGTGCCAGGCGCAAAAGGTCGGTGGTGAAATCTTTGAACTGCTGTTTCAACCGCTCTTGGTTGCCGGTTACATCGGTTTGCAGACCCTTGTTGTCGGTCTTGGGTGGGGTTTTGGCTTCATCGGCGGCCAAAGAAATAATGCCCAAAAAGGCAAAGCCAAATAACAAGGACAGCACACGGTTCAGCATGTGAACCTCCTGGAATGGCCGCAGGGAAGGCAAAACCAGCCAAAAAGGGAGCGGCCAAGGAACCCTGTTATTATGGACGAAAGGGGAGTCAAAAGCCAACAGGAAGTTGGTTTCTCTTGGTTAAAAAGTGGGAAAACCGGGGATTGGGCAATTTCTTGCAAAGATTAAAATTCTCTCCTTTTTTGGCCATGGCGGCCAAAAGCCATTCTTCCCTAAAACCTGCCTGGCCCGCAGCGCCTGCCAGGAAAGGCAGTCCTAACTAATTCGACTCCACCTTGAACTTCGTTCAACAAATCAATCCCGCCCTTTTATTTCTTCCGATCTTTCTTCTCCCTTGGTATGATTAGCGCCAATTGCCCAGCGTCAGGTACCCGGCCATGACCCGAATCCTCTCGATGACTTTTCTGTTTGCTCTGGCATTTCCCCTTCTCGCCAACCAAAAGGGCAAAGACACTCCGCCGACCAAGGACCAATTCAAGCAAGTGGTCAAAGTCATGGGAAAAATCTCCGGTAAACCCGGTGAGAAAGGGTTCAAGTTGGAATTGGCCGATGACTTGAGGCTGCCCCTTCCCAAGTTGCAAAAGGAAACGGAAAAGAAAAGGCAAGAATACCTCAAGTTGATAAAGCAGTTTCAATCCCTGCCGTCCAAGTCGCCACTACGGGAAAAAAAACTCGAGGAGTTGGAAACCGTTCGCACCGAATATGAGCTGTTCGCCCTTCAGCAATTCAACCTTTTTAAAAAAGGCTCGGTCCTGGAGGTTTCGCTGCAGCCCGATTCCCGGGTGCGGTTGCAGTTCCCAAAAAGCGGCAGCTTCGACGATAAGGGAAACATCCGCAAATACAGCAAGAGTGAAATCGCCGAGCTGAAAGGCCCGGGCAACCTGCCCGGCTTCAAAGCCAGCTACGACGACTTGCAAGAAGGGCAGGCGGTTCATCTCATCCTGCTGCAAAAGAAAGCCGCTTCGCCCGGGGAGGAAGACTCGCCGGAGGATAATCCATTTTACCTCGGCATCCTGATGATTTTGAACAAACAATGAGACCCAAGCCATGAAAACCCTTTTTATTCAAGCCGTCGTTTGCCTTTTCTTCCTGCTTAATTCCACCCCTCTTTTCTCTGGCGATCTCCGCTACATGGGATCCATGGTGGGGAAAGTGGAAAGCGATGGCACGGTGCGTATTAACGGCAGCACCAAGGGGAGGTTTGAAAAAGATGGCGCCATCCGCGTGAACGGCAGCCTGAAGGGGAAGATCGAAAGCGGCGGGTCGATCCGGATAAACGGCAGTCTGGTGGGGAGTGTGGGGTCGGATGGCACGGTGAGAAAAAACGGTTCCATCGTGGGGAAAATCGAATCAGACGGCGATGTGCGCAAGAACGGCAGCTTGGTCGGGTCGGCGCGCGGGGTCGACCCCCGCAGGGCCGCCGTCATCTTCTTCTTCGATCTATTTAAAATCGATTGAGCTAATTAAACCCTTCCGACCCGACCAGCAGGTCGCGCACCAGGCCGATGACCTCGGGCGTGCGCCGAGTGCCGATGGCAACAAACACTTTACCCCCGCTTTTTTGCAACACCCGCACGCTGTGCAGGTCAATGCCGGCGGCGCTAAAGCGTTTCAACAGCCGCGCCATCTCTCCTGGCTTGTCCTCCAGCTTCACCACGATCGATTCCTCGGTTAGCACATGGCAGGGAACCGTACTCAGCGCCGACATCGCCAGCTCCGCCTGATCCACTTTCATCACCACCACCACCGACTCCTCAACCGACTCGGCGTCCATGAACTCGATATTGACGCCGGCCTCTCCGAGTTTCTCCGTGATTAGCTGAACCAACCCCAACTGATTCTTGCAATAAACCAGGATCTGCTTCATAGTTTTTCTCCTTGGCGAACAGGGAGCGAATCGTTTGCCAGGTCCTCCATCAGCCGGTCGATGCGGCAGGTATCGACATGGGGCAAAATCACCAAGTGAGCGATGTCATGATCGACCGCGATCTGCCATTTCTTCCAGATGGCCTCCGTGGGTCGGTCAAAAACCACGGTGATGGAATGCTCATTGCGCCAGGCATTCTTCCCCAACCCCCGCAGGCGATCAATGGCATAGTCGGCCAGGCGGAAGCACTCCCTCACCCATTGGCGAAACCCCTCCTTGCCCGCTTTTCTTAAAGCATACCACAAAAGGAGTGGGGAAAAAGCGTTTCGCGAGCCGGAAATGGTGTCATCGATGCTGCCGATATATTCCACCGAGCGGGCCATGCGGCTGATCCATTCTCTTTTTGCCAGGACAATGCCGCAGGGAATGGGGGCGCCGATGAATTTGTGCCCGCTGATGGCGATACTGTCGATGCCGGCGGAAAAATTCCACGGCGGCGGCTTTTCCACAAAGGGCAGGATCATGCCGCTGAGGGCGGCGTCGGCATGAAGGTAATGCTTGTCGATCCCCATTTCCCTGGCCAGTGACTTGATGCCGGCAACATTGTCGATGGCGCCCTTCATGGTCGTGCCAATGTTGACCAGAAAAATGGTGGGAGTGTCGCGGTGCACTTCCAAAGTGTGGCGCAAGTCTTCCAGGTCCATCTCCCCTTTGGGCAAAGAACGGACAGCAACGCTGCGCAAACGCAACAGGCGCAGGATTTTCCCCACGGAATAATGCGCTTCCTCGGAGTAGTAAACGATGCCCGTGGGGTAAACCTCCCTTCCCAGGAAGAGGCCATACAGGTTGCCTTCGGTGCCGCCATTGGTCACATAGCCCCAGCAGTCCTCGTTTCGGGTTTGCGTAAGCTCCATGAAATCAGCCAGGACTTCGCGTTCCAAATCGTGGGATTGGAGCTGGTAATTGGAAGGGACGAAGGGGTCGCCGCAATTGTTACCCGGGAATTGCAAAAAGGGGTAGAGTTCCTGGTAATCGAAGAGAGAGTTGCCCGGGTAGCCGAAGTAAACTTCCCTATTGGCGAGAAAGCGGTTGTAGACGGCTTGCAGCTTTTCTCTTTCCACCGGACCGAGTTTTCCGCCCTGGAAAGGGACCGTCATGGCTGAAATCCTTGGAGGCGCGCGGAGAAGTACTTTATTCTATCCAGCGGCGGCCAGTTCAGCCCGCTTCCACTGGCGTTTTATGAAACCAAGGGCCAACCTTCGGGTAGATTTTCCCCTCACCCCTTCCTTTTCCCCCCTCGGCTCAGGTAAAATGACTCTCCCACCAGGAACATGCAAAAGGAATCCTCTTATGCTCCGGTATGTTTTGGCCGCTCTGATGACAACGGGTTTGTTCCTTTCCCCGGCTGTGGGGGAAGAAAAGGGCCCGCGGTTCAATGGCGATATCCGCCCCATCCTGGCCGACGCCTGTTTTTCCTGCCATGGCCAGGGGAAAAAGAAAGGCGACTTGCGCCTGGACCAGTTCGCTGGCGCCACCGCCGCCGCCGCCTCCGGCTTGCAGGCCATTCACCCAGGCGACCCAGGCAAAAGTGAAATGTTGAAGCGGGTGAAGTCGCCCGATGCCAAATTGCGCATGCCGCCTGCTTCCGTGAAAAAAGTTCTTACCCCGGAGCAAGTGAAAACTTTGGAAGCGTGGATCGCCGCCGGCGCCAAGTACGAAAACCACTGGTCGTTTGAAACGGTGGCGCGGCCAACGGCCTTGGGCAATCCCATTGACTCCTTTATTAATGCCCGGCTGCAAAAAGAAAACCTTTCTGCCAACCCGCCCGCCTCGCCGGAGACCCTCATTCGGCGGGTGGCCTTCACCCTCACCGGGCTTCCCCCCACCCTTCCGGAACTCGATCAGTATTTGAACGACAAGGCAGCGGGCGCCTATGAGCGAATGGTGGATAGGTACTTCGGCTCGCCGCGGCACGGTGAAGAGATGGCCCGGCATTGGCTGGACGCCGCCCGCTACGCCGACACACACGGACTGCATCTCGACAACGAAAGGCAGATGTGGGCCTACCGCGACTGGGTCATTCAGGCCTTCAATGGCAATCTGCCGTTCGACCGTTTCACCATTGAACAAATCGCGGGGGACTTGCTGCCCAATGCCAAAGAAAGCCAGTTGCTGGCCACCGGTTTCAACCGCTGCAATGTGACCACGAGCGAAGGCGGGTCGATCAACGAAGAGTGGATATTCCGCAACGCCGTCGATCGCACCTCAACGATGATGGAAGTCTGGCTCGGCCTGACGGGCGGCTGCAGCGTTTGCCATGACCACAAGTTTGACCCATTAACCGCGAAGGACTACTACTCGCTGTATGCCTTTTTCCATTCGTCGGCGGGCCCAGCGCTGGATGGCAACTCCCTGCTGACCGCGCCGAACATCAAATTGAAAGGGGCCGAGTACGCGAAAAAGGTCGCAGCCATCGATGTGGAAATATCGGCGTTGAGAAAAAAGATGGAAAGCGCCGGGGTTGGCCTGGTCTATGCCGACCCGGCCAGCGCTCCGCCCGGAACACTGCCCAAGGAAACCGAGAATGTCTGGTTCGACGACGCATTTCCCCAAGGCAGCCGCGTCTTTGCGTTGGGCCAGCCCACCAATTATGTTGATGCCAAGAAAGGCAAAGTGTTCAGTGGCGAGAAGGCGCTGCGCCGCGATGACAGCGGCCTAGCCCAAGATGTCTGCGAGAACATGCCCCCCATGACGATTCCATCCGGGGGCAAACTCTTCGCTTATGTATTCATCCAGCCGGGCAAAGAGCCGAAGGCCTTGATGCTGCAGTATTTAAAAGGGGACTGGAAGCACCGCGCCGTCTGGGGCGATTACGACATCATTCCCTGGGGCGCCGCCGGGACGACCGAGCGCGTGAAGATGGGGCCGCTTCCCCAGGCAGGCAAGTGGGCCAGGCTGGAGGTTTCTTCTGAAACCATCGGTCTCAAGTCAGGCGACCAGGTTACCGGCTTCGCCCTGACCCAGCATGGTGGCGTGGTCTTCTGGGACAAGGCAGGCATCCTGGGTAACAGCAGCCCCGCCTGCGACCCCAAGCAATCGTTCACCGCCTGGCGCAAGCAAATGTTGGGCCGCGAGGTTGCCGGCCTCGATCCCGAGCTGGCCCGCTTACTTAAAGAAGGGAAAGACTCGCCGCGCCTGCTCGCCTATTACCTGGCCTTTGTCAGCGAGAAATCAGCGCAAGAGTTCTCCGTGAAGCGCAAAGAATTGGCGGATTTGGAAAAGTCGCGCCTTGCTGCCGAGGCTGCCTCTCCCGGATCGTTCATCTTCCGCGACTTGCCCTCGCCCCGGCAAAGCTTCGTCATGCTGCGTGGGGAATACAGCAAACCCGGGGAAAAAGTGGAGCCTGGCACGCCCGCTTTTCTGCCGCCCATGAAAAGAAACGGGGCCCGCGCCACCCGCCTCGACCTGGCCAACTGGCTCGTCGATCCGGCCAACCCGCTGACTTCTCGAGTCATTGTCAACCGCTTCTGGCAGCAGGTGTTTGGCGCCGGGCTGGTGAAATCGAGCGGGGATTTCGGCGCCCAGGGCGAACTCCCCAGCCACCCCGAACTACTCGATTACCTGGCCAGTTCCTTTATAGAAGATAAATGGGATGTTCGTAATCTTCTCAGGAAGATGGTCCTCTCCGAGGCTTTTAAACGCCACGCCCGCGTCACCCCAGAGCGACTCAAGGCCGACCCGGAGAACCGCCTCCTGGCACGCGGGCCGCGACTCCGACTTGATGCCGAGCAGATCCGCGATAATGTCCTCTTCGCCAGCGGCTTGATCGACTTGACCATGGGCGGACGCGGGTCCATGCCCTATCAACCACCCAACATTTGGGAACCGGTTGGCTTCACCGGCTCGAACACCAGCTCCTACAAGCAAGACAAAGGTGGCAACCTCTACCGCCGAAGCGTCTATGTCTTTATCAAGCGCACCGCTCCCGCCCCCTTCATGGCCAACTTCGACGCCCCCAACCGCGAGGCCTTCTGCGCCAAGCGCGAACGCAGCAACACCCCCTTGCAGGCTTTGCAACTTTTGAACGATGTGCAGCATTTTGAAGCGGCCAAAAAATTGGCCGAACGCATGCTCCTGGAAGGGGGCCAGACCGCAGAGCAGAGAATCCGTTTTGCTTTCCGCCTGGCGCTGGCCCGAGAACCGGCTGCCATCGAGCTTGAAATATTTCAGGAGCAGTTGGCCCGGCATTGGAAACGCTACCAGAGCGACCCGGCCGCAGCAGCCGCGCTTCTTCGCGTCGGCGAAGCCAAGACCAAAGCGGGGCTAGACGAACCGCTGCTGGCCGCGCACGCGCTGCTGGCCAATTTGCTATTTAACCTGGATGAAACCATCACCCGCAACTGACAAGAATTGGAGCGAGGCATGAATCCGTTGATGGAAAGAGCGCGTCACCTGGAAAGGCGGGCCTTCCTGGGCGCTGGCGGGTTGCAACTCGGCGCACTGGCCATGGGAATGCTCGGGGCAAAAACCCAGGCCGCCGTCACGGGCCAGGTGCACCACCCCCTTCCTGGTTTTCCACACCACAAGCCAACCGCCAAGGCCTTGATCTACCTGCACATGAATGGCGCCCCTTCACAAATCGACACCTGGGATTACAAGCCGAAGCTCGAGGAGTATTTCAACCAGGACTTGCCCCCATCGGTCCAGGGCGGGCAGCGCCTCAGCACCATGACCAGCGGACAGCAGCGCTTTCCCGTGGCGCCCAGCAAGTTCAAATTCACCCGCTCTGGCAAGTGCGGACGCTGGGTCAACAGCGAACTCTTGCCCCACACCGCACGCATGGTCGATGACATTGCCGTCGTTAAAACCGCCTTCACCCACGCCATCAACCATGACCCGGCCTGCACTTTCGTCATGACCGGCAGCGAGGTGCCAGGCAAGGCCTGCATCGGCTCGTGGCTGGCCTACGGCCTCGGCAGCGATTGCGAAGACCTGCCCGCTTTTGTCGTACTCACACCACGCTTCCCAAGCGACAGCAACGGCCAGGCCCTCTTCACCCGCATGTGGAGCAGCGGCTTTCTCCCCACCAGGTTCCATGGCGTGGCGCTGCGCGGTACAGGCGACCCTGTCCTTTACATCCGCAACCCCGACGGCGTCTCACGCTACGACCGCAAAGCCATGCTCGAGGCGCTCCGAAAACTCAACGAATTGGAATTCAGCCAACTCGGCGACCCGGAAATTCAAACTCGCATTGCACAGTATGAAATGTCCTTCCGCATGCAGGCCAGCGTGCCCGACCTGGTGGATATATCCAAAGAGCCCAAGCATATTCTCGATCTCTACGGCAAGGATGTCACCACCTCCGGGACTTTTGCTCACAGCGCCCTGATGGCCAGAAAACTGGTGGAGCGGGGCGTTCGCGTGGTGCAGCTTTTTCACCGCGGCTGGGACCAGCACGGCTCGCTGCCCTATCAGCTTGGCAACCAGTGCCGCGACACCGACCAGCCTTGCGCAGCGCTGCTCATGGATTTGAAGCAGCGCGGGCTTCTCGATGAAACTCTGGTGGTTTGGGGCGGGGAATTCGGCCGCACCGTCTATTCCCAGGGGGCGCTCTCTCGCGACAACTACGGCCGCGATCATCATCCGCGAAACTTCTCTGTTTGGCTGGCAGGCGGCGGCATCAAGGGCGGGATTGAACACGGCGAAACCGACGACTTCAGCTACAACATTGTCAAGAACCCGGTGCACATCAACGATTTGAACGCCACCATTCTCCATTGCCTGGGGATTGATCATCAGCGCTTTACTTTTAAGTTTCAGGGGCTGGAGCAACGGCTCACCGGCGTGGAGGAACAGCGCGTGATTAAGGACCTGCTGGCGTAACCATCCGAACCCGTCGCTACATCCGAGCCCGGAGGGTGACCGACGGGTTGCATCTTCTTCTTTTTCAACCGTTGTCATAAGAAACCCGTCGCTTACGCTTCGGGCTCGGATGGTTCGGGCTCGGATGATTTCTCCTTCTTTTTATTGACATTACCCACCGTCTTTGTTTCCTTATAGCGATGGAGCATCCGCTGGCCTATTTCATCACCTTCACCACCTATGGGGCCTGGCTCCCTGGCCGCGATCCCGGCTGGGTCGATGACCGGCACAACCAGCCCGGCGCCCAGTTCCTCCAACCAGACCCAATTAAAGTGGAGGCCAGCAAGCTGAAAATGGCAAACCCAGACTTCCTTCTTGATGAACCCAGCAGGCAGGTGGTTTTAAAAACCATGTTAGAAGTCGCCAGCCGGCGCGAATGGCGCATCCGCGCCGCTCATGTCCGAAGCAATCACTTGCATGTCGTCGTCACCGCCGCTTGCCCCCCGGAAAAGGTCATGAACGATTTCAAAGCCTGGGCTTCCAGAAGGTTGAATGAGGCTTTTGGAAAAAGGGATAACCGCTGGACCCAGCATGGCAGCACACTTTATTTGTGGTCGGGGGAAAAGGTGAAGGAAAAAATCAACTACACCGTCCGCGGACAAGGCGCCCCCATGGCCGTGTACGAAGAAAAAGAAGGGTCCGAATAACCGTCCAAGGCCGCCGAACCATCACTTATTTTCTCAAGTCGTAGCAGGCCATTTCATGATGGTTGCGCACGAAGGCGAAGCCGCGGGCCAGAGCGGGGCAGTTCCAGGTCTTTTTCCCCGAAAGGGCCTTGAATCTGGCCACCTGCTTGAAAGCGGCGGGGCTGGCCTCCACCAGCGCCAGGTCGCCATTCTCCGCCTGAATAAGCAACAAGTTTCCCTGGCGCAGAAGCTGCCCCTGGCCGTAGCGGTCGCCCTTCCAGGCCCTGCGGCCAGTAGCCGGATCGAGGCAAACCAGCGCCCCTTCATCCAGGCCATAAATGTGCTGGTCAATCAAAAGGGGGCTGGTGAACCTGCAGCGGAGGTAGAAGTTGTGCCACACCTCGCTGGCGATGAAATGCTCGCCCTCTTTTTTCAACTGAATGAGCCCGCAGCCTTTGCCATAGCTGGAAGAGAGGAAGAGCTTGTCCTGGCCAAGAGGGATGGGCTGAGCGACATTGACGCCCTGGTTGGTGCCCCAGGGAAGTTGCCAAAGTTTTTTGCCATCGGTCGGCTGATAGCCAGCGATTTCCTCCCCATCGAAAATGACCAGTGTCTCCTGGCCGAGAAGGTTGACCACCATGGGTGAACAGTACCCGGCGGGAGAGTTTCCGGTGGACCAGACAGGGTCGCCGGTGATTTTATCAAAGGCCCGGATGGCGCGGTCGAGTTGTTTTTTCTTCTGCTCGCCAGGGTTGACGATGACCAGGTTTTGATAAATCAGGGGCGAGGCGCTCATGCCCCACTGCAGGTTGGCATTGTTGAGTAGGAGATCTTTTTCCCAGAAGGGTTTGCCAGTTTTGACATCGAGGCAGAGGAATTTACCCGTGCCGCCCATGGCGTAAACGCGTCCTTGGTCGATGGCCGGGGTGGCCATCGGTCCTTCGCCCCCCATTTCATCAAATTGGCGGGCTTTCCAGGAATGGGTCCAGAGTTCCTGACCGGTGGAGAAATCGTAGGCGGCAACGACCTCGGAGTCGCGGCGCTGTTCAATGGTGACGGCGATGTCGCCAGCGACGGCGAAGGCAGCGTAGCCGCCGCCAACGGGTTGCTTCCAGACCAGCCGCGGGGGCTTGGTCCAATCGGTTTGCAATTCCGGGCCCGTTGCGGCGGCATCCAGATTGCGGTTTCTGTAGCTGGGATAATCATCCGCCCCTGCTTCAGCGCGAATTTCCTTGCCCCTTTCCTCGTGCTTGGCCCGGTCTGCCTCCACCAGGGCGTTGCGATCTGCCTCCCAGCGGAAGATATAGCGCGGGACCACATCGCCTGAATAATCGACTTCGCGAATGAGAGCGTAACGGAGGGCGATGACGGCGGCCAGGACGACAATGCGCCGGGCCCAGGGGAAGCGCGAAAAGAAGAGCCACCAGACGGCGGTGATCAGCAGCGCGAGGTAAACGCCCACGGTGATGACAGCCACACCGACGAAGGGAGGATAATCGGCGGGGACGAAGTAGCTGCCAATGATGGCCAGCAAGCTGATCAGCAAGCCGGTTTTTGGCAACCAGGTGCGGTGGTTTAGAGGAGGAGAGGTCATGCTGGTTGTCCCCTGTGGGTATTTTCGAGGCCGCCCGAACCGTCTTTTTTTTCCCCCTCTCCACGCTGCGTAGCAGTGGGGGAGAGGGCGGGGTGAGGGGCCCAAAAGAAAACCCGTCGCCATTACAAAACCCGTCGCTCACGCTTCGGGCTCGGAAAGAACGCTTCGGGGTTTCTTATAAAAATGCAACCCGTCGCTCACGCTTCGGGCTCGGAAAGAATGCCCTGGGGCCTTTGTAACATCCCGGGGATGTCAGGGAAAGGCCCCAGGAACTTTTACTCTGGCTTATCCCGCTCTGCTTGCCGTTTCAGCAAACTGTCCAACAGGGAATCGAGATCGACCGGTTCCTTCCTGGCTGGAAGGAAGGAACGCAGGAATTTCGCCAGCAGGCCCAAAAAGGGGAGTGAAAAGCGCCCGGCAATCAGAGACAGGACAATCACCAGCGCCAGGAGCCAGTTTTCCCAGGCCCCGGTCAGCGGCCCCGGCAAATCCTTTCTTCTATCCGGGTCCTTCAACGGATCATAATTCGGATCGGCCTTGCGCAAGCCCCCTGCCAGCCCAGCCGGTCCGTCGGCGTAGTCGGCTTGGGCATGCAAAACCGCGCCCTTTCCCTCGGCATCGGGCGGCAGCTGGAAAACAATCCTCGGCTTGCCCGTGGCGAAACCCAAGCCGCGCACCGCCCACGCCTCCGGCCGATACGCTTGAAACAGCGCCGCACCCTTCCACGCCGACAACTCATTCTTCGTTTGCAAATCGACCCGCACCCGCTCGCACTCTTCCTTCGTGCCGATCACGGTCAGCCGTTTGGCCAACTGGTCGTCGGGCAAATTGCCCACCGGGTCGAGCAGCCGTTCCGCTTGCAAAGCGGAAATCACCTGGCCATTGAATCTGTGGGATTCGGCGCGGCCGACCTTTTCCCATTCGATGCCGAAGTTGGCTGGAGGCGGATCTTTTTCCAAGGGCAAAGGCGCTGGTAAAGGCATGGGGCAAGGTCTGCCTGGGCGATCTGGCCTGCAGCGCTGCCAGGCGGAATGCAAGGGCACGGGAATGGGCGGTGGTGGAGGCGCCAGGAGGAAAACGGCCCAGCCCCCTCCGCCCATCGTCCAGCGCTTCAAAAACTCCGGAGGAGTCATCCATTCGTACTGGTCCTCGCCCGGATAATTGTTGTCAAGCACGCAGGCCCAGCGGTCTGAAAGGTGGACGAGATTGACCATGTGGGCGACTCTGCCGCCGTAGCGCGGGCTGAAGCCGTAGGTGACGGCGGGCATTCTGCCGGTGCGCAGCCCCAGCCTTAAAAGCGCTGGATCGTTGCCTGTGTATTGCAAAAAGGGCGCGCCGGAGCAGTGGCGTTCCATCATGCGCTCGAGCTTTTCCGGGTATCCGCCGCCCGGCTCAGCGCGCATGCGCTGTTGAAAGCCGATGGCTCGCTCCTCGTTTTGCCAGCGGGCGGCGTGGTCGACAGAAGTAAAGACGCAAAGACCAGCGCCATCGTTGCCGCCGGCGTTCTTCATATGCTCCCCGCCGGGCAGGTCGCAGGTGAGGGCTTCCTTGGCATCCGGGGAGAGTTTCCCACCGATGGAAGAATCTGCCAGAGTGAAAGCCAGGATCAGGAAAATGAGCCAGGACATATGGACCTCCTTTGAGTGAAAGGACTCAGTTGGTTTTGGACAGTTGCACAAGAAAAGCGCGGAAAAAATGGCTGGCCCCGCGAGAGCGGTCGCGCTCCAGGAAAACTACCCGGTACAAGACCCCCATTGGATAAGGCGCTTGCAGAGTAACGGGCGTTCCCTCCGGGTGGCCGTCGCGCAGGCCGGAGCCGAGCGGCGCGGTCAAAACAGCGGTGAAACTTTTTCCCTGCCTCACGCCGCCGACCAGCGACCCGGCCAGGGTGCAGGGAATTCCCTCCACAGCAGGCGGGTCGGGCGGCCCGCCCCCATGCCAGATGGCGCACAGGCTTTCCCAGGGGGGCATTACAACTCCTCCGTCGGCCAGGTCGGCTGCAGGCGTTCCAAATAAACGCGCTGCATTCCTCGCGAGGCTTGTTCCAGCAGCACCACTTCGAAACGCGTGCCGTTAAAGTCCGGCACGCACACCAGGTGCCTCTGCGCCGACGGGAAGGAATCCACAATGGCCGCGCCCACGCGGCAGAGCAGCTTGTGCGTGTAGAAAGCGGGGAAAACCCCCCTCGACCCGGAAGAGAAAGCCCCATTCAAGCGAATGGGAATGGCGCTGGCCTCCGGTGTGGCAACGAGGGGATCGTTGGGGAAGAGAAAAAAATCGCAAGTGGTGTTGGGGATAAACATGAAGGACCTCCGGTTGTTTACCAGGACCTGCGGCGGTAAGGGCTGAGCGCCTGTCGGATGGCCAGCGGGGGCAGGTGTGGCGTTTCCGCCGGGTTGTCCTTGGATTGCCAGAAGAGCGCCGCCGCCCATTGCGCGCAGGCTTCCACCAGGTCCTCCGGCAAGGGATCAAATCCCGCGGTGTAAGTGACGCGCAAGTTTCGCTCTCCTTTGCTCCAGTTGGCATTGCGCCACAAGATGCCGCGAGAGCGCTCGACTTCATAGCCGCTGATTTCGACGCCGCTGCCGCGCGGAAATACTGAAGCCACCGCGACAATGGGGTAATGGCGGACCAGCAGCCTCTTGCCTCCGCTGCCGGAAACCCACTCTTCATAAATGCCAGCGTCGAGTTCGCGCTGTGTAAAGGAACGGACCAACGAGCTGACCACGGCGCACAAGGAGGCCACGAGGGCCTCCTCGGCGGTGGAGAAAGCGGCCTGGGCGATGACCGCTTTAACCCGAATTGCGCTGACCAGGTTGGCCATGTCGGGCTCCTTAGAAAACGATCTGGGAAACGGAAATGGCGTCGTTGTCGCGGGCTGGACCAAAGCGCGGGCTCAATCCAATCGCCAGCAGGCTGACCAGGCAAACGGTGCCTGCCCCCCCTGTCACCACCGCGCGAACGAAGCGCTTGACCTCCGAGCCATCGACTTCGATGATGGCCTGTCGGTTGTCGTCGCTGGGGCCCAAGGGCGCGATGGCCTTTCCCGGAATGTCGTTGAAAGAGCCTGCGGCGCTGGCCGACTCCTGCAGCTTGAAATCAACCGTGGCATCGGTCGAGCCGGTCTGCAGGATGAACATGGCCTGATGGAACAACCCCAGGTCGATAACATCGCTCTGGGTCGAGGCCGCGGTGCGGTCGGCGGGAGGAATGGCGCCGGTAATGGCGGCGAGATCGGTCGGGCGTGTCATGAAAACTCCTTGCGGGTTATCCCGCTGCCAGGGTGATGAAAGGGGAAACGGTGGTGACGCCGTCGGCCAGGGTGACGCTGTTGCGCAACCAGGGCTGTCCATCGACGCGTGCGACAAAGCGCCAGGCGCCCTGGTTGCTGGTAAAGGCCACATGTTCGGAAAAAGCAATCTCGATTTCCCTGCGGTCGCCAATCAGGTAGTGCCGCAGGTCCATGAGGGCCACATCGCCCGGGGTGTTCAAGGCCGGCAGCTTTTCCGTCACCACCACCGGGATGCCGAACAGCACCATGGCAGGCTTCTCCCGGGCGTTGTCGAGGTAAATGGCGTTCCCCCCCGCGTTCATCTGAAAGAGCTTTCCCGCCACCAAGGGGTTGATGGCCCAGACGGTGGAGGAAGAAGACCAGCCGGGCAAGAGGCGCGAAAGCATGGAGGCGGCGTCGGCCAGGGTGAAGGAACCGGGGGAAGACCGCGGCAGCGAGATCACCGCCTGGCTGTTCAAAACCCCAAGCGGTTTCCCCGCCCCGTCGCCACGCAAAAAAGCGTAGTCCTCGTGCCAGGCAATGGCCCGGCCAAACAGGGTCACCAGCAGTTCCTCCAGCCCGATGGCGCTGTCGGTCAAGAGAGAATTGCTGACGCGGCTGTAGCCAGAAAGTTCGTGCGCCACCAACTCCACCTGTCGAAAGACCGGTTCGGTTTCGTTGACAACGGTGTTTTCCTCGGTCCAGCGGGCGGAGATGCCGCCCAAAAAGGCGCTGTCGCCGCTGGCCGCCACCCCCTGGCAATCCAACAAGGGGATCTGCGCCTGCTTGCCTTCCATGGGAATGATGGTGGCCCGCGGCCGCACGACTGCATTTTCCGCCGCGCTCGACTGCAGCCGATCGATGAACTCCCCCGGCACCAGGTAACCGCCCTGAGTTCCACCCTGGCCCCCTAGAGCTTTCCCTTCCGCCGGATGCGACTGGTATTTCCTTTCCAAAGCGCGGTAGTCGTTTCGCCTCACGCATAAAAGCCAGTCGCCAAAGGATTTGCCCTCGACATCCCCGCCTCCGGAGCCGAAGAGAACCTCGGCGGCCTGCTTGCGGGAAAAACTCTTGGCCTGGGCATATTCCCCCAGGGCCTGGTCCACCGCTTTTTCAACCGCCTGTTCCAGCGGCGGCGTTTTCAGTTCATTCTCGCGCATGTGCATTCCTTTCAATCGGGGTAAGGGGACAGAACCGGGAATTCGTTTCCTTCAGGTGAAGCGACCTGCTCCACCAGAGCGTTGGGCTGAGCCGGAAAGGCGCAGCAGGCGTATTCCAATAACAGCCATTGCTCAATGACCAGCCTGGCGTTTTTTAGGCGCGGATTGCGTTGAAGTTCCTCGCGACTGGGCTCGCGGGATTGCAAGGGCAAAAAACCGATCGACTTCCCCGCCAGCAGCCCGGCCTGCACCAGTGCAAAGACCGGGTCGGGCATCCAGCCCTCGGCAGCGGCCAGAGTCGCCGGCCGCGATGGGTAGATGGTTTTCGCCCGCACCCCGCGCATGGCTCCCTCGTCAGCGTGCTCCCGCCAGACCGATAGCCCCGCCGGCGGCAGATCGTAGCGGTGGTTGTAAGTCACCACCGGGTTTTTTCCATACAGCGAGTCATCCATGCCGCCCGCCAGCACGATGTCTCCCATGCGGTCGATCGACTCCTCGGTGATCCAGGAGATATCGGCTCGTTGGCAAGGCAGGGGAGCAGAGGCGGCCAAAGAGCAACGGCGGGGAGAAGGTCGGCGGGAAGAGCCGAGGGATTTCAAAATCCTTTCGAGTGCGAAGGCGGCCTCATCCGGCATGGGAATGCCGAAGGGGCCAAGGGCGTTGCCATGAGAAAGGGAAAAAGCGTGGGGATGGGCGCTGGGCATGATTTTGTTCCTCATTGGCGATACTAAATGCCTTCTGCGGCGTGTGTGCAGGGGAAAATAAAAAATTGCGGGAACTATTCACCGGCGAAGGCGCCCGCGGGGCGGAAGACCCTTATGCAAAGGGATGGCAAGCGCAGAAAAACCCCGGCCCCTTTTTCCCCTGCCGCGCCACCAGCGGATGGTGGCAGACCGGACAGCGCACCGTGGTAAGAAAATCGACTTCCACGCGTTGCTCCAGGGCCTCGCGCAGAGGCAAGGTGTTCCAAAACGGGTCGAACTGCTCCTCATCCAGCCAGGGGGTTTCTTGCGGATTCATGGCTGGCCCTCCGGGAATAGGGGCAGGCGCTGCTTGGCGCGGAAAGTAAGCAGCAACAGGCGCTGCTCCCAGGCGGGGTTCCAACCCCTGCGGCGGAGATAGAGGCGGGGAATGCCTTTGACGCTCTTGCAGTTGGGGCAAAGAGGCGAGGGAAAATCTGGTGGTAACAAGTCGCAGTGGAGGCAGGTTTTCATGGAAGGGCCTCATGGTGGTTATTTGTACACTACTCTAACTTTCGTCAAATTCCAGCCCGGCAGCGTCCTTTTCCAGCGCTTCGCTCAGCGCCTTTCGCGCCGCGGGATAAGGCTCCAGCATCTCTAAAAGTTTTTTCAATTCCCTGGCCAGACCGGGTATTTCCAACAACGAACTGGCCTCGACTTCTTTTTTTCCCTTCCCTTTGGCCGACGGACCCCAGCCGCATTCCTTCCCGCGGCTTTTCCCCGGCCCATGCTTCAACCATTCCAACGGCTTGTCGTTGAACGCCGTGATCTCCGCTCGCAAGCGCGCTTGCGCCTGAGCCTGGGTGACGGCAAGGTAAAATTCTCGCAGGAGCGCAGGCGCCTTCTCGCGCTGGCCTTCCTTCATCCAGGCGCGAAAAACCTTCAGGGGAATCCCCGCAGACCGCGCCGCCACTTGCGGGAATCCCCCCGAGTGGAGGTAAGCCACAACCAGACGCGTGGTTTCACCCGCGGGCATTTCCATTTTCATGGTTCACCGGGCGAGGAGGAGTTCACGCGCTTCTCTGGGAGAAAGCGCAGGGCCCAAGTATTCAAAACCGGCAGTTAGCCGGGTGGTGGCATGGCCCAGGGGAGAATTCCCCCTGGCAAGAGAAGGAGCCCTGCGCAGGCGCCAGGGCCCGGCGCGGTTTCTCGAGGCGATCAATCCGGGGTGCGTTGTTGTGCTGAGGGCGCGGTAGCCGAGCCCCTTCCACAGCGAGGCAATGAAATTCGACAACGCCTGGCCAATGCCGACGCCTTGAAAATCCGGCAGGCAAACGGTGCGGTGTTCTCGTCGAGCAAGCGGCCCGGCGCCAACGAAAGGCAGCCAGGCGGAAAAAGCCACCGGCTGGCCCTGCCAGCGGGCCAGGAAACAGACGGCGCTGGGATTCAAACTGTGGCTTAGATAATGATGCGGCGCGAACAGAGTCCAATCCTGGCGCCCAGTCCGGTGGATTTCCAATTCGATCCCGGGGCGTCGCTGAAGACACCTCCAGTCAAACCGCTGCTCCCCAGGATAGTAGACCCAGTCGGGTTGCAGCCAGTCGATGACATCGGCATGGCAGGAACAGGCGACAAATTTCAGGGGGGATTTGCGCACCACGCGGGCCAGCGCCGCCGACCCGATGCGAGCCACCACGCGATCGACCACCGAGGTGAACTCATCGCAAACGAGAGGAGTAGGAGCAGCGCCAGCCAGGGCAGAGGCCAGCAGGCGGGCCAGGGTGGCGCGGAACTGCTGGCCGGTGGAAAGAGTTTCAAACGGGCGCAGCCAGGCCGGGGGAGAACTGAAGCCAACGCTGGAAAGGAGTTCGACAATTTCCTTGATGCCCAGGGAAACAGGGAAGGCATCGAGGAGAGATTTCCCCTCGGGCCAGGGCGCCGGGGGCTTGAACGATTCGGGCCACAAAGCCCGGGCCAGGGTGCTTTTCCCGCACCCCGAGGGCCCGGTGATCAACCCGATTTGCCATTCTTTATTCTCCAGGGGCAAAGAGTGCGTGAGATCCGAGCGGGCATGAGTTTGTTTTTCCAGATCGAACATGCCGCGGACCATGGCGGCGCGCGCCGTTTCTTCCAGCTTCGTTTCCAACACGACTTGCGCAATCATGTTTATTCCTTTCAGGAAATTAATGCCTTGCATGACATGCCTCGTTCTTGCAACTCCTCCAGCAGGCGGCCTTGCTCCTGTTCGCTTGCGCAATCCACCAGCACCAGGTAATTGGCCGTCAAGGCCGGACGCTTTTCGCAATCGGCCAGCGCCTCTTTCGTTTTCTCCCCTTCCTTGCCGATGGAATTCCACATTTCTCTCACCAGCGCCGACGCGGTGACCGCCTGCTGCCGCAAGGCTTCCAGCGCCGGCTCGTCGTTCACCGCCAGGGCGCTTAGGGGATCGATCGACAGGAGCAGCGCGCGCGCTTCCTCCTCGTTGACATCGAGAACCTCGACCACGACCTCGGCGTCGGCGAGCAGCCCCCGGCGAAGATGCCCATCGATCAGGCGAAGTTTCCCTTGGGTGGTTTCATAAGCGAGCAGGGAACGGGCAAAGCCGACCTCGGCCAGCAAATCGGCGAGTGCGCGGGATTGCAACTCGGGATGGATGCGTGGGTTTTGCGGATGCGGTTCGAGTTCACAAGCGCGCACACGGCGATGTTCTTTAATGCGGATGCGGGGCGGGTTCATCGATGCAAGGTAACCGTGCATAGCGGGATGGGTGGAGGGGGGTTTTTGGTTCCTGCCCTCATTTAATTTGGCAGGCGGGTTTTTGGCAAAGGAATGCCACAATGGCAGCAAAAGGGTTTATTTGGGGAAACTCTGACAGAGACTGTTTTTTGTAACCCATTATTATTAAAAGGTTTACAGCGCCTCTTCACCGGGAAGGCTTATCCGGTATATGATTTGCATATAAAATAGTAACTCGGGGCGAGACCCGGGTGATTCCCGGTTTAGGGGCATGGCATTGGCAGCCAAGCAGGAATATTCGATCCTCATCGCCGACGACGATTCCCCGTGCAGGGAAACGCTGAGGGAGATTGTTGAAGGGGAGGGGTTTCGGGCATTGGTGGCGAGTTCCGGCGAGGAAGCCCTCGACTTGATCCGCTTCACCAAAGTGCATTTGGCCATGCTGGACATGCACATGCCTTGCCTCTCCGGTTTGGAAACGCTTCACTTGTTGAGGCAGATCCATGCCTTGATTCCCGCGATTTTGGTGACCGGGGATCCGACCGAGGCAATCCTGCGCCAGGCCCAGCAGGCGGCGGTGTTTAGTGTCATCCCCAAGCCGATCAACCGGCGGATGGTGGCCTACACTCTGGTCCGGGCCATGTCCCGGTATTATGAAACCCCGATGGGTGGCAACTGATTTTTCTTTCTTGTATTAGGAGCGTGACGGAAATGGCTTTGAAACCCCTCAATGACAAAATCGTGGTCAAGCGGCTGGAAGCGGAAGACAAAACCGCCGGCGGCGTTTTCCTGCCTGATAGCGCCAGGGAAAAACCGAAGCAGGGCAAGGTGCTTTCTCTTGGAGAAGGCAAAGTGCTGGAGACCGGCAAACGCGCCGTTTTCCAGGTCAAGGAAGGCGACAAGGTTCTCTTTTCCTCTTACGCCGGCAGCGAGGTTACCCTCGATGGCGAAGAGTACCTCATCATGACCGAGGATGACATCCTGGCCGTGGTAGGGTAGGAGCGGTTGGGCCAGTCGCGGCGTTCTTTCCGAGCCCGGAGCGTGAGCGACAGGTTCTTTACTTCCTCTGTTTTTTAAAATACCACCCGTCGCTCACGCTCCGGGCTCGGATGATGCTCCGGGCTCGGAAATTTAAGGCGAGCCAATGGGGTCGAGTCCTCGCGCAGCGCGGATCTCTTGCGCGCTGCGCACCCCATGCTTCAAATCCAGCTCCTCCTGCTTCAACAAGAAATCCCGGTCGTCTTGCACCGGGTCCGGGGTGGCCAGAAATAATTCCCCCGCCGTATCGAACAACGGCAGCAGCCGTTCGTTCAACTTTTCATCCCTTCTTTTCAGCCTGGGGCGGATGGCCTTGGCCAGATGCTGATGGTCCGCGGCGCGAAGGTTGGCCAGGTTCGTCTCCTTGGTGAGAAAGGCCAAAGGGATGCCAAAGGCGTTGGCGATGGTGTCACGAGTGGCGCCTGCCTCGGCCAGCGAAGCCAGGTCTCCCGCTGGCGCCGACACCACATCGACCTTCATGCCAGTCTCCGCGACCAAAACGCGGCCATTGCCGCCGTCGCGGAAGAGGGCGTTCCAGCGCTCCTCCAGCCGGGCGCGCTCGTCGTCGTGGATGGGCTCCTGGGGAGAAAGCACCACGCCGGGCAGCGCGCGGTTTTCCCACAAATGCCGCTTCAACGACAAAAAGAGGGAAGCCATGCGAACGGAATCAAAGCAGGCGCGCAGGGGGGAAAGGCCCGGGCCGTAGGGGTCGCGCGGATCGGGATGGCGGAAATGAATGACCTTGGAGTGGGGCAGGCGCTCGATTTTTCCTCCCCGGCGCAATTCATAAAAATCGACCGGCAAGCGCGACCCCTTGCCCCGCCGCGGCTTCACGCCCAGGGAAGGCAGCGGCCAAAGAAATTCCGGCGGGCTGCCTTCCACCAGCCAGTACGCCGACCCCGTGATCTCCTGATCGAAGGCGGTGAGTTCCCACAAGTCGTGAGCGTTATGCACCGGATTGACCTGTTTTAAAAGGTCGAGCAAGGGGTGGCGCACTACCTCGCGGGCGTTTCGCGCAATGTCGGGCAGGGCCGATTTTTCCCAGGGCGCCACCGCCCGAGAAGGCCAGCGCTCCCCCGTGGCTTCTCGCATATAAAGCCGGGGCGGATAGCTGGCGCACGCTGAGGCATTCAAAGAGGCGCAAGTAAAAACGGTGTCGCGCAGCTCCCCCGCCAGTTCGCTGTCGGAAGGCTGCTCGAAGCGCGGGAATAAGGGATGGGGCATGGGGATGTTCCAGGCTTTGATGGCTGGCGCGTGAAACTTTTGCGCCAGTGAGCGGAGCCAGCGGGCGATTTTCTCTTTCATAAAAACCTCCTCCAGAGATCGGCCGGGGAAACCTTGGGCAGGGGAAAAGAAGCGTGGGTGGATGGTGAAGGCGGCAGCGAGGCCACCAGGTAGCGCAGCGCCGCCAGGGCGTGGTTTTCCTCGTCCAGAGGTTTTTCCCCGGGCCGATCCGGGTAGCGGTAAAGCCCGGCCTCGCGGATCAAGTGGGCGCAACGGGGAGAAACTTTGAGCAGGCCCTGGCGGATGCGCGCCGTCACCGCCGCGATACCCGGGGCAATGGCATTCTTCCCCGCCCGAACGGAAAAACCGGCGGCACGCAGCGCCGCCATCTCCGCCGCCCCGCTGGGGTCGGCCCACCAGCGGACTCCAGCCGGCAGGCGCTTCATGTGATCTTGCAACGGCGTTTCCACCCCGTGGCGCTCCCCTTCAATCCACAAAATCTGGCGTGAATCGAGCGCGCCCCAAACGGCGGCAAAGGGATTGCGCCAGCCGAAATCAATACCCCCCAGGCGCTGACCCGCCACCGGGGCAAACTCCTCTACGCAAGAAAGAAATTCCGGGTAGACCAGCCCCTGGCGCGCGGTAAAGCGGCACTCGTATTCCTGCTCCACCCAGCCGTCCCCCAGCGCCCGCCTTTCGCTTTCGATAAATGAGGGCAAAATCCGCGGGCACATGCGCCAGGGAATCTCCAGGCGCAGCCACTCCTCAGGCGAGTGCCAGGCATCGTGGAACCAGCCTTTTTTGCCGCACGGCGTGCTCAGCGCCACCAGCCGACCGCCGCTCACCGCCAGCATCGGCCGCACGGCCCGGTATAGGTCATCGGGAACTCGCGCCGCCTCGTCCAGCACCAAAAGGCCGACCCCGCCGAACGAACGCAGGTATTGTTCCTTGCCCGGAAGAGAAAGCACCCGTGAGCCGTTGGCCAATTCCAGCATTCGTTCGTTTTCCCTTTTCGGAGCCAGGGAATTTCGCAAAGGGCGGAAAAGAGCCAGGGTTTTGCGAAAGATTTCGCCGCTCTGCCGTGCCGAGGGAGAAAGGAGAAGCACGACGGCGCCGGGGCGAAACAGGGCGGTGTGCAGAGCCAGCGCCGCCACCACCGTCGATTTCCCCACCTGGCGCGAGCAGTTCAACAGGGAAAAGCGTGCGGGGGAAAGGAGAAAAGTCTCCTGCCAGGGATCGGGCAAGAGGCCGGAAGCGCGCAGAAGGCCGCCCGGGTTGAAAGCGCAGCAAAGAATCCGCCTGGGGTCCATCTTGCAAGTCTGCGGTCGCCCGGCGCGTTGTGGGGAGAGGAAATTGCTGTCCCCTGCCGGGCTGGCGATTTCTTGATCCCAGGTTACAGTGAACTGGTTAACCGGATTTCACCCAAACCGGAGAACGCCCATGAAAGCCCTGTCCCTGCGCCAGCCCTGGGCGCAATTGCTCGCTTTAGGAATAAGGACTTTTGACATCCGCTCTTGGCGGACTGGCCAGCGCGGCCGGATTTTCCTCCACGCTGGATTTTCCACCCTGGCGCAACTTCGCCCCGTCTGCGCCAACCCCTGGGTGGTTCAGAATTTGAAAGACAATGGCCTCACGGTGGAAACCTTGCCCAGGCAGGCGTTGGTGGGCGAAGTTGGCCTGGCGGATTGCGTGCCCCTGGAGGAATTTACTTTTCCCCAGGAATGCGGGCCGCTGGATTTGCCAGATCGCGGCTGGGTTTGGCTTTTTGAAAATCCAGCGCCTTTACCCTGGCCGATCCCCTACCCAGGCCGCTTGGGGCTTTTCGACACCTTTGGGGTCCGGGGGAAGGAAAAGGACGGCGCCGACAAGGCATCCGAGCCCGAAGGCCCCTCACGGGTGCAAGCGTGAGCAACGAGTTCTTCTTCTTTAAAACCACCCGTCGCTCACGCTTCGGGCTCGGATGTTGCAACGGGCCCGCCGTTTTTATTTACTTGGCTTCCCCGCCGCCTGGGGCTTTCATAGGCCCGCGCTTCTTACCCCCTTCAGGTTTAAACTCCTTCTGATCCTTCATCAAATCCGGGTTGGGGGTGTTGTCTTTTTGCAACTTCTCGCCGGAATCGCAGCCGGTCCCAGCCACCAAGCCAAACAAAGCGCAAGCGCACAGGCCAAAAAAAACAGGTTTCATGTTGAATACTCCAGGTAAAAAAAAGGCCCGGTCCGAAACTCTCGGGCCGGGCTGGGAACAAATCCTTTAATCGGAAAAGACTTCGCCCCCTTCACGGGAAGCCAATCCTTCCAACAGGGTCACATTAATCCCATTGATCTGGGTAATGACCGTGGTGCCGGCGCCATAAGCGATAAAGCGGACGGAGCCGTCGCCCATAAGCCACAAGGCGCCGCCTGGATGCATGCTCCAGAAGTGGTCGGTGCCTGCCATGGTAACCATGTTGCCTGGTTTGTAAAGGGCCGGGGTGGTTCTCAATCCACCCATGCGTTCGCGCACGCCGAGAAGGCAGTCGCCGGCGCCAAACCCATAGCCGTCATATCCCCATGCTACCCAGGACCAGCCGTATTCCAAATCGCCCGAGGGGGGTCTTTCCCCAACCATCAAGGTGTTAGAAGAACCATCCTTAATGTCGTTGAAGCGCACCTTGGCGTTGACATACAGGATCCCGTCTTGACCTGGCAGCTTGGCTCCGCTTGCCGATGGGTTGCCCGCCCCCGGGAGGGTTTCCTTCCAGCAATCGCGGCCAACCACACCCAGGTAACTCGACAGGGCGTGTTTGTTGCCGGTGCCAGGTTCGACCCAAGCCAGGAGCCCGCGGTTATCCGACGGACAGGCCATCATCTTGCATTTCTGCCCGACGATGGTGCCATCGGGATCGGTCCGGTTAGGTAGAAATGCCCACCAGGGCCAAGTGCCATAATTGGCAATGGCGTTTTGCAACATCCCCATTTCGATGAAGGGAGAAATGCGCATCTGCCAGCCCCAATACCCGTCGGCGGGGTAGGTGGTGGTGGCTGAGCCCCAACCATTGGGAGGCGGATTGTAAGCGGGTGTGAGCGGAGCTTTACCGCCGCCCCACCAGCCGGCGCCATTGGTCTGGCTTTGGCCAATGGTAACCCCAGCGGGGAAACCTCCGCGCTGGTCATGGTGGCCATGCAAGGCCAAGCCATACTGTTTGAAATTGTTGGTGCACTGGGTGCGACTAGCGGCCTCGCGCACCTTTTGCACTGCGGGCAAAAGCAAACCAATAAGAATCGCGATGATGGCAATAACCACCAGCAACTCAATCAGGGTAAAACCCTTTTTGATTCGTTGGTCGAACATACGGACCTCCAATAAAAGGTAAAACGGAAATGGAAAAATCCCGACGGAAAAGACTTGTCATTGATAAAGTTACCTCAAGGAAATCGGTTTTGCCAAGGGAAAATTTTCTCAATTGCGATTTTTAACCTGCAGGAGTGGGGAGAAATGAGATAATGGGAGATCTTTTGGTGGTGTTTTCAGGAGGCGTAAGGGCCCTGGCGCCTGGTTTTGACCCTTCGGTTCTGCCCCAGTTTCCCCAAAGGAATTCACAGGTTCATAGAATTGCCCTGCACTTACGGAGAAACGATGATGAAAATGCCAATTCTTGGGCTGTTTCCCCTTTTAATATTAGTTAACTGGCCAGGCCAATTCGCAAGGGGTGAAGAACCCGGGTTCTCTTTAATCGATACTGTTGTCCTAAAAGGTATCGCTGAAAAAAAAGCCCCTGGCGCTGTCGTTTCCGTCCTCCATCAGGGCCAGGTGGTTTACCTCAAGGCTTTGGGAAACCGGGCCATTGAGCCCACGCCTGAACCGATGACCAGCGATACCATTTTTGACCTCGCTTCCCTGACTAAACCCATTGCCACCGCCACCGCCCTGTTCACCCTGGTGGATGCAGGCCAGGTCCGACTGGGCGACCGGGTTTCCGTCTATTGGCCCGAATTCGCCCAGAACGGCAAAGAAAACATCACCCTGGAACACCTGCTGACGCACACCTCCGGGCTGATCGCGGACAACGCCCTGGCCGATTACCAGCAAGGCAAAGGCAAGGCGCTGGAGAAAATCTGCGGGCTCCAGGTGCAAAACCCCCCAGGCGAGCGCTTCACCTACAGCGATGTTGGCTTCATCGTTTTGGGCGAGATCGTGGCACGAGTGAGCGGCAAACCCCTCGATCACTATTCCCAGGAAAAAATCTTCAAACCCCTGGGAATGGACGACACGGGATTCAACCCCCCGGCTCGGGTGCATCAGCGCTGCGCCCCGACGCAAAAGACCGATGGCGTGATCCTGCGCGGCGTGGTGCACGACCCGCGAGCCCGCCTGATGGATGGCGTGGCCGGGCACGCCGGGCTTTTCTCCACCCAGGCCGACTTGGTCCGCTATGCCGAGATGATCCTGGGAAATGGAGCACGCAAGGGAATTCGGATCTTATCGCCTGCAGCGGTGCGCGCCATGACCACCCCGCGGCCCGTGCCCAGGGGCTGGCGCACTTTTGGCTGGGACGCAGACACCGCCTTTAGCTCCAACCGCGGCGAACTCTTCCCCAAACGAACCTCCTTCGGACACACCGGCTTCACAGGCACCTCAATCTGGTTTGATCCCGCCAGTGGAACCGCCGTACTCTTCCTTTCCAACCGCGTTCACCCCGATGGCAAAGGCGATGTCGGCCGCTTGCGCGGGCAAGTGGCCACACTGGTGGCGGGGCAATTGCTGCAAGGGAAAAAACCGCCCAGTCAAACCGTCGCCACCGGCATCGACATTCTTCAGCGCGAGCAATTCGCCCGCTTGAAGGGCGCCACGGTCGGCCTGGTCACCAATCATTCCGGCAGGAATTCTCAAGGCGCCAGCGCCATCGACCTGTTGCACAAGGCCCCCGGGGTAAAGCTGGCCGCGCTGTTCAGCCCGGAACATGGTATCCGCGGCGCGGTCGATGCCAAGGTCGCAGACTCAATCGATGAAAAAACCGGCCTGCCGGTCTTCAGCCTCTATGGGGAAAGGCGAAAGCCGGCGCCGGAGCAACTGAAAGGAATCGACACGCTGGTTTATGACATTCAAGACGCCGGCTGCAGATACTACACCTACATCAGCACCTTGGGCCTGGTCATGGACGCCGCTGCCGAGGCCAACCTGCGCTTGATCGTGCTCGACCGGCCCAATCCGATTGGCGGCCTGGCCTTCAATGGGCCGATGCTCGACCCTGGCAAGGAATCTTTTGTCGCTTTCCATCGCTTGCCAGTCCGGCACTCGCTGACGATTGGCGAATTGGCCAAGCTGTTTCACCAGGAAAGAGAGACGGCGAAAAAATGCCGGTTGGAGGTGGTGGCCATGGAAGGCTGGAAGCGCGCCGCGCTCTTCGATGCCACCGGGCTGGAATGGGTTTACCCCTCGCCCAATTTGCGGACGCTGTCTGCGGCGCTGCTCTATCCCGGCATCGGTTTGTTGGAAACGACGAACCTGAGCGTGGGGCGGGGGACCGACCGGCCGTTCGAATGGATAGGCGCGCCCTGGATGAACGGCGTGGCGCTGGCGCAACTTTTGAATAGCGAAAATTTACCCGGCCTGCGTTTCGTACCCTTTTCGCAAACGCCGGTCTCCAGCGTTTTGGCCGGGAAGAAGTGCAACGGGGTGCAGATTTTTGTCGATGATTGGAAACTGTTCGAGCCGCTGCGCGCAGGCATGGCCGTGGCCTGGGCCTTGAGGAAACTTCATCCCAATGATTGGAAGATGGACCGCTATAACACCTTATTAGCCAACCAGGCAACCTTCGACGCGATTAAAGAAGGGAAGCATTACTTGCAGATTGAATCCTCGTGGCGGCGGGATTTGGCCGA
>SHZZ01000019.1 GCA_009692005.1 Gemmataceae bacterium | reverse complement strand
CTCTATAGCTTATGTGAAAGGAAGAAATGGGCTGGAGAGGCGCTTTCGTACAACGGCCTGGTAATATGCTGGCCGGAGTTGATAAAGCTGAGCATCGTTCCGGCGGCAACAGAGAGCAAGCAGGGGACATTGGATTTTTGATTAGGATTAAAAAAAGGTCCGGACAGGAATGTTCTTAAGTTAAACCGAAGCGCGGGTAGGAATCAAGAATACGCTGCCAGAAGAATCAAAATAATGTTTAGGCCCAAGTAGGCCAGAGACTGCAGCCCCAAACAGATGCGGTCGAATTCCTTGGCAAAAACTTTTTTTCCCCTCTCGCAAAAGCGCCTGGAATAAAGTGTCGCGGCAACTGCCACCAACAGATTGATCATGGTGAAGATGTGAATCTTGTCGGGAAGCGAAAGAGAGTTGGTCTGGCCAATGGTATTGTCGACGATTTGCAAATTGACCAGGGAAGCGAACAACATGGCGACAATGAGCCCCATGCGGGCGCTGAAAATATCATCCCCCGCCGGGCTCATGAAGTAGGACAACATGGTGATGGCAAAGGTGACATAAACGCCGGCGTGCAGTTTAAAAAAAAGGCTGAGGGCATCGCGCCGGATTTCGATGCTGAGGATGGCGCGGTGGAATTCCTCGCCATTCTCCGGGTTGGGCGCGCCAAAGCGCGAGGTGTATTTGGCCCGGTCTACGCGCAACCTTTTGCCCAGCACTTTCCAGCCATCCATGGCGATGGTGGGATTTATTCCAAAGTCCTTGGTGTCGGGTTCTAAAATAATTTCACTGATAGGCCGGGTCGATTCGATCTGCAGTTCCAGGGTGTGTTTGTCAAAAGGGAAATGGGCCACATCCCAGGATTTGGCGATTTTGTTGGAATATTTGGCGGCATCCCAGTTGACCCCCTGGATCTCCTCCGTATCGCGGGTGATTTGCCTCGCTTCCAGGGAATTGAAAAATTCCATCTTGCTGAAATAGTCAACCGGCTTGCCCGGGTAGTTCAGCCAAAACCAAAAATCGGCTTGAAAGAATTCGGCATTGCTTTTCAGGCCAAAGACCTGGGTAATGTAAACCCCGGCTTTGATTTTTTGCGGCCCCTTGGTTTCCTCTTTGGCAAGCTGGGCCGGGTTGTTCAAGCAAAAGGAAAAAAGCGCGGCAAGGGTCAGCATGGAAAGGCTCCTGGCGGTGGAACAGAGAACCCCGTATTTATGTAAGCGCGCGAATTGCCCAAAATGGGCCAAAATTAATTTCCCCTCAGGAGCCCTCTTTTCTATCCTGGGGAGTGGAAATCTTACCATTATTTAGGTGCTGATATGCTCTCTTCCCTGGTTTTGACCGCCCTTTTGGCCACGGCGCCTGCCGCCGGTAAACCCAACTTCGTTTTTCTTTACTCCGACGACCAGCGCCACGACGCTCTCGGCGTGGTGCAAAAGGAACAAGGGGAAAAAGCGCGCTTCCCCTGGTTTCAAACTCCCAACATGGACCGCATTGCCCGCGAGGGCTTCCGCTTCCGCAACGCCTTCGTCGTCACCGCCTTGTGCTCCCCCAGCCGCGCCTGCTTCCTCACCGGGCAATACATCCACAAGCATGGCATCGTCAACAACCGCACCCCCTTTCCGCAAACCGCCATCACTCACGCCAGCGAATTGAAGAAAGCCGGGTACACCACCGGCTACGCGGGAAAGTTCCACATGGGCATGCAATCGGGCCAGCGCCCGGGCTTCGACTGGTCGGCCAGTTTCGTTGGCCAGGGCATATACTTCGACTGCCCGGTGGAAGTGAATGGCGTGAAGCAGGAAACTCAAGGGTGGATCGACGATGTCACCACTGGCATGGCGATTGATTTCATCAAGAAAAATCAGGACCAGCCCTTCCTTCTGTGCCTGGGGTTCAAGGCGCCGCATGGGCCCTACCAGCCGGCCACCAGGCACGAAAAAGATTTTGAAGGCAAGACGGCGCTGAAGACGCCGAACTTTGACCTGCTGCCCCCGTTCCCCGTGCCGATGCCTCGCCCGCCCAAGCAGGAAGGCCCGCAAGTTAATGCCAACCTGGGCTACTTTCGCATGATCGCCGGCGTTGATGAAAATGTCGGCCGCGTTCTCAAAGCGCTCGATGAACTCAAACTTGCCGACAACACTGTCGTGGTTTACTCCAGCGACAATGGTTATTACTTGGGGGAACACACCCTGGGCGACAAGCGGTCGGCATACGAGGAAAGCCTGCGCATTCCCTTGTTGGTGCGCTACCCGAAACTGGGTCAGGGGAAAACCCTGGATCAGATGGCGTTGAACATCGACCTGGCGCCGACCCTGCTCGATTTCGCTGGTGTGGCCATTCCCTCGTCAATGCAAGGTAAAAGCTGGAAGCCGCTCTTGGAAGGCAAGGCGTCGCCCTGGCGGACCGCCTGGTTTTACGAATACTTTCGCGAGGCCGCTTTTTTCACGCCCACGGTCACCGCCGTGCGGACCGAGACCGCCAAGCTGGTCAAGTACCCCGGCAATCCGCAATGGAACGAACTGTTCGACCTGGGCAAGGACCCCTATGAGACGAAAAACTTGATCAAGGATCCAGGTTCGGCGGGCTTATTGAAAAAGTTGGAAGCCGAGTACGCTGCGCAGGCCAAGGCGGTGGATTACAAAGACCCGCCCGAGGAGCCTGTTGCCGTGGTCAATAACAAAGCCCTCGATAAATATGTCCTCGATTTCCGCTTTGCCAAGGAAAGCAAAGGGCGGATCGCGGATCAGTCGGGGAGCAACAATCATGGAACCGCCGTGGAAGTTTCTTATGGCAAAGGGGGCCAGGGCAAGACAGCCTTGGCCCTGGGCGGCAAGGGGCGGATCGATGTGGCCAAGTCGGAGTCGCTCAACCCGGCGGGAATTCCCTGGAGGGTTGAAGCGCGGGTGCAAGCGGAAGCCCGGGCAGGCGCGATAGTTTCGCGGGGAGGCGCCTCCTTCGGCTACTGCCTCTACCTGGATGAAGGAATCCCTTCCCTCGCCGTGGTCAACAACGGCAAGGTTCAAATCCTCAAGGGAAAGTCGAAGGTGGTTAACCAGTGGGCGGATATTCAGGCGGGCATTAACGCCAAAAAGGAGTTGTTTCTGGTGGTAAACGGGGTGGAAGAGGCGCGTTCGCAGGCAGGGGAATTCCTCGGCCGCGACCCTGCTGATTCCCTGCAGGTTGGCGCCGACACTGGCAGCGCCGTGACAGAAAACCGCGGCGGCGGGTACTTCCATGGCCTGATAGATTCTTTGCGGATTTACAGCGGGGCGGGCAAGCCTTGAACTTTCTTGTTGTGTCTGAAAAAGGGTAAGGTTCAATTGTCCGTGTTGATTTCAAACCAGGGATTTTTTGGGAGGCGCGCCATGGGTTCCAGAGTTGTTTTTTGCGGGCTGCTTTTTTTCTCTCTGGCCTTTCCTTCTTGGGCCAGACAGCCCAACATTGTCATTATCCTCTCCGATGACATGGGCTTTTCCGACCTCGGCTGTTTTGGCGGCGAGATCCTTACACCCAACCTCAACCGGCTGGCTGAAGGCGGTTTGCGCTTCACCCAGTTCTACAACACTGCTCGCTGCTGCCCCACCCGCGCCTCGCTTCTCACCGGCCTGTACCCGCATCAGGCCGGCATCGGCCACATGATGAACGAAACCGTCTGGCCCGGTTACAAGGGCGACCTCAATGCCAACACTCCGACTATAGCCGAGGTTCTTGGCACGGCCGGCTACCGCAACTATGCCGTGGGAAAATGGCATGTCACCCGCCACACGGGGGAAGAGGCTTCCCGCCACAACTGGCCCTTGCAGCGCGGCTTTCACCACTACTACGGCACCTTGCAGGGCGGCGGCAGCTTCTTCGACCCTTACACTCTCACCCGCGACAATACCCCCATCTCTGCTTTTGCCGACCCGCAATTCCAGCCCAAAAAATTCTATTACACCGACGCCATAGCCCATCACGCTTCCCGCTTTATCGTGGACCATCACCAAAACCATGGGGATAAGCCACTTTTCCTTTACGCCGCTTTCACCGCCGCCCATTGGCCGATGCACGCCTTGGAGGAAGACATTGCCAAGTACAAGGGCAAGTACGCTGGCGGATTCGAACCGATCCGCAAGGCGCGATTGGAAAAGGCGAGGAAGCTGGGTGTCATCGATGCGGCCTGGCCCATGAGCGCCACCACCCAAAACTGGGATGCCTTGCCGGATAAAGCCTGGGAAGCCCGCTGCATGGAGGTTTACGCCGCCATGATCGACCGGCTTGACCAGGGCATCGGCCGGATTGTTCAAGCCTTGAAAAGCACGGGAGAATTCGAGAACACGCTGATTTTCTTTTTACAAGACAACGGCGGCTGTGCCGAAGGCTCTGGTCGCACCGGAACCAAGGAACATCCCGAAGAAGCGCGCCTGGATAAGCCAACTCTTCCCGCCGTGGATTTGGCCTACCGCTGGCCCATGATGATTCCCAAGTCTACTCGTGACGGCTTTCCGGTGCTGATGGGGAAAAAAGTGATGCCGGGCGGACCCGACACCTGGATCGCCTACGGCCCCGGTTGGGCCAATGTTTCCAACACTCCCTTCCGGGAATTCAAACACTGGGTGCATGAAGGTGGAATTTCAACCCCGCTGATCGCTCACTGGCTTGAGGGAATTAAAGCTCCGGGGGAGTTGCGCCATCAGCCTGGCCACCTCATCGATCTGATGGCCACCTGCATCGATGTTGGCGGGGCCCAGTTTCCCGCCCGCCGGGCCAACGCTGCCACCCTTCCCCCTGAAGGGAAAAGTCTGGTCCCGGCTTTTGCCAACAAGCCGCTAGAACGAGAAGCCCTTTATTGGGAACACGAAGGGAACCGGGCCATCCGCAAGGGAGACTGGAAATTGGTGGCCAAGGGGCCTAATGGAAAGTGGGAACTTTACGATTTGAAGACCGACCGTGTGGAGTTGAATGACCTGGCGAGTGAGAACCCCAAGAAAGTAAGTGAACTGTCAACGCAGTGGGAAAAGTGGGCTTACCGGGCCAAGGTCTTGCCGTGGATCTGGGGTGAAAAAGAGGGAACCAAAAAAGGGAAGGAAAAGAAGAAGCAATAGGTCAAACATGCCAAAATGGCACCTTGTTGGATGGTTCAATCATCGCAACCTGACCTGGATGCCAAAATGGCATCTAAACAAGAGCCAAGGATGGTTTTTTATAAGTTGTTTCAAATCAATTGGTTACGAAAATAAATATCTTGAAAAACGAATTGGCACAGCGGTTGCTAATACTATTCCTCGTTCACAAAGTGTGTATCGAAACCATTTGGGAAAGTTAACCCTTCCTGAAACGGCCCTGAAAAAAGGGCAGGAAATAAGCTGCTTGTAGCGGCTACGGGGAAACTTCGTGCCCAAACTTTGAAGGGAGGAAATATCATGCCGGTGAACCGTTTGAATCAGGTGCTGCCTTGGTTGAGTGGGCTAAAAGGCCACACGAACTTGTTCCAAATCTTTGGCCGTGACTTGGACTTGGCCAGCCCGGCCCCTACTTTCCCTTCTTTGAAGGTCTGGGAAGAAGGCGACAACATTCGCGTGGAGGCGCTCGTGCCCGGAATGGACATGAAGGACCTCGAAATCACGGTCAGTAACTCCAACGAAGTAACGATCAAGGGAGAACAGACCGTGGAAAAGGTCGAAGAGAAGGGTACCTGGCACCGCCGGGAAAGGGAGCATGGGAAATTCTCCCGCACCCTGAGGCTGCTCTTCCCGATCGCTGGCGACAAGGTGGAAGCGTCGCTTGAACATGGTGTCTTGAAAATAATGTTGCCGCGGCACGAAGCTGCCAAGGGCCGCAGGATCCCCGTGAGAATCAACTAAGAACCTCAAACAATCGAGTGAAAGGAAAATGAACATGAATGCTGAATGCAAAGCCCCCCAAGTTTCCGTGGTTTCCCGTCCGGAACCGACCTGTGGCGCCAGGGTGATTACTCCCCGGGTGGACATCACCGAAAACGCCAGCGAACTGACACTGTACGCCGAGATGCCAGGCGTGAGCTCGGATCAGGTCCAGCTCCACTTTGAAAAAGGGGAACTGATACTCTTGGGCAAAACCGCACCGAGGGAAATCCAGGGGACTTTACTCCTCGACGAGGCCCCCCATGGCGATTTCCACCGCGTTTTCTCCGTCGATGAAAGCATCGACGCGATGAAGATCACGGCGGAATATAAACAAGGCGTTTTGGTGATTCACTTGCCCAAGGCGGAATCGGCTCGCTCCAGGCAGATCGAGGTCAAGGCAGGTTAACTAAGTCCTCCAGTGGATGGGATCAAGGCGCAGGATGCGCCGTTAACCCTCGAGCCATCCCTCCCCCGGGATGGCTCTTTTTTTTGCCTGGTGACATTGACGCTGCCGTTGCCATGGAGGGCGGCGCTGGCAAGCCGGAAAATTAAGAAGCTTTTTTACTCACCTTCAAGGGCACCACGCGGGCTTCCTTCTCCAAGGTGATTTGGATCACACCTTCAAGAATGCTTTCGCGCAGGATCTGCTCGGCGTCGGATGTGGGCACCTCGGCATAGACGACGATTTCGAAATCGAGCCCGGTTTCGCCAAACTTGAAAAACACCACCGCCGTCTTTGATGTCACGATGTTCGGCTGCTGGTTGAGAAACTCCATCAGGTGCTTTTCTACGGCGTTGATCTTTTCCAGCGGGGTGGTAATGTCCAGGCTAAACAGCAAGCGGACGCGGCGGTGAATCCGCAAACCCAAATTATCGACAATCGACGCGGCCAGCATGCCATTGGGAAAAATTAAGAGCGATCCATCCGGGGTGCGCATTTTGGTGGCGCGGAAACCCACCTCTTCGATCACCCCTTCTTTATCGTTGACGATAATGTGATCGCCAACCCTGCAAGTGCGGTCGCCGATGATCAGCAGGGTGCCGAAGAGGTTTTTCAGGGAGTCCTGGGCGGCGAGCGAGATTCCGATGCCTAGGATGCCCAGGCCGGCGAGAAAGTGACCGAGCGCCTCGGCTTTGCCCAAATGCATGATCAGGAGTGAAATCGCCGACACCACCACCACCACCTTGGCGATGCGGGTGATAAAGGGCATCATCATGGGCAGGATTATGCCGGTTTTATCTTCCGAGTCCGGTGCGTCGTAAATAAGCGCCACCAGTTCGATCACCTGCAGGCCGAACCACCCGAGTGTCAGCGTCATTCCCACTTTTTCCAGAAAATATAAGGGAGCAGCCAGGCTCAGAGGCAGATCGATCCAGGGAATGAGCTGGTAGAGGAGTGTGAAGAAGAACAAAAAGCGGAAAGCGCGGAGGTTTCGGCGGAAGCGCCTGCGGAAGGCGGGCTTATCGGCATGTGGGAAAAACCAGGTGAAGAGGAAACGGACGCCCACGCCGAGGACATAAGACAAGGACGAGGCGGCGAGGATGACGAGGACGCAGCCGATCCACTGGTACACCTCCAGTCCGAGGAATTCTCTGTGAAAGTGGCGTGGAATGCGCAGGTAGATCCAGATGCCGGGCTCGAGCCAAAAGTAAGGCTCGGTGCGCACCAGCGACATGGTTTCCAGCTCCTTGCGCACCGGGGTGCCGGCCAGGGCGCGGAACATGGTTTCCACCTGGGCCACGGTTGCCGAGGTGAATTTCCAAACTGGGGCCTTGCCCTCGCTGATTTCCGGCGCCAAGGTGATCTTGCCATGCTGGCCGCGGTAGATCACATACAAGCGCAGGTTGGGGTCGTTGGGGATTTCCTGAAAGTAAATGGTGCCCAGTCGGTCGATGATGTATTTCAACTTGAAGGCGAGAATGGGGCCGATATCGTTGATGGCGGGCGCGGGAAGAGTGGAAAGATCGAGGCAAGCGGCAGCGGTATCATCGAGGCCGCGGTTGACCTGGACGAGAAAGTGGAACATCAACTGCCGCGGATTCGTCTGCCCCTGAAACGACAAGTTGGGCATGCGGTCCTTGGAATCGAGTTTTTTATAAAGCTCTTCCAACCGCGCCAAAGGCTCCCCGCCGAAACGCCAGTAGCCGTCCGGGTCCCGGACAATATCGACGGATAACCCGTCATCGCCTTTCAGGGTCTGCGTGGGTGAGGCCCAAGAGTCGGCCAGAGTGTTCGTGTCTGGGCTCATTTTTCGGAGAATGGCTTCGAGCATGCCAGCGCGCTTTGGCCCGAGGTTGCCACGGTCTTCTGGCGACAGATCTTGCAGGTCGAGGAAATCGCCCAGGGAATTGAAGGCAGCATCATCGAATTCGGCTTCAAGGCAGGCGGCGAAGAAAGCGCGCACCATGCGCCGGGGAGTGGAGAACTTGTCCGGCACCGATGCCGGTTTCTCCCGCATGATCTCCACAGGAAAGTTCTCTTGGTTCGGCGGCGCAGGTATTTCACGGCCGAGAATTTTGTAGCGCTGGTCCACCGGCGCCATTTTGACATTTTCCCACATGGTCTCGATGGCCCTGGTGGTGTCCTGGTCGAAGAGCCAGGAATCTTTGCCCAGCAGTTGCTTGACTCGTCGCACGCTGATGCGCCCGTCGGCCTCGGCCAGCCAGGTGAAGGGCGGCGATTCTGGGTCGCCGGGGACTTCCTGGCTGTAAACATAGCCGCGGCGTTGAATGACACAGGCGAGTTTCCAGGCCAGCATGCGGCCCTTTTTTTGTTTTTCCAACGGAGAGAGAAAATTCAAATCGAGGTGTTCTGTCGCCGCATCGAACTCCTTTTGCCACACATGGGCCAGAAAAGTAACCATGGTCGTGGTTGGGTCGGTGCGGCCGTGCAGGAGCTGGTTGGCGCTTTTTATCATGGCGTTGACCTTGCTGGTGGCGGCCTGGCGCATGGCCGGGATGCGCGCCACCGTTTGCCGGTTGAACCGCCACAACCCGTCCTTCCCTTTTTCCATGGCGATGGAAATCCCGGGTTCCTCGTGAACCACCTCGCGGTCCTTCCCCTGGTTGATGGCCAGCCCGCCGAGGTTGATCCCCAGGTCGTCGAGGATTTCCTCGAGTTCAAGGGCGAGCAGCCCAGCGACCTTGATGGGAACGGCGGCCTGGTCGATGTCGAGGCAATTAATCGCTTCCTTGATAAGAATGGGGTGGGTGGAGTAGCCGTCGGCGGCGAAGCAGAGTGTTTGCAGCGCAGCGATCGGCGTCCCCTGTTTGATCTTTTGGGGTATGGCCAGGTAGGCCTTTAAGGCCGCCTCATCCCCCGGCCAGGCCGGGCTCGACCAGGCCAGTGCGCCGCAAAGTAAAAGAGCGCCGTTCATCGCTTCTCCTCAAGCAAAGGACAACCAAACAGGAAGTGTAATTTTTTCCGGTCTAAAAAAGGAAGACGAACCTGCCGCGCCGCTCTTGGGAAAGAACCAACTCGTTTCTTTTGGCCTGAGGTTTTCTTGGTTTACCCAGGGCAGGAATTGATTACCATGGGAAGCCAATGGCCATGCGCCTTGAACCCGTCACGAGTGGTTTCCATGAATCCCATTGTCTTTGCCATGCGCCATCCCATCACCGTGATGATGTTGGTGATTGCGCTGCTATCGGGCGGCGCCCTGGCGTTGAAAGGCATGCGGGTCGATATTTTCCCCTCGCTCAACATGCCGCGCATCTATGTCTTTCTGCAATTCGGCGGCATGAGCCCGGCGCAGATGGAAGGGCTGATTGTCAATCAGTTCGAGCTGCTATTCCAGTATGTGGACAATGTGGAAACGATCGAATCAAGCAGCATCCAGCAAGTGGCCTTGTTGAAGATTGCTTTTTTCCCCAGCACCGACATGGGCCAGGCCATGGGTCAAGTGGTGGCCATGGCGAACCGAGCCATGTCGCGCATGCCGCCGGGAACTTTACCCCCCATGGTCATGCGGCTGGATGCTGGCAGCCTTCCCGTCGGCTACCTGGTCATGAGCAGCAAGAAAACGCCGCGGGGATTGCTGGCCGATCTGGCACAGAACATGATTCGTCCGCTGGTGCAAAAATATGTCCCCGGCACCGTGGCCATTTCCCCTTTCGGCCCCAATGTCCGCTCCATTCTCGTCAATGTCAACCCGGACAAACTGCGCACCTACAATCTGTCGCCTCAGGATGTGGTCGATTCCATCATGAAAGGGAATGTGGTGATCCCGGCTGGGAACCTGTACATCCAGGACCGCATGCCGCTGGTGCCGACCAATGCCCTGGTGACGAACATCCAAGACTTGGGCAAAATCCCCTTGAAACTGGGTTCGAATGTCTACATTCGCGATGTCGCTGTCATCGAGGATGCCACCGATGTGAATTACGGCCACGCCCTGGTCAACGGCATAAAGTCGGTCTATTTGCCGATCGTCAAGAAGGATACAGCGTCCACCTTGACGGTGGTGGCGGACATTCACAAGGCGATGGAGTACTTCAAGCAGGCGGTGCCCGAGGATGTGGAGATGTCGTTTGAGTTTGATGAATCGCCCGCGGTGGTGACCGCCATCCGCAGTGTGGCCACGGAAGGATTAATCGGCGCGGGTCTGACCGGCCTGATGATCATGATCTTCCTGCGCGACATCCGCAGTGTCATCGTCGTGGTCTGCAACATTCCCCTGGCGCTTTTGGGCTCGCTGTTTGGTTTGTACGCCACCGGCAACACGATCAACATCATGTCGCTGGGCGGGCTGGCGCTGGCCATCGGCATCCTGGTGGACGAAGCCACGGTGGAGATTGAAAACATTCACGCGCAGATGCGGAAAACGCCGTCGCTGGCCCGGGCGGTGCGTCGCGGCAACGATATCACTGCCGTGGCTCGCTTGCTCGCCCTCTTCTGCATCCTCTCGGTTTTCATTCCCGCCTTCATTATGCAAGACCCGCTGCGCTCGCTCTTCATGCCCCTGTCGCTGGCGGTCGGCTTCGCCATGATCTCCTCCTATTTGCTCTCCTCCACCTTTGTGCCGGTCATGGCGGTGTGGTTGCTGAAAGCGCATGGGCATCATGTCGAGGAGAAGAAAACTTTCTTCGACAAGGTGGAAGGGCTGTTTGAAAGGCTATCCGGCTGGACCGTGAAGTTGCGCTGGGCGGTGGTGTCGGTTTACCTGGCTGCAACGGGCGCCACGCTCTTTTTCGTTGGTTCCCAACTGGGAACGGAGCTCTTTCCCCAGATCGATTCGGGGCAGTTCGTGCTGCGCTTCCGCCCCCCGGCCGGCACCAACTTCGAAATCACCCGCATGATGGCGCAGAAAACGCTAGAGATCATCCAGAGGGAAGCCGGCGAAAAGAAGGTGGCCATTAGCATTGGCTTCGCCGGCCAGGTGGCGCCGAACTTTGGCATGAACAACATGGTCCTGTTCATGCGCGGGCCGGACGACGGCATGCTGCGGGTGGCGCTGCGCAAGGGCAGCGGCATCGAACTTGACGCCTTTAGGGAAAAGCTGCGGAAAGTCCTGCCGCAAGAGATCGCTCCATGGCTGGCGGAAGTAATGCAACAAAACGGCGTGCCTGCCGCCGACGCCAAGATCCGCTGTAAGGAAATCTCCTTCGGCTTCGAGCCTGGCGACATGGTCTCCAAGGTGATGACCTTCGGCTCTGCCACTCCGATCGAGATCGTGGTCTTTGGCACCAACCTTGTCGATGTCCGCACCCATGCCACCAAGTTAAAAGGCCTCATGGCCCAGGTCCCCTGCCTGCGCGATGTCCAGTTCCACCAGTCGCTCGATTACCCCACGGTGGAAGTCAACATCGATCGTGAGAAGGCTGGGCTCAGCGGCGTGAATGTGCAGCAGGTGGGGAATTCGGTCATCGTGGCCACTTCCTCCAGCCGCTTCATCGCTTTGAATTACTGGCAAGACCCCAGGACCGGCTTCGATTACCAGGTGGAAGTCCTGGTGCCTACTCAGCGCATGACCTCGCCCTTGCAAGTGGAAACCCTGCCCCTGATCGATGTGAACAATTTGGTCAACCTGATGGTGCGCGATGTGGCGCAGGTGAAAACCGGAGTCATGCCCGGGCAGATTGACCGGCTGTCCTCGCAGAGGTACCTCAGCATCACGGCGAATTTGGAACACACCGACCTGGGGCGGGCGTCGCGGCTGGTGGAAAAAGCCATTGTTGACGCCGGGCAACCCCCCCGCGGCGTCCACCTGGAAGTCCGCGGTCAGCTCGACCCCATGACTAAAATGTTCAAGTCGCTGGCCATCGGCCTCGCCGTCGCCGTCTTCGTCATCCTGGTCATGCTGACCGCTTACTTCCAGATGCCCCGCCTGGCCATCACCTCCATTGCCGCCGTACCGGGCGTGCTCTCCGGCGTGGTCGTCACCTTGTACTTCACCCACACCTCCCTCAATATTGAGTCCTTCATGGGCTCGATCATGTGCATCGGCGTTTCGGTTTCGAACTCGGTGATGCTGGTGACCTTCATGACCGACCGCTGGCTGGAGGGGTTGCCGGTGAGGGAAGCGGCGGTTAAGGGAGCGGCGGGCCGACTGCGGCCGATTCTCATGACCGCCTGCGCCATGACCGTGGGCATGCTGCCGATGGCGCTGGCCCTGGAGGAAGGGAGTGAAATGCAGGCGCCGCTGGGCCGGGCCGTGATCGGCGGGCTGGTCTGCAGCACTTTTGCCACGCTGCTGGTGCTGCCGGCTGTGTTCAGCCTGCTTTTGGGCGAGCGCAAGCCGCACCCCATCTCCATCGATCCGGATGATCCGCAAGGAAAGTATTACGACCACGAGGGGCGCGAGGATTTGCACTCTGGGCCTGGGTCTGCCACCAGTCCAGCCCATGGACCAACAGGATGAACGCACCATGATTCTACCTGGAAAAAAAACCTGCCTGCTTCTCTTGATCACCTGCATGGCCCTTCCCCTCGGCTGCGAAAAAGGGGATAAGGCCGCGCCCCCCGTGACCACGATTCCCATCGTCCGCCTGGTGCAGCCGGAAAAGCGGGTCATCCTGCGCACGGTCGGCCAGCCCGGCTTTGTCGAGGCCTACGAACAGACTTCACTTTTCCCCAAGATCTCCGGTTACATTGAAAAGTGGGATGTGGACATAGGCGACAAGGTGAAGAAGGACCAGGTTCTGGCCACCTTGTTTGTTCCCGAGTTGATTGAGGAGCACAAGCAGAAAAAAGCCACGGTGGACCTCGACATAGTGCGCGTTAGCCAATCGCAAAAACTCGTCGAAGTCGCCGATAGCGTCCTCAAAGCCGCGGTTTCCAAGGTGGAACTGGCCACTGCCGATGTCGGGAAGTATCAGGCCGAGGTCGAACGCTGGTCGTCAGAGGTGAAGCGCCTGACCGACCTGGTGACCCAGCGGGTGGTGGATAAGCAGATTCTGGATGAGTCGCTAAAGCAATTGCGTTCGAGCGAGGCGTCGCGAAACGCGTCGCGAGCCGGGGTAAAGGTTGCCGACGCCGACCGACTGGCTCAAAGCGCCAACCTGGACAAGTCCAGGATCGATGTCTTGGAAGCCGAGGCCCGGGTCCGAGTATCTCAGGCGGATGAAAAACGGCTGGCGGCGCTGGTCGGCTACACCAAGATCACTGCTCCCTATGAAGGGATTGTCATTGCTCGCAACGCCAACACGGGCGACTTCGCTCAAGGCACCACCGGCGACCAATCGGCGCCGGGCAAAAGCTCCGACCAGTCTTCCTCCAGGGGTGCGCCGATTTATGTCGTTGCCCGCACCGATGTCGTCCGGGTCTTTGTCGATATCCCCGAGATTGACGCCAACTTCGTGCGCCAGGGAACCAAGGCCACGGTGCGCGTGCAGGCCTTCCGCGATTTTGAAATCCCCGCCGAGGTCACCCGCACGGCCTGGGCTCTCAATGTCAAAAGCCGCACCCTGCGCGCCGAAGTTGATCTCAACAACCCCGATGCGAAACTTCTACCCGGCATGTACGCCTATGGCTATGTGAAGATCGAAAGGCCCAGCTTCATCACTTTGCCCACGCGGGTGATTGGCGAAAAAGGCGACCAGTCGATTTGCTACCTCTACCGGGATGGCAAAGCGGTGCTGACGCCTTTACGGGTGGGCGCCTCGGATGGCGCCTACCAAGTCGTGAGCGCCCGCCTCGAGGGAAGTGAATGGGTGCCTCTCACCGAAAAGGACTCGGTCATCCTGGTGGACTTGAGTGAACTGGCCGACGGCATCGCCGTGCAGGTGGAGAAATAAAAACGCCGGTCTGGTTGGGCCTCAACCGGCGACCGAAGGTTTATTTTCTACTCAGGGGCCGAGGCGCGTGATGGACCAGCCTGTGCCGGCGCCGGTGTAAACAATCCTGTCGTGCAGCCTGCTGGGTCGGCCTTGCCAAAACTCAATCATCGTTGGAAATAAGCGGTAACCGCCCCAGTTATCAGGGCGCGGCACATCCATGCCAAACTTCTCCTCGTACGCTTTCCACTGTTTTTCCAATTCCTCTCGGCTGCCCGGCTGGCTTTGTTTCGAGGCCCAGGCCCCAATCTGGCTGCCCAGCGGCCGCGAGCGGAAGTACGCGTCCGATTCTTCCCCACTTACTCGGGTGATGGTTCCCTCCAGCCGCACTTGCCTTTCCAATTCGGGCCAGAAAGCCACCAGGGCCCCGCGCGGGTTTTCCTCGATCTCCACCGCCTTGCGCCCTTCATAACTGGTGAAGAAAGTGAAACCGCGCTCATCAAAGAGCTTCAACAAAATGATGCGGGCGGAAGGCGCGCCGTGCGCCGTGCAGGTGGCCAGGGTCATGGCAGTGGGCTCTTTCACTTCAGCGGCCAGAGCTTCCTCCATCCAAATGGCGAACTGGCGGACCGGATCGGGGTGAACCTGGGATTCGGCCAGACTTTTTTGAGAATACTCGTTTCGCATCTGAGACAAAGAAGCCACGGCCCACCTCCTTATTAGGTTATCTTAGGCCCTTTTCACCCGTGCGACCGCCTCTTACATGACCTAAGACCTGGCCCGCCGCAAGGCGGCGAGTTCCTGTTTATTTAACACCCTGGTTTTTCCCACAGGCAACTCTCCCAGTTGAATGGCGCCGATCGCTGTTCTCACCAACCGCAGGACCTTGCTTCCCATAGCCCGCACCATGTTGCGAATCTGCCGGTTCATCCCTTCCTGCAGAATGAATTGCAAAACCTGATGTCCCTTCTCCTCGGCAAGGAATTTAACCTTGCAAGGCCGGGTGACCTTGTCCCCGAGTTTCACGCCGCGGCGGAGTTTCTCCAGCGCCGGTTCATCCAAGGCATTGCGCACCATTACCCAATAAGTTTTTTCCACCTCGTGCCCCGGTTCGGTCAGCGCGTGGGTAAGCGAGGAGTCGTTGGAAAAGAGAAGAAGGCCCTCGGAGTCGGCGTCGAGTCGGCCAGCGGGAAACAAGTAGCCGTGTTCCTTGGGCAAAAGGTCAAATACGGTTTTCCTGCCGAGTTCGTCACTGCGGGTGGTGACCAGGCCGCAAGGTTTGTTCATCACCAGGGCCAGGGATTCTTTTCGGGTGGGGCCTTGCTCTTGGAGAAGGATCTTTTGCCCGATTTCCACCCAGCTTAAAGGGTTGGTAATAACTTTGCCATCGACGCGGACTTTTCCCTGGCGGATCCAGAGCATGGCCTGGGTTCGCGAGCCGAAGCCGAGTTTGGATAGGGCGCGGTTGAGAGTAACGCGTTGTGGCATGGTCATGTCAAATTGTAACCAATAAGTAACCTGGGAAATTTTGTTGGGAAAGTGAAAAAAGGGATACTATCATGACCTTTAACTCTATCCCTTCGGAATTGAACCCACCAATTCTGATTATTGAAAGGTATCGTAAATGGCCGTTTTGGTCACTTGCCAATCGTGCGGAAAAAAGCTCAAGGTCAACGATGAAATCTTGGGTAAACGGGTGAAATGCCCCGGTTGCGCGGGGATTTTCACCGCCGTTGCCGATGGCGCCGCCTCTGCCCCATCGATTCCACCGATGCCCAGCCCCAAAGCGACTCGCGCCATGGCAAGCCTTTCGGCCATGGCAGGTAAATCGAATGCAGAGGAGGAGGACAAAGGCGAGGAGCGTGAAGAAACCGGCGAGGAAAGATCGGTCAATAAGAAGGTGGCTGCCAAGGAAACCCGCCTGGGCTGGCAGGCCACCCGAACTGGATTCAATCTGCTTTTGATCGCTTCTTATTTGTATCTGAGCGGAATCATCCTGCAGATTTGCTCCATGCTTTTGGTCCGGCTTCTGGGCTTTTTGCTTAAGCCCGGGGAACCGCCCAGTCCGACCATTATTTACACCATTATTACCTTGCTGATTATCTGCGTCATCCTGGGTTTGGCGGCGTTCATTGTGCATTCAGTAGGCCTCGGTTTCTGTCTGTACGTACCCAAAAAAGAAGGATATTCCACCAAGACGCTGGCCTTGCTCACTTTCATTTTTTGGTGCATCGGCATCGGGTTTTACATTCTGGGTTTTCCCCTGACCCTGGTTTGTATTGGGTTTATTTTGATCATCATAGCGCCCTTCTTGCTCCTTGCCGCGCATGTGCTGTACCTCTTTTTCCTGCGCAGCGTTGGCTTGCTGATGAAAAGGAAGGACCTGGCAGGCAGCGCCACTGGGTTCATGTTCGCCAACCTGGGTTATGTGCTTTCCATGTTTATTTTTGGGGGAGTGTTTTTTTTCTTGGTGGAATCGGCGCCTCGGGGCGGGGGAAGGCAAGCCGTGATCGCCTGGGTGCAAACCTTGGGGATTGGCGTGCTGATTGGGGTGGTGGCGCTGGGCATATTCGCCCTGGGATTGCTGATTTGGTACATGATTTTGGTGAGAAACATCCGCGACGGCATCACGCCGAAGTTTACTAAAGCCGAATGATCGCTCGGTTGGAACCGAGGGCTGCGCCTCGGACGGCGCTTTGGCGCCGTCTTTCTTTCCCCCTCTCCACGCTGCGAAGCAGTGGGGGAGAGGGCGGGGTGAGGGGGCCAAAAAAAAGCCACCCGTCACATACTATTTTCCTGGGAACGCCAGGCTCCAGCCTGGCAAGAGAAGAAGCCGCGCTCTCTGCGCGGCGATCCCAGGGTAGAAAAAAAGCCGAGTCCCTTGGGGCTCGGCCGTTATTTTCTTTTACCGGCAAAGGGGTCTTCCTTTTTGCGCGCATCTTGCAAGTCCTTGAACTCGGTCTCGAGCTTGCCCTGGTCGATCGGCTTGTCTCCTCCGCCGCAGCCCGGCAAAAAACCAAGAAGTGTCATCGCGAAAAACAGATTCCTGCAAAAGGGCATGAGCCAACCTCCGGTAAAAAATCTAAGGAGCGGAAAGTACTTCGCCGCCGTCGCGGGTGCCAAGCGCTGTCCAGGTATTGGCATCGATGCTTTCCTGGTAAAAGCGGACGCTGCCGTCGCACATGACGGCGTTGGCGCCGCCAGAGTGGAAGCTGCTGGCGGGGGTGACCAGATGCCACCAGTCGCCATTGGGCCGCCAGCATGGGCTGTTGGGCGGCAGCAAATGGTTGTAGCCACTGCGCCAAACGGAGCCTTCCCTCCAAGGGTAGCCGCGGTAGCGCCAAGTGGTCCATCCTGCGGCGCCACCCGCCGTGCGCCAGTTGAGCCCCTGGAAGTAAGCCCTGGCGGCGGCAGTGGTCGTGCTGGCGTTGTTGTCCCCTTCAAAGCAATCGGTTTTGGCATCCCAGGCGGCGCTCATGTCGTAGGGGCCGTTGCAGACTTCGGCGAAAGCGCAAGTGTTGCTCATGCCGTCTCTAATGTCTTTAAAGCCGCAGATGGGAGCGGCGGCTTTCCCGCCGGCGGAAAAGTTCGGCCCAAAGGTCCCGTCCCAGCCCGAGGGAACCACCCAGGAACCATGATTGCTGTGATAGTTGCTCCAGCCGTAGTAAGTGGAAGCCGTCGGATTAATATCCGAGGGGCACAGAAGCAGTTTCAATTTAAAAATGGAGACGGGGTCGTTGGGGCTGGCCGATGCGCCGGATGCCTGGTTGATCTGATAACCGCGGAAGATCGCCTCTTGCTCGATGTAGGGCATGAGGAAAACCAAAGGGCTGGGCCCCCAGCTGCCGGAGTTTAAACTTCCCGAAGGGAAGGTGTCGAAGGTGTTCATGTAATTATGCAGGGCCACGCCGATCTGCTTCAAATGGTTGATGCAGGTGGCGCGGTTGGCGGCCTCGCGGACTTTTTGCACCGCGGGCAGGAGCAAACCGATCAGGATGGCGATTATGGCAATGACGACCAGGAGTTCAATGAGAGTAAAAGCGCGGCGGAACATTTCAAACCTCCTGAAACAAATAACAGTTCATTAGACGGGTGAGAAACGCCAGACAACTCAACGAATTTTACTCCTCCATAGTAAGGAAACTTTCCTTGCTTTTGCAATGGAAAAATGGCCCCGGGCGACCTAATTCCACCGGCAAAGTTTTTCCTTACAATAACCCTGACCTCACCCTCCAGGATGCATTCCATGAATAATAGTTTTGCAACTCGTTGCCAGTTAAGCCTTTCGGGAAAGACCCTAGCCTTTCATTCCTTGAAAAAGCTGGCCTGGCGATTTCCCAAGGTCAACCGGCTGCCTTTTTCACTGCGCATTCTGTTGGAAAACCTCCTGCGTAAAGAAGACGGCGTGGCGGTTACCGCCTCGGACATCGAGGCCCTTGTCAACTGGGACTCGGCGGCCACGCCTTCCAAGGAAATCAGCTTCACCCCGGCGCGGGTGCTGCTGCAGGATTTCACCGGGGTGCCGGCGGTTGTCGACCTAGCCGCCATGCGCGACGCCATGCAAAAAATGGGCGGCGACCCCGGCAAGATCAATCCCCTTTGTCCAGCTGAACTGGTGATCGATCATTCCGTGCAGGTCGATGACTTCGGCAACGGCCTGGCCTTCAAGCGAAACTCCGATTTGGAATTTCAGCGTAATCGGGAACGCTATGTCTTCCTGCGTTGGGGCCAAAACGCCTTCGACACTTTCAAAGTCGTGCCGCCAGAAACTGGCATCGTTCACCAGGTGAATCTGGAATACCTGGCCCGCGTGGTGATGACCTCCACGGTTAATAAGGAAACTTGGGCCTTCCCCGATACACTGGTCGGCACCGATTCCCACACCACCATGATCAACGGGTTGGGCGTGCTGGGCTGGGGCGTGGGCGGCATCGAGGCCGAGGCCGCCATGCTCGGCCAGCCGGTGTCGATGCTCATTCCCGAAGTGGTCGGTTTCAAATTGAGCGGCAAGTTGCCGGAAGGAGCCACCGCCACCGACCTAGTTCTCACCGTGACGGAAATGCTGCGGAAGAAAGGCGTGGTGGGCAAGTTCGTGGAGTTCTTCGGCCCCGGGCTGGCCGACCTGCCTCTGGCCGATCGCGCTACCATCGCCAACATGGCGCCGGAATATGGCGCCACCTGCGGCATCTTCCCCGTCGATGCCGAGACTATCCGCTATATGAAATTCTCCGGCCGACCGGTGGAGACCGTGGCCTTGACCGAAGCCTACATGAGGGAACAGGGGATGTTCCACGACGCCTCTACCCCTCCTGCAGATTACTCCGCCATGATGGAACTCGATTTGAAGAGTGTGGAACCGTGCCTGGCCGGGCCAACCCGTCCGCAAGACCGCGTGTCGCTGAGCGAGGTGAAAAAATCGTTCACAGCAGCGGTGCCCGGTTTGATTGCCAAGTCCAAGCCGAAGGCCGGGGTGGCGGCGGCCACGCCGGAGGCCAAAGGCGTGGCGGCCATCGATGGGAAAAACCATGATCTCAAGCATGGCGCGGTGGTCATTGCCGCCATCACCAGCTGTACGAACACTTCCAACCCCTCGGTCATGCTGGCCGCCGGGCTGGTGGCGAAAAAGGCTCGGGCCCGCGGACTTTCCTCTCAGCCCTGGGTGAAAACCAGCCTGGCGCCCGGGTCCAAAGTCGTCACCGATTACCTGATTGAAGGCGGGGTGGTCGAAGCGCTGAATGAACTCCGTTTCCATCTGGTTGGCTATGGCTGCACCACCTGCATAGGAAATTCAGGCCCGCTGCCAGCGCCTGTTTCCAAGGCCATCGAGGATGGACAGTTGATCGCAGCTGCCGTTCTGAGCGGCAACCGCAACTTCGAAGGGCGCATCCACGCCGAGGTCCGGGCCAACTACCTCGCCTCGCCTCCACTGGTGGTCGCCTATGCTCTGGCTGGCCGCATTGATATCGACTTTGCCACGGAACCGCTGGGGACTGGGTCTGATGGCCAGCCGGTGTTTTTAAAAGACATCTGGCCCACGCAGCAGGAAATCCTCGCCGCCGTTGCCAAAAGCGTCCAGCCGGAAATGTTCACTAAACAATACGGGGAAGTCTTCCAGGGCGATGCGGAATGGCGGGCTCTGCCGGTGCCGACAGGCAACCGCTACACCTGGGATGAAAAATCGACTTATGTCAAGCACCCGCCTTATTTCGACAACATGCCGCGCATCCCGGCCAAGGTGGCTGACCCCAAGGGTCTGCGCGTCCTTGCCGTCCTCGGCGACAGCATCACCACCGACCACATCTCCCCTGCTGGCAACATCAAGAAAGACAGCCCCGCGGGAAAGTATCTGCTGGACCACGCCGTGGCCCAGGCTGATTTCAACAGTTATGGCGCACGCAGGGGAAATCATGAAGTCATGGTGCGGGGCACCTTCGCCAACATTCGTTTGAAGAACCTGCTGGCGCCAGGGACCGAGGGGGGCTTCACCCGCCACTTGCCTTCCAACGAAGTGATGTCGATTTTCGACGCGTCGGAAAAATACCACGCCGAGAAGGTCCCTTTGCTGATTTTGGCCGGGAAGGAATATGGCTCGGGCAGTTCCCGCGATTGGGCCGCCAAGGGCCCGGCGCTGTTGGGCGTGAGGGTGGTCATTGCTGAAAGCTACGAGCGCATCCACCGCAGCAACCTAGTCGGCATGGGCCTTCTTCCTTTGCAGTTTCAGCCGGGGCAGAACGCAGCCAGTTTGGGGCTGACTGGTGAAGAGGTGTTTGAAATCGAAGGCCTGGCCGGGTTATTGCAAGGTGGTTCTTTTGCCCCCGGAAAGAGCGTGACGGTGAAGGCAAACGGGAAGTCATTCGCCGCCGTTGTGCGCATCGACACCCCGCAAGAGGTGCATTATTACAATCACGGAGGCATCTTGCCTTTTGTCCTGCGGCAATTAGCGGGAACCCCTGTTGCCTGAGCAACGGGTTTCCCCTTTCTGGAAATGGCAAAGAGAAGAAGCCGCGCTGGAGCGCGGCGATCCCAGGGAAGAACGCTTCACCCTTTCCGGGAACGCCAGGCACCAGCCTGGCAATTAAACCCTTCCTCCCGAAACTGTTGCTGCGGTTTTACCCCCGGCTGAATTTTTGAATTCGGCCGTTGGGCAGCCACTCCAGCACATAAAGGTTGCCCTTGGAATCCAGGGTCAAGGCGTGGGGCGCCTTGAACTTACCCGGGTGCATGGTGATGTCGTCCTTGATCATCGAGCCGTCGCCAAACTGCGACACGATCTTGTCGTGTTCATCAATCACCGTGACGCGAGATCCCAGCTCCGGAACATAAAGATGTCCGTCGTGCTGGTAGAAGCAGCAGGGCGTGCGCACTCCTTCGATGCTGCGCTTGTATTGCAGATCGAGGGAAAAGATCTCGAGGCGGTTGTTGGCGCGGTCGGCGATATAGACTTCGGGCTCTTTTCCCAAAGTGCGGATCCAAACCCCATGGCAAGTGTTGAATAGCCCGTGTTCCTTTCCACGCCCGCCAATCGTTTTCTTGTGCTTGAAATCCTTGTCGAACAAAAACACTTTCTGGCTGCCGTAGCCATCGACAATGTAAATGTCGCCATTGGCTGCGACGGCAACATCGGTGGGATTGGTGAAATCCCATTTCACTGCCTTGGTGCCCTCTTCGGGCACATTGCCTATTTGAAAGAGGATCTTCCCATGCATATCGGTTTTGTAAACTCGCGCGCCGATGCGCTTGCCCCCTTTGGGCGCCGACACATTTTCCGTCCAATAAAGGAATTCCCCGTCGGGTTCTTTGCTCCAGTACAGTCCATGAGCGGTGGCGGTGTATTGCCCCAAGTCGTAGCCGATCTTGTCGCTGATTTCCTTACCCCAAGTTTCCAGCAAAGTTCCCTTGGTGTCGAAGATGGCCACGCAGGGATTGGTGGAGCGCGAGGTAACGATGATGCGGTCCTTGCCATCGGCAACGACAGCGCAGCCGAGGCCGAACTTCATCCCGGCGGGAAGGCGGCCCCAGGTGGGATCGACCGTCAGCTTCAAGGAGTTTTTTTCGTCGGCGGGTGAAAAGGCCGGCAAAACCGCCAGCGCCGCGCCAGCTGCTAAAAAGTCCCGGCGCGTTTGCCGTTTCGGAAATAGATACTCGCTCATGCATTTTCTCCGGTTCAAGGTTAGAGTCGTTTCAGTTTGCTGACGCGGCCGGTGGCGACCCACTCGGCGACATAGATGTTCCCCGCAGCATCGAAGCAGGCATCGTGGGGATGGACGAATTTGCCGTCCTGCCACTTCTTGGCATCGCTGCGGATGCCGCCCCCGTCCTTGCCTGTCACCCGCTTGACATCATCGCCCAGGAGGGCCACCACTTCGTTCTTCTCGTTTAAAAGTGTAAGGCGGGCGTGGAGTTCGGGAACGACGAGGAGGTTTTTCCAGGTCTCGGCGTTGGCGGGCAGGCCGAACCCTTTGATGGTTTCCAGGTACTTCCCTTCCATGTCGAAGATTTGCAGGGTGTGGTTGGCGCGGTCGCAAACGACGATGGTGGGCTTTTTTCCCGTGCGGTTATCAACCCATACGCCATGCGGGGTGTTGAATTTTCCCAGGCCCATTCCCGGGCCGCCAAACGACGATTTCCAATTCCCGTCTTTGTCATAGCGATGCACGGCCCAGGCGCCGTAGCCATCGGCCAGGAGGAAGCCGCCATCGGGAAGGAAAGCGAAGTTGGTCGGCATGAAGCGGTCGCGTCCCCAGACCTTCATCGGTTTCTTGTCTTCATCCTTGGCGTAAAGGCCGGAATCCATGGGGGCGTATTTCTGCCACAGGGTTTCCCCTTTGAGATCCATCTTGGCGAACGACTTCACTTGTTGGTAGGCGCAGACATAAAGGAATTCCGAGCCGGCTTCCTCGCGGATCTCGATGCCGTGCCCGCCACCCTGGAACTGCTGGCCAAAGGCTCGGATGAATTTTCCCTCGGTGTCAAAAACGAAGATGGAAGGGTGGTCCTTGAGGTTTTCCCTTCCTTCGTGAATGACATAGAGGCAGCCGGATTTATCGACGGCGACATTATGGGTGGTCTGCCAGGTGTAGCGTGACGGCAGGTGGGCCCAATCGTGATAAACCTGGAACTGGTGCTCCTTTTCCCCCACCACCAGGGGTTTCGATCCGGCCTTGTCCTCGGCGCCAAGGATCATGGGGGCGCCGGCAATCGAGGCGGCAGTGGTTTTAATAAAAGTTCGACGGCGCATCGGTTTTTCTCCTGGTGGCAGGGTGTTGGCAAGGTAATACAGGCTACCGGGTCGCAAGACCAGACGCAACACTTTGGTTCCTGAATATCGCCCTGGAATTAAGGCCCCCAAGGGGCCAAGGCCAAAAGAACCGGCCTTAAGAAGAACCAGGTGGGGGAAATCGTGCGCCAGCCGCGGCGCCTTGTTCGTTTTAACAGGAGAAAAATATTAATTGTTGAGGTGGAGAAGATTATTCCCTTGACATACTTAATTGTTTACAAAATACTGTATGGGAAACTTCTGCTCGCCATTGTGTTCCTAATATTTCCTTTTTTTCCTTTTCTGGAGGATATGTCATGTTGCTTCGAAAAAAGGGGTTCACACTCATTGAACTCCTCGTGGTTATCGCCATCATTGCCATCTTGATCGGCTTGTTGCTGCCCGCGGTGCAAAAAGTGCGCGAAGCGGCAGCTCGTTCACAGTGCCAAAATAATTTTAAACAGCTGGGCTTGGCCTTTCATAATTATGAAGGCGCCTATGGCAAACTGCCCTATCCTTATTTCCTGACCGTTCCACCCAATAACAACCCTTTTATCGCCTACGCTTGGGGGCCGATGATTCTTCCCTATGTGGAACAGGAAAACCTTTACAAGATGTACGATTTCAAACAGAATTTAACCGCGGCGACCAATGCCATAGTGATTCAGACTCACCTCAAGGTCATGAAGTGTCCATCCACCCCAAGCCAAGACCGGGTGGAACCCTGCCCGATTCCCGCTAATGCGATTTTCGCCGGCTCCCCGGCCATGAATTTTACTTGCTCTGCCGCGGACTATTCCGTGGTCTCTGGCGTTATCGGCCGCGGTTGGGATGTTATCGTCGGCCCGCCTTCCGGCGGCGACCGCGAGGGCATTCTCCGTGCCAATGAAACCACCAAGCTGATTGATGCCGCAGACGGCACTTCCAGCACCATCCTGCTGGCGGAGTTGGCCGGTCGGCCGGAAGTTTGGCAGGGCGCCAGAAAGATCGCCGCCAATGGTTTCCCCTTAACTGTCGGCGCCGGCTGGGGCAACCCCTATAACGGCGAAAACTGGATTGCTGGCTCGCTCTATGATGGCACTGGCAACCAAGGGCCGTGCGTCATCAACTGCACAAACATCAGCGGGCGCGGCATTTACGCTTTCCATTCCGGCGGCGCCAATGTTGTCATGGGCGACGGCGCCGTCCGCTTCCTTTCCGCCAACATGAATTCCAAGAATTTCATCTACATGACCACCCGTAAGAAAGGCGAAGTGATTTCCGAATGATTTCCATCAACAACTTCATGCCCCTTCGCGTTTTGCGAGGGGGCCTTTCTGTAGTTTCCTCTTTGGCTATTTGCGCCTTGATTGGCTGCGGAGGGGGCGGCGGCAGTGGCGAAATCAGGCAAGCCACCGCGGCCGCAAAGGGTAAACTGATGATCGATGGCAAGCCTGGCGATGGGGCCATGGTTATGTTCCATCCGGCCGACAAAAAGAGCAAATCGGCTTCCGCCACCGTCGATAAAGAAGGGGGTTTTCAGGTCAGCACCTACCAGGCCGGCGATGGTTTGCCACCGGGGGAATACACCCTTACTTTCGAATGGCCCGATGTCAACCCTTTCAAATCCCAGGACACCATCCCGGATAAGTTGAAAGGCAAATACAAAGACCGTGATAATTCCAAGCACAAGGTCACTATTGACAAGGGCGGCAAGGATTTGGGTGTTATCGAACTTTCCACCAAGTAAATTTCGGTGCAAGACATATGTCAATGGCATTGCGACCGGGATTGGCCCGGAAGGGTGGTTATTTCTCTCCATGAAAAAGTTTACTTTCCTCCTCCTTCCCCTTTTCTTTCTCTTTGTCGCTGGTGGCTGCTCCGACGGGAGGAAGCCCACCTACCCGGTGAAAGGGAAAATCCTGGTCGATGGCCAGCCCGCCTTCGAGGCCTTCATTTGGTTTCACCCGGTCGATAAGAACGATCCCATGCGCGTCGTCCCTTTCGCCCAGGCCGATGAGCAGGGAAATTTCAACCTGAACTCCTACATCACCGGCGATGGCTCTCCCACCGGGGATTTCATCATCACTTTTGAATGGCCCCGGCGCTCGGGGACTTTCAAAACTCAGTTCGAAGGCCCTGATCGCCTCAAGGATAAATACAAGAACATTGAAGGGTCAAAGTTCAAGGTCTCCATCGACAAACAAGGCAAAGACCTCGGCACCTTTGAATTGACCGCCAATTGAATTAATCTTCCCCTTTCTTTCAATCAAGGAATGCGCGCATGAGAAAAATCCTCATCCTGGCGGCTTTGATGGCGTGGTTTCCCGCGTCCGCCAGCGCTGACCTCTTCTCCTATGTGAAAAAACCCGAAGCCTGCTACGCCTGGAAGCTGAAAAGCAAAACACCCACGCCCCTGGGCACGGTGTACGAACTGGCGCTGACCTCGCAATGCTGGCAAGGAATCAACTGGGAGCATCAGATCCAGGTCTGTGTTCCACCTGGCGCCAAGCCTGCCTCGACCATGCTGTTGTGGAACCAGGGGGGAAAAGCTTCGCTCACCAGCGGCGCCTTCGGTTTGGAACTGGCCCGGCGGGCACAGGCGCCCTGCGCCCTGCTCTTTGGCATCCCCAAGCAGCCGCTCTTTGAGGGCAAAACCGAAGACAAGCTCATTGCGGAGACTTTTGTCCGTTTCTTGGAAACCAAGGACGCCGACTGGCCCCTTCTCTTCCCCATGGTGAAAAGTTTGGTAAAAGCCATGGATGCCTTGCAGGAGTTTACCAAGGAGGAGTTGAAAACGCAGGTGGATAGCTTTGTCGTTTCCGGGGCATCGAAGCGTGGCTGGACTTCCTGGCTGACGGCTGCAGCTGACAAGCGCGTCATGGCTGCTGTCCCTTTGGTCATCGACACTCTCAACATTCCGGAACAGATGCCGCATCAGCTGAAGTCCTACGGCAAGTACAGCGACATGATTATTGATTACACCAGCCGCGGCCTGGTGCCCCTTCCTGATACGAAAGAAGCGCGCCTCCTCTGGTCCTGGGTCGACCCCTATTTTTACCGCGACCAGTTGACCTTGCCCAAGTTGATCATCAATGGCGCCAACGATCCCTATTGGGCGGTCGATGCCTTGAACAAATACTGGGACGGTTTAAAGGGAGACAAGTGGGTGCTTTATGTCCCCAACGCCGGGCACAATCTGGAAGAGAAAAAAGCCGATGGCAAAAAAGACAGGGAGCGGGCGATCGGCGCCCTGACGGCCTTCGCCAAGTTTCAGATTCACCATAAAACCATGCCGAAATTGCAGTGGGGTTATGTCTCGGAGGGCGAGGGGAAAAAACTGCAGGTGCAAAGCGATGCCACTATCCAGGGCGGGCGCTTGTGGGTGGCCCAGGCGGATTCTTTGGATTTCCGCAAAGCCAAATGGGTGGAGCAGCCGGCCAGCGTGAAGGGAAAATCGTTGGATGCGCTAATCCCTGTTCCCAAGCAAGGCTGCCAGGCCTGCTTTGGGGAATTAGATTTTGAAATCGATGGCACAGCCTTCCGCCTGTCTACCCAAATGTATGTGCACGAAGGGAAGAAATAGACCTCGAATGCCGAGGCGTTCCCGGGATGTGGGTCCGCTCGGCGGGCTAATTTCAAAAAGTTACTCTTTGGCGTTTCTTCCCGCCGTCCACAGGATGGCGCGCAGGACCATGTCCATGCGGCCTTCGGTCTTTTCCGGGTGTGGGGAAAAACAAAAGACTCTTCCCTTTTCAAAAGTGGAAGCGGTTACCGCGGTCGTTCCCACCATCACGCCCTTGGGCGCGCCGTTCTTGGCCAACTCCGACTCGAAAGTCGCCAGGTTCTCGTAATCGGGGATGAGGGGATTATTCGCCGGGGCTAGCAGCGGCCCCTGGTGGTAATAAATAGTCGCCTTATCCTTGTTCAGGCCCAGAAGTTTGCTCCCTTTGGAAGAGAAGCCGACCTCCACCGGCCCGAAGCCGCGGGCCCAGTGCTTCTTGTCAATGACCTTGGCATCGAGCAGGTGCAACGACCAGTCGTAATCGCAGGTGGCGAGGTAAGCGCCGGCGCAGATGCCGAGATAGCCGCCGCCGACTTTGACAAATTGGCGAATATTCTCTCGCCCTTTTTCCTCAAGCGCTTTGCCCTGCCCGCCGCCCGAGCCGCCCGGCTGAATGAGAATGTCAAAATCTTTGAGAATGCCGTTTTGAATCTCCGCGGCCTTGACCAGCGTGACTTTCAACCCGGGCAGTTTCTTCAGGCTTTCATGAAACTCTTTAACACCCTTGCCGACGCCGATGTCGTCGTAAAGCCCCACGCGCACCGGCCTGGTTTCCTCGGCCCAAAGGCCAAGGGTCAATCCCAGTGCAAGAAGCAACCCCGCCAGGCGCATGAGGCATTTCCTTTTCAACTTTTAAGCCAAAATGTCTTTCATCACCTGGCCGCTGACATCGGTAAGGCGGAAGTCGCGCCCCTGCGAGCGGATCACCAGCTTCAAATGATTGATGCCGAGAAGATGCAGGATGGTGGCCTGGACATCATGAACGGGAGTGATTTTCTCAACAGCGTTGTAGCCGAACTCGTCGGTGCTTCCGCGGGAGATGCCTCCCTTGACCCCGCCGCCGGCCAGCCACTGGGAAAAGCCCTTCATGTGGTGGTCGCGTCCGCTGCCCTGTGCCATGGGTGTGCGTCCGAACTCGGTGCCGAAGACAATCAGGGTGTCGTCGAGCATGCCGCGCTGTCTGAGGTCCTGGATCAAGGCGGAGGCTCCGCGATCGACTTCCTTGGCTGTGCCGAGCGAATGATCCTTGACCGAGCCGTGGTGGTCCCAGTCGCGGTGATAGAGCTGAATAAAGCGCACGCCGCGCTCGGCCAGTCTGCGGGCCAGCAGGCAATTGCTGGCAAAGGATCCGTCGCCTGGAGTGGAGCCATAGAGATCGAGGATTTTTTTCGGTTCCTTGGAGACATCCATGAGGTCGGGCACGCTGGTTTGCATGCGGAAGGCGAGTTCATACTGTGCCACGCGGGCCTCAATCTCCGGGTCGGCGACGACGGCGTTTTCCAACCGGTCGAGTGCCTGAATAGAGCGCACCAGTTCCTGCTGGCTGGCGGAGTCGATCCCCTTGGGATTGCGAATGTAAAGGACCGGCTCGCCGGTGCCGCGGAATTGCACCCCCTGGAATCTGCTCGGGAGAAAGCCGGAGTGCCATTGCCTGGCGGCGATCGGCTGGCTTTGGCCAAAGCGCCCGGTGGAGACCATGACGACGAAGCCTGGCAGGTTCTGCGTTTCCGACCCGAGGCCGTACCAGATCCACGACCCCATCGACGGCCGTCCGGGGATCTGGGTGCCGGTGTTCATGAAGGTGTGCGCCGGGTCGTGGTTGATCGCCTCGGTGCGCATGCCGCGGAGAATGCACATATGGTCGGCGGCGTGGGCGCCAAGTTCCGGAAAGATGGAGCTGAACTCCAGGCCGCTCTTTCCATATTTTTGAAAAGGATGCTGCGGTCCCAGGCAATTAAGCTTCGCCCCTTGCAGCTGGGCGATCTGCTGCCCCTTGGTGATCGACTCGGGCATCGGAGCCCCGTTCCTCTTGGCCAGCTCCGGCTTGGGGTCCCAGGTTTCCAAATGGGTCATGCCGCCCGCCATGTAAAGATAAATGACGCGCTTGGCCTTGGCCGGATGATGCAGCGGATGGACGATGCCCCTGGGCGCGGCCAAATCGGCGGCGCGGGATTCCCCCAGCAGCGAGCCAAGGGCCAAGGCGCCCAGCCCGCCCGACTGTTGCAGGAAGGCTCTGCGAGCCATGGGAAACATTTCGGGAATCATGCCGGCCTCTTAGTTGCGGGTGATGGTTTCGTGCAGGTTGAGCAGGGCCCGGGCCAGGGTAGTCCAGGCGGCAAGTTCAACCTCGTTCAAGTCCTTTGGAACCGGCTGGTCGCCTTGAGACAAAAACTCCTTGGCCAACTGAGGCGCACCTGCCAGGCGTTTCCTTTCCTTTTCCAACAAGGAAGTCAGGAGGGCGAGTTCCGCCTGCCGGGGAGCGCGGGAAACGGCTCGCTGGAAAGCGAAGGTTATTTTCTCGCGGTCGGCTGGCCCGCCCCGGCGCACGATTTTTTCCGCGAACACGCGCGCCGCCTCCACCGCGCTGGGGTCGTTCAACAGCGCCAGCGCCTGCAACGGCGTGTTGGAGCGAATGCGGTCGGGCGAGCATTCTTCCCTGCACGAGGCGTCAAAAGCCATCATGGCCGGGTGCAGGTACTGCCGTTGCCAATGGGTGTACAGCCCGCGGCGGTAGACCGAGTCGCCCTGGTCCTTCTGCCATTCCCTTGTAGGGAAATTCAAATAGGCCCAGTAGCCTGGCGGCTGATAAGGCTTCACGCTTGGCCCACCCTGGCGGTCGACCATCAGGCCAGAGATGCTCAGGGAAGCATCGCGGACGAATTCTGCCTCGATGCGGAAGCGTCCCTGCCGCCCAAGCCAGCGGTTGAGCGGGTCCTTTTCCATTTGCTCGGCGCTGGCCAGCGAAGACTGCCGGTATGTCCCGCTCATCACCATCAGCTTGATGGCCTTTTTCAAATCCCACTGGCTTTCCCTCATCGTGGCCGCCAGCCAGTCGAGCAGTTCGGGATGGCTGGGCCATTCGCCTTGCGACCCGATGTCGTCAAGTCTCCTCGACAGCCCCTGGCCGAAAAAGAGCTTCCAAAGGCGGTTGGCCAGGACGCGGGAAGTAAGCGGGTTGGTTTCGCCCACGAGCCAGTTGGCCAGGTCGAGTCGGTCCAGGCGCGGCTTGCCTGAAACCATGGGGGGCAAGGAAGCGGGGGCGGCGGGCGGTTGAATGGGGCCGGAATCGTCCATCCAGTTGCCACGGGGCAGCAAGCGGATGGTCCGCGGCGCACGGCTGATGGTGGCCAGGGTGGTGGGAAAACTCTTTTCCAGATTGGTTTTCTTGGCCTCGACCGCGACCAGTTCCTTGCGCGTGGCGGCCAGCTCCGGCGCGATTGAGCGGTAATGCGCCGCCATCTGGCTTTGCTGCTGCGCGGTCCTTTTCTCCGGCGCGGCGGCCAGGATGGCGAGAATATCCTGCGGCAGGCTCTGCCCCTGACCAGCCTTCACCGGCCGAGTGGTTGCCGTTATCGACAGGCGGAAGTGGCCCAGCGTGTGTTTATTCTCGTGGTTCTGCGCCAGGGTCAGGGTCAGTTCCTTGTCCCCATCCACCCTTAAATCTTCCTTGAACTGAAAGACCGCGTGCTGCGGCTTGTTCACTTCGGGCAGGATGGCCCAGCCCCAATTCGCCCCTTGAGTGTCGCCATCGATGGCCGCCTTCACTGTCCAGGATTTATAAGGGCTTTTCTCGGCGCCTGAAGTTTGCTCGAAGGTGGCGGAAGGATCGCTCAGGGCCAGGGTCGCGCCCTGCATGGCGGCGGCAATTTCCGTCAGGATAAAATTCCCGTTCGCGGCTCGGCCGGGCCCGCCAGCGGGAAGGGACGGGTGCGGCAAGGCCTCCAGGCGCAAGGCGGTGAAGGTCCCCTTGGGCAGCTTCACTGTCAGGGTGTAAGTGTCCTTGTCGGTTTTCTTTCCCGTGGCAAGCAGCGCGCCATCGGCCTGGATTTCCAGCTTGGCGCCTCCCTTGGAAACCGCCTTGATAGGTTTGAGTATGGTCCAGGGCTCCTGGCTGGCGAGCGACTTTTCCCAGGCGGCCTGGGCCGAGACCAGTTCCGGCGTGGGCTTGTCCAAGAGTGAACGAAGATCCGCGGCTTGCTTCTCCAGCGATTCCAGCTCCGCTTTTTGCCCCGCCGTTGGCAGCCGCATTACCGGCCCGAAGTCGCTGCCCCTATACAGGCCTCTCTCGGTAATGTCCGAGAAAAACGCCTCCAGGGAATAAAAGTCTTTCATGGTGAAGGGGTCGTACTTGTGGTCGTGGCACTCGGCGCAGCCGAGCGTGGTTCCCAGCCAGGCCCCGCCCAGGTTGCGCACCCTCTCTGCCGCGTACTTCGCCAGGTATTCTTTATCTTGCACGCCTCCCTCGGCGCTCATCATCCCCAGGCGGTTGTAACCCGCCGCCACTTTCTGCTCTAGCGTGGCATTCGCCAGCAAGTCTCCCGCGACCTGCTCAATCGTGAAGCGGTTGAAAGGCATGTTGCTATTGAAGGCGTTGATCACCCAGTCGCGGAAGGGCCAGACGGAAACCGGCTGGTCGCCGTGGTAACCCACGCTGTCGGCATAGCGGACCAGGTCGAGCCACCAAACAGCCATGCGTTCGCCAAAGTGGGGCGAGGCCAGCAAACGGTCCACCAGTTTTTCATAAGCCTGGCTGCTGCCATCGTTGAGAAACTTTTGCGTTTCTTCGGGCGTGGGGGGAAGGCCGGTCAAGTCGAAGGAAAGCCTGCGCAAGAGGGTGACCTTGTCGGCTGGCGGCGAGGGTTTCATTCCTTGTTGCGCCAGTTTTTCCAGAATAAAGCGGTCGAGGTCGTTGCGATTGAAACTGGAAGGAGCAACTGTAGGCGGCGCAGTTTTCTTGATGGGGATGAAGGACCAATGCCCATCCCAGGGCGCCCCCTCACTAATCCACTCGCGCAGCAGAGCCTTTTCCTGGTCGCTGAGTTTTTTCCCAGTCTTGACCGGAGGCATGATTTCCAATGCGTCGGTGGCAATCAGCCGCCAGTAGAGTTCGCTGTCCTCGGGTTTTCCCGGGACGATGGCGCCCTTGGTTTTGCCGTCGCCCTTGGCGCCGACCTCGGTGTCCAGGCGCAACCCGCCCTTTCTGGTCCCCGGGTCGGGGCCATGGCAAGCGAAACAGTTTTCACTAAGAATCGCCCGGATGTCCCGGTTGAATTCCAGAGGCTTGTCCTCGGCCAAGACCGGGGAAGTTCCAACGATCAGCAGAGCAAGGAGAAGATATTTACGCATGGCAGGGTTTCACTTGGCAGGCAGGATTAATTTCACCAAGAAATTGTACCCGGAACTATGGGGTTTGTTGAGGGAAACCTTGGGGAAAAATAATCCCCAACGGCTCTCCTTGCCGATATGATTGCTCTAAAGATCACCTCTACCAGGGAACCAACATGAAGACCATCCTCTTACAAGAACCGAAGAACTTTCAGATGATCGACACGCCGGAGCCGGGCAAGCCTGGCCCGGGCGAGGCGTTGCTCAGGGTGCATAGCGTGGGGATCTGCGGGACGGACTACAGCGGCTACCTGGGAAAAATGCCCTTCTACACTTACCCGCGCATCCCAGGACACGAACTCGGCGTGGAAATCGCCGCGCTTGGCGAAGGCGTGACCCATGTCCAAGTGGGCGACCGCTGCTGCGTAGAGCCTTACATCAACTGCCAAAAATGCCATAGCTGCGAACGCGGCCACACCAACGCCTGCGAGTTTAATAAAACCCTTGGCGTGATGGCCGACGGCGGCTTGCGCAAGTATTTCATCCTTCCTGCTCGCAAACTGTTCCCAAGTAAAAAACTCACTTTTGAACAACTGGCCCTGGTGGAAACGCTGGCGATCGGCAGCCATGCCGTCAACCGGGCCAAGGCCATGCCGGGGGAAAACGCCCTGATCATCGGCGCCGGCCCCATCGGCCTTTCAAACCTGGAGTTCATCAAGGTCGCCGGTTGCAGGCCCATTGTCATGGATATGAACGAGCAACGCCTGGCCTTTGTCCGCGACAAAATGAATGTGAAGGACACCATCCTGGCCAAGGGCGATGGCAAGGAACTTGACGCTTTGAAGGAACTGACCAATGGTCGGCTGGCGCATGTCGTCATCGACGCCACCGGCTCCAATGCCTCCATGAGCAACGCTTACAACTTTGTCGGCTATGCCGGTCGGCTGGTTTTTGTCGGCATCACCATGTCGGAAGTGGTGTTCAAGCACCCGCTGATGCACCGTCACGAAATGACTTTTCTCGCCAGTCGCAACGCCTTGCCGGGGGATTTTGCCAACACTATCCGCCTGATCGAGGAAGGCAAGATCGACACCAAGCCGTGGATCACGCATCAGGCGCCGCTGGAAGGCATGATCGATGTCTTCCCGCAATGGTTGAAGCCAGAAACGGGCGTGATCAAGGCTGTGGTGGCGGTGGGGTAGGCAACCAAGGATGCTCACCCCGGTCGGGGGAGGGAGAAACGCTCGCGGGCCAGGCTGTAAAGTTCCCCGCCCAGGCGCGCCACCGGATCCAGTTTCGCAATGTCCACCGTGCCATCCGGCTGTAAATATCCCTCGGCCACATGAAAACAAAGCACCTCGCCAATGCAGATGTTCGCGGCCAAAGGGCCGACGCCCACCGGCACGATTTGCACCAGGCGGCATTCCAGATGAACAGGCGACTCCGCCACCCGAGGCGGCTTGACCCGCTCGCTGGCCAGCGGCGTGAAACCGCACTTTTCTAACTCGCTGATCTCGGGGGGATACTCAAACGAGGCCTGGTTCATCTCCTTGGCGATGGCGTGCGGGACAATATTGACAACGAACTCGCCCAGGTGGCGCAAGTTCACCAGGGTGTCCTTCGGTTGGCCGGCCCGATTGTTGCAAGGAGAAAACATGATCGCCGGGGGATTGCCACCCACTCCGTTGAAAAAGGAGAAAGGCGCCAGGTTGACAACGCCGCTGGGTGACAGCGTCGTCACGAAGGCGATGGGCCGGGGCACCACGCACGATACCAGGGTGCTGTAGTTCTGGCGGATTTCCCGCTGGTCAACAGCCAGGGTCTTGTAGTGGGGAAAAGAATTCACGAGGGTTCCTCTTGCGGGATCATTTCCACGACATGGGGTAATCGGCCTGATCGCACTGCAGGGCTTCGGTGGTGAGTTGCAGTGGGGCGAAGGTGTCGACCATGACGGCAAGTTCTTCGGTCCGCGTGGCTTTCAAGGAGGCCTCGATTGCGCCGGGGTGCGGGCCGTGAGGAATGCCCGAGGGATGCAGGGTGATCGAGGAGACGCCGATGCCACGCCGCGAGGAAAAATTCCCGTTCACATAATAAAGCACTTCGTCAGAATCGACATTGGAATGAACATAAGGGACTTTGATGGCCTGGGGGTGATCTTCCAGCATGCGCGGGCAGAAACTGCAGACGACAAAGCGGTCGGCCTGAAAGGTTTGCTGGAAGGGCGGAGGCAGATGCACGCGGCCGGCCAGCGGTTCGTAGTTGTAAATATTGAAGGCCCAGGGGTAGCAGTAGCCGTCCCAGCCCACGACATCGAAAGGGTGGAAGTCGAATAAGTAGCCGGTGAACTGATCGCCGGTCTGCACGCGCACTTCCCACGGCCCGCCAGTTTCCTCATGGGTTTGTAAAAGGGATGGGGGCCGGATGTCGCGTTCGTAAAAGGGGGCGCCCAGGCGGAGCTGCCCGGCGGGGTTCACATACCGGCTGGGCAAGCGGATCATGCTTGGGGTGCGGATGACGAGCATGCGCGCCAGGGCTTCGGGGTCGGCAGAACCGCTGAAGTCAAAGCGGTAGGTCGTGCCGCGCGGGATCACCAGGTAGTCGCCCTCGGCAAAGGGAATGTTGCCCTGCCAGGTTTGCAGCGTGCCTTGGCCCTGGTGGATGAAGATGATTTCGTCGCAATCGCCCGGGCGATAAAAGTAAGCCATTTTCTCCGTAGGTCTGCAGATGGCCAGTGTGACATCGGCGTTGGCAAGCAGCGGATTGCGCCCGCTGATTGCGTCGCCTCCGGGCTTCAACCCCAGGGGCCGAAGGTGGACATGCCGCTTGACTTTTTGGGGAACGAGTTCAATTGGCTGTGGCGGGCGTTCCACCACTTCCATCACGCGGGTTGGCGGGTGGAGGTGGTAAAGGCAGGCATAGCGGTGATCGAAGCCGTGGGTGGTGACCACCTGTTCGTAGCGCAGTTCGCCCTTGGGCCCCAAGAGTTGGGTATGCCTTTTGGCAGGAACCTGCCCCAGTTTCATGTAGTACATGGCGCCACTTTCGCTAATCGGTGGATTGTCGGCGGATCAAACAATGGAGGTCCTCAGCACGCCGATCCGTTCAATTTCCAACTCAAGGACATCGCCTGGTTGCAGCCAGCCGCCGGTTTTTTCCGGTCCTAACTCCAGGATACAGCCGGTGCCCACGGTTCCGGAACCCAAAATGTCTCCCGGGAAAAGCGGGGCATCGGCACAGGCCCTTTCCACCAAGCGGGTGAAGTCGAAGTGGATCTCTTTCATGTTGCCGCGAGAGATTTCCACACCGTTCTTTCGCGCTTTCATGGACAGGTCATAACGGCCCGGTGCCAGTCGGCGAGGCGCCAGATGCTCGCAAGTCACCACCACCGGTCCAAGGACGGAGGCGAAATCCTTCCCCTTGGCCGGCCCCAGCCCGCATTTCATCTCCTGGCGCTGGATGTCCCGCGCTGACAGGTCGTTGAAAATCGTGTAGCCGAAAATCGCATCCTCGGCTGCCTGCCCCGAGACATTAACCACCTCTTTTCCAATGACGGCGGCGATCTCTAGTTCAAAATCTAGTTCCTGGGTATTTCGCGGACGGCGAACCGGCTGATTGTGCCCTTTCAAAGTCGTGGGGTTGGAGAAATAAAAGACGGGCGCCTGGTACCATTCAGGAGGCATGGGCAGGCCGCGGTTGGCCCGGCAGGTTTTCACATGCTGTTCAAAGGCGTAGAAGTCGCGCAGGGTTCGTGGATCATGAACCGGCGGCAGCCAGGCCTTGACCTGCTCAGAAGGAATGGCCTTGGTTGCCTCCGCCCCGCTATTGAATAGCGCCTCCGGCCCGAGTTCCTCCAGGGCCTTGCGCAATCCCCCCTGAAAAGGGAGGGAAAAGAGTTGGTTGCCGCGTTCCACCGCCAGGCGGGGAGAAGGTTCACCGGCAAGGTGGACAAAGCAAAACCGCATCGCACTCCTCGGGCCGCGCCCTTGAATGATGGATTACAGCGTGCCGCGATTCATCTGTTCCCTCTCGATGGCTTCAAACAGGGCGCGAAAATTTCCCTCGCCAAAGCCGCGGGCCAGCCCGTGCCGTTGAATGATCTCAAAGAACAAGGTCGGTTCGGCGAAGACCGGCTTGGTGAAGAGCTGCAACAAGTAGCCTTCGTTATTTTCCCGGTCGACCAGGATGCCAGTGCGGCGAAGTTCCTCCATCGTTTCGTCAATGGGGCCAACTCGGGCCGACGCCATGTCAAAATACTCGTCCGGGACCGACAGAAACGACATGCCCCGGCGGCGCAGGTCGTCGATCGTCGAGATGATCGACTTGGTCAACAGGGCAATGTGCTGCACCCCCGGCCCATGGTTGGCGTTCAAATATTCCTGGATCTGCGAGTTTTCACTGGAGGGTTCATTGATCGGCATCTGGATGTAGCCGTGCTGCGCTGTCAGCACCTTGCTCATCAGCGCCGAGCGCTTGGTGCGGATGTCGAAATGCCTGGTTTGCTTGAAACCGAAGACCCTTTCGTAAAACTCCACCCAGCGGTCCATCTCTCCGGCGGGGACATTGGCCACCATGTGATCGACGATGGCGAAGGTCGAGCCGCTGGGATCGGGCTGTTTGAGTTCGGCATCGGAAATGTCGTGGTAGCCGGGGCCGAAGGGCGGCTCGCCCCGCACATCAATCAGGGTGTGGGTGACATCGCCATAGGCGGCGATGGAACCAAAACGGATGCGGCCGCGTTCAAAGTGGTGGGATTCCAGTTCGGCGACCACGGTGGCGCCGCGGCGGGCGCATTCCTCCAGCGCTGTCGCCGCGTCGTGGACTAAAAAGGCAATGTCCGCAACCCCTTGCGGATGCTTGCGCAGAAAACCGGCCACCACGCTTTCACGGTAGGCGGCCTGGGTCAGGATAAAGCGGATGCGTCCGTGGCCGACCACCCGACAGACGCGGTCTCCCTTGCCCGAGTAGGGTCCGCCGTGCGCCACCTCGCGGAAATTCATCCGGTGAATGAAGTAATTGGCCCAGTCGCCAATGTCATTGACATAAAAATTCACATGGTGAACGCGGATGATGCCGATGTCTTGCGGGGCATCCGCCTTGATCGTTGTCGGGCCCGGGCTTGCTGTGCTGGCCATGGGTCTTCCTTTGAAAAACCTGCTTCTAGTACTAACCACAGCGCCAATTGCCGCGATGGGCGGGAAATGCTTTACCAGATAATTATAGTCTGGCCGTCCCCTCTGCGCACAGGGGATTTTGAGTATTCCTCTGGACTGGCGAGATGATTTTTCCCTCACTGTAGGCGTGAGACATACTTTACCCTATGGAGGAAGTGACGATTCCATATTGGCCAGCGCCCGTCCATCGACCCAGGCCCGAGGTTTTCCAAACCACATATGAACCCTGACAACAAACTAGAGTCGATTCTCAAGCTCTACCGGGAAAAGTTGTGCCAGGGAGTGACCGTCCGGCTGGAAGAACTGTGCGCTGGGGACACCGATCTTCTCGATCAAGCGAAAAAAGTCCTGCAAGGCAATCCCACATTGACCTTAGAACTGGACACCCAATTCCAGCCGCTCCCACTGGGAGATATCCCCAAGAATCTGGAAAGCCCGGCGCCAGGGGTGCTCCATTTTCCAGGCTACGAGATCAAAGGGGAGATAGGTCGTGGCGGCATGGGAGTCGTCTACCGAGCCGTCCAGCCCAGCCTCGGCCGGGAAGTGGCTATCAAGACCTTGTTCCAGGGCGGGCACCTTTCCGCCGATTTGAAATCTCGTTTGAAAATGGAAGCGGCGGCGCTGGGCATGATGCAACATGCCAACATCGTGCAGATTTTTGATGTCAATGAAGTTGGGGAGATGCCCTTCTTGGTCATGGAATTGGTCGATGGGGTGGGTCTGGAGGTGGTGCTGGCCAACCGCCTTTTCTCGCCCAAGGCCGCCGCCACCCTGCTGGTCAGCCTGGCCGAGGGCATTCAAACGGCGCACCTGCGCGGCGTGATTCATCGCGACCTGAAACCCGGAAACATCCTCTTGGCGGGAGGGAAAAAGGTGGCCAAGGCAACCCAAGAACTTGAACTCGAGGACCTGCAGGGGATTACCGGAAAGATCAGCGATTTTGGCCTGGCAAAAAAAATGGACAGCCAGCAAAGACTGACCCACACACGGGCCATCGTAGGGACCCCATGCTACATGGCCACCGAACAGGCCAATCCGCAGTTCGGCGCCATTGGTCCCGCCACCGACATCTATTCCCTTGGCGCCATTCTGTATGAAATGCTGGTTGGCAAGCCGCCTTTCTTAGGCGGCACGATCATGGAAACCTTGCGCCAGGTCGTTTACGATGACCCAATTTCCCCCAGTACTTTCCGCCCGGGAATTCCCCGCAATCTGGAAACCATTTGTCTGAAGTGCCTGGAGAAGAATCCCAAGAAGCGCTATGCCGATGCTGCCGCCCTGGCCAGCGACCTGCGCGCGTTTATATCTGGCGACCATATCCAGGCCCGCGCCCCAACCACCTGGGAACGCCTTTCCCGCTGGACTTTCCGCCACCCCTGGCGGGCCTCGGCTCTACTGGGCGCCGCGCTCGTTTTGATTTCCCTTTTCTTCTTCCAACATTACCGGGAACGGAAGAACCTGAAGCAAATCGTGCAACTGCAAATCAACCAGGGCATCTCCATGATGGAACAGGGGGATTTCAGCCAGGCGGCGCTGTGGCTGGCCTCGGCGCTGGAAAAAGAAGCCGAGCTTGGTGCCAGCAAGGAACGGCTCGAGGAGTTGCGCTACCGCCTCGGCGCCGTCCTCGACCAGATTCCTTTTTACCTTTACCTCGGCGTCCACGATGGCCCCGTGGTGAAGGGAAAATTCCTTCCTGACGGAACAGGTTTTCTCACTGCCGGGTCTGAGGGAGGTGTGCAGTTTGTCCGCGATGGGGTGAAAACCGATTTTTTCAGGCACAAGGCGATTCCCGGCGACCCCATCCCCATTCTCGATATCGCTCTTGTGGATAACGATCGCTTTCTCGCCTCTTACGAGGATGCCGCCGTCCTCCTCTGGAGCATCAAGGAAAATAAACCCCTGGGCCAGCTGCTGTTTCACGGCACGGACCGCGGCCCGGATGCTTTCTTCATGGCGCTGGCGCCAGACGGAAAAAGTTTAGTCACCAGCGCCAACGACGGCATCATCGTGGTTTGGGACTTGTCCCGCGGGGTAATCGAACAAAAGGTGCAGGTGGCAAAGGGGGTCAATTTTCTGGCCTGCCACCCGGACAGCAGGCGCTTTGCCGCCTGCGTCGGCCGCTCTGCTTATCTTTTTTCACTGAACTCACCGGAAAAAACGCTTTTCACGCACGACGACCAATTGACGGGGGCCATTTTCAGCCCTTCGGGAAAGTGGATGGCCACAACCTCCAAAAATGGCACGGCAAAATTATGGGAAGTCGAAAGCGGCCAGCTCAAGGCAGTTCTTTCCCACAAGGCCGCTGTCCAGGGCGCCCGCTTTTCCCCGGGCGAAAAAAGCCTGGTCACCTTTTCCAAGGACTGCCAAGCCATCCTGTGGGAAATTCCCAGCGGCAAATTTGTCTTCAGTGTCAGCCACGAGAGTTACATTGAATCCGCAGATATCAGCCACGATGGCGAGATCCTGGCAACTGGCAGCGACGACAATACCGTGCGCTTGTGGGATATGGCCACCGGAAGCCCTTTGGGTTCGACCTTGATGCAAAGCGGCTGCATCAATGATTTGAAATTCCATCCGCAAAAAAGCAACCTTCTCTCTTGCAGTGATGATCACATGGTCGCTTATTGGAAAGTGGAAAAGCCAGCCGGTGTCCTGGCCATGAAGGCAGGCGACGGCCGCGAGCCGCTGGAGTTTTTACATTTTTCCCAAGCGGGGAACTGGCTTGCCGCCGTCTCCCGCAAGGGGGAGCTGTACTTTTGGGAAAACGGTTTTGCCAATCCCATGGAAGCGCTGAAAATCCCCCCCCGCGTCTTCTCCCTGCCGGAGAAAGCCACTTCCAGGCCAACGGCCTTCGCCGCTTCCTCCAAAGGGGGTTGGCTGGCTTTTGGCAACGAGGCGGGTCAAGTGCTGGCCTGGCAATTAGGAGCCCCTGCGCTTTCTCTCCTGGTGCCCGGTCCAGGGATGAAAACCGAGGTGACCTCCTTGGCTTTTCATCCGGCGGAAACCGGGCTGATTGCTGGATTCACCGACGGCAGTGTCCGACACTGGGTTCTGGCCCATCCCGATCAAACCCTCGACTTCCCCCGCAAGACCCGCTATCAGGCCATGGTCTCTTTCCACCCACAGGGAAAATTCCTTGCCCTGTTCGGCGGGGAAAAGAAATGTTCCCTATTTGCCTATTCTGAATTTGGCCAACCCACCGACTTGCAACACCCCCAGGACTTGCCTCTGGACGGCGTGATTAATGGCTTTTACTTTCATCCAAGCAAGCCCTGGGGCCTTTCCACCACCCATAACACTCGTGTCTGGAATTTGGAAAACGGCAAAGATATGTTTCAGGCCTGGGAGGAGGAGATCAAACACGCGACGAATATCAGCGCCGCCCTTTTCTCTCCCAGAGAAAGCGTGCTGGCCACTGGCGGTGAGGATAACGTCGCCATCCTCTGGAATTTCCAAAATGGCGCTCGCCTTTTCCCTCCGTTCAAGCACAAGGGAACGGTCCTTTCGCTGCAATTCAACCGCCAGGGGAACTGGCTCTTGACCTCGGCTACCGATGGCATGAATCGTTTGTGGAATTGCGATTCCGGCGAACCGGTGGTAATCCCCAGGAAATTGCCGGGCGCGCTGGCCGGCCCTGGTCTTCTCCATCCGACCTTGCCAGTTTTACTCCGTTCTTCCAACACGGTTTTTTTGAATGCCTGGCAATTGAATAAAAAGGAGGAGTTTGAAATTCAGGACATTCAGGAATATGCCAAGATGCAATCCTCCATGCAATTGACGGAGGATGGCGCCAATACGGTGAACCTAACTCCCAAGGCAGCCCAGGCCATCTGGACCCGCCTCAGGGAAAAATATCCCGATATCTTCAACAAGGATTGACCGCCCCCGAGAGAAATTCACCGGTGCGTGTGGAATTCATCCAACAGATAAAGTTTCTATTTCATCGGCGGGCTTGCCGACACCACTTCATAGGCCTTTTGCGCCAGGTTCGACAACTTGGCATAGCGCTCCACTTCCGTGGCGTACCCTGGGTTGTTCGGTCCGAGCTTGATATTCTTCGGCTGGTAGCGGGCTTTCACCTGAAAGAGGTACGGGGCAGCTTCCTTGGCCAACGGGCCCATCTTTCCCAGCGCCTGCACCGCGCCCACCTTCATCGCGTAATTTTCCAAGTTGATATCGATGATTTTTATCAAAGGGGGAATTGCGCTTTTACCCATGCGGGCAATAGCCGTCGCCGCGGTTTCCACCAAATCTTCTTTATCCTTTTGAAAAACCCGGACGATCTTGGGAAAGGCGGGCAAAGCTTCCGGCCCCATGTCCCCTAGAAATTCCAACACTTCTTGCGCCACCCGCGCTTCATCGCAACCGAGGAAATCAGCGAACACCACCACGGCCTCGTTGAGCTTGTCACTGTTCAACTTGACCTCGATCTTGGCGTAGCGCAAGCGGGCTTCGCGCAAAGCCGTCAGGCGCACCTTGAAGTTTTCTCCGGTTAACGAGGCCTTGGATTTGCAAAATTCCAACAGCAAGGGATAAGGTTCTTTTGCTTCGGGATTGAGTGCAAGGAGCGAAGATAAAGCGGCGTGGTTAATTTTCGGATCGGAGGCCAGCAGCCCTGTTCGTAAAAGCGCCAGAACTTCCGGGTTCAAGCCGCAGGCCCTCAAGGCATTAAAAGCCCGGGTTTGCATTTCCTGATCCGGACTTCTGGCCCATTCGCCAATTGGCCCGGTCAGATCACCCAGGTTGGAACTTTGCTGAGCCAGGGCCAGCAGCAAGAGGCTTGCCAGGGTGGCATCCTTGGCCTTCAGAATCTTTACCAGTTCGGGAAGAACTTGCTGCCAATTCAACCCGGGGGAGTTTGCCAAAACTTTGAGGGCGAGGGACTTGACCTCTACCGGAGTTTTTTCCTGTAAATACGCCGCCAGCACCTGCAACTCTTCCGCGGTGGCGATCTTGCCCTTTTCCACCACCTGCAACACCAGCTTATGCAACTCTTCAAAATCCTTTTTTCCACCCAGGGCCAATGCCCCAAGGACCATGGCCGGCAGGGGTTCAGGATGCAGGCGCGTAAGCGCCGACAACGATTGCAACTGGATCTCATGGTCTTCCACGGTCAACCCTTCCAGTAAACTTTTCTCCTTACCGGTAAGGCGGACATCCATGGCGGCATAAAGCCGCAGTCCTAGCAGGCGAAGCCTGGGCTGGGTTTTCGAGCCAATAAACGGCTCAAACTTCCCCAATTCCCCCGGCGCCAGCGGGAGCATGGCCATGAGAAGTTTCTCCACCGCCTGGCGCACCGGAGCTTCCGCGTCGTTGGCAAATAAAAAGACTTCCTGAAACACTCGCGAGTGGAATTTACCCAGGAAAGGTTGGCAGGATTTCACGGCGGCTTCACGGACTTCACCTGCTTTATCGTGCATGGCGCCCAAGATCAGGGACAAGGCCTGGTTGCCAGGGGGCTTAATCAGGGACACGGTTTGGCAAGCGAGAGATTTCGTTCCCGCATGCGGTTGGTTGAATAAAAGCGTGCAGACAGGCAGATCTTTTTCCTCGAAGGGCCCGGTTCTTATAAACGCTTCCCGGGCGGCGGCAGAAACCTTCACATTGCTATCAGCCAGAGGAACAATCAGCTTGGGCAATTCCGGTTTGCCAACCGGGCCCAAGGAGGCAAAGGCTCGCAAGCTGGCCAGCTTGACTTCCTCGTCGGCGTGAGTGAATTGGGAGGCGATGTCCCCAAGCAGGGGCAAGGCCTCCGGGCCCATTTCTGCAAGACGGTTCAAAGCTTGAATCTTCTCGGTGGAGTTTCCCTTCCCAAGCTTTGTTCTTAATTCGGTTAAATCGGCAGCCTGGGGAACGGTAGTATTGGCGCCGCCGGGGTCGGGCAGCGGGGTTTCATTCTCCACCACCTGAGGGATATCCTGCTTGAGCTTGGGTTTGGATAAAAACAGCAAGGAGAGGCCGACAACGGCCACGACAAGCGCCAGGACCCCGCCACCAATGAGGGCAGTTTTTTTACTCAAGAAGCCAGGAGAACTCACTTCCTCAACCGGCGATTCTACCACCATGAACCTATTGCACTTTGGGCACTTGGGATTGATCTTTCCGCTATCCCGCACGGGAAATTGTTTATCGCACATCAGGCACTTGAACAGCTTACCGGACATGGGGGAAACCTTGGGAATGGGGATCCGCAACTCATCTATTAAGATGCTTGAAACGCTTTTTGTCAATTATTACTTTGCCTTGGAAAAGAAAATCACGCGAACCAGGGGGGCATCTGCCCGGCGGGGGGGAGTTCTGCAACCTGGACCGAACTGATCTGCGGATGCGAGGCCACTTCGCGAATGACCGCTTCGGGCGGGCGGGCATCGAGGTTCAAAACAGCGATGGCCTCGCCGCCGGCGGTTTGTCGGCCGACATTCATCTGCGCGATATTCACGCCGTTCTTCCCACAAATGGTGCCGATATGGCCAATGAGCCCCGGGACATCGCGGTGGGTGAACAGGAGAAGCACGCCGTCCATGTGGGCGTCGAGGCGGTGTGAGCCGAAAGTCACCAGCCTTAAATATTGGTTGCCAAACAGCGTTCCCGCCAGCACGGTGCCGCCGAGGTGGGATTGCAAAGTGATCCGGATGAGCGAACTGAAGTCGCCTTTTTCCATGCTGGCCTGCTCGGTGATTTCAATGCCGCGCTCTTCGGCCAGCATGCGGGCATTGACAATATTGACATTCTGTTCCAGTCCGCGTTCGAGCAAGCCCGCGGCAAAAGCGGAAGTCACCAGGCGTGTGGAGCGCTTGGCGATCTCGCCACGATAGTGGATCTCGGCAGTCTGAACGGGGCCCTTGCCCAGTTGCGCGCTGAGCAGGCCCAGGCGGTGCGCCATATCGACAAAGGGGCGCATTTCCTCCATTTCGGCGCGGTCGAGGGCGCCCATGTTGACCGCGAAACGCACCACGCCCTTGCACAGGAAATCGACCAGCAGTTGCGCCGATTCCCGGGCCACTAAAAGTTGTGCCTCGGCGGTGGCGGCGCCCAAATGCGGCGTGATCACCACATTGGGCAATGCCAGGAAGGGGTGGTCCTTGGCAATCGGCTCTTCGACAAAGACATCAAAGGCGGCGCCGGCCAGGTGCCCGGATTTCAACGCTTCCACCACCGCTTGCTCGTTGATGATGCCGCCGCGGGCGCAGTTGATCACGCGCCCCCCTTTGGGCATCAGCGCCAGTTGCTTGGCTCCGATCAGGTTCTTGGTTTGTTCTACCAGCGGGGTATGCACCGTGATGAAGTCGCAGCGCGGGAGCATTTCATCGACGGAGGAGAAAGTCTCGATGCCGAGTTGCGCCGCTGCCGAAGCCGCCAGCGCCGGGTCATAGCCAATGACCTTCATGTCGAGCCCCTGGCCGGCCCGGCGGGCCACTTCCCGCCCGATCCGTCCCAGGCCAATCACCCCCAGCGTCTTGCCCGTGAGCTGGCAGCCGAGGAACTTTCCCTTCTCCCACTTCCCCTGGCGCATGCTGGCGTCGGCCGCGGGAATGTGCCTGGCCAGCGACATCAGAAGGCTGATGGTGTGCTCGGCGGTGGAAAAAGTGTTGGCGTCGGGCGTGTTCATCACCACGATGCCCTGACGGGTGGCGGCGGCAACATCGATGTTATCCACGCCCACCCCGCCACGGACCACCGCTTTCAACTTCCCCGGATTTTCAATCAGGTCGGCGGTTATGCGCGTGCCGCTTCGCACCACCACGCCATCAGCCAGGCGCAGCGCCGCTTTCAGCTCCTCCCCCTTCAACCCGGGCCGCTCGTCAATCTCCACACCCGCCTGGCGTAAGATTTCCAGCCCTGGTTCTTCCATCTTGTCACTGATCAATACTCTTGGCATGCCTTGCTACTCCGGGCCTTCTAGTTTTTTTTGATGGAGGAGGAAAGAACCTTTTGCGCCGCGGCCACGCCAGCGCCAGGTTCCAACTGGTTGTATCCCATTTCCAGCAGCGACATCTCCAGCGCCGACAGCGCCGTTAAAACATCGAAGACATCCATGTAGCCCATGTGGGCGATGCGCAGGATCTTGCCCTTCAGGGCATCCTGTCCGCCGGCCACGCGCACGCCATGCCTTTTTTCCAGCTTCCCCAGCAGCTCCACCCCGTCGATTCCCTCAGGCACATGGATGACCGTCAGGCCGTCCGCCGGATTTTCCCCCATCAGCTTGAGATTCATGGCGCCAGCGCCGGCGCGGCAGGCCGCCCCCATGCGACCGTGGCGCGCCCAGGTGTTTTCGATTCCCTCCGCACGCAGCATTTTCAAGCTCACCTTCAGCGCCTTGACCAGGGTGTTGGCAGGTGTGAACGGCGTATCGCTATTCTTCAAGTTGTCCCGGTACTTCTTCAAATCGTAGTAGAAGCTCCGCTGCTGGGAACTGTTGGCGTCGATCTTCTTCCAACCCTTGTCCGATACGGAAATGAAGGCCAGACCGGCTGGCAGCATCAGGGCTTTTTGCGAACCGGTCACGCACAGATCGATGTGCCAGTCATCGGTGCGGCATTCGACCACGCCCAGCCCGCTGATGGCATCGACGATGAGGACTTGAGACTTGTCCTTGAGGATTTTGCCATAGGCCGCGATGTCGTTTTTCGCCCCGGTGGCTGTTTCGCTCAGCGTTGAGCAGACGATTTCCGCCTCCGGGTGCTCCTTCAAGGCGTTTTCCAACTGCGATGGGTCGACCGATTTCCCGTAAGGGACTGTGATCTCGATGGGCGTGATGCCAAAGGCCTTGCTGATGTTGCGCCAGCGTTCGCCCCAGCGGCCCGCGATCAGGCAGATGGCCTTGGAACCGGGGGGCGCGGTGTTACATACAGACGCTTCCATGGCGCCGGTGCCCGAGCAGGTTAAAGGCAGAACCAAGTTCTTGGTGCAGTAAACATACTTGAGGTCTTCCAGCACCTCGGCCAGAAGAGCGCGGAATTGCCCGGAGCGGTGAAAGGTCACCGGCTTGGCCAATTCCAATAGGGTTTCCTCCGGCACCGGGGTGGGCCCGGGGGTCATCAAACGCTGTTTCAACATGCAAACTCCAGGAAATCTTCGGTCAACCAGGACAGGGGTAGATTAGGGATGCGGAGGCGCTTCACCAAGTGTTACAAACCCCATTGGCGCAAGGAGAAACCCGGCTGCCGCCCGCATGGGGAAATAACCGCCAGGAGAGAGAAAAGATCACGGGGATTATTGGGATTTCGAAGCTGAATTGCAAAGGCGGGGCCGACCCTCTGGGGACCGATGACCCGCCGCCTGCAAGAAATCAGGAACGCTGTACGGTTAAAACTGCGACCGGCCCCGGGTAATTATCTCTTTCATGTTTTTGATCCCGTTGTAATAATGTTTGGTGACGCTGGCGCCGCTGATCGACATCTTCTTGGCAATATCTTTGCCAGAAATATTATTCAACTTATCAATAAGAACTATTTGCTGTTTTTCCGGTAGCTGGCAAAGGGCCTCCTGGACACGCCGAACTCGTTCCCTCTGAATCATGGCATCGAGGGGGCCTTGCTCATTGGAAACCAGGAAACCGGGGAAGTGGATTTCGTCCCCAGTTGAGGAAAAGAACCCCTCGGACAGGGAATAGCCATCCCGGTTTTTTACCCGGTTGAATTTCCTGACCTGGTCATGGGCTTTATTCTTGGCGATGCCACAGGCCCAGGTTTTAAAAGAAGCGCCTCGTGCCGGATCCCAGCGTTTCCTCGGATCTTTCGCTGATTTCCAAAGCGTCTCCAGCGTTTGCTGCAACGCATCGTCCGACTGCTGTAATAATTTCTTCCCGTAATTTCGCAAAACATAGGCGAGGGCGCTTAGCAAAGGCTGGTCTAAAAGTTTGCTGAGGGTTTCAAAATAATCACCGGCCTCCTTCGATTTTCCCTGGTCGAATGCGCCGTATAATTTTAAGGCGGTCTGGTTCAAAGCGCTGCTGTCTTTCGCTGCCATAAATCAAGCCCTCCTTTGGTAAAGAAAACAATTTAGAAAAAGGCAGTAACCTTCCCGCGGCTTACTCTTTTTTCGAAGGAAAGCCGACACCACCTCGGCGGGAAAGGCGCTGCCTAACCCAACAACAGGTAAACGCGAATTTCAGGCAAAACTATGTAACAGGCCGGGTGGCCGATAAACTGCCCCAGTTTTCCAGGACCATGTTAAAAGCAACTGGGGATGGAAACCTGCCGGCCCCTTTAAAACAAACCCAATCCGGTAAGCGCGGCAATCTGGAGGCAACCATTATTATTCGTCTCAGGCCTCGAGGTTTTTCCAAAACCGATGTTTTTTCGCAAGTCTTTCCAGGCCAATAAGGGATCCGTGAGTCCTCTTCCAATCTTCTCTTTTGCTACGGATCCTCGCTAGAAATATTCATGTCCGAGCCGTCGCACCGTGGGCATACTGGTTTTCTTTCACTGGGCAGAGGGCCGTTTCCTGCCCGTTGCAGGTTGAAGTATTTTTTCGAACACCGCATCAGTTTTAGGTCGTGTGCCTCCACGGAAATCAGGTCATAGCCGTGCAATATTTTCACGGCCGGCTCCAACAGCACAAAGGGAAGTTCCATTGCTGCCAGGCGGAAGCTTTGTCCCCAATATTGCAAATTCATCGTGCGGGAATTCACCATAATGACGAACATCCCGGGTTCCAGATCATCAGGGAGCAGATATTTTTTCCCAAGACCAAACTTGGCTCCCGTCAGGTAAGCAAGGCAATCCTCGACAGCCATGTTTTTCAGTCCGGGGAAGCCATTTTCAATCCAATCGAACGGTGCATGGGCCTTGGAAACTCGGTTGGAGAGGTTGGAAAGGATTTGGCTTTGAGAAACCTGGAAGTCGCCATTTTTCCATTGTTCCAGCTGTTCTTCTAAGAAGGCGGATAAAGACATAACCTTCCCCCCAAGATGAGATATTTCTCCCCCGAGAAAACTATTCGCCTCCAAACCTCAATTATTTCCCCAAAAACTACTTTCCCTAAACCATTTCAAATCATGAGTTTACGCCTGCATTTCTAAATCTGCCCGCGCCGCCTCGGTCCCATTTTTCCAACCCATTCTAATTCCTAATTCCTTTTTTCAAAGCTTGGCAGCGCCCTTTTTTCTCATTCACTTGTTTCTTCCAATATTTCCTTTGCAATCTCCCCCCGGGTGGGGCATCCTGTTGGTCGCACGCCAGAAATGGCCATGCCCCCTCTCCTGGAAGCGAAAATGGAATTCCTTGGCGACCCCGGGATTGGCTTCTCCAACCTGGTCTTTCTGCTTATTGCTTTGTTCATTGCCATGGGGTTCGAGTTCGTCAACGGCTTCCACGACACTGCAAACGCCGTCGCCACCGTCATTTACACCAACACCATGAAACCCTGGCCGGCCGTCATGTGGTCCGGGTTCTGCAATTTCCTGGGGGTTTACCTCGGCGGCATCGCCGTCGCCTACAGTATTGTCCACCTCCTGCCGGTCGAACTCCTTCTGCAAACTAATACCAGAGAAGGCATGGCCATGGTCCTGGCCCTGCTTTTGGCCGCCATTTCCTGGAACCTTGGCACTTGGTATTTGGGCATCCCCTGTTCCAGTTCCCACACTTTGATCGGGGCGATCCTCGGCGTGGGCTTGGCCAATGGCATCCTGCACGGTAGGCCATTTGGCACCGGGGTGAATTGGGAAAAAACCCGCGATGTTGGTCTGTCGCTGCTATTCTCTCCCCTTTTTGGCTTTTTTGTCGCTGCCGGCCTACTCCTCCTGGTGATCAAACTTTTTCCCAACCCGATTTTGCACACTCCCCCAATCAATGGCAAACCGCCGCCTTGGCCCATGCGGCTAATTCTTTTCGGAACTTGCTCCGGCGTCAGCTTCGCCCATGGGTCCAACGATGGACAAAAAGGCATGGGCCTGATCATGCTCATCCTGATCGGTTCAGCGACTTCGCTCTTTGCGGTCAATTTGGAATCCAAACCGGCCGACCTCGACAGTTTCCGCAATTCTGCCAACAGCATGGATCAGATCCTGACCCGCTTCGACCCGCCCTCCAGCAAGGTCCTTCTGGTCAGCCAGTTGACCGCCACCCGGGAAACCCTGGTGGGCATCTCCAGCATGCTCGAGGGAAGAACCTCTTTTAGGGAAATCGTCGCTGAAGACCGCAAGCTCTTTCGCGAAAAGGTCATCACGGCCAATCATGCCGTGAAGCACCTGGTGGAATCCTTGGAACTCGACTTCACGCCAGAGGAAATCAAAACCCTTTCCAAAAACCGCAAAACACTGGCCAAATCGACCGAGTATGTTCCCTGGTGGGTGATCCTCATGGTGGCGCTGGCCCTGGGGATTGGCACCACGGTTGGGTGGAAACGGATTGTCGTCACCGTGGGCGAGAAGATTGGCAAATCGCACCTGACCTTTGCCCAGGGCGCCACGGCGGAAATGATAACCGCTGGCACCATTTCCATGGCGGTTCTTTGGGGCGCCCCGGTCAGCACCACCCATATTCTCTCGTCCGGAGTTGCAGGCACCATGGCCGCTTCCAAGGCTGGGTTGCAGTTGAATACCGTCCGCACCATTGCCCTGGCCTGGGTTCTCACCCTGCCGGTTTCCATGATCAAGGGCGGGGCCTTCTTTGCTTTCCTGCGCGCCATTTTGTGAAATAGCCGCAAATATTTAGTTGGACTTATACTAAAATATCCCCGGGCTCGGCTTTTTTCTCTTCTCCGGGAACGCCAAGGCATTCAAGCTTGCATTGTCATCCGAGGCCCCAAGGGGCCAAGCTTGAGCGACGAGTTTCGTTTTTTTTGGTCCCCTCACCCTCAATCCCTTTCCCCCACTGCTTGACAGCGTGGAGAGGGAGTAAAAAGGCGGGGCCATTTTTTCCCCTGGGAACGCCAGGCTCCAGCCTGGCAATAAAAGAAGCCGCGCTCTCTGCGCGGCGATCCCAACAAAAAACAATCATCCGCCCCACTTCTGCCAACCGGCGATGAATTCTCAACCTTTCCCGCTCCACAAGGAGCTTCGCAAAAATCCTCCGAGAAAATCCACCTGGCGGGCACGGGTGAAGCCGAGCGCCTGCAGTCCGGGCCCCGGATCAACCAACTTCCCCGCGCTTATCCCCGTAAATAACTTGAAGAAGCCGTACATCAGGTTCAAAGCCAGGCGGGCTGGCGCCCTTGCCAGCCGACCTTCGGGCCAGTGAAAATCCCCGACCAGCAACTTACCCCCGGGAGCCAGGGCAATTGCCAGCCGCTCAAGCAACTGCGCCAGCTCCGGTTGGCAAAAACAATCGAGAAAGAAATTGGCCACGAGCAAGTCATAATGCGCCTGGGGGAAGTTCCATTGTCTGGCGTCGCCAAGGTGAAAATGCACTCGGCTCTCGGCGGCGGGGATTTTTTTTATCCGGGCCAGGGCCAAGGAGGTCATGCCGGGGCTGAGGTCAAGGCAGTCTACCATCGCTGTTGGGTTGGCCAGGAGAAAAGCTTCAAGGAAGCGGCCGTCCCCTTCGCCCAGAATGAGAACCCGTCGGCATCCAGCCAGGTTGGGAAGCAAGGCGGCGCGGGTGCGCCGCAACAAGCCGCCAAAGGAGAAATACTCCAGCCAAAAGTAATGGGGCGCCAGGAGATCGAAGCCGGTCCAACTCATGGCCAGGCCCAGAAGGCCAAGGGGGTTAAGAGAACAGCGTCGGCAAAAACCCTGGCCAGGGCTTGGTTCCTTTTTCCCAGGGTCAGGTGAAGCGGCAGCAGCAGAGCCAAGGAGGCCAGAGCGGGAAGGGCAACCTGAGGAACAACCCAAGGGGAAAGCAAAATCATCCCGCCGGATAACACCACGATCCCTACGGCTCGATTTGGCCCTGAAGATTCCCAGATGTCGATCAGCCTGCAATTGATCCAGCAGAGGAGGAAGAAAGCAGCCCAGGGAATAAGCCAGTCCTCCAGCGGCCGGTGGACAACAACGGGGAGGAACACGCCAACGGCAAAACCCGCCGCCACCAGCGCTTCCTTGAGAAATGGCAGGAGTGAAGCTGGCCTGGCCCGGCCATGAACCAGCGCCGCGTACACCGGCATGAAAGATCCCAAGGCCAAACCGCCGAGAAGGAGCGTTCTGGGCAAAAGCAGTCCCAGGGCCAAGCCCGAAAGAGAAGCCAGTGCCGCCAGGCATAGAAACAGGCGCGGATGTCGGCCGGCAAAACGGTGGCGTGGCGCGGCCACTTGTCCACGGCGGGAATCGAGGACGCGGTCGGCCAGGTAAATAGCCCAGACAACGAGAGCCAGCGCCAGGGGGGCATGCCAGGGGAGTTCAAGGGCGAAAGATTTGGCCAAAAAGATTTGCCAAACGACGGCCACAGCTGGGGCGTCCAGCGCCAGCAGATTGGCATAGAGCCACCAGGGAGTTTTGCTCTGCAGCGGACCCTGTTCAACGGGGTTGGACATCAGGCGAGGATGCCCTTGACGACATTCCCCGCGACATCGGTGAGTCGGAAGTCGCGGCCGCTGAAGCGGTAGATCAGCCGGGTGTGGTCGATACCCAGAAGATGAAGAATGGTGGCGTGCAGATCGTTGACGCTGACGCGATTGACAGCGGCCTTGTGGCCGACCTCGTCGGTTTCGCCGTAATGGGCTCCGCCCTTGATGCCGCCGCCCGCGAACCAGGTGGTGAAGGCGTGCGGGTTGTGATCGCGTCCGAGGAAGTTCTTGTCCTTGGTTTTCTGCACGATGGGCAGTCGGCCGAACTCGCCGCAGCAGATCACCAGGGTGGAATCGAGCAGTCCGCGCTGCTTGAGATCGGTGAGGAGTGCGCCGATTGGCTTGTCGGTTTCGCCGGCGAACTGCCGGTGGTTCCCTTCGAGGTCGCGGTGGCCATCCCAACTGCGCTCGTTTTCCATGCCGCCGGAATAGATTTGCACGAAGCGGGTGCCGCGCTCCAACAGCCTGCGGGCCACCAGCGCCTGTCGAGCGAAATGCGCGCACTTCTTGTCTTCCAGCCCATAAAGAGACTTGATGTGCTCCGGCTCGCGGTCGACATCGAAGGCTTCTGGCGCCGCCATCTGCATGCGGTAGGCCAGTTCAAAACTCTCGATGCGCGCGGCCATGGCGGCCTCGCCGGGCGACTGCTGCCCATGCAGCCGGTTCAGCCGGTTGATCAGGTCCAACTGATTGCGCTGCTCTTTATCATTCAGGTGTGGCAGTCGGGATAAATTGTCGATGGCCGCCCCTTGCGGGTTGAGCGCCGTCCCCTGGTAAATGCCCGGCAGGAAGCCTGCGCCCCAGTTGGAAGCGTGCCCCTTGGGCAGGCCGCGGCCGAGCGTGTCGTACATCACCACGAAGGCCGGCAAATTCTGGCTCTCGGTCCCCAGGCCATAAGTCACCCAGGAGCCCACGCAGGGAAAACCCATGCGGCTGAAACCGGTGTTGATTTGAAACAGCGCCGGCGAGTGGTTGTTGGTTTCCGTGAAGCAGGAATGGATGAAGGCCATGTTATCGACATGGGGAACCATGTGGGGGAAGATCTCGGATACCCAGGCGCCTGACTGCCCCTTCTTTTCAAATTTGAAAGGGGACTTCATGAGCGGGCCGACTTCCGCCGAGAAGAAACCGGTAAACTTGTCGAAGCCTTGCAGTTCCTTGCCGTCGTATTTTTCCAATGCGGGTTTGTAATCCCAGGTGTCGACCTGGCTTTGCCCGCCATTCATGAACAGCCAGATAACTCGCTTGGCCTTGGTATTGAAGTGCGGCTGTCGCGGCGCCAGGGGGTGGAGCGCGCGGTCCTGGGCCTGGGCCTCTTCGCCCAGCATCCCGGCCAGGGCCAAAAGGCCAAAGCCCTGCCCCGAGCGGCCAAGGAATTCCCTGCGGTTGCCAGGCACGGCGTGAAAGTGTGGCATGTGGTTCATGTGTTTCACCTAATCCAGGAAGACAAATTCGTTAAGGCTGAAGAGGGCCTGGCAGAAGTCGCCCAGCGCCAGGTCCTCTTTTTTATTTTCCGCGCGGTACTGTGCCTTCTGCGAACGAAGAAAAGCCAGGGCCGCCAGTTTTTCCTCTTCACGCACGGGCCGTGACAAGGCCATTTCATAGGCCCGCCGAACCTGCTCTTCCTCCCCCGGGGCGCCCTGCGAGATTCGGGCGGCGAAGGCGTCGGCGTAACCGCGCACCACCGGGCTGTTCAACAGCATTAGCGCCTGCGGAGCAATCGTCGTCGAGGCTCGCCCGGGAAGATCCTGCAGCGTGTCCGGCCCATCGAACAGCATCATCATGGGGACCAGCTTGCTGCGCTTGATAAAGAAATAAATGCTGCGGCGCTTGTGATTGGTGTCGAGCAAACCGGGGCCGAATTGCGCCGGGTCGAGAAGACCCGAGACGCCAAGCATGGCATCGCGAATGACTTCTCCTTCCAGCCGACGGGCCTGGAAATGCCAGACCAGCGCGTTATCCCGGTCCTTTTGCAGCCGGTTTTCGTCCGCCTGCGAGCTTTGCTGATAGGCGGCGCTATTCATGATCAGCCGGTGCAGATCGTGGAGCTTCCAGCCGCTCTGGACAAACCGCCAGGCCAGCCAGTCGAGCAGCTCCGGGTGCGAAGGCTTCTCCCCCTGTACGCCGAAGTCGCTTGGCGTGGCCACGATGCCCCGGCCAAAATGCAGATACCACACGCGGTTGACCATCACCCGCGCCAGCAGCATGCCCGCGCCTTGGTCGGTGTCGGTGATCCACTTGGCCAAGCTGGTCCGCCGGTAAGACAGAGGCGAGTCTTTGGGTGGAGAAGTCAGCCAGCTCTTGTCCCCCTCCTTGGATTTCACCAGCGCGACGGGAAAGCCTTGAGGTGCCACGGCGACTTTCTGATTCAAGTCACCGCGCTTGAGCACATGCACCGGGTCGTAGAAATCCGCCCCCTGAGTATGCAGCCGCACCGCAGGCACTCCCTCGCTGGAAATCAGCGCTTTCACCAGTTTGGGCTTCGGCGCGCTTTTCTTCACCTCATCAACCGCGCTGTTGAGCTTTTTCCATTCCTCATTGCGGGTCTTGTACCACTCTGCCGCCTGGCCCCGCTCCTGATCATTCACCGGGGCGCCGTTACTCAGCCGTTCCATAATGTCCTTCGTTTTCCCAGGAAGGGACAGGCCAGCCAGAGCAGGCCATTCCCGCGACCCCGACAGCGACACGCGGAACTTGCCCAGGTTGTGTTGCTTGTTGTTGTTGAACTCGAGGGTGATGGACCACAGCGCCCCGTGAGGGGTTTCCACCGGCTGCTCCAGTTCGCACACAGCGGCGTGATCCTTGCCAAACTGCGGGTCGATGGCCCAGGCCGATTTCATATTGGCATCGAGGATGGCGCTGACGGGCAGCCCCTTCTGCTCGAAAGTGGCGCGGGCGGTCTTGAACTTGACTGGCTTGTCGGCGGTAGCTGGCTTGTCGGCGGTAGCTGGCTTGTCGGCGGTAGCTGGCTTGTCGGCGGTAGCCGGCTTGTCGGCGGTAGCCGGCTTGTCGGCGGTAGCTGGCTTGTCGGCGGTAGCCGGCTTGTCGGCGGTAGCCGGCTTGCCGCTGGGGTCCAGCGGGGTGACCGTGGCCTGCAGATTGCTGAGGGCGAAGTTGCCGTTCGGCGCACGCCCCGGACCGCCTTTGACCAAACTCCCATCGGCCAGCGCCTCCAGCCGCAAAAAAGCTACGCGCTTATCCCGCGATCTCAACTGAAGCGTGTAGGTATCCGAGTCGGCGTTGGCGCCGCTGGCCGTGATGAGGCCATTTTCCCCCTGCATCAGGCTGGCGCCGTTCTTCGACTTTGCCGACACCACCTCAGGGATCATGTATTCCGCCGTGAGCGCCTCCTTGGCTCCGGCCTTGACCCACTGGGAAAAGCGCTGCTCCAGGTGGTCCTTTTCCCATTCGGCCCGCTTTGCTTCCACGCCCTGCAACCTTTCCTGAAAGGTCGCCAGCTCTTTTTGGTAACCCGCGCGGTCGAGTGGAATGTCCTGATCGGAGCGCACGGTGGTGGAGAAAGTGGCGATCAACCGGTAGTAGTCGTTGGAAGTGAAGGGATCGAACTTGTGATCATGGCAGCGGGCGCAGCCGAGCGTCATGCCGAGCAGAGTCGTGCCAACCGTGCGAGCCATGTCGTCGAGTTCATCGTAGCGTTCCTTCTCCGCCTGGTTAGCAGTGATCTGGGTGGCGTGAGTGCCAGCGGCAAGAAACCCGGTGGCCATCAGGGCCATGGGGTTGTCAGGGGCCAATTCATCCCCGGCAAGCTGCCACTTGACGAAAGTGTCGTAGGGCAGATCCTGGTTCAGCGCCTGGATGACAAAATCGCGGTAGTGGTAGGCGTTGGGCCGGTCGTAGTCCTGCTCGTAGCCGTGGCTCTCGGCAAAGCGGGCGACATCCAGCCAGTGGCGGCCCCAGCGCTCGCCATAATGCCGGCTTTGCAGCAGGCGATCGATCACGCGGGCAAAGGCTACGCTGGAATTGTCGCGGACAAAGTCATCCACCTCCTGGGGGGAGGGAGGCAGCCCGGTCAGGTCAAGGTAGGCGCGGCGGATCAGTTTTCTTTTGTCCGCCGGGGGATTGGGTTGAATCCCCTTGCCGGCCATGGCAGCCAGAAGGAAGTGGTCGATGGGGTTCTTGGCCCAGCCGGTTTGATTCAGCGCAGGCACGGTTGGGTTTTTCAACGGCTGCCAGGCCCAGTAACTCTTGGCTTTTTCGAAGTCGATCTTGCGGGCGGCCGGGGCGGCGGCTTTGCCGCTCCGCGGATCCGGGGCGCCCCGTTTCACCCACTCCGTCAGCGTCGCGATTTCCTTCTGCCCCAGCTTGCCCTTGGGCGGCATCTGAATGGCGCCCTGGTAGTGCAGCGCCTTGATTAAAGGGCTTTTCTCCGGCTGGCCGGGCACGATCACCGCGCCGCTTTCTCCACCCTTCATCCAGCCCTCGCGAGTGTCGAGCAGCAGTTCCCCCCGCACTTTTTTGGCCTCTTTGCCATGGCATTCATAACAGTGTTCCACCAGCAACGGGCGGACCTTGGCCTCAAAAAACTGCGTGTCGTCGTCGCCCAGCGCCGAGGGAATCCACCAGCAGGAAACGATCAGGATGCAGACCAATTTCTTCATGACACCCTTTGATGAGGGAGGAAAGCCGGGCGGGTGAGAAACCACAATTTTTTATGTTAATGCTGAGGGGGGTAATCCGCAACAGGATCTTGCCGAGCTTGTCTTCCACAG
>SHZZ01000018.1 GCA_009692005.1 Gemmataceae bacterium | reverse complement strand
GTGTGCCTACTTCTTGGTTTTTAGCGCCGGGGCTGTCTTGGCCCAGGAACCGGCTTACAGCAAGCCAACCATGGCCAATATTCCTTACGGGCCGCATCCCAGGCAGGTGTTGGACTTTTTTCAGGCGAAATCCGAGCAGCCCACTCCAGTGGTTTTCCAAATTCACGGGGGCGGTTGGGTGGCGGGAGACAAACGCATTACCGATGCCAAAAAATATTTGGATGCCGGGATTTCAGTGGTTTCCATCCAATACCGGTTCATTGACGACGCCATCGAGGCCAAGGTGAAGCCGCCGGTGAAATGGCCCCTTGAAGACGCTGCTCGCGCCTTGCAATTCGTGCGCAGCAAGGCCAAGGAATGGAACATCAACAAGGCCCGGATTGGGGCCACTGGTGGTTCGGCGGGTGCTTGTTCCAGCTTGTGGCTGGCGTTTCATGACGACCTGGCCGATGCGAAAAGCGCCGATCCGGTGGCCAGGGAATCGACCCGGCTGTGGTGCGCGGCGGTAAATGGGGCCCAGACCACTCTCGATCCTCGGCAGATGAAAGAGTGGACCCCCAACAGCCGTTATGGCGGCCATGCGTTCGGTTTTTATCCCGACCCCAAGGACCGAAAAACCCGCGACACGCAATTTCCACAGTTCCTGGCGGCACGCGAATCGCTGCTGCCCTGGATCAAGGAGTATTCGCCTTTTGAACACGCCAATGCGGGGGATCCGCCCATCTACATGAATTATTCCGCCGCGCCGGCGTTGGGAAAAGATGCCAAGGACCCGACGCACAGCGCCAACTTTGGCGTGAAACTGCAAGAGAAACTGGATGGGCTCGGGGTGGCTTGTGAATTGGTTTATCCAGGCGCCAAGGATATTAAGCACAAAACATCCCAGGAATATCTCATTTCTCAATTGAAGTTGGGGAAAAAGTAATGAAGAACTCAATCGTCTTTGCTGTTGGGGTGGCTTTTCTGGGGTTGGCATCGGGTTTGCACGGTTACCCATTGGAAAAAACGGTCCTGGCGGAGGGGGGCAAGGCGCTCTTTCCCATAGTGATTAGTGAAAAAGCCAGCCCGCAAACCAAGGCTAATGCCCTTAAGCTTGCTGACTACCTGGAGAAAATGACGGGAGGAAAATTCCTGGTTGAGAAGGGGGATGGCCGACGGGGCATTTTAATCGGGGTGGCCGCGGACTTCCCCGCATTAAAGCACGGGGTAATGTTTGATCTCGTGGACATTCTCCGCCGGGAAGATTATCTGCTCCGCAGTCATGCGCAAGGGATCTGGATTCTCGGCGCCACGGACTTGGCGGTGCAGCATGGTGTCTGGGATTTCTTGCATAGGCTGGGCTACCGGCAATTTTTCCCCGGCCCCCATTGGGAGATTATTCCCTCCATGCAAAAGATCGAAGTGGTTCTCGATGCCCTGGAAAAGCCTTCCTACCATTCGCGCACTATTTGGTATGGGTTTGGCGCTTGGGATTACGCCAAGGAACCTTACCGCGATTGGTGTGAGAAGAACCGGGCTATGAAGGGCGTGAATCTGAACACAGGGCATGCTTATGATGGGATTGTCAAATCGTTAAAAAAGGACTTTACCACTCACCCTGAATTTTGGCCTTTGCTTAATAAAGAGCGCAAGGAAGTGCGTAATCCCAAGCCTTGCCTGGGCAATGCGGAACTTCGCGCCAGGATTGTTGCCCAGGCGGTGGACAGGGTGAAGGGCAATCCCCTGCTCGACAGCGTTTCCATGGACCCAAGCGATGGCGGCGGGTGGTGCGATTGCGAAACCTGCGCCCGGCTGGGAAGTGTTTCCGATCAAGCGATTACTTTGGCCAACGAGGTGGCCGCCGGAATCAATGAAAAATATCCGGGTAAACTGGTCGGCATTTATGCCTACAACTACCACTCGCCCCCGCCTTCCATCAAGGTCCATCCCAAGGTGATCGTCAGCGTGGCCACGGCCTTTATCAAAGGGGGGCAGTCGCTGGAGGACATTATTGCTGGCTGGGCGGGGAAGGGAGCCACGCTTGGAGTCCGGGAATACTACAGCGTCAACACCTGGGACCGGGATCAACCGGGGCATGCTCGGGGCGGCAACCTTGATTACCTCCAGCGCACCATACCGGAATTTCATGCCAAGGGCGCCCGCTATATGTCGGCGGAATCGAGCGATAACTGGGGGCCCAACGGCCTGGGGTATTATTTTGCTTCGCGCCTGCTGTGGAAGGTGTCTGAGGCGAAAAACCGCTCGGCCATTGAAGGCGATTTTCTCGAGCGCTGCTTTGGCCCGGCCAGCCAGGTCATGAAGGAGTTTTACGATCAGATTGACTCTTCCAAACCGCACCTGGTGGTGGATGATCAATTGGGAAGAATGTATCGGTCGTTGCAAAAGGCGCGGGAGCTTTCCAGCGCCGTCCCCATCATTCAGCGCCTGGATGACCTGACTTTATACGCTCGCTATTGCACCCTGTATCATCGCTACGCCACGGCGGTTGGCCCGGCCCGGCAGGCTGCCTTTGAATCCCTCATCCGCCATGCTTATCGCATGCGGTCGACCATGATGGTGCACGCCTACGCGCTCTACCGGGACCTGGCTGGACGGGATAAAACCGTTTCCCTGCCGACGGAAGCCAGGTGGCAAGTTTTGGAAGGGAAAAACCCCTGGAAGTCGAGCAAGCCCTTTTCCGCAGACGAGGTGGATAATTTTTTGAAGGATGGGATCGCCAGCCACAAACTGTTGGAGTTGAATTTCAAGCCATTGGCTTACGGAACCAATTTGTTGCCAGCGGCCTCGGGCCTGACCATTCCTCCTGGTCTTCTGGCAGGGGATTTCACCGCGGGCAGGGGGGTGCAGACTTTCTTTACCCATGTGAAAAAAGGCCCCGCGGAAATTGAGCTGAATATCACTGGCGGGTTGATCGCCCATTACCGCGACCGGGGCAATGTCAAGGTTGAGCTTTACCAGGTGGGTGGCGCCTCGCAGACCGGGGAAAAAGAATCCTTGGTTCAGAGCAATGCTGCCGTTCCCCCTGATGGGAAAGAAAGGAAAATCAAACTGACCCTGCCCCAGCCCGGACTTTACAAAATTGTCATCAAGGATGGCCAGGACCGGACGCTGGTGACATGGCCCAAGGGGCAGTTAATGACAGTAGCCTCGACGCAAGACAGTCCCATGAACCGTTTTTACGGATTGTGGATGGGTTACTTTTATGTGCCGCGGGGCGCCAAGGTAATCGGCCTTTTTGGGGGTGAGCACGGGGAAGTGCGGGACAGCCAAGACCGGCCGCACTTCTGGCTCAATGGGCGGGAGAATAATTATTACAGTGTTCCTGTGCCGCCGGGTGAGGATGGCAAGTTTTGGCGGGTGCGCTATTGCCGGGGCTCAATTCGGCTCCTGACCGTGCCGCCGTATTTCGCCCGGTCGCCTGAAGAACTACTTCTGCCCGCTGAGGTAATAGCCAAGGACGCTGGGAAATAGCTCAGAGACCGGCATAATAATTCCCTTGTCAGTTTCTTCCCTCCAAGGGACAATAACAAACCAGTTCTGAATAGGAGCAAGCTATGCTGTACATTGCCTTGGGCATCGCAGTTCTGGTTTTAGTTTTGGCCAATTTACTGGCCAGAAACGGGAAGAACCCTTGGTCCATACCCGCCTGGGGGCTGCTGGGATTTTCTGCTCTGACCTGTGGGTTGTCACCATTAATTGCCCTGCAATATCTTTTCCTTGCCTTGGTCACCTTTCCGTGGATGTATACCTCTCGCTCGCCCAAGGTTTATTTCAGGTTGTCTTTGCTGGCCAGCGTAGCGGCATTTGCCGTGGTATCGTTTTTTATTGCGGGTGGCGATTGGCGTGAGAACAAAAAGCTTCAGGAGAAATACCCATTTGTTTCCATGGCCGACCGGGTTCCCGAGCCGAAGAGTGTGAATCGGGATAAACCCCTGGCGGAATCGACCAAGGACGCACTAATGGCGGTGGAAAAACGGGTGGATATGCCCGGGAGGTCCGCTGCCTGGGCCTTCAAAGAAATCCACGAAGGCGCCACCAACAATTTTGTTAATAGCAATGGTTTTGGAATTTCACGGAGAATTAGTCCCCTCTATCGCATCCTGAATTTTGAATTACAAAACAAGGAGGGAGGGGTGCCGCAATCGTTTCCCGCCGCGCCCTCGGCCAGTGAACCCGATGAAATGATAGGTCAGAAACCGCCTTGGGACCGCAATGGCCTGGCCGAGTTGCATTACCAGGGGATTTTTCAATTCTCCAACCCGAATGGTTTTGGCTATGCCAAAAATCGTAATGAAGTCGCTGGCGCCAAACCGCATCGATTTACTGAACCCTTTTCCAAGGCTGGCAGTTACCAGGTGCAAAACATCAGTTTGGTAAGTTTGCTTTTGCACGAAGAACCCGTGGTTTATGTTTCCAATGATTTGCCTTCCATGAAAGAAATCAAAACGGTACCCACCCGCGACCTGGACGATTTTGAGAAAAAAACTCTGGACAGGCTTTATCAAGGCGAGGACCTGGTTATTGGCGCCGTCCCGAGCGGGTTTCGCATGGTTGGTTCCCTCAGAAACGCCCACCAGTGCCAGAAGTGCCATGGCGGTGAACGAGGCGACTTGTTGGGCGCTTTTTCCTATTTATTGGACAAGATCGAAACGAAAAAATAATCGCGCTTTGGCCAAGCGCCTCTGCCTGGCCTGCTAGATAAAAAAAACAAGCTTGACCCGTCCAGGGAATTTCCCATACTTGGATTCGATCTCCCCGAGTTTTTCATTTTGAAAGCGAAAGCATGTCATCCTCAAGCGGCAATATTACCAGCGTGTTGAAGGAAACACGGTCGTTTCCGCCGAGCCAGGAATTTTCCTCGCAGGCGCATGTGAAATCCCTGGCCGAGTATGAAAAACTTTGGAAGGAAGCGGCGGAGGAACCGGAAAAATTCTGGGCCGCCCAGGCCGATTCCCTTTCCTGGGTGAAAAAGTGGGACAAGGTCCTGGAGTGGAAGGAGCCGCATGCCAAGTGGTTCTTGGGCGGCAAGTTGAATGTCAGCGCCAACTGTCTCGACCGGCACCTGAGCGGGGCGAGAAAAAACAAGGCCGCCATTATCTGGGAAGGCGAGCCAGGCGATACGCGCGTTCTTACCTACCAGATGCTGCATCGGGAAGTTTGCAAATTTGCCAATGTGTTGAAGAACATTGGCGCCAAGGCCGGCGACCGCGTGACCATTTACCTCCCCATGGTTCCGGAGGCTGTCATAGCCATGCTGGCCTGCGCCCGCATCGGCGCCACCCACAGTGTGATCTTTGGCGGTTTCAGCGCCGAAGCCGTGGCCGACCGCAATAACGATGCTGGGGCGAAAATCCTCATCACCTCCGATGGCGGCTGGCGCCGCGGGAAAATCATTCCCCTCAAGGAAAATGTCGATCAGGCGCTGGCCAAATCGAAAACGATTGAAAAAGTAGTGGTTCTCAAGAGGTGTGCCAACCCTGTCACCATGAAAGAAGGCCGTGATTTCTGGTGGCACGACTTGATGGACAAGGCGTCCGCCGATTGCCCTGCCGAGCCCTTCGATAGCGAACATCCTTTGTTCATCCTTTACACCAGCGGGTCCACGGGTAAACCCAAGGGGATTCTGCACACCTCGGCCGGATATTTATTGGGCACCTCCTATTCCCACCGGCTGGTTTTCGATCTCAAAGAGGAGGATATTTTCTGGTGCACCGCCGATGTTGGTTGGATCACGGGGCACAGCTACATTGTTTATGGCCCGCTGTGCAATGGCACCACAGTCATGATGTATGAAGGCGCGCCGAATCATCCAAAGGAAGACCGCTTTTGGGACATTATCTCTCGCTACAGTGTTAGTATTTTCTACACGGCTCCGACCGCGATTCGCGCCTTTATTAAATGGGGAGACCAATGGCTGAATGGGCATGACCTTTCCAGTTTGCGCCTTTTGGGAACGGTGGGAGAGCCGATCAATCCCGAGGCCTGGATGTGGTATCACAAAAAGATCGGCGCCAGCCGTTGCCCCATTGTCGACACCTGGTGGCAGACGGAAACCGGTTCAATCATGATTTCTCCCTTGCCAGGCGCCCTGGCGACCAAGCCCGGTTCCGCCACCCGCCCGTTACCAGGAGTCGTGGCCGAAGTGGTCGACAAACAAGGGAATCGCGTGGGGGATAACCAGGGCGGGTTTCTGGTGGTGAAAAAACCCTGGCCGGCCATGCTGAGAACCATCTATGGCGATGATGCCCGTTATCAGGAACAGTACTGGACCCAGGTGAAAGGGTTCTATTTTACCGCCGATGGCGCGCGCCGGGATGAGGATCAGTACTTGTGGATTATGGGCCGGGTGGACGATGTGCTGAATGTCGCGGGTCATCGCCTGAGCACGATGGAGGTGGAGTCAGCGCTGGTGAATCATCCGCAAGTGGCGGAGGCCGCGGTGGTCGGCAAGCCGGATGAAATCAAAGGGGAGGGGATCTCCTGCTTTGTCACTTTGAAGTCTGGCAACGCGCCTACCGATGAATTGAAGAAAGCCTTGCGGGATCATGTGGTCAAGGAGATAGGGGCGCTAGCGCGGCCTGATGAAATCCGCTTTACCGAGAGTCTGCCCAAGACTCGCTCGGGGAAAATCATGCGTCGTTTGTTGCGTGACATCGCCGCGGGAAAACAGACCTTAGGCGATACCACCACGCTGGAGGATTACAGCATCCTGGCGAAACTCCGCAGCGACGAGGAGTAAGGGTTAGTGGTATTTGTTTGGGTTATACTTTTTAAAAAACACTTGTCACTCTGGCTTGGCCCCTTGGTGCCTCGGATGCCTTGCGGTCTCGGTGAGGCGTTTGTTCTTTGCTCGGATCGCCGCGCTCCAGCGCGGCCAATTATTCTGCCAGGCTAGAGCCTGGCGGTCCCAGGAAAGAGAAAAAAAGAGTGGTCCGGCGCACTGTCGGAACCCCCTACAAGCCGCAAGACACCAAGTGCGACCAAATATTTTACTGCTGCCATCGCCTCAGGGAATCTGCTGGCGGCATTGATTGGCTTCCGTCAGAAGGCGCATTAACTCTGTGCGGTTGTCCTGGGAAATCGCCTGTTCAATGGCGCCCAACTGCTTCAAAAACGGTTTGATGGATTCGAGTAAAGGGCCGCGGTTGGAGCGGAAAATCTCCGTCCACAAAAGCGGGTCGCTTCCCGCCACGCGTGTGGTATCCCGGAATCCGCCGCCGGTGAATTTCGCCAAATTGGGGTCGAGCAGTCCTGCCAGGGCGTAAGCAATCAAGTGGGGCAGGTGGCTTGTCAGGGCGAAGATTTTGTCATGCTCTTGGGGGTCCAGTTGGGCCACCCGTGCGCCCAGGCGTTTCCAGAACTCTTCCAGTTTGGCCATGCCGCTTGCTTTGGCATTAAGGGAAGGAGTGGAAATAAACAGGCGTCCTTCGAACAGGTTATCCGTGGCGGCCAGGGGGCCATTTTTTTCCGAACCGGCGATGGGGTGGCCTGGAATGAACTCCACATGGCTGGGGAGTTTTCCTTCAAGCGTTTTGGCGATATCGCCCTTGGCGCTGCCCACATCGGAAAGGATGGCTCCCGCTTTGCAATGCGACGATGCTTCCAGGAGGATCTGGCTGATTAAATGAACCGGGGCGCAGCAAATCACCAGGTCGGCCTGGGAAACAGCCTTTGACAAAACGGGTTCAGCGTAATCGAAGACGCCCTTTTCCTGGGCTGTTTGCAAAACCTCTGGGTGGCAATCGTAGCCAATGACCCGAGCGGCGGCGCGGTTCTTCCGCGCTGCCAAACCGATCGAGCCGCCAATCATCCCCGTGCCTAAAAGGGTCAAGGTCTCAACAACAGGCATGAAAACTCCCGGTTTTACTTGGCCATTCCCGCGCGCAGGGAGTCGGCCATTTCCTTGGTAATTCGGGCCCGAAGAGAAGCATCGAGCAAGGACGAATGATCTTTGCCTGGGAAGATTTCCACCATGGCATTGCTGCCGAGTTTCTTGAACGAATCGCCCAGCAACCGCGTGGCGCCCTCCAAGTAAAAGGTGTCTTTTTCTCCCATGTAAACATGCAGTTTGCCGGCGAGTTTATTTTTCAATTTGGGCCAGTTTTGCTCCACGATCAAACGGATGTCATATTTTTTCCAGGCCTGGGCGGTTTCCTGATCGATCTTGCCGGTTTTTCTGTCCCAGAGTTTTCGCGGCTGGCCGTCGGCGCCTTTGGGGCTGAAAACTGCTTCAAACGATCCGAGTTGTCCCCCGCGCCCGACCACAACCTCCATGTCAGAGAATGGCTTGTAGAAAAGGAATGGTTGATCTCCCCTGCGGCCCAGCGGCCTGGGATTTCCTTTTTGGTCAACGAACATATTCTGGTCGGGTTCATACAGATTGATGATTTGAAAATCTCGAAAGTCCACGGGGTCGGGCGCGGTCGACCAGACCCCGCCGAAAGTATCCGGGTATTTCACCTGCAGCCACAAACTGCTCCATCCGCCGGAAGAATGCCCCGTTACAAGTCGCGCCCACGATTGGGGAATCAAGCGGAATTGCTTTTCTAATTGTGGGATTAGCTCTGTTACCAGGGCTTCGCCATAGGGGCCGTTGTTGTCGGAATCGGCGAAGACATGATGGCCGGTTGGGCAGTCGGGGTCGAGAACCACTTGAATGACTTCCACGCCGTCCAGCTTCGTTTTTCCCATGGCGGGAATTCGCAGGGCGGCGAAATGGTTTCCGCCGAATCCTGGAATCTCGTAAACCGCCGGGAACTGCTGGTCTTTGGCTGCAGCATACCCGGCCGGCAGAGCCACCCCAGCCCGCAGCTTGACAGGACGACCATGAAACGCGGAGAGGAGTTTGCTTTCAATTTCCACCAGGCGGACTTGCTCGCTTTCAGGGAATTTTCGCTCTTGGTAAACCTGGTCGAGCGCCAATGTGGGCGGGGTTTTCCCCTCAGGGTGAAGAGTGACTTTGGCGGGTTTGGAAAAAAGGTTTCCCGCAGTGGCGCCAATCATGCGCGAACCGCCATTGAGATCGCAGATGGCCGCGACCCAGAAATCCCCGCCTCCCGGCGGGGGCAGTTTTCCCAAGGATTCCACCGGGTAGCCAGGGCAATTGGCCTTCAAGGCCAGGGGTTCGCCCGCTTGCCAATTCTTGACTTGAAAAGAAAAGAACGGCTCGGTTTGAAACCACCGGGGTTCTGCCGGGACCGACAGCATGGGCGACTTGGAGGTCATCAAATAGACCCTTCCGGTGAAGGGCTTTTTCAAAGCATGGGCAGGCAGTTCCAAATTGATTAGAGTGGCCGGTTCCTGGGAAAGGGCCGACCCCGCCCATGCCAGGCCAAGGAAAAGGGCCAGAGTGCATTTCTTTATAGAATTCATTGGCTACCCCTGTTGTGTCTAGAAGTAATTTCCAAATTTTTCTTTTCTCGCTGGTCCCAGAGCTCCTCGGCGGAACTGCGCCTCAGGTAATGGGGTTGCAAGGTCATGGGGTCGTCCGGAGGGCTGTGGAATAGTTTATGAAGAGCTAGCCGGGCCATCACGCAAAGGTGGATTTCAGCGGCGGTCACTTTGAGCGCCAGGCGCGCCGGGCTGGGAATTTTGTCCACGCCTGGGCCCGCAATCGGTATCTGCGGATCGCGGCTTTCAACCCAGGGCCCGAGGGATACCACCTCCATGGGGCCGGCTGAATTCCACCCATTGTCCCAGGAAAACACCTGGCGGTAAAGTTTATCCTGCTGAGCATCAGCGACGGTTTCCAATTTTCCTGAAAGGTTTTCCTGGCAGGCATTGGCAAGAAGGGTGAAGGTAGAGATTCCCAACAAGCGCGCGCCGGTGGCCAGGGCCAAGGTTCTTGCAGTCATCACGCCAATTCGTAGGCCGGTGTAACTTCCCGGCCCCGTGCCTACTGCGATGGCATCCAATTCCGCCACGGCCCAACCTGATTCCTGAATCAATCCTCCAATAAAGGGAACCAAGTCTCGCACATGTTTTCGTCCCGCTTCCAATTGGCGCTGGGCGAGAAGGTTGCCACCCATGGCCGTGCCAATCCAACCGGCGGCGCCTGAGGTCTCTAGCAAAAGGATTTTTGCTTTTTCTCCATCAGCCGGAACAGGTTTTTCCCTGGGAAATGGTCTCATTCGGGAATTATATGGTCGGCCTTGTTGGGTTGACCTTTCCCCCTCGGGATTTTAGGATACTCCCTGGATGATTGTCTTGAGGCAAGGACGCTGACCATGGCACAATTGGAAATTCACACCGATGGGGCGTCGCGGGGCAACCCTGGTGACGCTTCCTTCGCTTTTCTTGTGCGAAAAAACGGCTCGATTTTGAAAGAGGATTACGGCTGCCTGGGCACTTTGACCAACAATCAGGCGGAATACACGGCCCTGGTGCGCGCCCTCGATTTTATTCTCAAGGTTTACCCAAAAGAAAATGTCCTGATTCATAGCGACAGCGAACTGATGGTGAAGCAGGTGAACGGGGAATATAGGGTCAAAAGTGGGGATTTAAAACCGCTCTTTGAGGAAGCCAAAGAATTGATTGGAAAAATCGAGGGCACGGTGCGGCTGGTGCATGTCCGTCGCGAAGCGAACAAGGACGCCGATGCCCTTTGCAACAGGGCCCTGGACGAAGAGGGGTAATTACCCCCGCCCCTGAACCAGTTTCAACACCAGCAGAAACACCTCATAAAAGGCGAGCAAGGCGAATGTGCCAGCCAAAGTCCAAAGGGCAAACACCTTGGTGTTGCTGAACAGTCGCGACTCTTTCTCCGGCTCGGATGTTTCTGAATTCCCGGTCATGGATTCCTTCCTTTAGAAAAACCTGCGCTTGATGTCGAGGTAGAAGACAAACACCATGAGGGAAAGCACGATGGCCAACCCGGTGTATGTGGCCAGTCCGAGGACAGCATCCGAGGGCGGCTTGCCACGAATTTTCTCGTAGATCAAAAAGACCATGTGCCCGCCATCCAACACTGGGATGGGCAGGAAATTCACCACCGCCAGGTTGATGCTGATCATTCCTAAAAACAGGATGAGGGAGTAGGTGTCTTCGGCGGCGGAGAAAGTCTGGCTGGCGATCTCGATCGGCCCGCCGAGGCTATCTGTTGAAATCCTGCCGGTCAGCAAGCTGGCCAGGTTCTGGTAAATCGCCCGGACGGACTTGAAAGTATCGTTGGCGCCGAAGGTCAGGGCTTCCCAGGCTGTATCGGCTTTTTGCATGACAAAATCGCTGACCCACACCAGGCCAATTTCGGGGTAGGGCCAGGTCGGGTCTGTCACTGGTGATAGCGGTCCTACTTCCAGCAGCTTGGCTTCTCCCGCCCGCCGCACCTTGAATTGCATTTTGGGCAGTTCTCTTTCCTGGAGAACGGAGAAAAAGAAAGCCCATTGGTCGAAGGCCGGTTGATTCGATTCCCGTAACGATTTCAACTCGGTCCACTTGTCCCAGGTTTCCTTGCCAGTCTTGCGGTCCACCTTGGCGAAGCAAACCTGTTCAATCACATCGAAAGGCCTTAAGTCAACGCTCTTGGCGGGAGAGTTGGGCGCCACCTGCAGGACAGTATTCTCCACACGAAAAGTGATGCCGAGTTGCGGAATGGACATGGGGGAGGGGGGTTTCACCGGATCTTCCTGGTTGCCGTCGAAAGAGCGGTTCCAAGAAATGGGCTGTAGGCGGATTGGCATCAGCGCCTTGTGCGTGGTGGGATCGATGCGGCCAACGGTGACCACGGCCTTGCAGTCGCCGGTTTTTCCGGCCGCCGTTTCCAAAGCCCAGGGCAAGCGCATGGCATCGAAATTGTCCAGGGGGATTTTCACGCTTTCACCCTTGGCAGAGATCAATTCGACTTCGGTCAGGCGGTCGCCCGGGAGGATGCCGGCTTTTTCTGCATCGCTGCCAGTTCTCACCTGGGCAATTTCGCCAATTTTCATGATCAGGCCGAGTTGGCGGTGGTAGGAGGGTGGAACGAGGATCCTATCCCGGGCGCCTTCACCGCCATTGCGGAGGACTTCCAGCACCACGGGCTTGCCGGCTAATTTCCTCAGGCGCGATTCCAATGCGAAAAAGTCGCCCTCTTTCCTCGGTTCCTTGGAACGGGTCGGCGGCAGTGAAGTTACCTCAAATGGGTTATAGCTTCCCACCTGGTCGGGGTTGGTGGCGCCCACAATGGCATCCTCGCCGCGAAATCCTTCCACGGGTATGTCGACAGTTCTGGGGTTTTCTCCGCCGCCCCCTTTTTTCACGCATTGAATTCGCGTCGGCTTGCCTGCCAGCTCTGTTAAAGCGTTCATGACCGCCTGATAGTCGAACGCCCCGGTTTTTACCTCATGGGCAATTGTCAAGAATTGTTCCGGGTTGGCGGGATTGCTGACCCCGGTAATCACATCGTCATTTTGCAGGGCAACCACGCGCCCCTTGGAAGCGCTAGAGCCCTGGATGTAAGGGGGGATGTTGGCCCTGGCGGGGGGCGTTTTTCCGGTGGGAGAGTAGGGATAAAGGATGGCCCTTGGGGGCGGAGCCACGCCGATCAGCGGCACCATGTCATTTTTGCCGCGCCGCGGTTCCAGCGACACTTGCAGCGGTTTCCCACCATCGTAAGGAACAAAAGTGAAGGGGATTTTACTGCCATGGGACGACAGGGCCACGGCCAGCCGAAGATCATCAAAGGTGGGGTTTTTTATGCCATTCAATTCCACAATGGCCGACCCGGTTTTCACTCCAGCCTGCCAGGAGGGGGAGCCGTTATCGATGCGCCAGACTATGGCCGGTGGGCGGGGAACACCGTGCAACCGGTAAACCGTGATGAAACAAATAGCCCCGAGGATCAGGTTCATGATGACTCCGGCGGAGATTATCACCATGCGCTGCCCAACGGATTTGTTTTTGAATGACCTGGGATACTCCTCGGATGCCTCGGCTTCGGCGCTTTCACCCACCATGGAGACATAGCCGCCCAAAGGCAGGATGCCAATCAGGTAATGGGTTTCACCCCTGCGGAAACTGCAGCCGGGCAGGGCCGGCCCAAAGCCGATGCTGAAGGTTTTCACATGAACATCACACCACTTGGCGGCCAGAAAATGGCCCAGCTCATGAATGAAAATGACAAAGCCCAGTCCCAGTACGACCAGGCTGGCCTTGATGACCCCATCCACTCCGTAGTTGGAATAAAGCCACCAGATGGCCAGTCCGAATAGAACCAGGTGAACGGCGTTGGCCTGCAACCAACCCAGGGGAGTGAGTTCCGGCGGCGCCAATTGCGCCGCGCTCTTGGGCTCTTCGCCTTGGTTCAACGGCTGACTGCCATCCGGTTTTTCTGTGTTTTCCAACGCTCTACCTCCTGCCGAGCCCATTGATCGCTGCGCTGCAGTTCCGCTAGCGCCGGTGATGGGCTGAAGTCATGATGTTCCAGAACCTTTTTACACGCCAGGGCGATATCCAGGAATGCCATTTCCCCCGCCAGGAAGCTGGCCACGGCGGTTTCATTGGCAGCGTTGAGCACCGCGCCGCAAGTCCCCCCTCGCCGCGCCACTTCCCGCCCCAGTTCCAGCGAAATAAAAGTCTCCTCATCCGGGAGTTCAAAATTCCACGAGCGCAATTCACCCCAGTTCATCCTGCGGGTTGGCCCAGGCAACCGTTCTGGATAAGTCAAAGCGTACTGAATCGGCAAACGCATGTCGGGAGGCGAGGCCTGCGCCAGCACCGACCCATCGCGGAATTCGACAAAACTGTGAACCACGCTTTCCGGGTGCAGAATGACCCCAATCTGTTCCGCCTTCAGCGCGAAAAGCCAGCGCGCCTCGATTAATTCCAGCGCCTTGTTCATGAGGGTGGCGGAATCGATGGTGATTTTCGGCCCCATCTTCCAGGTGGGATGGCGTAGCGCCTGCTCCGGCGTGACCTGTTGCAGTTGCGCTGCCTTGAGGCCGCGAAACGGGCCGCCGCTGCCAGTAAGGATCACTTTTTCAACAGCATCTTTAGCACTTCCCTGCAGCGCTTGAAAGATGGCGCTGTGCTCACTGTCCACGGGAAGGATGGCAGTGTTATTCTTTTGCGCCAGCTCCATGACCAGTTGGCCCGCCACCACCAGGGTTTCCTTGTTGGCCAGGGCAATGGTTTTGCCGCTCTCCAGGGCGGCCCAAGTTCCTTCCAGCCCCGCCGCCCCTACCACCGCCGAGACCACCAAGTCCACTTCCTTGGACCGGGCCAGTCTTAGGGCCCCGTCCTGGCCTTTCCACAACTGACAGCCACGGGGCAAATCCTGGGTTGAGATTTTCTCCGCCGCCACGGGATCGGTCACCACCACGATGTCTGGATTATACTGCCGCGCTTGCTGAACTACGGCTTCCACATTTTTATGCGCGCAAATCCCCGCAAGGTGCAAACGCCCAGGCAGCCCAGCGACGACCTCGAGTGTGTTTTTCCCAATGGATCCGGTGGAACCCATGACAGCGACTCGGCGAGGTCTGTTCTGGCCCGGGGTACTGGTTCGGTTTTCCAAGGTCCACCTTTCACGGGTTTCCAGGGTTCTTTCCCCGGTGCTTTCCTGCTTTGCTAATCTACTAAGTGCTTGGCAAATGCCGCAAGGGTGGCTATCGCTCTTGCATTCATGCCTAACCTTTAAGAAAATAGGTTTAACCTTTACAAAGAGACCCATCCAACCGGGACGAGGAGCAGGTTCATGGCCAAGGCGCGAGGAGACTATGGCGATAACTTGGTGAAAAGCCAGGCATTAAGCCAGGGACAGTTGGAAGAAGCCCGGGGTTTGATGCAATCTGGGGGAGGCAGCCTTCAAGATGCGCTGATCAAACTGGAATACGCCACGCCGTTGCAGATTGCCAAGGCAGTGGCGGAATTTAATAACTATGAATTTGCCGACCTGTCCGAGATGACCGTTGCGCCCGAAATTGCCGCCTTGCTTCCCGCCTCGCAAGCCCGGGATCAACTGGTGGTGCCTCTTTCTCTTTCCGATGATCAGTCGTTTATCCGGATGGCGATCGCCGACCCTACCGATTTCAACTTGATTCAAAAACTGGGGTTCATCCTCAATAAGGAAATCATCCCGGTGGTCGCCGCCCAGGAACAGATCAAGGACCTTTTGGAAAAGGTCTACCCCGAGGACGAACTGGAATCGACGGAGCAACTGGTCGATTTTTCAGAAATGGCCAACGAGTTTGCCCAGGCAGAGCAGGTCCGCTCGGCAGCCATTTCAGGGGAAGGGGATGGCGCCATCATACGGCTGGTGAACAAAATGATTCAGGACGGGGTGGAAATGCGTGCCAGCGATATTCATGTGGAGCCCTTTAAGGAAAGGGTGCGCATTCGCTACCGGGTGGACGGCATTCTGACGGAGAGGGACAACCCTCCCCATCGTTATCTCTTGCCCATCCTTTCCCGTATAAAAATCATGGCTTCCGTCGATATTTCTGAAAAACGCCGACCCCAAGACGGTCGCATCAAAACCAACATTGCCGGAAAAGATTACGATTTGCGACTGAGCATCTTGCCGTCGGTCCATGGGCAATCGGCGGTCATGCGTATTTTAGACCGGGCCAACATCAAAGTGAGCATCCGTGACCTGGGCTTTGCTGACGATGATTTTGCCCGTTTCCAGCAACTGATTAAACGGCCCAACGGGATCTTTCTGGTAACTGGCCCCACCGGTTCTGGAAAGACCACAACCCTTTATTCAGCCCTCAATGAATTGAATACAACTGAGCGAAAAATCATTACCGCGGAAGACCCGGTTGAATATTACCTTCCAGGCATCAACCAGGTGGAGGTCAAGCATAACATTGGGCTCGATTTCGCCCGCATCATCCGGGCCATGCTCCGTCAGGCGCCAAATATCATTTTGGTGGGGGAAATCCGCGATCATGAAACCGCGGAAATCGCTATTCAGGCTTCCTTGACTGGACACTTGGTTTTCAGCACACTACATACGAACGATGCGCCCTCGGCTATTACACGCATGATTGACATCGGCGTGCAGCCTTTCTTGGTTGCTTCTTCCATTATCGCCATCATGGCACAGCGTCTTGTCAGGACCATTTGTCCAAAATGTCGGGAGCCTTATACCCCAAATTCGGCGGAAATCAAAGGCTCTGGCCTTTCCCCCGAACAAATCAAAACAGGGAAGTTTATGAAGGGTAAAGGCTGTTCCCATTGCAGCCGGACAGGCTATCGCGGACGCAAGGGGATTTATGAAATGCTAAAAATGGATGGCAAAATCCGAGAATTGACTTTTAAAGGAGCCCCGGCCCCTGAATTAAGAAAACATGCACGGGCCAGGGGCATGAGAACACTGCTGGAAGATGGTTTGAACAAAGCACTTAGGGGAATTACTACTCTTGAAGAGGTGCTTAGCATTTGTCACCATGAAAGTTCTTTAGATCATTGATTTATTGGCCCAAGGCGCTGGGTTGACTGGCCACCCTGGGCCTGATATCGAAGGGAAAAACTTCCCCTCACCCCGCCCAATCATTCAAGGGGGGGAGGGGGAAATCAAAACACTCACACCATTGCCCACGCCGCCACTAAAAGGGCTAAAGACCGGCTGATGCGCCCCCTTTCACGGAATCGGGTTTCGGTAAGAAGGCCTGCCTGACTTTTTGAATGGCTTGGGGGGTGAGTTTACCCCTCCCCACGCCCAACCCAACACTTGGAGTGGGTGAAACTAAAATCGCACTCCGGCAAAGTTATGAATTCGCGGGATTTCCGAATTTAATGTCGGTTACAAAAGTATTGCTTGTAAAATAATTGAATTCACATTCTTTGCTTTCCCGTTCTTAAAGTATTCTCCCTTCACCATTTAGGGCGTTTTTTACTTGCCTGTTTTGCTTTTTTAAGCAACAATTAACTCGGATTTCAGGGTTTGGGAATCCTATGCCGGTTGCTTTTTACCCATTGGCGGCTTGTTTTCCATTTTGTGTTTAGCGCTCAAATGGAAATAATTCTGTTGGGGAGCGGCTGGCCTGGGGGAAGGGAAGCCCAATTGCTTCATTACATTTCCCTTATGTTTTTGAAACCCTGGATCCCATTGAGAACGGTTTAGCTGACAACCAGGAGGATTGCATTCGTGGCCACCATAGCGATCGACAAACTCCTTGCCACAGTCATTCAATTAAAAGCGAACGATTTACACATTACCACCGGTCAGCCGCCGGTTATTCGTCATCATGGCCGAATGAAGAAACTGGAAACCAAGGTGTTGGATTCTGACGACACCGTGGGCCTGATGAAGAGCATCACGCCAGACCGCTGCCAGCAGGAATTGCAAGAGGTGGGCGGCACCGACTTCGCCATTGAGTTCCTTGGGGGCACGCGCTTCCGCGTGGCGGTTTTCCGCCAGCGCGGACATATCGGCATGGTCATGCGGCGAATTCCCTCCGGTTTCATCTCCTTCGAGCAGATGGGCATGCCGGACGCCATCAAGCGCCTGATCACCCGCCCGCGCGGACTCCTCCTGGTGACCGGCCCGACCGGTTCCGGCAAAACCACCTCGCTGGCCAGCATGTTGAACTTTATCAACATGAATTACGACAAGCATGTGATCACTCTGGAAGATCCGATCGAGTACTTCCACAAACACCAGAAGTCGACATTTAACCAGCGGGAAATTGGCGTTGATGTGCCCAGTTTTAAAGAGGGTATTCGCCGCGCACTGCGCATGGACCCCGACATCATTCTCGTGGGTGAAATGCGCGATTTGGAAACCATCCACGCCGCCATTGAAGCGGCGGAAACGGGGCATGTGGTGTTCGGCACCCTGCACACCAACGGCGCTTCCAGCACGGTCAACCGTATCATCGATGTGTTTCCGCAGGAGCAACAGGATCAGATCCGCACGCAGCTTTCCACCGCGCTGATCGGCGTGCTTTCGCAAACTTTGCTGCCGAAAAAGCCGGAGGGCATGGTCGCCGCCTATGAAATGATGGTGGTCACGCCCGCCGTGGCCAATCTGATCCGCGAGAACAAAACCTATCGCATCGATTCCTCCATTCAAACTGGGCGCAAGCACGGCATGTTCCTGATGGATGAAAGCTTGTTCAAGTTGTGGCGCTCGGGCACGGTGGACAAGGAAGAAGTCTTGGGCCGGTGCAATAAGCCGGCGGAGCTGGCCGAAAAAATCAAGCAGGCGGAGGAGGGAAATTTCTCAGAGGAAGACGATGACATTGAAGATGATGAAGAGGAGGAAGACGAAGGTGAAGAGGATAAAGCACCGCCGCGCCGAGGGATGAAGCGTTAAAATCGGCCGCTGGGTGAAGGGGAAGGAATGAGTACGCCGTTGAACAATCCGAACCCGGGATCGGGCCCCGCGACCAAGGCCCCCGTGCCGCAAAAACCGGCGGGCGCGGCGGTAGTTCGTCCTGCCACGCCTGCAGGGCAGGCGGCCCGCCCCGTGGCGCCTGGCGCTCCGGTTGCCAAGGCCAATCCTGCCGTAAAGCCTGCTCCGGCCGGCCCAGGTGGGAAAGCGCCGGAAAGCAAACCGGTGCAAAAAACCGCGCCAGTAGCCAAAAGGCCCCCCGAGGTTAAAACCAAGCCGGGCGGTAAGAAAAAAGTCGGCCAGATCCTCGTCGAAAAAGGCCTCATTGATGAACAGCAGCTTTGGGATCTTTTGGAAGAAGCCAAGAGCAGCGGCAAGCAGATTGGCCAGGTTGCTATATCCCGCGGGCTCATCAACGAAGACCAGCAGGTGGAAGCGCTGGCCCAGCAAAGCAATCTCAAAATTGCCAACTTGAACGAAATCAAGCCGCAGCCCGATGCCATTCTCCTGGTGCCGGCGACCATGGCCAGCCTTTACAAGGTAATTCCGCTATCGGTCAAGGATCGCATCCTTACGGTGGCCATCGCCGACCCCAACAACATCACCGTCGCCGACGACTTGCGCAATTTGCTGGGCTTGAACGATGTGGTCACCTTGCTGGTTCCTCAAAGCGCGTTCGAGGAAACCCAGAAGAAATGCTACGCCGGAAAAGAAGAGAGCATTGCCGACCTGATCCAGCAGATGGAAGGCGACGATACCCGGGGCAGGCGCAAGGCCGAAGTCAGCATCGATTTGGAAACCTTGATGGAGCAGGCGGAGTCGGCGCCGGTGCGACGCTATTTGAACATGGTTTTCCTCATGGCCATCCGCGACAAGGCCAGCGATATTCACTTCGAGCCGTTTGAAGAAGAATACAAAGTGCGCTACAAGCACGATGGGGTGCTGTTTGAATTGCCGGCGCCGCCGCGCTACCTGGCCAGCGCCATCTCCAGCCGCATCAAGGTCATGGCCAACCTCGACATCGCCGAGCGCCGCATGCCTCAGGACGGCCGCATCGAATTGACCGTGGGCGGCAACCGCATCGACATGCGCGTCAGCACCTTGCCCACCCTCTTTGGTGAAAGCGCGGTTATTCGGCTCCTCGATCGCACGGTCGTGGCCCTGGACATTAATAAACTGGGCATGGACCCGAAAATCCTGGCCTCCTTCCGCGAACTGATTCTCAAGCCCAACGGCATCATCCTGGTCACCGGGCCGACCGGTTCCGGCAAGACCACCACTCTGTATTCCGCCCTCAACGAACTCAATGTGGTTGAAGACAAGATCATCACCACGGAAGACCCGGTCGAATACGAAATCGAAGGGATCGTGCAGTGTCCGATCAACCACGAGATAGGCCTGACATTCGCGGCGGCGCTGCGAAGCATCTTGCGCCAGGACCCGGACAAGATTCTCGTGGGCGAGATTCGCGATTTGGAAACTGCCGAGATCGCTGTCCAGGCTTCCCTCACTGGCCACATCGTCTTCAGCACCCTGCACACCAACGACGCCCCCAGCACCATCACCCGACTGCGCGACATGGGCTTGCCTTCTTACCTGATCACTGCCACGGTGGAAGGGATTCTGGCGCAGCGTCTGGTGCGGCGCATTTGCGTCAATTGCCGCGAGGAATTCAACCCTGGCCCGGATCAACTTCTCGAACTCAACCTCACCACCGAGATGATTCAGGGCAAGAAGTTCTTCTATGGCAAAGGCTGCGACATTTGCAGCAACACCGGCTACAAGGGCCGCCTGGCGATCCATGAATTCGTGGTCATGAACGATGAACTGCGCGACTTGATTTCCACCGAAGGCTCCACCGATGAACTGCGCAATGCCTGCCTGCGCATGGGCATGCATACCCTGCGCGAATCGGGGTTGAGCGCCATTTACGATGGACTGACTTCTCTGGAAGAGGTGGTCCGCGAGACCGTGGTTGACGATTAAGGTTTTTCGGCTTTGGGGAGCGTGACTTATGCCAACTTATAAGTTCGAGGCCATGGACACCACAGGCACGGAAGTCAAGGACTCCGTCGATGCCGCCACCGAAGAAGAAGCCCAACAAAAGATCCGCCAGATGGGTTACTTCGTTACGAAGATAACGGAGTTCGCGGCGAAAAAAGGCAAGGAAAAGAAAAAAGGCAAGAAGAAGAAGCGGACTTTTTCCATTGGCGGAGTTTCAATGAAGAAACTCTGCACTTTCACCCGGCAATTTTCCACCCTGCAAGACGCCGGTCTACCCATCTTGAGAAGTTTGCGCATCCTCGAGGGGCAGATGAAGCCCGGCATCTTGAAAAACGCTGTCATGGATGTGGTCGAGGATGTCGAATCCGGCTCCACCTTGAGCGAGGCCTTCGCCAAGCACCCCAAATGCTTCGACCGCCTGTATGTCAACATGGTAAAAGCGGGCGAGGCGGGCGGCGCCCTGGAAATCATTCTCCAGCGCCTGGCAGACTTCAAGGAAAAGTCCCAGAGCCTTAAGCGCCGCATCACTGGAGCCATGATCTATCCTTGCGTCGTTATCCTCGTCGCCGTCTCCATCCTCTGCTTCATCATGATTTACATCATCCCGAAGTTCGAGAAGATCTTCAAAGACTTCGGCATGAAGCTGCCAGACCTGACCACGGCCCTCATGGCCACCTCCCGCTGGGTGTCCGTCTACTGGTATGTCATACCTCTCATACCGATGACTTTCCTTTTGATGATGAAGTTGTTGCGCATGAACAAAAGCGGCGCCTATGTAATTGACCGCGTCTACCTCTGGATTCCCATTGTCGGACCCTTGATCGAGAAAACTTCCATCGCGCGCAGCACCCGCACCCTCGGCACGCTGGTGGCGTCCGGCGTGCCCATTCTCGAAGCTCTCACCATCGTCCGCGACACCTGCACCAACATGGTCTTCGAGCGCATGTACCAGCGCGTCTATGAATCCATTCGCGAAGGCGACACCCTTTCCCAACCCTTGAAGGAAAGCCGACTGGTCGACGACATGGTCGTCAACATGGTCGATGTCGGCGAAGAGACCGGCGACCTCGACAGCATGTTGTACAAGATCGCCGACATTTACGATGAAGAAGTCAATGTCATGGTGGAAAGCCTGATCAGCTTGTTGGAACCGATCATGATCGTGTTCCTGGGCTTGGTGATCGGCACCATCGTTATCGCCCTGTTCATGCCGTTGATCGGCATGTTGGAAGGTTTGAGTAAATAACCGGGAGAATAGGAGAAGCCATGAATAGGATCAGACCAGTCCCCCGTCCCGCTTTCACCCTGGTGGAACTCTTGGTGGTAATTGCCATCATTGGCGTGCTGGCGGGCTTGCTGCTGGCGGGTGTCATGGCGGTGTTGAAGCGCGCCGACGATGTCATCGTGCGCACAGAGATCGGGCAGTTGGAAGCGGGCCTTTCCGCTGCCAAGCTCGATTTGGGAAATGTCGAGTACCTGCCCTGCAAAATTACCCTTTATAAAAGCGTGGCGGCTTTTAAGACGAACAATCCAGCAGATTGGAACATCATTACCAAAATGTTTGGGAAATCCGTTTCGGGTGATCCCGCCGGCAATGTGGATTGGCTGGGGGCGGCCACTCCCAACTCGGTGACTTTGGAAGGGATGGAAGCGCTGGTTTTCTTTTTGGGCGGGATTCCCAATACCGATGCCAACGGGAAGGTCTTTTTTCAGGGTTTTTCCACCAGTCGGCAAGATCCCAGCGACCTGAAGGCGACCAAACGCAAGGGGCCTTATTATGAATTTGATGCCAACCGCATAGCTAAAAGCGCCAATCACCTAACGCTTCGGGATCCGCTGGGTGGGGATTATGTCTATTTTGAAAACCATGATTACGCTTATTTTTCCAATAAAAACCCTGCCCTTGGAGGCGTGAAGCCCTACCGGAGGCCGGTGGCCACTGTTGTCTACACGAACCCCAAAACATTCCAAATCATTAGTTCCGGAAAGGACAAGGCTTTTGGCGCTGGCGACAGCCAGTGGAATCCGGATACAGGGTATGGGTTGAATGACCCCGGGTCGGACGATATGTCTAATTTTTCCCCGAGAAAATTAGGGTTGCCAGCCACCTAACAGGAAAAACGGAAGATGCGAAAACGGCGCGGGTTTACCCTGGTTGAACTCCTGGTGGTAATATCCATCATTGCCATCCTGGCGGCCATTAGCGTGGGCGTGATTGTGCGGATGTTGGGTGTGCAGCAAAACGCCTCCACGGAGAAAACCGTCAAGTTGTTGCAAAGCGCCATCGAACGGGTTCTGAAAAACATACGCAACCAGGCGCATCTGGATTATCCCAGTCTGACGGGAACCACGAAAACCAATCTCACCAATGCGGGGGACTTTTTGCAAAACCCTTCGCCCTCGCTAGTTGGTTTAAGGGAGCCAAGTCGGCGTAATGAACTGGTTTATGTGGACCTCATGATAGGCCGGGCCTTTCCCACGAGGTTCAGCGATGTTAGCGGAACGGTTACCTTTGATTTTAACCCCTCGGTCAACATTGGCTACAAGGCCAGGATTAACAACGCCTTCAACACTAAATTAAGTATTGCGGAAAGGGCGGTATCGTCTGGAGTCAAGCAAGGGTGGACCTCCATGGGGTCGCCAACGAATGGCACAATTGAAATGCAAAATTCCTCTTGTCTATTGCTGGCGTTGGAAGCCAATCCAGATGGGCTCAAGGCTGAGGACCTTGGCGGGGCCGTAACAACAGAAAATGGGATCCGCTTTATAGCCGATGGCAATGGCAAACCGATTCAATTCAAATTGAAGTACAAGGACCAGGCCACGGCCGATGATGCGGCGGTTGCCGGTACGGTTTCCCTGGAGTTGATTTATTAACCAGCGGGGATGCATGCGCCAGTTGACTTGGACAATGCTTGGGCGATTTCGCCGGGGTTTCACCCTGGTGGAGTTATTGGTGGCCATGGGGATTATCGTTCTCCTGGCCACGATTACCGCGGTTTTTTACCCAAAGGCCAGTGATGATAACGCCCTGGCCATGGGCGCCAACCGGGTGCAAATGATGGTGGTTAGCGGTCGGCAAAAGGCCCGCCGGGACCATTTGGTGACCGGCGTGCGCTTGATTCCGGATGTCAACACCGGCAACTTCCAGAAATTGCTGCTGGTGCAAAAGCCTGCTGATTTGACCGGCTATTCGCTGGGGAATCTCAATATCACCAAACCCGCCGCCGGGGTTTACCTGGCTAATTTCGTCACTGATGTTTGGGGTGGCGATTTTGAAGCCATGGTCATGCCCTGGGATTATCTGGTGGTGAATTCCACCCGGCAGGCGACTTATTTTTCCGCCTATGGCGCCAGTGGAAAGATCCTTCAAATCGGCGCCAATCTGGATGACCCAGCCTCACCCATAAAAAATATGCTGAGGGATTACCGGATCATCAGGCAAGCCCGGCCGGTGCCAGGGGAGGAGCCCCTGGAGTTGCCAATCGGTTATGAAATCATGTTGACCCCGTCGGGGACACCGCGCAGCCAGCTTCCCCCGGTTATTGGATCCAATTACGACATCTTATTTGACATGGCCGGAGGCAACGCCAACATCGGGAACAACCAGGATGTTTTCTTGTGGATGCACAAGATTGGATCCAGCGATTACAACAGTGACGCCATTATCGCCATCCGCAAGCGCACCGGGGCGGTGGGCGTGTTTTCTCCCGGACCGGCAACTGATGTGTTTCTCTTTGCCCGTGATCCGCGAGTAGAAGGATTGTGAGGATGACCATGAAAAGAAAAGGCATGACACTAATGGAAGTTTTGGTATCGATGTTCATCATGGCCATAGGCATGCTGGGAGTGCTGGCGATTTTTCCCGCAGCCGCCGACATGATGGGGCGCGCAATTGCCAACGCGCAAATTGCCGAGGGATTGGTCAACGCCCGGGCCATGCATGACGGCGTCGATTGGATGTCCGACAATTATGTGGGCAAATTAACGGTCCCCCCGACCAGCCCCCTTCCCCCAGGGTGGACTGCTCCGGGTAACAATGACAGCCCAATTTTCCTTTTTCTGGATCAAGCGGCAGGCGTGGCCGGGTTACCTTCCCTGGCGAATGTTGCCAATGCAAAAATTCCCACAATTGTTGGCCAAGCGACGGAGGCGGACATCAATGGTCGGTTTTTCACCCTGAATAGTGATGTGGTTTTGAACAAGCAAGGGTTGGGGAATGTGGATGACGATGGGTTGACGGTGGCGGTGGATCGCGAGGGAAAGTTTACTTTGGCGCATTTTTTTATGAAGCCGCTTCCCATGTCTGCTCCCGGGAAAATTCGACGCCATATTTTGATCTTTAAGGGCCGCAGCCAAAGTCCAACCGATTACACCTCTTTTAATGTTGATCCAGGACAAATATCCTCCCCTACCACTTTCAGAGTAACCGGAAACTCCTCGGTGCAATTAAAACCGAGGCAATGGCTGATGGGTTTGGATACCCCCGGCGGCAATCCCAATTATGTGGAGTTTTTTGAAGTCAGGGCGGTGCATGAGGGACCAGGAGCCTCCGATAATGTTGAAATTGAAATCAGCCCGTCCATGACCACAACCCTCAAACGGGTGTATTTCCTCAAGGATGTCCTCCGAGTGGTGTTGGTCGGTTCGTAAGGAAGGAAAAAATGTCAGGAACTCAAGCCGGAAAAGTTATGATTGCCAACAGGCGCCAGGCGGGTTTTACCCTGGTGGAACTCCTGGTGGCCATGGCCTTGATTATTTTCATGCTTTCCATCATGAGCCAGGCCTTCGTCATTGCCACCACTTGTCTTCAGGGGATCAAGGGGGTGGGGGAAATTCTCGATCGGGCCAGGCCGGTTCTCAACATCATGCAACGGGATTTGGGCGCCTACCATTTTGACGGGAATCGCAGGTTGAGTGAGGCGGATTTCTGGATGAATGGCCCGCCAAAGGCAGGTTATTTCATGATCTGGCAGGACCAAGCTTACACAGCAACAGAAGGTTCGGTGGATGGCGTGACTTATAATCGGTCCGCTGTGGATGCCAAGCCTGCCTTAAATGCCAACCATATGCTGGCTTTTACTGTCCGCCAGGCAGGGAACAACCCGGAGGATTTTTTCACTTCCAGCTTTCCCACCAAGGTACCCACGGGAAAATTGGTTACTTATCAAGCGGGCCTGGGCCCAATCTTTTCCAATAACGCCTCCACACAGACAAATTATCCACTCATGGTTCCCTTGAATCCCATGCGCTTCGATTTCACCCAGGGAATGGTGCACTCGCAATGGGCGGAGGTCGCCTACTTCCTGAGGTTAAACGGCAATAGCGCCAATGGCACAACGCTTTGCGACCTCTACCGGCAAGTGAAACTTGTCTTGCCTGCCACTGATGATGCCAACAAGTGGTCTGCTGCCAACGCGGTGTCTTACAACGCCAGGCATAAGGGCGATTTGTACGAGTTCAGTTGGAGGTCGGAAAAGGGTGATATCCGTTTTAATTCACCGATGGATTTAACCGTGCCCTGGAAAAGGCAAGGGGACAGGATTTCAAGCCACTTGGGGCTCCCTTCGGGAGCCTCCATGTTTACTTCTTATGAAAGCACTACCTATGTCGCGGGCCAAAAGCATCCTGGCAGTTACACCGATTTGCTCATGCCCGATGTGATCTCTTTCGATGTCCGGATTCTTTCAGATGACAAACTTGACTTTCTTCCCCTGCGATCTATTCTTGGAAATGCACCCTATAACCCATCGCCAAATACTGGTTATCAAACCACCCCCGCTGGGCGTTTCGTTTTTGACACTTGGACCACCGATTCCCCCGGGGCCCCACTCCCGACCTACGACTTGGGGGATGACTCTAGCGGAAATTGGCAGCCGAGCAGCGGCACGGGAAACAATCGAATTCCCGTCTGGGGTAAAGGCAAGGGCTTGCGCATTAACGCCATCCAGGTTTCCTTGCGGATCTGGGATGCCAAATCAGGCAAGGCCAGGGAATTCAAGTTGATTCAAAGACTTTAATCTGGCCCGGGTTTCCCGGTCCTGAGGAATCGAGGTGTGGCCATGTTGCTAAAAAGTCAAACCGACAAACGGCGGGGAATGATCCTCCTGGTCATCGTGGCCTTTCTGGCCCTCTTCACCATCATGGGGGTCACTTACCTCCTTTATGCCGACTCGCAGTTGCGGCAAAGTTTGGATGATATTAATGGCCAGGATCTCCGCCAGGATCCCGTGCGCATGGTCGATCTTCCACCGCAATTCATGCTCAATTTCTTTCTCGAACGCTTTCTTTATGACCAGCCGGATATGGATATTAATTTGACCACTGGCGCCACGACTAATCCCACACCTGATTCCATCTACAGCGCCTTGCGCGGACACAGCTTGGCCAGGAACGCCTTTTCCTGGAATGACACTCCCTACGCCTTTAATGATAAACCCTTTACCGGGATTGGTAAATTAAACAAGAAAGTCCCCCTGCCTGGGGGGCCAGATGTTGAGGAGTGGAAGATTGCCAACCACACTTATTTTTCTGGCGGGCCGCTTTTCGACCCCGAGCGGGGCCAGCGATCCGCTGTCAACACCAGGGCAACTTTGTCCGCAAGCTGGAATCCCCCTTACACCTACCCGGATCAGAACCATCTTTACCTGGCCTGGCTAAGCCCAGATGGTTCCAGAGTAATTCCGTCCTTTCACCGAGATTACCTTTTTGGCGCCACCGGCATGACCAGTTGGCCAGGCAATGCTTTGCCCAACCCCAACTGGACTAACCCCCAGGGTAAATATTTTTCTCTACGGCCCAGGCCCATGGAACATGGTGGCTTTCCCTATCCGGAAATGGATGGCTTCGATGTCAAAAACCTGGAAGGCTACCCGGGTGGCAACGACAGCATATGGATCGATGTCGGCTCGCCGGTTTTCACCGCCCCCGATGGCCGAAAATACAAAGTCATGCTTGCACCCCTGATTCTTGAACTGGACAGCCGCATCAATGTGAATGTGGCCGGCAATGTCATGGGCGCGGCCGGGGCGCATGGCAGCAACCAGGGCTGGGGCGCCTGGGAAATCAATGCTGGAAAAGTTGTCGATGCCACGGAGTTCCAGAAACTTATTGCCAGTTCGCCAACTTCTGGCACGGTTCAGCTCCCCGGGAGGTTCAACAATACGAACCGAGCGCCGGTTGGGCCCCCTTTAACCGGCGGGCACAAAGTCATGCCTTATAGTCAGGTGGATTTCAACGGTTCCGCCGACACCTTGACCATGGGCCAGCCGATAGGGCCGCTGGTGCTTCCTACCCTCAATCGCCCGGATGTAAAAGGATTCCAGTCCTTTCCCACTTTTCCTTTGGGGAATTTTGGGAACGGCATTCCCTATGAAACTAATTTCGGAGGCCTGTCCTCGGGTACTTTAACCCACTCTTCCGTATTCAATCCGCAGCGGCCGGGCAGCGGCGCGGTCGCTTCCGGAAATCGGGCCTTCCCCGCCAAGGATACTGCCACCCTTTTGCGCTGGAATTCCACCGCCAACTACCCGGAAGCCTCTCTGCTCACGCAGGTTCTGGGCAACTCCCTGGGTACTTATAACCCCATGGATATCAGCAAGATTGCTGCCCGCAGCCGGGTCACCACGGTGAGTGCGGATTTGAATCGACCTGGGTTGCCGGTTTATGTTGGCGCCACCCCGGGCGGGTATCAAAAAGTCGCGGGAGCTAATTTTCCCACGGCTGGAGGGGATATTGCCTTTGCCGGGGTGCCCAGTGGCACAGTCGAGCAGGCCATGGCTGCCGTTGGGCGCGTCAACCTCAATCGCAAAATGATGGAATACCCGCCTGTGAACCGCGCCATTTTCTCCGGAAATTTGGCGAGCAATGGCGGGACAGGGGGCCGGTACAACGCCATGGCCGATGGCGGCGGCTGGAACACCAAATATCCCACCTATGCCAATAACCCCACCGCGGGCGCTCAGGTTGCCAATTACGAAAGGCAAATGTTCGCTCAGGAAGTTTTTCAAGTGCTAGTGAAAGTGACGGGCGCCAGGGACATGTCGGGGAATGGCTTCCCCATTAGCACAGGCAACGCCGAGTACGAAGCCAACCGCTACCTGGCCCAGCTTGCGGCCAACATGGTCGATTTCGTTGATCCCGATAATGTCATGACCACCTTCACCTGGAAATTCGATCCCAATATGAAACCGCCGCATCCGTTGGAGCCGGCGCTGGATAATGCCACTCCCACTGGGAACCGCGACGCCAGCCTGGATGAAAGAGTCTATGGCTTTGAACTGCCGACCCTGGTTTTGAACGAGGGCTATGCAGAAATAGTCAACGACCCCATGGATCCATTCACCAATGTGGTGGACAAGACCAAGAAAGCGACCCTGCCATACCATCTCCACACCTGGATCGAATTGATCAACCCCATGCCCCAGGGGGGAATCGACCTGGACCCCAGCAATGACCATAAAATCGCGGTTTTGGAACAGGACCCTAATGCCAATCCCAATGATTCACCGGTCTACCAGATTTTTGTTCTCGACCGCCCCGATCCAGCTTTGTTTAACCAGGAAAATGTGGAAGGCCGGTTAAGCTTGGCGCCCATTGCCAGCCTGACCAATTTCAAGCCCGATGGTGCGACCAAATTCCCCTTGCGGGCCAATGCCGCCGATGTTGGACCAGGCAAATTCCTGGACATTGCCGAATATGAAAACCAGGGTTGCCGTTTGGTTAACCCCCTGGGAGCCTCTTACTCCGGCAGCGTGGTTCGCCCCGCTGATCCCATGGCAACCCCTCCCGTGGCCTCGGTTGCCAATTACAACGGCTTCTTTGTCGTTGGCCCCACAGTTGAGTTCCCGGGAAAGGGAGTGCATCCTTTCCCCTACAATGATCCGCCCAACAATATCAACACCCCGGCGGAACAATTGGCCAGCCTGCGCACACCTGGTTTTACAACCAGGATCCCAGTGGCCGACGCCCGATTTGCCAACGGTGTTACCCTGACGGCGTCGGTAAAAGCCATGAACCATACTATCGTCTTGCGCCGCCTGGCCGACCCGCACCGCCCGCCGCAGGCCAATCCGCAAGGCCAGGGTTACAACCCCTATATCACCGTGGATGTGATGAACGGCCTCAAGGTGAATGATGGCATCACCAATGCCAGCGACGATGTAAGAAAGGTCGATGCCGACCCCTTGAAAGAATCAATGGCCAGGAATCTGCCCGACCCGGATACGACGAAGAATGTGCCTATTCGCACCAGCATGGGCCGCAGCCAGCCCTTTGCCGGAACCACGATTGCTTATACCGATATCCCCGCGGTTCCGAACACCGATATGGCCAATGACTACCAGGAGGGGTTGCGGGAATGGGATATCATTAATAGCAAAGCGATTTCGCAGCCCATCCCCGGCCAGCCTCAGCATACCTTCTTCCGCCACAATGGAAGCTGGAAAACCGAAACGGGCGTCAACCAGGGTGACAAGGTGTTGCTTATGCCTTTTCCCTGGCTGGTCCACATGGACCGCGAGGTGATTAATGGCATGGAAATCACCCAGGTCGCTGGTTGCAAGCCGAGCGAAGTTACGCAGCGTTTCAACACCCCGGTGCAAGACACCGCCGGCCAGGTCATCGGCCACAAGGCCCCGTGGATGGATGAATCCACCCGCCTTTACCGCTTCCTGGAAGTGGCCAACACCAAGAATCGGCAATATGGCATGGCCGAGAATGGCCGTAATATTGGGCCGGTGAACATCAATGGCATCTGGGAACGAGAAGTTTTTAAAGCTGTGTGCGATCCCAATGGCCTCAACAACTTCACCGAAGCCGAGGTGGATGCCATTTACGATAACCTGATAGTCTCGCGCTCGCCCGGTGGATCCCCCGCGTATGGCGACCAACCCTTCTGGGGTTTTGGCCAGGGCAGGGCGAATGGCAACGACGATTGGACCCCCGGCCCCCGCGGATTGAACAACTCTCTTTTGCGCAAGGGGGCGAATGGCCAGCCGATCCTGGATCTCAACCGCGCTGATTCCTATCAGAAAAAGGAATTGCTTACCAAGATCCTTAATAATGTCACCACCCGCAGTAATTGCTTCGCCGTTTGGCTGACCACCGGGTATTTCGAAGTGACCGACGACACGGTAAAGCCGGTGAAAATGGGCGGGGAAATCGGCCGCAGCGAGGGGACCAACATCCGCCACCGGATGTTCGCCATTGTCGACCGCTCCAAAATGGTGGCCTTCCAGACCGTTTCCAACCAGGCGGTAACCGTAACGGGCACCACGCCAGTTACGATTTCAGGCTTTTTGGGGACGGGGGCGAACCAGACCGGCAGGCCCTTTCAATTCCAGGATGGCATGGTTTTGACCTTCGATCCGGACACGGATAATGAGGAGGTCGTAACCTTGAAGAACACGGGCACGGCGATGGCGCCGGTTTATTCGGCCACCTTCTTCAAGAGCCATGCGACCGGCTGCAAGGTGATCAGCCGCGGGAATCCCGGCCCTTGGCCAGGGTTTGATGTGAAAAAAGATCCGGTGGTTTTGTACTCGACCATCATTGAATAGAAGTGGAAATCTGGAATCAAAAGGCCCGGGGAAACCGTAAAAGAGCCGGTTTTCCCGGGTTTTTCAGCTGGAGCTTTTCTCTCCAAAACCGATTCACACCGCAAAAACCAGGGCTTTTTTCAGCTCTCAACTCAAAAATACTCGATTTCCCCGGGATATTTCAGCTTTTTTTGATTGACATTAACCGTTCCTATCCCTAGTTTCCTTGCATCAGCAGGATGTTCCTGTGTTTCTCCATGTTCATAAGGGAGTATTTATCGATGTCCAAGGCGTTGACCAAAAGCGCGGTTCTCGGTGCGTTGGCTGAAAAGTGCGAGTTGTCCAAGAAGCAGGTGGCTACGGTTCTGGACGAAGTCCGGAACTTGGTCGTGGCCCAGCTCGGTAAAAAAGGCCCCGGGATTTTCACCATTCCCGGCATCCTCAAGTTGAAAAGGAAAGTCCGCCCTGCCACCAAGGAACGGGAAGGCATCAATCCCTTCACCAAGGAAAAGCAGATCTTCAAAGCAAAGCCGGCCTCGATTGCAGTTCGCGCTAACGCGTTGAAAGCGTTCAAGGAAGCGATCAAGTAATTGCCTGTTGGCAGAAAGAAACCCGCGGCGAACCCGCGGGTTTCTTTGTTCCCGAAAATTCCACCTTCCCCTCATGGCCCAAGCCGCCAGCAAACCGTTTTCCCCTTACCTTTTACTGCGAAAACCTATCTTCAATTCCCAGACGGCCATTGCAAGACCCCGGTGCAATTCTTATTCTTGAAGCGGGAAGAAAGGGGGGTGCAATCATGGATCCTTTGCCAAATCCCGGTTATTCCACTCGGGAAAAAGAAGACGAAGCGCTTGGGGAGTTTTTGAAACGGTTGGAGCGGTTGGAAAACGCTGTGGCCACGCTGCAAAGTTCCCAGGCAAACGCCGCGGAAAAACTCGAGACGCCCCCGGCAACCGGGCAGGAACCCACGGAGGTAGACTCCAGCGAAGAGGCGAAGCCGCGCAAATGGCCAACACTGTTCGGAACCTTGCGCTGGTTTTTCCGCGATGTGGCGCCGGAAATTCGCGGCATGCTGAGCATGTTTTTCGACCCGCGCTATGAATTGGGCGTGTGGAACCGGGTGGCGATTTTCACCTTGCTGGCACTGGTTGTCACCACCGCCTGGTGGGTGCCGTTTGCTTCCATCCCCATCGCCGGATTTTGCCTTGACCGGGTTATGATGATCCTTACCGCGTATTTTCTTATTAAGTTGTTGATCGGGGAATCGCGGCGATACCGCCAGCACGCACCGGCCTTGCCCGAAAGCCTGCGCTGGCCCGGCAAAGGAGAACGGGAATGATCAATGGAATTCGCCTGGGTGTTAATATCGATCATGTGGCGACATTAAGGCAAGCGCGACGAGGAGTGGAACCGGACCCGGTGGCGGCCGCCATCCTGGCCGAGTTGGCCGGGGCCGACGGCATCACGGTGCATCTGCGCGAGGACAGGCGGCACATTCAAGAACGCGATTTGCGCTTGCTTCGACCGGTGGTCAGGCGGCTCAATTTAGAAATGGCCGCCGACGATGCCATTGCCGACATTGCCTGTTCCGTGCTTCCAGACGAAGCGACCTTGGTGCCTGAAAAACGCCAGGAGTTGACCACCGAGGGGGGGCTCGATTTGATTGCCAATGAGGCAGCGGTTGACCGAGTGATGAAAAAACTGAAAAGCGCCGGGATTCAGGTTTCGCTGTTTATTGACCCCGACGGCACGCAAATTGAAATCGCCAAGGCCCTGGGCGCTGACGCGATTGAGATTCAGACAGCCCGGTATTCGGAAGCGAAAACCAAGGTTTGCATCGATCGGGAATTGGACGAGTTGCGGGAATCGACTCGGCTGGCGCGGGAACTCGGCCTACATGTTCACATGGGGCATGGATTGAATTATTTTAATGTGCAGGGGGTGGCGGGGATCTTGGGGGTGGAAGAATTGAATATTGGCCATGCAATCGTGTCGCGTGCGGTGCTGACCGGATTTTTCGAGGCGGTGAAAGAGATGAAACGGGCGATCCAGCAGGGTAACAGGCAGCGGTCGTATAATTAGATCTGGTTGGCTGGGCAAAGCGGGACGACAAGAGGCAATGGGGAATTCGCATCCAGGGGCGTAATTCCAAGTCCTATCGCAATTGCCATCTGCCTTGGAGTATAGTCCCTTCCCTCATTATTTTTCGCAGGGCGCTTGTTTCAAGTACAAGGAGTTTCTTATGGCAAGGATGCCAGCAATTGCGTTTTTTCTGTTGGCCATTGGCTGGGTTGGCGCGCAGGACGCCGGGGTGCAAAAAGCCCCTCCCGGCGTTGCAGCCCTGGTGAATGACAAGCCGCTTTATGAAACCGCGGTTCAGCGCGGCCTGGACCGCGTGCCTCCTGAGAAAAAAGCCCAGGCCAGGAAAGAGTTAGTCAGTCACCTGGTCGAAAACATGCTGGTGGATCAATATTTGCAACAGCAAAAAGTGGCAGTGGAACCCGGCGAGGTGGACAAGCGCCTGGGGCAAATGAGGGAGGAAGTGATCAAGCAGGGGAAAGAATTTACCAAGATGCTTGAGGAGTTAAAACTTAGCGAGGCGGAATTAAAGGAACATATCACGGCGGAGGTGCGCTGGGAAAAGTTTGTGGATTCCCAGGCCAATGACAAAGTCTTGAAGGAAACCTTTCAACAAAACAAGGAAGTGTTTGATGGCTCCAGCGTGCGCGCCAGGCATATTTTGTTGAACATGAACGCGGCGGAAGCTGGGGGCGAGGAAAAAGTCCGCGGGCAAATTGCCTCCCTCAAAAAGACGATTGATGACGAGGTGAATGGCGGGTTGGCCAAGCTGCTTCCAGGGACCGACAGTTTGATCAAGGAGAAAACGCGGACAGCGCTGGTGGACGAAGCCTTTGCCAATGTGGCCAGGAAGAAATCCGAATGCCCATCGAAGGACCAGGGGGGCGATGTCGGCTGGTTCGGCCGCGATGGCGACATGGTGGAGAATTTCTCCAAGACAGCCTTTACCCAGTCGGTGTATCAGGTGAGTGAACCGGTGAAAACTCAGTTTGGCTTCCACCTGATCCTGACCACGGAAAGGAAATTGGGGAAGGAAGTGAAGTTTGAAGAGGTTCAGGGCGAGGTCAAGGAATATTTTGCGGAGAAGCTGAAAGAACGGCTGGCGGAACATGTGAAGAAGTTTTCGCGGGTGCAGATCTTTCCCGCCCCCGCCGGTTTGTAAAAGCCTGTAATAAAGAAGCAGCTCAGGCTCGGGGCAACCCAAGGTCATCCCTTGCGGTGTTGCCTCAGCGCATCCAGGGTTTGCTGAATATCCGCCGGGATGGGCGCCGTGATTTCCAGGAGCTGGCCCGTGCGCGGGTGACGGAAGCGCAAGCGGAATGCGTGCAAGGCCTGCCGGGACAGCAGAAGCGGATTCTGATCTTCAGGCAAACCGTTGACTAATTCGGCGAGATGAAACTTGTCGCGCCCGCCATAAACCTTATCGGCCAGCACCGGGTGACCCACGCTGGCCAGGTGAACCCGGATTTGGTGCGTGCGCCCCGTCTTGGGCTGAACCCGCACGAAAGTGAATCCCTTGAACCGCTCGATCACTTCATAATAACTGCAGGCATCGCGGGCATCCTCGTCGTCTTCGTCAGCGGTGATAGTCATTTTCACGCGGTCGAGCGGATGGTGGGCAATGCGGCCTTCGATGTAATCGCTGTCACGGTCGAATACGCCCGTGGTGATGGCCAAGTATTCCTTAAAAACTTTTCGTTCCTCGAAAAGCATTGCCAGTTCCCGGTGGGTTTTCTCCTCCTTGGCGATGATGATGGCGCCGCTGGTGTCGCGATCAAGGCGGTGGACAATTCCCGGGCGGTATTCGCCGGCGGCCTCGCTGAGGCTGGCAAAGTGAAAGCGCAGGGCGTTTACCAGGGTGCCTGACCAGTGCCCCTTGGCCGGGTGAACCACCATGTTGGCGGGTTTGTTGACGATGGCGAAGAATTCGTCCTCGTAAACAATATCGAGGGGGATGTCCTCGGGAACGGGCAAGGGGTGGGTGGGCGCCGGGGGAGTAACCCGGATTAGGTCGTCATGGCGAACCTTGTAGCTGGCTTTGGCAGTTTTGCCGTTGACGGTTACCCCGCCCCCCTCGATGACTTTTTGCACGGCGGAACGGCTGAAATCCGGGAATTGAGCCACGAGATAAAGGTCAAGGCGGGCGCCTTCCACGCGAATTTTCGCCTGGATTTCCACCTCGGCCCTGGCGGGAATTTCCACTTCGGACATGAAATTATTCAAATACTTTGTACAGGTCGGTAACGCTGGCCTGGTTTTCTTGTAGGGATTTCAGTTGCTTGGCGGCCAGTTTACCCGCCGCTGTCGTGTTTTCCAGGGCCGCGGCCTGGGTGTAGAAATCTTTGGCTTTATCCAACCGTTTGCGAGCCTCATGCGCTTTGCCCAGGTTCCACAGGGTTTGCGCCTTGAGTTCCAGGTAGGGGTCCGTTTGCCCCAGCAATCCGGTAAGAAGCTCAATTGCCTTTTCCAAACTGTTTACCGATTCCTTTTTGGATTCTTCCGTGGTGGCGGCGAATTGGGTCAACCCTTGCGCGAGGAGAATTCTTGCGGCTTCCAGCCGCGCCACCAGGCCTTGCTTCGTCCCTTTGTTATTATCCGCGAAAGCCTGCAAGCTGGCCGATTGGTTTAGCCCATCCAGGGTCACCCAGCGGTTAGAATCCTCGGCGGCAGAGCCACCGGAGATGAAGCTCATGGTCAGGTAAATGGCAACGAGCAGGATGATGGCAATGCACACGGCAACTAATAGCTTGCCATGCTTTTCACTAAACCTGGCAAGGGCCAGGCGCAGGTTGACCAACTGGCCTTCAATGCCTGGTGTTTGTTCCTGCGTAGTCATCGATACTCCCAGCCGTGCCTTGCGAGTTCCTCAATTGGAAAATATAGGAGTCCCGCCCGGACAGGTCAATGAAAAGCGGGGAACGGCGATTCTATTTTTTGGGGGGAATTATGGCGTCAAAGCCAATCCGTTTGAAATTTCGGGCCAGGGCATCAGCCTCGGCGGCGGCCTTTTCGGAACCGATTCCCGATCGGACAATGGCCACATACCAGTAGCGCAAGCGGTCGCGCTGGGGCATATCTTCGCCTTTTAGGCCCAGTAATTCGATGTCATCGGGGTTCCAACGGTTTTTGCGCAAACGATTGGCGGCTTCGCGCCAAGTCATGCCTGTGGAGATTGGTTTGCCAAGGTTATCCAAGATGTGGTAGGCAACCAAAATGTGCAAGAAACCCAGGAATCTGCCCTGGCAAATCCCTTTAGACTTAACCAAGGAAATAAAATGGTCCAATTGGTCCATGGTTAATTTGTCGACCTCAAAGCAAAAAGGAACTAATGGCGGTGTAAGCTAGCATAAGGTCGAAGGAAATAATATAGGTTAATCCGGTAAAATATTAGTTTTGTTATAATTAAAAGGATTAAATGGTTGAGATTGAATATTCATGCTGGCTGGATTTAAGGGAAATAGGAAGAATTCAAAGGAAACGAGGGTTTTTTTGCGGAAGCCTCATTTTTGCTTTCGCTGCTAACCTTGAAAGTTAAAGGGATGGATTAAAATCTGCCTGCCTGAAAATTTGTTCAGTTAGGAGATTGACTGTGATCGTACATTCCACCTGGAAAAAATCCCCTTCCACCCTTCAACAGAGGGCCAATACCTTAATTAATAAATGCTTTTATACCCTGCTTGGGAAAAGGAATGGAACTTTTTTTGGCCTCGATCTGACCAATTCCTGCACATTCCGCCCCAGGCTTTTCGAACCTGAACCGAATCCTCCCCAAGGCAATTTTCCTTTTCTCAAAAGTTCGATGGCCCGGTTGCTGGATGAGGTAGACCGATTGAAAAGCCCTTTGGGTGTTTTGTTGGGAAATGCCTGCGATCCTTTTTCATGGGGGGATCCTGTGCGAATCGCGGCCATGGAAATCATCCGCCACCTGGGTCGGCAAGGGATTCCAACTTGGGTTCAAACTCGCGGAATCCTTTCCTCGGAAGAAAAAGCGGCCTTCGTCCAATGCGGGGAGAAGGTAAGTTTGATTGTCCCAGTGTCCACCCTGGATGCGGATTGCGCCAGGCTGTATGAATGCCTTGCGCCGGCTCCTGAAGCCAGGCTTTCGCAAGTCAGGACAATGTTGCAATTAGGAGTCGAGGTGCAGGTGGAATTCGGGCCATTGATTCCAGGGGTCAATGATAGCGGGAAGAGCATTCAATTTGCCTTGGAGAAAATTGCTCGGGCCGGCGTGAAAAGTATTTCCATTCATTGTTTGGCCTTGCCCCCAGAGGAATTAGCCGACGAAATTGCCCGTCGCAAGGGCAGGGGATTGCAGGATTTGAAGCCCTGGTCGCAAGGAGTCACCCGCCCGGTGAGCGGTTTTGGAAAGATGCGAATGCTATCCACGGGAATGCGAGGGCGCATCATGGGAAAGGCGATGCTCCTGGCCCGCAAGGTTGGGTTGCAAGCAAAGGTCAATGGCATCTTGAACCCGGATTTTTTGGTGGGAGAAAGCGGGGAACCGCCGGTGGATTGCAGTTCTTTAAAGGAGCGTTTTCTGGCCATGGTGGCTTCGGAGAAATCGAAATCGGGTTTTCATGGCGGGATGCACAGGCCCTTGGTATAACTACCCCTCATGATAGCTTCGGGCAGTTGCCCTGGGGCTACCAGCCTATCTCAACATTCAGGAAATTCATGGCAACATTTCAGCCGGCGGGGCGTTTGTCATCCCGGACTTTTATTGCTCTTTTGACGGCCCAATTTTTCGCGGCTTTCAACGATCAGGCCATTCACGCGTCGGCGATGTTTTTTGCCATCAACACCGGCGCCTTGGCCGAGGATCAGGCCATTTCTCTCATGCCGATCCTTTTTTACGCCCCATGGGCCTTGTTTTGCACTCTTTCGGGTTACTTGGCGGATAAATACAGCAAGAGGCACAGCCTGGTTTTCTGGAAACTTGCGGAAGTTGTGATCACCGCCGTGGCCTTGGTGGGATTTTGGCTGGGAACTCACCAAAACGCCCTGGGGCCATGGATCGTACTCTCCACGGTTTTCTTGATGGGGATGCACAGCGCTTTTTTCGTTCCGGCCAAGTATGGTGTCATGCCGGAAATTTTGCAGTCGCATTTGCTGTCGCGGGGAAACGGGTTGCTGGAAAGTTTATCTTTCCTGGCAGTAATTCTCGGCACTGTGTTTGGCGGGGTGTTGTCGTATCAATTCCGCGGGGAGGAATACTGGATTGGCATCGTGCTGTTTATCCTGGCAATTATCGGGGCGGCAGCCAGTTTTTTCATTGAGAAGGTGCCGGCCGCCAGCCCAGAAAAGAAGTTTCCTGAATTCCTTTACGCCCCGGTTTGGAAAAACCTCAAGGAAATGTTCCTCTCGCGGCCCTTGGCCCTGGCAGTTGTAGGGATTGCTTTCTTCACTTTTATCGTGGCCTTTACCCGAGCCACAGTTTACATGCATGGGGAATCGCAAATTCCCCGGTGGACGGAATTGAAAACCAGCGCTGTTGTGGGGATGGTGGCGTTGGGGATTGGCATTGGCAGCCCGCTTGTCGGTTTTCTATCCGGGGGAAAAATTGAAATTGGCCTGGTGCCCATTGGCATTTTGGGCATGGTGGGCGCCACGGTGGCCAACGCGGTTTTTTTAGACAGCCTGCCGGCCACTATTATCTGCATCATTCTCAACGGGTTTTTCACCGGTTTTTATGTGGTGCCCTTGTTCACTTTGCTGCAGCACCGAGCGCCCAAGGCCAGCAAGGGAGACGCGGTGGCGACCAGCAACCTGGTCAATGTCACCGGGGCGATTTTCGCCTCGGTTCTCTTTTTTCTAATAGTCAAGGCGGCGCATTTTTCCGGGTTGTGTCCGGAAATCAAAATGGAAAAGGGCTACCACGGAACCCTCATCGATTTAAAATTAGCACATGGGCGCCCCGATACTTACACATTGGAAATTGAAGGGGAAAAAGGCCAGGAGAAAAAAATCCTCGCCAGCGGTTCAGCCATGGCGCTGGATGCCATACCTGCGGGGATTGCTGTTGGATCCAAGGTGTGGGAACGGACTTATCAAAAAGGACAGGTGGAGCATCGCAAGCTAGCGCTGGAAGGGGATGGCGGAAAGGTTATTTTTGACAATGAAAAACTTCCGCGCTACCTGTTTTTGGGGGCGGGGATTATTACCCTATCGACCTTGTTTGTGCTGCGCTTGCGAATGCCCGACCTGCTTTTGCGCACCATTTTGTGGGGTTACTTGTTCAAGAAAATGAGTTTGCGGGCTCATGGGCTTCACCAACTTCCCGGGCGGGGCGGGGCCCTGCTGGTTCACTCGGGCAATAACCTGGAAGATTCCTTGTGCATTCTTTCCGCCACCGACAGGACTGCTCGCAGCTTGTATTGCAGGGGGAATGGCGAGGGCGATTTGCCTCCGCTATTGAATTTTCTGGCGCAGAAATACAGCCTGGCTTGGTTGGAAAAAATGCCAACCGAGGAAACCGCGGTTGTTTCCGTCGTGGAGAAAGGGAGAAAAAATCTAAAGGCCCGGCATGTTGTGTCGATGCCCCTCGATGGGCCATGGGCCGAGCCATTGCTAAAGGCGGCGGAGGAATACAACATTCCTGTGATTGCTGTTTCCTTAAACCGCGAAGTTGCCACCGGGAAGGGGCCAGCCTTGATCGTGCATGTGACTTTTCACCCTCCGGTGAAAACGGGCCTGGGCCTCAAGGAAGTTCAGGAGATTTGCCAGAATGCGGAAGCAGGCTGGGTTAGCGGAGGGATTCCAGCGGTTTAACGCGCATGGCGGCAATGGCAGGCAGGAACCCGCCGAGGGCGCCCATGGCCAGGGAAAAAAGCAAGCCGCCCAACATCATTTTCAAATCGACAGTCAGGCGCAGCATAATGCTTTTGCCCCCGCCTGTGCCGCTGCTCATAATGCTGCTGGCGGTGAAGCCATCGGCGAAGCTGCCTGCTAAACAGCCAGCTACGCCTCCAATAAAGGCCAGGAGCAAGGCTTCCAAAAAAAACGAAATAAGAATCTGCCAGGGGGCGAAACCGAGAATGCGCAACACGCCAATGTCGTTCACGCGCTGGCTGATGGCCGCGAACATGGTGTTCATGATGCCAAAAATTCCGCCAATGGCGACGATGGCGGCGACAAAACCAATGGCGATAAGGAATTGCTGGTTGGTGTTGTTAAGGCTGTCGTAATATTCGGTTTCCACTACCGCCTGGACGGCGGCTTTTTTGTAGTTTTGCACCAGGTCCTTGGCCGCCCTCTGGGCTTCTTCCGGGCTGACGGTTTTCAATACCACGGTGCTGAAAGTTTCCTTGCCAAACCTTTCGGCAACGGTTTTCCACTTGGCCCAAATTTCTGAATTGAAGGTGGAATCGTGGGAATCCAGCAGTCCCGCCACTACCCAATATCTATCGCCCAGGCTGAACACATCACCCGGTTCCAGACTTTCCTTGCGGTAATCAGGCCCCAATTCTCGCGCGATTCCCAGGCCCATGACCACTTCACCGGCGCCAATTGTTCGCGGTTCTTTTCCTGGTTCGTGAAGGGTGACCTCTCGCACGCCGCCGCCGCCTTCTCCCGTGGTGAACCACTGGCCGGATTTCAATTTCAGCCGGTGGACCTGACCCGATCGTTCAGGATCGAGAATACCCCGAACCTGGATGAATCGCCTTTTCCTGCCGTCCTTGCGGGCATGGGAAGGAATGGGCTGATTGACAATGACATAGGTCTCCCAGCTTGCCAGTGGTTTTCCCTTTTCATCCCGTTGGACAGAAGGGTGAAATTCAATTTCGCTGACATCGCGGAAGCCAAGGTGGCTGAAAACTTCATCGGTGGCGCCATCAGAAAGGACGAGGACATTGTCCGGGTAGCCGCTGCTGCCTGTAAGGCGGTACATGCCATTGACAAAGGCCAGCATGACCATGAGCAGCCCAATGACCAGGGTAAAGGCCAGCCCGGTCATGAGGGAAATAGGCCAGCGCACAATCAGATTGCGCAGGCTGTATTTCAAGGGGACCTTTCCCAGAAAAGCCAGGAGGATGAATCCAGCGATGACGGCGGCAAAATAGATCGCCAGTGTGGTAACTAAATCCATGCCAAGCTCCGTGAATTTCAGGAAATCCGCGAAAAGACTTCGGAAACCCTGATTCTGCATGCTCCTAAGGAGGGAAATAAGCTGCCTGCCAGACCGGTGCCCACGCCAATGGCCGTGCCCCACCAAAGGGCATCACCAGGGATTAGGAAAACGGGAAAGAAGGCGATGGGGAACTTAATTCCGCCGAAATAATCATTGATTAAAAAATAGGTGCCCAGGGAACTTGCGGTTCCGCTTAGTGCGCCCACAAGGATTGCTTCACCCAAAACCAGAAACAATATTTGCCTGGGCAGGAACCCAATCACTTTCATGACCGCTATTTCCTTTCGCCGTTCACGCACACTAATGCTAATTGCCACGGCGATGATTAGCGCCATGGTGGCCAGGATGAAGGGCGCGAGAATCCAGCGAAGCCCCCAGAGGAGGTCGCGATAAGCGTCGAGAAAAGTGGCCACGCCGGAGGCTGCAGTTTCAATCTTCACCGCAGGCGCGGTGAATGACGGCGATTCGCTTATCTGCTTCTCCACTTGTTGAAAGATGGGAGTTTCCGGCAGTCGCAGCCAAACCAGATTCAAGCTCTTGGCGGTTAAGGGGTGCTTCAAAGGTTTTTTTCGATTGTAAGCATCGACGGCATCGTTAAGGTAATCCCGATTCATGATGCCGCTCTGGTTATAGCGGCTCTCGGGAAACTCGCCGATGATTTCAATTTCCAGATCGATGTCCTTGTAATTAAAACTGGTGAGTTTCAGGCGTTCGCCCACGCGCTTGTTAATTGCCTGCAGCCTGTCCTTGCCCAAGATTACCTTGCGTTTATCCTTGACCATTTCCTCACACCAATGGTTGATTTGTTCAACCTGCTTCGGAGTGAATTCATCCATGCCGTCCATCATCTTGGTGAATTTCAACGGCTCCATGCAGAAGAAAAAGAGGATGCTTTCGCGGGTGCGCTTGGTGGGGTCGATGGTGGCGCCGTAAAACTGCCAGGTCATGGCGTCGCGAGAGGAATCCACTTTGAAATCCCCCTCCATGGCGGGAGCCCCTTCCGACAAGGCACCCTGGTAGGCAAAAGGCATTTGGCTCGGTATTTGCCATCTTTCCGAAACGATAGCTTTGAAGTCCTTGGATTTTTCGGAAGTCACCAGGTTGAGGAACCAGAGGATGGTCCAGACCAGGGTGACGACGAAGACCAGCATGAAAGAGGCTACGGCCGTGAGCCCTGTGCGGACAAGGTTGCGGGTCAAGTTGAGAAAAATGAGGCGGAGGAAAAAATAGATACTCCCCAAGCGGATGATAAAAAACAGAAGGAGGATGGCGGAAAGAACCGCAAGGCCGAGGCGCACAGGGCTGTCCAGGAATTGCAAAAAGCTTTTTTCCCAACTACCCATGCAATCCTCCCAAGGGTTCGGGTTCGTAAGAGTAGGAAGCCGCGGGAATGTCGTGGACCAGCTTCCCTTTTTCCAAATGGAGAATGCGTTCCGCCCGGGCTGCGGCCCGCGGGTCGTGTGTGACCATGATAATAGTCTTGTTCAGGGTCTTTTTTAGAACCACCAGCAGTTCCAGAATTTCCTCAGCCGATTTGGAGTCTAAATCACCCGTCGGTTCATCCGCTACCACCAAGTCCGGGTCGGAGACCACCGCCCTGGCAATGCCCACCCGTTGTTGCTGCCCGCCGGAAAGTTGCCCAGGCCGATGGTGCAACCGATCTGACAACCCCACCAAGTCAAGGGCGGTCAGCACCTGTTTTTTCCGTTCCTTGGCAGTCAAGGGGAGCAACAGCAAAGGCAATTCCACATTTTCATAAGCGGTTAAAACATGAAGCAAATGATAAAACTGAAAGATAAATCCCACATGCCTCGTGCGCCAGGCGGCCAGTTCCGTTTCACTCATGCCGCTAATGGTTTTGTCCCCCACTTCGATGACCCCATCGGAAGGGGAATCGAGCCCTGCAATAAGGTTGAGCAAGGTGGTTTTTCCCGACCCGCTTGGCCCCATGAGGGCGAGGAATTCGCCCCGATTAACTTCCAGGGTCAGGTGTTCCAGCACCTCGATTTTTTCGCTTCCACGGGTGAAAAACTTGGTCAAATTTTTCACCCGAACAATACTATCCGGGTTCATTGCCCATGCCCCTATATCAGGTTGATTACTTGGCTTACCGTTGAAAGGAAACTATAACCCCCATATCGGGCTTCAGGTAAACGCCTTCTTCCTCCGCGGTTACCCGAATTTTCACCCGCACCGGGATGGCGCCCTTGGCCCTGTCGGCAATGGGCATCAACCGCGACACTTCTCCCTCATAGCCGCGCGGGTACAGTTTCAAAAAGGGACCATGATTCATGAATGCTTCCGGCATGACCAGGCATTTTTGCCCTTTATGAACCAGGGCAATGTCCCGTTCCTGAATCGTCAGGTCGATTTCCAGGTCCGTCAGGTCGGCCATGTCGCAAAGGGTGGCCGAGACATTGAAGGCCATCGGGTTGACGATGTTCCCTTCCTCGGCCTTCTTGGTCAGGATAATGCCGGACACCGGGGCAGTGACCACGCAATTGCTCCAGCGCCAATCGGCCTTGGTTAGTTCTGCCGTGGCCTGGGTAAGTTCGGCCTCGGCAGCTCGAATCCTCTCTTCCCTGGGCCCTTTAACTGCCAGGTCGAAAGCGGATTTCAACCGGAACGACCGCCTGGCCATGGCCTCGTAGTTGTATTGGGCCACATCAAGTTCCCGTTGGGAAAGTGAAGCGGCTCCGGTCAGGCGACGGTTCCTTTGCAAGTCGAGGCGCATTTGTTCCAATTGCGACTGGCACTCGGAATATTCTTGCTTGGCCTGTTCGATTTCTTCTGGCCGGTTGCCGTTTTTCAATTCATTCAGCCGCTGCGTTGCCACAACAACCGCGCCGCGGGCCTTATCCACATCAGCCTTATAATCCACGGATTCCAAAATCGCCAGGATATCACCTTTCTTGACTCTTTTGCCCTCTTCGAAAAACAATTTCTCAATCATTCCCGGAACCTTGGGGCTTACTTGAATTTGATGCACGGGAATGATGTACCCCTTGGCTTCGAGGGCAATTCCTTCTTTTCCCCTCGGCTGGGATTCTTTGGCGCCCAGGGCGCTCGGATTTGGCTGCCCCTTGGGTGTCTCCATTACTGCTTGCGAAGGAGAGTTTCCCTGGGAATTAATCACCGCCCATCCTCCGGGAGGCGCCACCGAGTAGCTGCGCCAAGTCATGACCGCTGCGGTGATCATGAAAATGAGGGTCAATCCCCAGGCGAATGATTGCGAACTCCGGGAAGCGCGCCCTTCCAAGTTGCCAATTCGCATCGATTTTACGCGCTCTTCCAGTTGTTGATTTTTATTATCGAGAGAAGAGTTATGCGTCTTTGTGGACATTGGTATTGCCTCGTTTGCTGGTTTTTCTTTTTGTCATGGGCTTGGCATTCTTGCTTTTATTGCGAAGGGGCTTCGGGAGTGGAGGCTGCAAATACTCCAAAAGGATCCTGGTTGCCAGGTTGAAAAGCCTGCCTGGGTCGAAGGCGTTTTGGTCAGCGGACTTTTGAATGGCGAGTCCATGTAATATAGCCTGAATCAGCGTGGCCAGATCGCGAAAATCTTCCTTGGACCGGGCCTCGGGGAAACCCTCTTCCAGGCAGGTGGTCATCTTTCCCCGCCATTCCTCGTACAAACCGGAAAGTTTCTCTTTGAAATCGGGGCGGTGGTGAATTTGCGAAAGGAAAGTATATTTCAGGTTGTAAAAATCCTTTTCCCAATGGTTGCCCTGGATCACTCGGCCCATAATCCACTGGGCAAGTTCCCATCCTTTCAAGGAATCGAGGCCGCCAACGCCGCCTTTTTCCTGAAAACCATCCTGCATCCTTTTCAGAAAACAGTCGAACACCGCCAGAAGAATCTCTTCCTTGGCGGGGAAATAGTAGGTGAGCTGGCCGCGGCTCATGCCTGCGCGGTTTTCAATTTCCGACAGGGAAAAGTGGTTGATACCACGCTGGGAAATGATGTCGAAGGCGGCATCAACGACCTGGCGGCGTCGGATCGTTCCGATATCAACCCGCGGTTGCTTAATAAAACCTCGCCTTTTAGACTGATCAATCTAAATATAGTCCGATCGGTCTAGGCGAGCAAGAGCTAAGTGCAGCGGACCACAACTACGGTGGCGTTGTCGGTGGCCCCTTCAATATTGGCCAAGTTGACCAGCCTGCGTGCGGCCATTTGCGCCGACTGAGCCTCGTTGGCCAGCATAAATTGCAAATCCTTGGCTGCTATATGGTTGGTCAACCCATCGGAGCAGATCAACACCCAGTCACCCGGGGCCAGGCGGGCGTGGTAAATTCCGGGTTCCACTTCAGGTTGCCCGCCAATTGCCTGCTGCAATTCGTTCTTGCGCGGGTGGTGGTCCGCTTCCTCGGCGCTAATCGTCCCCAGTTCCACCAGGCGGTTAACCAGGGTTTGATCCCGGGTCACTTGCACTAAATGTCCCTGGCGTAGGTGGTAAACCCGACTGTCGCCTACATGGCCTGCCACCAGGTGTTTCCCATCAAGGTAAACTAATTCGGTGGTACAGCCCATGCCCCTGCGCTTGGAACCGGGCGCCCGGGATGCGGTGTATATCAAACGGTTCACTTCTTTGAGAGTGTTTTTGAAAACCGCCTTGCACTCTTCAATATCGAGTTCCGCGGGACCGTGGCTTTCCCCTTTCGGAGGCGGGTTGGCGGCATCGTTGATAAAGGAAGTCTTCCCGGAAAACCGCATGAAGAGTTTATGTTGCGATAAAGTCTGCCTTAAATGTTGCAAGGTCATGGCGGCGGCAATTTCCCCCGCCTCGTAGCCCCCCATGCCATCGGCCAGGAATAACAGGGCCGCATCGGAAAGATCGTCCTGGCGCGACTCGGAGACATGCGTCAGGGCAAAAGCATCTTCGTTGCCGGTGCGGACCATGCCAGTGGTCATCCAACTGGCGATTTCCAGCCTGCAGGTGTCCAGCGACCTTCCAACCGCGGTGAGGGTATGGATCAGTTCCGAAAACCCCGAGCGGTCCTCCCGGCCTGCTTCTTCCGTGGGGAAGCGGGCTTCCACTTCGGTCCGGAAAGTTTTTGACATCAAGCGGCCAAAGGCGGGGTGCGTATCGGGAAACCGTGGGATAAAGGGTTTAGGCACGCCGGGCTTATCGAAATCGGCATCGCTTAGTTCGCGATGCAGGATCTCCAGGCAATAAATCAGGGCGCCAAAACTATAAAGCCCGGCCCGCGGTGTCAGGCAACCCCTTCCCGTCAGTAATTCAGGCGGTGTGAAAAGAGTGCCTTTTACCGGAATTCCAGGAGGCAAGGGCATGGGCAGGATTTCCAGAACATGCTTTAAGCGAACCTTGCCCTCGAGTGTAACCACCACATGTTCCGGTCTGACAAATTCCAAAAATGCATTGGAGCGGTGCAGGGATTTTTGAATTTCGGCCAGTTGGCGAAGGTAGCCGAACCGGACTGGGGGGGTGGAATTCTCCTCATCCCAGACTTCCCAGAAATCCTTGCCCGCGGGTTGTTCCAACACGAGAAATATTAACTGGTTTTCCGTACCCGAGGCCAGAACTTTGGGCAAGCCGTGACTTTCAGAAAAATCCATGACACCACGGATCCATGCCAGATTGGGCCAATTGATCTCGGGGGGCATTTTCCGGGTCCGCTCCATGTCTGGCTTTCGCAACAAGGCATCATCAAACGAGGGGAGAAAGTCGGCTGAGATTTCCTCGGGTTCGCCGGTTGCCAGAGTAAGTGTATCGGGGTCCGGATTGGTTTTTTTCTCTTCCTTGGCAGGCTGAGTGTATATCCAGACTTCCCGGTTCTCAACCCGATCTTTTCCCCGGTAAATCCGGATAAAGACCTTTTCCTCCACCAGTTCCTGGGTTTCAAAGCGGGTGTCGAAAACCAACTTGTTGGCGCCTGTGTCAGGAATGGCGCCTGTTGCGTGGTTGTTTCCAGCGCCAGCGAGTTCCTCATCGCTAAAGTAATAGCCGCAATCGAGGCAAGAGTGCTGGCCTTTTTTTCTTTCTGATCCGCATACTTTGCAAAGGATTTTCGGGGATTCGGCCGCTGGATCGGCTTCCTGGGGGACAACCATTTCAGGGGCGGCAGGGAATTGTTCGGTCGCCTGGGCGCCCAGGGTGTTGGCGGTCAGGAGTTCCTCCGCTGTAACCGGCAGGGCAAGCGGAATATCCTGTTCCAGGATTTCCTGAGAGAAATCCACGGGCAGCGCCAGGGGAATCTCCGATGTGTTTTGTTCCAAGAGGGGTTCCTCTTGTGGGCCATTATTAGGATCATTGGTCATGGTCAAGTCCTGCTAAGTGAGAAGTCCGGTCCAATTCCAAGAATTTACTTCAAGCGGTTTCCACAATGGATACAACAGCGGCTCCCCATGCAGTTTTGCTTGCCGCAATAATAACAGGGAGGTGTCGGATCGGTCAGAGAGGCGGCGCATTTGGAGCAATATGGCTGGCGCACCTTATTGGTCCCCTTGCATTGCGGGCAAGGGATTTCCTGAGTCACATGCTTTTTTTCCAAGTCAGTTTTGAATTCCCGAGCCGAGAAGTACCGTTCATTGGGATCTTCGCTCAGGTTCGTTTTCAACACATCCAGAAGCCAGTGATAGGCGGTTGGCACAGGTGACTTGGGGTCACGCTGCAATTCCTCAATTAATTGCACGGTGGAGGTCCCTTCCGGCGGTTTTCCTGTAGTCAGTTGGAAAAGGGTGCAGGCCAAGGCGAACAAGTCACTCCGCGGTTCCGGCTTGCCTGCAATTTGTTCCAACGGGGCATAACCCTCGGTGAAAACCTTGGTTTTGGCTGCATGCCGGTCCTTTTGGCTTTTTCCCAGATCGCGGGCGGTGCCAAAGTCGATCATTTTAATTGATTTTTTATCTTCCAGAAGCATGATGTTTTCCGGTTTGAGGTCCCGATGCACCAGGGGTGGAACCTGGGAATGCATGTGTTGGAGAACATCGCAAATGCTCTTGCCCCATTCAATCACGCTTTCCATTGAGAAGGGCGTCAAGTTATTGCCTTCCATGATTTTCATCAAGTCGCGGCCCTTGATAAATTCCAAAACCAAGTAGGCTCGGTCTCCTTGCTCAATCAGGTCGTAGACTTTTGGAACGATGGCGACTTTATCAAGAGACCGGAGAATTTCCGCTTCTCGGCGAAAGAAATTTAGGCGAATATCGAACTCCCCTGGGTCTTCGCAAATCATGTCCTTGATGGCAACAGATCGGTTCCCTTCCTTGGTGTCGGTGGCGAGGTAAACGGCGCCAAAGCCGCCGACCGCAAGTTGCTTTTCAATCCTGTAGCGGTTGTTCACCATGTGCCCTGGGGGAAAGGGCAAAACTTGACCGCAGCGCTGGCAGTTTCGTTCTCCGGGCGAGTTTGCCGCACCGCACACCGGGTTGGTGCAGATAGCCGGATTTAACCCGTCCCCTTCCGAGAGAGATGAATCGGTTTGCAACAAGTAGCCGCAATCCATGCAGGAAATCGCCCCTGGAAGCAAATGGGCCGAGCAGGCGGGGCAGTCGGTAGGCGTGGTGGAAACTGAAGCAGCGTGGTGTGCGGGAGGCGTGGCGGGAGCGGTTGGCTTGACCAGATTTGCCGCAGCGGGCGTAGGCGCTACGGGTGCCACAGCCTTGGCCGGCGGCGCAGCCGGTTGCGGTTTTACTGCAGGGTTCTGCACCGGGGCGGCCGGAGTGACCGGAGAGGCCGGGGCGGTGACCGTGAACGGGTTTTTGCACATCGGGCACATGAAAGTTTTCCCCCCGGAACCCTCCGGGAGTTGCATATTCTTTTTGCAATTGGGACATGCGAAAAGCATGGTCTGGAATCCTTGAGTGAATACTCTACCCGGATTAATTTCTCTTGCCGGGTTTCTCGTTAAACCGCAGAAGATACTGCCCCAGGCGGAATGTGTCGCCCGATTTCAACAACGACTGCTTGCCAATTTTCTGCTCGTTGAGAAAAGTCCCCCCCTGGGATCCCTGGTCCTCCAGGAAATACTGGTTGTTTTTGCGGATGATCTTGGCGTGGTTTTTTTCCACACCCGTGTCGCCAAAAAGTCCAACATCACATGCTTCGGACCTGCCCACCAGAGTTTCGGCCTTGGACAGGATCAGTTCCTTACCGGTTTTTTTTCCTTCGACTACGGAGATCCAGGCATCTTTTAGCAGCACCTGGGCCAAACCGATGAAAAATCCAATACCACCACCAAGGGCCGCGAAACCGAGAGCGGAAGCACTTATAAGATTCTCTTTTCCCAGTATCAGTCCGAGTAACGCCTTGGAAAGAAGGAACAATACACCGCCCAGAAATCCCCCCAGGGCGCCTCCCAGAAGGCCATTGGCGATTTTTTTGTCCTGGGGGAACGGCTGTTTTTGTGCCAGAGCAGCTAGCCGGTCAAAAAGCCCCAGGGAAACACCAATGAGTAGCCCAGTTACAACCCAGCCAGCCAGAATAAGGAAATCCAGTCCAGAAACCTTGATGAGCATGTAAGTAATAACGCTTCCCAATATTCCTCCGAGGGCGCCAATCAAGGCCGAACCAAATCCACGGGTCACCAGTCGGGTTTTATTTCCCAGCCCGCTAATCCACAAGGTATCCAGGAGGCCAACCGCCAGGGCAACTAAACCGCCCAGAAAAGCCCCATCGACCAGGGTTTGAATCAATCCCGAGGAGAAGGAGCCTTCCTTCTGCGCTGGAGAGATGGCCCGGCCGAGCAAACCAGCGGCCAAGGCGGCATAGCCACCGAAAATGGCGCAGTAGTAAAGGAACAAATTGAAACTCATATCTCGCAGGCACCTGGTTATCGGAACAAACTGGTGGATGAATCCCGGATCTGGATTTTTCCGCTGGTGGCAAACTGTCCCATTTCAATTTTCACTTGATATTTTCCAGCCTTGGCCGCAGTCACTTTCCAACTGACCTGGGACATAAGGGTTTTTGGGTCCACATCGAGGATTTTTTTCTCCTTGGATTCCCCAGATGAAAGGCTCAGGCCTTCTGGCAAAGTCAGCTCGACCGCTTGCCCCTTGGCCGCATCTTTGACCAATGCTGTTAGGGAAAAAGTTTTTCCAGCATTCAAGTTGCCTCCCGCGGACAGGGAAAGCTTTCCCCCGGCGCTTCCTTCGGGTTTGGAAATTTCGCTTAATCCATAGCTGAAGGCGAAATCCCGGACCTCGCCCGGGTTGGTGTCCCGTTCGTTCCAGTAGAGGAAAACTGCGGAATCTTTGAAACGGTCCGAGGGGCCCTTTTCCTTTTTGAAAAGTTCGGCAAAATCCAAATCGTAACCGAAATCCTTATTCTCAGGATGCTCGCCAACTACCAAGCGGACGAGCGGTTCCGGCTCGCAATCGGGAAGTGCCAGCCCCCCAAAGACAAGGTGAACGGTGGTGCCAGGGTTGTTCAGGTCGGGGTTTTCCAAAGCCTGGATATAGTCGGGAATCTCCTTTTGCGGAAAATCCTTGGCCTTATTTAAAAGGCCGGGGGTTCCCGGAACAACAAAGGGGACCCCGTCCTCGCCGCCGATGAAGGTGTCTAACATGAAGCGCAGACCAATTTTGTGTTTCTTTTTTCCGCGGTTTTCAATGGTGTAACGGACCAGGCAGGTATCGAGCGCTTCGCTCTGGCTCCCAGGGACGATTTGCACTAATTGAGTAACTCGGACTTTATCATCCCCGATGGAATAATCGACCGCGGTCTTCCAGGCATGGCGGACTTTGTCCTCTTTACATTCGGGGTCCACGACCCTGGCGTTGGATTTTTGCGCGTAGAGAAAATCAAAATCGTCAATGCGAATCCGGGTGTTGTTGGAATCTCCATCTTCTTCAAAAGTCAGGCGCATGTAGCGGTTCTTGTCTTTGGGATCGGGTTTGTCCGGGGTGAACAGGCCGAAACGGAAATTCCTGTTGCGCTCTTTATGGTTGAAATCGAGGCGCAAGGGGTACTTTTTGGAGGAATCAAAGGAATAACCAAAAGAGGCGCCTTTGGTTTCCGAACCGCCGGTGCCACCATGATTGGCTGGGACCCCTCCGCCCTTGAAGGCATCGAAAACCGCCAGAGACAGAATAACTCCCGCCAAGAAAACTGCTGGAATGGCATGAACCCAAGGGAGGGAATATTGCTGACTGCTGGCCTTCTTTTTCAAAGAAGTAGGAGCCATGGGCTCTTGAGGGATTGGGGAAGCCAGGGTCCCCTGCCCCAAGGGCGGAGGCGATTGATTAAAGACCAGTTCCGGCGAAGGCTCATGCTTTGGGGGCAGATAGGTTCCAGAAACCTGCACTTGCACCGTCACCAGGAATTTCTGATTGCCATTGGCGCCGATGGCCAGGCGTGAGGTTAAAAGCTCTCCAGGCCGATCGGGGATTTTTGGAATGACAAAACCCAAGACCACCATGCGCCCAGAGATTTTGGGGGTTTTCGCGACAATCCAGGGCTGGTCCGCCAGGCCATGGGCATAGACCGGTTTTTTCTCCTCGGTGTTGACCGTCAATTCAAATTCGAGTTCCCCACCAGGGTCGCCTTGCAAATCCACTTGGGTTTTGTTGATGAAACATTTGGGAGCCGGGGTTAGGCCCAGGGCTTCAAAAAACTGCTGGATGGCGCCCAAGCCGGAAGCCGAAGGCCCTTGCACGGGGAAGGTCCAACCGTTCCTTTCATACCACCTGGCGACGGCGCCATTTTCAAAAAAGGGAGCGGCCCCTTGCGGGTTCTGCTTGGCCTTTTCAGCGATTTGCCTGGGGCTGGTGGCTTTAGCCAGGGGGCCGTCCGGATAGGGCAGGACTGGAACTTCCGCTCGCACCTGGATGACTTCCTTGCCTCCCGAGGAGTTAATGGTGACCTTGGCCACCAAGGGTTTTTCCGAAGCCCGGAGTTTATCCACGGCAATGCTCAAGGGCACCTGTAAGGCGCCGGTGATTTGGAAATTCTTGACTGAAGAATTGCCGCTGTCGCCAATAACTAACCAAAGGCTATCTGAAGTAATAGAACCATGAAGCAAGCGCATGCCGCCGTTTTCGATCTCTACTTTGATCTTTCTGGGGTTGGCCCGGTCCACCAATCCGAGGTTGATTTCCTGGGTGGATAAATTCAGTCTGGCCTCAGACAGGGCTCCCGAGGGAAGTTTGCCGAGAAAATCATCCAGGGCCCGTTGCGGATTGGGGTACTTGGAGGCGCTTTTGGCGGCCTGGGCCAGGTCGATACGGCCAATTCCTCCCAGGAATGATTCCAAATACCCCAGTTGGAGAAGTTCCATGGCGGACTTGGAATCCTCGTGGCAGGCAATGGCCAGATCATCGAAATTCTGGCAGCTTTTTCCACTGGGGAAAACAAAGGGAGAAGGAAACCGCTGTGAGTTGATGGCCAAGGGCCCGTTGCCTGCAGAATTGCCCGCGATGACGAAGCCATCGAAGTAGCAATAAACCGCCTCCGGCGGATTAACTCGCGCGCACTTTGGGCATGTCATGGACATGGGAATTGAATTCCTGGGGGCAATCCAATTGGATTGAGTCCAAAAACCATGGTTTCAATTCCCATGCTCTTGGAGCAGGTACTTAAAACAAGACTTTCAATTGGATGCCGCCGATCTGGATCAAATCATTGGGCTTCAATGGCTGTTTCTGCCCAGGGTAAATTCTGGTGCGGTTGAGGAATGTCCCATTGGAACTGTTCAAATCCTCGAGGGTCATGCTGCCGTTTTCCAATTCAATGACGGCGTGCTGGCGACTGCACCAAATGCGCTCGGTGCTTTCTTGTTCTTCCAAATCGATATCGACAGGTTTGTCATCGGCCCGACCAATGAAATTCAACCCTTCCATAATGGAATATTCCACCTTGGGTTTCTGGCCTCTGGCCACATAAAGCCGGGGATTGGCGCCGACAGGAATTTGGAAAGATTCCGCGGCAGGGGCCGCAGTTGGAATGGCTGGCGCTATTGGGGCATCCTCTTCAACCGGGAGAGGTGGAACTTCCAGAGGAACGGGCGCCTCCTCAATTTCAAATGGTTCCAAAGGCACGGGCTGGGCGGTTGGAATTTCCATGGGAATTTCCATGGGTACCGCTTCCATTTCCAAGGGCGCCATTTCCATGGCAGGGATTTCCAAAGGAAGGGGCAATTCCTCGGGCATGGGAGGGGGCTCATCCGTTGAAATGACCGGCGCCGCCGGTGCTACGCCCCCCAGGTCGGATTTGCATTGATCGCAAAACAAAGCCCCGTCTTCATTTTGCCCATGGCAATACGGACAAGTCAACATTGGCAACCTCTTTCCAACAAACACCAGTGACCAATTAATTCAACCTGGCTTCCTGCCCCGTTTTCCTAAGCTGGCCCAAGGACTAGGCCTGGCCCTTTTCATTCGGTGGCGGCACGCGCCGCGTCGTCTACCGCCAGTTGGGTTTTCTTCGAAACCCGCCCGCCTTGATTGATCTCCGCCAGAACCTGTTTGGCCAGCATCGTTTTCTTTGATGCCCGCGACCCCATGACTTCGCCTTTTTTCTCGATGCTTTGCGCCACCCGGGTGGCTTCCTGGGTATTCCCCTGGGATATGGCTTCCTGCAAATTTTTATTCAATTCAAAAATCTGAACTTCATCAATGTGGCGGGCCACCTCGGCATTGATGTATCCATGCCCGGCGGCTGTGTAATTCATTTCCAGGGGAATGGCGCCAGAGCTTTCCCTATTGGCGGCCCCGGCGTCAAAAGTCACCTCGATATCCAAAAGCTTGAATTTCCCGTCCGGCCGTTTGGGTAAACTCAAGTCCAGAATGTAGCGGGAAGTTTTGTCTTTTTCCAAGGGCCCAAGTTTCGCGCTGAAATGCCTTTCCCCAAGATCTTGCAAGTTGAGGTCCTTGATTTCCGGCACCACCATTCGCACGCGTCGGACTTTTATGTCTTTCATCAGCATCAAATGGATTTCCACATCCTGGAACCCCACGCTGGACAAGCTTTGAAATTCGCTGGCGAATACCTTTTGCGCCGAATCGATCTGGTTGACATCAATGTAATGCCATTTCCCGTTTGAAAGCGCGGCCAAGTCCTTAATAAGGCCGGAATTCCACTCGGTTCCCACCCCAATGACGCTCAGGTTGATTTTGGTGTCTGCCGCCCTTTTCGCGTGCTGCCGACATAGTTGTTCCCCCGAGGTCTCGCCATCGGTCAAAACAATCAATTGGGAAATTCTCTTGGGATCAAATATCCGGTGCAGTTCATTAAGACCAAGATCAATGCCTTGGTCCATTGAAGTCCCGCCGGCGTCGACATGGAACATGTCGATGCGCATGATGGTGTCGATAATTTGGTTTTTTTGCGATATCGCAGTGGCAGGTAAAACCAACTCGGCGTTGTGGGCAAAGGCCACAATAGTGATTTTGTCCTCCGGACGGAGATACTCCAGTGCGCCGATTGCGGCTTCTTGAACCCGGCTCAGCCGACTTTTTCCCGTTCCATCCTCTTCATACATGGACCCGGATACATCCAGCACCATGGCCAAATTCAAGCTCATGGTAGCGCCGCTGCCTCCCGTGGCTGGAATCAATTTTAGCAAGGCGTAGCTTGCAGCCGACTCTCCGGCAATGGCAATGCTGCTGCGATGCATCATTCGTTCCACATGGATTTTGGCTTTAGTTTTATCAGGAGTCATGATTCGCAATTTCTCAAATGGTAATTATGCAACTCGTTATGAATTGTGCCTTTAACATTTTCCAAGCGAATATGTTAATGCACAATTTTTGCCAATTCAACAACCAAAATATTCTTGTCAAACAACTTAACTCTTTGGCCCTTTTACGGTCAGGGTGTCCGGGGTTTTCCGGAATACCACCTTTCTCCCACCAGGGTTGCCTGCACCTGAAATTCACTTCCCAAGTGGGATTGGAATAGGACCAACCGGGCTGGCATCCCAGCTTCTAGGTCCATCCCCGGCAAGCCGAGCAACTTCCTGGGGATGGCTCCGGCCATGGAAATGGCCCAATCCAAGCTGACATCCCCCAAGGAAATCAGGTGGCGCAGGCATTCATCGGTGAATAAACCGGAACCTGCAAGGAAAGGAGTGCCCGGAACCACGACTTTGCCCCTGGGAAGCACTTCCAATTCCATGCCCCAGGTGGAATATTTCCCCGGTGGCATGCCCGCCAAACTGCCGGCATCGCAGGTAATCACCAGTTTTTCACGGGGTTTGGTTCGGACAATGGCCCGCAAGATTGCCGGCGGCAAGTGATGCCCATCTGGGATGAAACTGGCTAGAAGGTTATCGGCGGCTAGCTGCTCCCACAGGTAATTTTCATGCCGGGGTAATACAGCGTGCGAGCCATTTCCCAAGTGGGTGGACAACTTGGCCCCCGCCTTGATCGCCTGCCTGATGCAGTCCGGGGTTGCGGCAGTGTGCCCGATGGCCGCCACCACTCCGATCAGGGTAAGTTCACGGATAAAGTCCATGGCTCCGGGCAATTCCGGCGCCAGGGTTACCAGCCGGATGTTTCCGCCCGAGGCTTCCTGCAATTCTTGAAATTCCTTCCAATCGGGAAGTCTGACATGTTTTTTGGCATGGGCGCCCCGCGGGCCATCCTGCGGACTGATGAAGGGCCCTTCCAAATGAAAACAGGGGAGAGCCTGGCTTAAATTCTCGTCAGCATCCTTGGCTTGCCTTAGGGCCCGGAAGCCGTGCAGGAGAGTTTCCTTGGAATTTGTAATCAAGGTCGGGCACAAGCTCGTTATTCCATGAGAAAAGCACTCTTCAACAACTGTTATTATTTTTGGCGTATCCAGGGTTGCATCACTAAAGGGGATGCCCAACCCTCCGTTAATTTGCAAATCGAATAGCCCGGGACAAACCCATTCCCCTTCCTTATCCGCTGGCGCCTCTCCCGCGGGAAGAATATCCTGAACGGTTCCTTCCTGGCAATGAAGGTCGATCGGTTTCCCGGTTTGAAAATGTTTAGCTCGAACTAGCATGAGGGAACCTTAAGGGCGGGGGATTATATCCATTTTAAGGCGATCCAACAACCGAGGAGGGTGGTAACCGCGCCGGCGGCAATACCCGCGAAAAACAGGGTCCCTTCCCGCCATGAAAGGCCCTTGATCCAGGAAAGTCCACCAGCTTGCCCCGGTTTCTTTTTGAACTTGCCATAGGCTTTTTGGGTTTCTCCAAAGGTGAAACTGCTTTCGTCTGATCCCGTTGAAGATTCCTTTTCAGCCCAGGAATCTTCCAGGGATTGTTCCTGCTCCGGGTCGTACAAATAGCCTTCTTGGGCGGCGCCTTCCACATCTCCTTTGTAAAGCGCGGTTTTTTCCTTTTCCAACCAGGTCAGGTACTTTTCCAGTTTTTGGTCCTGTCCAATTCCTTCTCCCTCGGGCCTGGTTTTTCCAATAAAAGGCAGGAGGGCTTGCGCTGCTTGTTCCGGAGTTTGGTGCCTTTCCGCGGGAGATTTCTCCATCATTTTTCTCACCACTTGTTCCAGACCAAGCGGAACCGAACTGTTCAAGGTCGGCAGGGGAATGGCCAGTTCTGTGGCATGCCGAATCATTTGATTCAATAGGTTCGTGTCGGGGAAGGGCGGATGCCCAGCCAATAAATGGTAAAGAACGCAGCCCAGACTGTAAATGTCGGCTCGAATGTCAATCGCCCGGGGGTCCTTGGCCTGTTCCGGCGCCATGTAGTCAGGCGTGCCCAAGATGACTCCTTCATCCGTGATATGAAGGGCCGTAATGCCATGTTGCACCGGTCCTTTCTGCTGGAAATTTTTTCCCAGTCCCAGGTCGAGGATTTTTATTCCTTTTTTCAAAACCTGCAAATCCATCGGGTCGCCTGTAACCATCAAATTGGCAGGTTTCAAATCCCGGTGGATCATTTTTTGGTTGAATAAATATTCCAACCCCAGAAGCGCCTGATAGATCAGGTGGCATGCCTCGAGCGGAGATAATTTCCCTGTTCGTTTTATAAAGGAATCCAGGGTTTCCCCTGGGATGTGTTCCATGACCAGGTAGTGAAGCCCGTTGAATTCCCCTATGGCGAAAGTTCGAACCACATTTTCATGAACGAGTTTGATGGCCAGGTGGGTTTCCCTGCGGAAACGCATGAGGAAATTCTTTTCCCTGGCTTTGGAAGGGGGCAGAACCTTGATGGCCACGACCTGGCCGGTTTCATGCTCGGCCAGGTAGACGCCGCCCATGCGCCCCTTGCCCAGGCGGTCCATGATCCGGTAAGTGTGAACGAAAAACCCTTCCCCATGCCCGCGCAAAAGTAAGGAAGCCTGGTATTCCGTGACATACTTGTTATTGATCAGCCAGCGGGTGAATTTTCCCAGGTCAGCATTATCTGGGCTGGCTTCTTTCCCCCACCGAGTAAACATGGTTTTCGCTTCTTCCAGCCGAAGAAGCTTGCTTCGCAAGAGAAGACCATAAACATTTTGGACGGTAAGATCCATAGTAGCCAGGAGTGCCACAGAAGTATCCAGGTAGAATAAAAGGTATCTTACTACCCCGCGAAATTTGCCCTGAAAATAAGGCCGCGAGGATGAGTATTTTGCCTCCGGATGTGTATCCTAACGGGGATAAATGCCACTACAAGAAAGAAAAAGAAACTTTGGCCTGTACGCTGGAAAGTAAAGGAAAGCGCTTGAATCTTCAGGGAAATAATTCAGAGCTGGCGCTGTTAATTGTTGCGCACGGGAGCAGAAACCCCGAGGCCAATGAGGAATTGCTTGCCCTTTGCGTGAAACTGCGGAGCCGCTTTCCCGTGGTGGAGCCGGCCTTTTTGGAAATTGCCAGCCCGGGAATTCCTCAAGCCGGGGAAAACTGCGCAGCCAAGGGCGCTTCCCAAGTAGTAATCGTTCCCTATTTTCTCTCGCCAGGAGTGCATGTTTCCGAAGACCTGGAAACCGCCCGCAAGGAACTTGCATCCAGCTTTCCAACGGTTGAATTTATCCTGGCCGGGCCGATTGGCTTGCACCCCATGGTGGAACAAATCCTCATCGATCGGGTGCATGAAGCGATTCAATCCAGAACGGATTAGACGGTTTTTGAAATGTCAAAGATTTCCAGGGCATCCAGCACCAGATCATTTTGTTCAAACATTTTCCGGATGCAGGCCTTGTGGGTCTTCATTTTCAATTCCCCAACGCCGATTGCGCCATAATAAATAATTCCCTCCCGCTGAGCGCCCTTATCCATAACTTCCAGCCCCTCGATTCCCAAAGGTGGAACGGCATTCAAGTCGATGGCCAACTTTAAGTCGGCGGATTGCTTGAGGGAGGCCCCATCGATCAGGCGAACACCCGGGGCGCCGGCCGAAATGACCAAAGCGCAACCATGCAGGGCCTCAAGCAATTCCCGGGAATTGGAAACTTGAAAGGGCAGGGGCCTGGCATTAGCGCCTGGGGGTTGAATTTCTTTACAAGCCTCTTGGGCTTTTTTAAAATCGCGGGACGCAAGACGGACTTCAGCGCCAAGCGATCCTAGTAGTAAAGCCGCCCGCCTTCCCACCGGTCCGGTGCCACCAAGGACCAGGCATTTCATTCCTTGTAAAACCAGGTGGCGGGTTGCCACCCGTACCGCTGCCGCTGCGGTCGTGTTGGAACCGTTGGCATCGAGCATGATTGAAACTCGCAGGCCAAATGCCGGGATCATGTGGGAAAGTGCAGATCGAAGAAGTTGCTCGGCGGCGGCAACTTGGCTGCCGCCAATAAAAATTGCCGTGCTTTTCAGATCTTTCGGCCCGCGAGTAAAGATGGCGCCATGCACCAGGTCTTTAACCTGCTCCGGCTGCACCCCGGCGTGGCTGAATAACACTTCTGCCCCCGCGTCCACGGCCACAACCCGGTCAAATAAGCTGGCTTGCTCGTCGGCGTCGAGTTGAATAAGGATTTTTCTTTTATCCACAGCAGCCTCGAAAAAAATGGGGGCGTTGCCGCCCCCAAGTTCGAAACCATTCTTCCAACCCCAGTTATTTCGGGGAGAACGGGTGTTTTACCTTGTCTTTTTGTGCTGTGATAGTTTCCACCTTGGGTTCGCCGCGCATGGCGCTTTTCACCGCCTGCTTGACCGCCTCATAGTTGAATTGGAAGATTTTGTTGTCATCGGCGGCGCCTGGATGAATGAATACCCCGCAAACACAAACCATGCTGTCTGCCTGTTGATTTGTGATCACGCCTTCAGCAACACTGTCAGCAATGGCCCGACCGACCGCTGATTGGGCTGGCCCGAACATCTGCACCGCTTGCTTCATGCCCTTGATCGTTACCTTGGTGATCATGACCGTGGCCGGTTTACAGATCAGGTTAGGGGCCACCACCGCCAGCAAGCTGGAGTGCCCCGCCGATTGGTTGGTCAGGGCGTTGGCAAATGCCGCCCCAACTGGCCCTTCTTTCGATCCAATCAACAAATCAATGTGAGCAATTTCATTTCCTTCACCCACCAGCGCTTCCCCGATGTACATCGACATGGCACACAGTCCTCCAATTGATTCCTATTGAGAAAAAACTCTATCGCAGGGACTATAGTGGCAAGTGTTGGCCAAGGCAAACAGAATTTTTCCCGCAGGAAAAACTTTTATGCAACCAAGGGCTTTTCTATTCGACTGGCTGGTAACCAAGTGGCAATGGCCTCAGGCAGCCTTGTTTTCAGGCATTTTCCTTCTGGGTTTGTTCCCCCTGTGGATTTCCCTTGCCCCCTTGGCTGTGGCCTTGATTTACTTGCAATTGCCCCTTTACATGATCCACCAGTGGGAGGAACATGCCGGGGACCGCTTCCGCAAGTTTTTTAACGGAATGTTTGGCGGCAAAGAGGCCCTGACCCCAGTGGCCACCTTCTGGGTCAATTCCCTGGGCGTGTGGGCAGTTGACCTGACCGCACTTTATCTGGCGGTTTTCATCGACCTTTCTTTCGGGTTGGTAGCCATTTACCTTCCCCTGTTAAACTCCCTTGGACATATCCTTCCCGCATTGTTTAAAAGGGAATATAACCCGGGCTTGATCACTTCTGTAGTGTTGTTTGTCCCCCTGGGTGCTGGGGCGCTTTACTGGATTCAAATTGGCAATTCCTTGAGTTGGAAAGCCCATGCACTTGGCGTCGCCTTGGCCTTTGCCATTCATGCAGCCATTATCGTTTATGTTCGAATCCGCCTATTTCGCATGGGAAATGGCTTGCAAGGATAGAGAAAAGATTCTGTCATCCACAGATAGAAATGTCCCCATCTGGCACAGATAGAAATGTCCCCATCTGGCACAGATAGAAATGTCCCCATTAAGCTGCTTTCAAAGGAGGCAGCCAATGGAGACGATAACGATGAGTCGGAAGGAAATGTCACGGTTGGAGTGGATGGAGAAGGTGAAGCGGAAAGAGCTTTC
>SHZZ01000017.1 GCA_009692005.1 Gemmataceae bacterium | reverse complement strand
GGCAGCGTATGGGGACGTTTCGATGGCGGTTGATGTTCTGCTTCCTGATCCTCCCTGGTGCCCCGTTCGCCATCGCCGGTGAGTGGGAGCGCCTGACACCGCTGCCCGACAAGGAGGGGTTCGCCGGCGTGTTGGTCGTGGCCGACGGTGCCAACTTCCCCGACAAAAAGCCGTGGGACGGCGGCAAGAAGGTGTGGTCCGACGCGGTATGCGTGTTGGAGAAGCCGGGCGGCAAATGGGCCGTCGGCGGTAAGCTGCCCCGCCCGCTCGGGTACGGCGTCAGCGTCACCCACGGCGTCAGCGTCACCCACGGCGGCGGGGTCGTGTGCGTGGGCGGGAGCGATGCGGAGCGGCACTACGCCGACGCCTTCCGGCTGGACTGGAAAGACGGCAAACTCGTGACCACGAAACTCCCGCCTCTGCCGAAGCCGGTCGCCAACGGCTGTGGGGCGCTGGTCGGTGACATGCTGTATGTCGCCGGCGGTCACGAGAAGCCGGACTCGGAGAACATGTCGAAGGCGGCATGGCGGCTCGACCTGTCGGCCAAAGAACCGAAGTGGGAGGGCATTGACGATTGCCCCGGCGACGGGCGGTTGCGGCAGGCTTCGACGGGGCATTATGGCTGGTGGGCGTCGTCGATCTCGTCGTCGGCAAAGGGGAGAAGGTGGAACGCCGTTACCTCAAGGACACCTACCGCTACGACTCCGACAAGGGCCGGAAGCGGGTCGCCGACTTGCCCCATCCCATCGTGGCCGCGCCGTCACCCGCCCCGTCCGACGCCTCGGGCTTCTACCTCCTCGGCGGGCGGATCGCCTTCACCGCCTGCGGCGTCGTGGGGATGCTGTACGCCGTCCCGCTGGTGATCTTCCTGCGGGACGCACCGAAATCGGAAGAGCGGCTGGCGGCTCCACGGATTTCCCCTGTCGGTGCAGGCAGTGAGTTGTTGACCAGCTTTTCCTTCATCCTGCTGATCTTGTACTTCACCCTGCCGGCGATGGCCGGGTGGGTGGTGCGGGACTGGATGCCGGCCATCCTCCAGAAGCAGTTCAACATCGGTCAGGGCAAGGCAGGGGTGGCGGCCACGCTCTACTGGCAGGTCGCCGCCATCCTCGGGGTCGTCGCCGGCGGCTGGCTGGCGGATCGGTGGGTGCGAACGAACAACCGGGGCCGCATCTACGTCAGCGCTGTTGGCATGAGTCTGATCGTGGTGGCGATCTTCGGCGTGGGCAACGCCGGCACGCTGGCCGTCGCCATCGGCTTCTTGGTCGGCCTCGGCTGGGGCTTCTTCGACTGCAACAACATGCCCATCCTGTCGCAGATCGTGCTCCCGCAGTTGCGGGCGACCGGCTACGGCATCATGAACTTTTTCAGCATCAGCGTCGGCGGGCTGGCCGATTGGGGCTTCGGCGTGCTGCGAGGCAAGCAGGTGCCGCTCAACGTGATCTTCGGCGGCTTCGCCGGACTCGCCATCCTCTCGGTCGTGTTGGTGCTGCTCATCCGGCTTCGCCCCGAACTCGCTTCCCAGGAGCAACCTCGATGACGATCAAGCTGCACGGCCTCGTCGCCGCCACCCACACACCCTTCCAACCCGACGGCCAACTGAACCTTGCCGGCGTCGAGCGGCAGGCCGAACACCTACACGGCAACGGCGTGAAGACCGTGTTCATCGGCGGTAGCACGGGTGAGAGCCACTCCCTCACCGTTGAAGAGCGCCTCACCCTGGCCCGCCGGTGGAGTGAAGTCGTCCGAGGCACGGGGTTGCGGTTGGTCGTTCACGTCGGCTCGAACTGCCTCGCCAACGCCCGCACGCTGGCGGCTCAGGCTCAGGAACTTCGGGCCGACGCCATCGCCGCACTTGCCCCTAGCTACTTCAAGCCGAAGTCGCTCGACGCGCTGGTGGCCTGCTGTGCCGACATCGCGGGGACGGCCCCGGCAGTGCCGTTCTACTTCTACGACATTCCCGTCCTGACCGGCGTGCAGTTCCCGATGCCCGAGTTCCTCGCGGTAGCGGCGGATCGCATCCCCACGCTGGCCAGCATCAAGTTCACGAACGCCGACCTGATGGCCTATCAGAACTGCTTGCACGCCCAGGACGCCCGGTTCGACATCCCGTGGGGCGTGGACGAGTACATGCTGGCGGCGGCGCGGGCCGAGCAGTTCCGGTCGGTGCAACTCATCGAACTCCTCGCCGGTTTCGGCTACATGGCGGCGGCGAAAGCGGTCATGGGCTTGCTGGGCGTCGAGGTCGGTCCCGCACGGCTCCCGAACGGGAATCGTGACGGAAGTGCAACACCATCAACTCCGTGCGCGCCTTGACAGCATCGGTTTCTTTTCCTGGATTCGGACGTGATGCGCGTATTGTTACGAAGAGTGTTCCTCTCGGGGAGCTTTTACTTTGCCGCGGACATGCGCGGCCCAGGGTTATTAGCAAACGCCGGGAGCAGTCGCTCCCGGCGTTTTGCGTTTCACGCGCGCACCGCCCGCCGCCCAAAGCCCGCTCTTAAGTTCGACAGAAAGATGTCCGAATTTAGTGAAACTTTGATGGTTCCCATCGCAACTGCCTTTTCGCTGCCTTCTAGAGTTTCATTGTCACCGCCTTGCCGGCTGTAATGTTTCAACCCAAGTGTCACAGTGGATAAGAGAGAGGAAAGCCTTCGGAGGGGAGTTAGAATGGCCCCTAAAGGATAAGGTGGCCCCCTTGGATGTCCCCCAATGAAGGCATCCTTTGGAAGCAGCTTGATGGGGACATTTCTATCGGTTGGAAACAGGGCCGCTTTTTTCTTATTCGCAGTGTGTTAGCCAAAGCCGTAAAATCAGGGCCGGGGTTGGGTGCCAAAAATCCTGGGGCTGCATGAAATAAAGAATGCCGCCAAAGAAAAGCAAAGCGGTGAGGGCTGAATGCCAAAGGGCATGGACATACATGGCAGGCTCATCTTGGACCTGTTCCTATTGGCGGCGCTTGTCGGCCTTCGCGGAGAAGCGAATGGTGGACAAGCCCCCGCGGCGCCAAACGCGGTCGTTGCCATCCTTAACCGGGGCGGATGCGGGAACTGCCATGTCATTCCCGGCGTGCCCGGCGCGGATGGTGAAGTCGGGCCCAACCTTTCTAAACTCGGGGTGGCCGCTGCCGGGCGTAAACCCAAAATGTCCGCCAAGGAATACATTCGCGAATCGATTCTGGACCCCGACGCCATGGTGGCGCCGGGCGGGTTCGAGAAAGGCGTCATGCCAAAACGGTTTGCCAAGACGCTCTCAAGTGAAGACATAAAGTTGCTGGTGGAATATCTGGCCCAGCTAGGGAACGAAAACCCCAAGGGTGTGGATAAACCCGGGGAAAAGATCAACCGCACCCGGCCGGCCGAGACCATGGCTCCGCCCCTATCGCCTTTGTTGAAGCCGCCGACGGACCTTCAGATTGCCCTGGGCAAAGCGCTTTTTTTCGATAACCGGTTGTCCGCCTGCAACGCCCTCAGTTGCTCTTCCTGTCATCAGCCCGAAAAAGCTTTCAGCGATGGAATGGCTGTAAGCATCGGCTACCCCGGCACGGCGCTATTCCGCAATACACCCACATTGCTCAATATTTCGCAATTGAAGACGGCGTATTGGGACGGGCGCCTGGCCAGTGCGGACCTGGCCACCGTTGTCCGCGATCACCTCACGGAGCCCTTCTTCATGGCTGCCGACGGGCGGTTGCTCATTGAACGCATGAAACAGGCGCCTGAATATGCGGAACTCTTCCAGGCTGCCTTTGGAACTGAACCTGATTTTGGGACGATTTTGAAATCCCTTGCGGCCTACAGCGGATCCCTCCATTCGGGATCCTCTCCCTTCGACCAATTCGTAAAAGGGAATGGCAAGGCGCTGTCCGTCGAGGCGCAGGCGGGGAAGAAACTCTTCGATGGCAAAGCGGATTGCGCGCGTTGCCATCCTGCGGGGCTTTTTAGCGATCACCAGTTTCATGACCTGGGCCTAACCACGAGGCCGGAGTTGCTGGAGGACCCGGAACGGCACACGACCTTTCGCCGGTTTTTCCGCGGACTGGGGACCCCGAACTATCGCAACCTATCCAGCGATCCCGGTCGCTTCGTGGTGAACTTCCAGGAAACTAAACGCGGGAGTTTCCGCACCCCCAGCCTCCTGGAGGCAGCCCGCACCGCGCCCTACATGCACGATGGACGCTTCAACACTCTCGACGAGGTCATCGACTTTTACGACCAGGGGGGAGGACCGGGGCAACGGGCCGGATTGAAAAGATTGAACCTGACGGTTGTCGAGAAAAAGCAGTTGCTTGGTTTCTTGAAGTCGCTGGCTTCGGAAGCAATCCAAGTCACCACACCGGAGCTGCCGGATTATTCTGTGCTGCCTCCAGCCCCGGAAGTGAAACAGAAGGAAATTAATAACTCCCCCGCCCTGGCTTTTAGAAAACCCCGTCCGATTACCGTTCTGCCTCCACCGCCAGAGCCCAGGGACAACCCTTGGAGTAAGGAAAAGGTGGAACTCGGGCGGCTGTTGTTTTTCGAGCCCCGGCTATCGGCGGAAGGGGGCACGAGTTGCAATACCTGCCACCCGGCGCACACGGGATATACGGCGCGGACGGCCATCTCCATGGGAGGCGCCGGCGCCAGTCATTGGCGCAATTCCAGCGCCCTTTTCAATGTCGCTTATTTCGAGAAATACAATTGGGATGGCTCCCGGGGAAGCATCGAGGAGCAAAATGATGGCGCCTGGAGTGGCGCCGTGGCGGGAAACATCGACCCGGATCTGGCGGAAGAAAGGCTGGCCCAGGCGCCGGAATACCGGGCTCGGTTCAAAGCCGTCTTTGGCGAAGAATTCCCCACCTGGGCCAACGCCCTCCGCGCCGTTGCCGCTTTTCAGCGAACGCTTAATAGTAAAAATGTTCCCTTCGATGCTTACCTTCGGGGCGATGCCCAGGCCATTAGCGGGTCGGCCAAGCGGGGGTACCGGATCTTTACCGGCAAAGCCAACTGTATTCAATGCCACGATGGTGCGTTGCTTTCCGACGACCGTTTTCATAATCTCGGGGTGCCTGCCAGCCCGGATTTCCTCAACAGCCCGAACAAACAAATCACCTTCCGTTTCGAGCAGGCATCCAATGGAGTTCCTCGCTCGGTTTATGATCAGGCCCGCGACGATTTTGGCCTTTATTATGTAACCAAGCGAAGCGAGGACACCGGAAAGTTTCGCACAGCCAGCCTGCGGGAATTGAAACACACGCCGCCCTACATGCATAATGGCATTTTCAAAACCCTGTCTGAGGTGATTGAATTTTACGACCAGGGTGGAGGCAGGAATCAAAACAAAAGTCCCATTCTTAAGAGAATGGGGCTAAGTAAAGAGGAGAAACTGGACTTGCAAGCTTTTTTAGAAAGTTTGAGCGGCGACCCGCTGGCAGATAAACCGCCGCCCTTGCCACCCTACGGCCGCTATAGCGGGAAGGTGGGGCCATGAGTTCCTTTCGCGTGCCACTCGAGGAATCCGAGCCGGGCTGCCCTGGCCCCTGCAATCCTGTTGACCGCCGTGCTTTCCTGTTTGCCTCCGGCGCCACCATGATGTCGGTGACTCTCCCCGGCCTGGGGTGGGCGCAAGGGCAGTTGGCGAAGTATCCGCGGCAAAAAGTAGCGGAACTGGGCAAAGTAAAAACAGGGGAAGCGGTGGAGTTTCGCTATCCCTGGGACCATTCCAATTGCCGCATGGTTCTGGTGAAGCTTGGCCAAGAAGGGGGAGGTGGTGTCGGGCCGAAGAAGGACATCGTGGCCTTTAGTTCATTATGTCCACATATGGGGTGGGAAATACCGTCAAAGAAGTTTTATCCAGAGGTGGGAATGGCCGGGCCGTGTCCTGGCCACCTGACCACTTTTGACCTGACCCGCCATGGAATGGTTGTCAGCGGCCATGCCACACAAGGGTTGCCCCAGGTGGTGTTGGAAGTGGAAGGAGAGAACATTTTGGCGGTGGGAATTTTTGGGCTGCTTTTTGGGTTTGGCGACAACAAGGCCAAGCCCGGATGATGCTGGCGCTTGCAGGGAAAAACTCTGTTGTTTACCCAAATAACAGGGGAAATAAGGGCCAATTCGCTCGCCCTGGGCGGTTGAAAGGAAGCCAAGAATGGAACTGCCGGTTTATGTAAGGAATGACCGCGCGCCCCTGCCCCCGGCAGACGCGAAAGTGCAAGCGACGGTTTGCGCTTACTGCATAGTGGGCTGCGGGTTCAAGGTTTATACCTGGCCGGTGGGCCGTGAAGGTGGGCCGGGGGCAAAGGACAACGCCTTTGGCGCCGATTTTCCCACCGGCTTTGAAGGCGCATGGGTCAGCCCCAATCAGCACACCACGGTTTTGTCCGGCGGGAAGCCCCATCACTGCGTTATTGTGGCGGACATTGAGGCCCAAGTTGTCAACCCGGGTGGGAACCATTCCATCCGCGGCGGAACGCTGGCGTTGAAATGCCACAACCCCAACGGCCCCACACAAGACAGGCTGCGCTTCCCCCAGGCGAGGATTGGCGGCCGTTTGGCCCGCATCAGTTGGGATACCGCCATCGAGGTGATGGCTGCGGTCAGCAAGCATGTGCTTGCGAAACACGGCGAAGCAGCCTGGGGCATGAAAACCTACTCCTACGAGTTTTTCGAAAACACCTATGCCATCAGCAAGCTGGCATTTGAATCCATCAAGACGCCGGCCTTTGCCGTCCATGACAAACCTTCCATGTCCAACGACACTGCGGGAATGGATGATGCTGGCATTCTCACCTTCAGCGCCGCCTATGAAGACTTTAAAAGCGCTGAGGTGTTATTCCTCTCCGGCACCGACCCCTATGAATCAAAAACCGTGGTCTTTACGGAATGGATGATGCGCTCGAAGGCCACGATGGTCTTTGTCGTCCCCCGGCGAACCATGGGGGTGGCTTACGCCGAGGCCAATGGGGGACTTTTCCTGCAAATCATTCCCGGCACCGATGCCCTGTTGCACATGGCACTTGGCCGGATCATTTTGGAAAACGGTTGGGAGGACAAGGAATTCCTCCAGCAATGGGTGGCCAATGCCTGGGAGATCGACAGCGGCTTCGGGCGCGGCACCCGCAATACGCCCTGGCAATGGCGAACCACCTGGGGAGATATCGGGGCGGCCGATTTCGCCTCCTACAAAAAGTGGCTGCTGGCCCACGAACCGGCCTCACTCGCTTTCGCTGCGAAGGAAACCGGCATCCCGAAAGAGAAGATCCTGAAGGCGGCAAAACTGCTTTCTGGCGCCGGCAAGGCCAAGCCCAAGGCCACCTTTCTCTTTGAAAAAGGCAATTACTGGAGCAATAACTACCTCAACACGGCGAGCCTGGCATCTCTGGCATTGCTTTGCGGCTCGGGGAACCGGCCCGGCAGAATGGTCAGCCGCCTTGGAGGGCATCAGCGCGGCTGGATGGGCGCTGCCCCGTACCCACGGGAAAAATCCCCGGAACGGCTGCCCGGGCGAAGGAAAGTGGAACTCGACCTCGACCGCTGGGTGGAAAAGGGCCAGGTTCGCTTCCTGTGGGTGATCGGCACAACTTGGACTGGCGCCATGACTGCCAGCCAGGAATTGGCCCGCACGGTGCGAAAGCTGACGGTGGAAAATCCCCATCAACCCACCAGCGTAAACAAAGATGACATCGTAGCAGCGCTCATCAAGCGGGTGGAATCGGGTGGCATGGTGCTGGTGGATTCCGACTTGTACCCGGTCAATCCGTTGAACACCGAACTTGCCGACATTGTCCTTCCCGCCGCCGCCTGGGGAGAACATGACGGGTCGCGTTGCAATGGAGAAAGGCGCTTGCGGCTTTACCCGAAGTTCTACGACGCTCCCGGCGAGGCGGAACCGGATTGGCGTGCCATCGCCCGTTTTGCCCAGGCCATGGGGTTCTCTGGGTACCATTGGGCCGATGGCAACGCGGTGTTTGAGGAAGCGGCCCGGTTTAGCCGTGGCGATGTTCTCGACTATTACCCTCTGGTTTGGAAGGCTAATCGGGATGGGAAAAAGGGCCACGAATCTTTGCGCGCCATGGGAACCACCGGCATCCAGTGCCCCGTCCGAATCGAGGAGGGGAAATTGGTTGGCACTGTCCGCCTGCACGACAGCACGCTCAAACCCGCCGACTTGGAAGGGCCAACTACTCATGCCAAGTGGCTGACGGCGTTCAATACCCATTCGGGGAAGGCGCTCCTGATCAAGAGTCCCTGGGAACTGTTTGCCGATTTCTACGCCCGCATCAAGCCGGATGCTCTGAAGGGCGAGTTGTGGGTGACTTGCGGTCGAATTAATGAAGCCTGGCAATCCGGGTTTGACGACCTAAGAAAGCCGTACATGGCTGCCCGGTGGCCCGGGAACTTCGTTGAGATTCACCCAGACGATGCCAAGGCCCGCGGGGTGGAGAGCGGGGACATGGTCCGATTGACTAACGACGATGTTCTCATTCAAACCGGGGGATTCAATCGCGTGGAAGCGGACGAGATCAAATTCTCCTGGTTGGAGAGGGAAGGGCACATCCGCATTGGCAAAGGGCAGATCGAAGGGGTGGCCATGGTTACTGCTGCCGTGCCCCCGGGCGTGTTGTTCACCTATTTCCTTTATCCGGATAATCCGTTCAACGCGCTGGCTCACCGGGTGGTCGATCCAATAACCAACAACTACCGCTATAAGCTGGCCAAGGCCAAAATGATCCGGATTGGCGAGTCTCCTTACAAGAAAGACCGGCGGTTCATGACTTTCCAGCGGCGGGATTTTTCTGGTTAACTTCAATGTGGTTTGCCCGGCAATACTGGGCGAAATGCCTGCCACAGCCCACTGTTTCAAAATTCTTTACACCCGCATTGGATATTTCTTTGCTTTCCTGTTGCTATTTTTCATTGTCAAAAGAGGTGAGGACCGGGTATTCAATTTCCAAGGAACGAAACCTCCCTGAAATCCATGGGTTTCATTCTTCGTGCTGGCCAATTTACTTTACCCACCCCAAGGGAGATGCCCGAGGGAGTTTTTTGGATACTCAAAATGCAATTTTTCCATGTGGCAAACAGATTGACCGGGTGTCTGATCCTGGCTGGCATGGCTTTACACTTTTCTGTTGGCCTGGCGGTTGCCCAGTCTGGAAAAAAGTCCGCCTTGGAATTCCCTCCGCGCCTGCCCGGGGGAAAGGCCCATGCGACAGATAAGTCGGAAGCTTTCCTGGCGCCCCCAGCGACGCTGCGAAAAGAAGTTGCCGTGGCCAAGACGCCGCCAACCGTGGATTTTCTTTACTTGCCCGGCCAGAACTACGAGGGGAAACCGTGGTCCAACTGGGGTGATAGCTTGGCGGTTAATGGAAAATACTATGCCTCCATCGGCGACCATCTGGCCATAGGCGTGAAGGGAGAATTTCCGCATGGCACTGGCACAGGAGTTGTCTTTGAATACGATCCGGAAAGGAAATCGTTTCGGCAATTACTGCAAACCAGCCAATTGCTCAACCTTCCCACCGGTCATTACACGCCTGGCAAGATCCATAGCCGATTGGATTTGGGCAAGGATGGCTGGCTGTACTGCTCCACCCACCGCGGCTCAACCCGCGTGACGATTGATCAATTCCATTACAAGGGTGATTGGATACTTCGCTGCGACCCGCGTACTGGAAAAAGTGAAGTGGTGGTTCAAGGTCCGGTGCCGAAGCATTGCATTCCCACCAGTGTTCTCGACCCAGACCGGCTGATTTTTTATGGAGGGACCGCGCCTGGCGCCGGGGCGGACGATTCTACCGTCGTTAATTTCTTCGCTTACGATATGAAGAATCGCAAACTACTTTATGCTGGCCCCAATGGCCCGTCGCGTTACATGATTTTCTCTCAATCCACGGGAAGGGTTTATTTTGTCCCGGGCAAGGAGGACATGGTTGGGCCGCTGATGCGATTCGATCCGGAGAAAGACACGGCGCCTGTGAAAATTGCCGCTTCACTTGGCTTGCGCGCTGCCACTCAGGAAACCAAGCAAGGCTTCGTGTACACGGTTTCCAAAGGGGCCAAGGGAGAGGCGTCTGAGCTGTTTTCCTTCAATACGAAGAGCGAGCAAGTGGAAAACCTGGGGTCGGCGGCTGTGGGGTCGGCGACTTACATCACCTCGCTCGATGCCAGCCCAGACGGCCGGTACCTGTACTACATTCCTGGGGCGCATGGCGATAGCGTTAAGGACGGTTCCCCCGTGGTGCAATTCGACACGCAAACTCGCAAAAGAAAAGTCATTGCCTTTCTCGATGCCTTTTACAAGAGCAAGTATGGGGCCTCCCTGTCAGGCACTTTCAGCTCTGCCGTCGATCCCAAGGGGGACAAACTTTACATCACCTGGAATGTCAACCGCGGGGGCCGTTCCTGGGATTGTTGCGCCTTAACTGTGATCCATATTCCCGAGAGTGAACGCCCCTAGGAGCGCTGCTGATGTCGATTTCCCCTGGCCACATGGCGGCATGGGTTGTGCTTGGCCTGAGTTTGAATTGTCCCTCAAGCAGGGCGGGTGATTACCCTTTCTCCTTCAAGGATGTTGGCAACGAGGCCGGGATTTTTCCTCATGCGGGGGGAATGCGCGGCCACGCCGCCGCCTGGGGCGATGCCGACAACGATGGCTGGCCCGATCTTTTCATCGGGACTTTTCACAATGCTGGGTCGAAACCGAGCGTTTTCCTGCTGAACCACCGGGGGAAATTCACTCCCAGCCCCCAGGCGAATTTGCAAACTTCTGGAATTGGAAGCGGCGCTTTGTTCCTCGACCTGAACAATTCTGGCCGGTTGGACCTTTATGTTTCAAATTGCGCCCATGCCAGCGAGGGGGTGGCGGCAGCGCCGAGCCTGCTTTTTCGCAACGACGGCCAAGGAAAATTCACCGATGTTTCCCCTCAGAGCGGCGCCTGCCCGCCAGCGTATTCCGGTCGGGGGCTGGCCGCACTGGACTTCGATGGCGATGGCCTTCTCGACCTGCTCGCTTGCGAACAGTATTATTCTTCAAAAGTGAAGACCGGCGCGGCCTTGTACCGCAACTTGGGAAACCACCGCTTTGTCAATGTGGCGGCACAGGTCGGCTTGCCCCCTGGCCTTGGAGGTTTGAGCGTTGCAGCGGCCGATGTCAACCTGGATGGCTGGCCTGATATCTTTTTGACCAGCGGTGTCGGCGATCACCGGTTGCTGCTCAACGATGGAAAAGGGAAATTCAAGGAGGCGCCCGGCGCCAGGGAAGTGTTTCAGTGGAAGGGGTTGGGGAAAGAAGATGCGCCCGCGGGAGTCTGCATGGCGGACCTCAACCGTGATTTTCTGCCAGACATTGTCATCGGTCAACATTTCAAAAGCCCGTGGACCACTCCTGCCCCGGTGCGGGTGTATTTGAACCGGGGAGTCAAAGATGGGGCGCCAAGTTTTGAGGAGATTACCTTGGCCGCCGGGTTGAAACCCCTGGCCATGAAGGCCCCGCATGTGGAAATTCAGGATTTCGACAACGACGGTTGGCCCGATATTTATGTCAGCATTGTCAAGTTTAAGGAAGGCAAGCCGTGCCCCGTAATTTTTAAAGGCCTTGGCGTGGAAAAGGGAGTACCCCGGTTTCGTGACGATGCCTGGGGAGTCAATGACTTTCCCATGGCCGATGACTTGGCGACCAAAAGATCGGGGCCTTTTTTTGAAAAAATGTTGCGGGAAAAGAAGATTATCTACATGGCGGCAGCCCCAGCCGGTGATTTCAACCGCGATGGCAAATTAGATATTTTTCTGGCCAATTGGTGGATCGAATCCCGGTCTCTTTTGCTTCAGAATGAAACCGCTGGAGGCAATTGGCTGGATATCCGCGTGGAAGGGAAAGAGGGTGTGAACCGGATGGGGATTGGAACCCGTATCAACCTTTATCAAGTCGGGAAAATGGGAGAGGCGGCAGCGCTTCTGGGTTCACGGGAAATTGCCATCGGCTTTGGCTATTGCTCCGGGCAGGAAGCGCGGGCGCATTTTGGCCTGGGTCAGGAAAAATCCGTGGATGTGGAGGTGATTTTGCCGCATGGCAAAGGCCAATTGCAAAAACGGGGTGTCAAAGCAGGGCAAATGCTGACGATTCAGCCCTAGGCTTCTTTCTTTTCCCTGAAAGGGGTTGGTCAGCGAATTTGGCGTGGGAAGGGGCACGGGTGGAGATGGCGCCATTTACAATGGCAACCGGGCGGGTGCTTTCCGCGCCGGGCATGTCACCTTGGCCCGGGTTCCAACCGACACCAATACTTCAGGGTTTGGCAGTTATCATTCCGGTATTTGCCAATTCGTTTTTGGCGATGGCCGGGTTGCTGCCATCAACAACACCATTCCTTTAAACACCTTGCAACTTTTGATCAACCGCCAGGATGGTCAGGTGATTCCGGACTATTGAAATTGGCAAACAGGTTTTAATTGGAGAAGCCATGGCGCATCGGTTTTTTTGGCTTTTGGTTTTTTTCTTGTTTTGCCTGGGATGTGACTCCGGGCCAAAGTCCTATCCTGTCGAGGGTCAGGTCGTTTATTCCAATGGCGAACACGCCGATAATTTGAAGGATGGCTCCTTGGAATTCACTCCGGTGGGAAACAGCGTTAGCGCCAGAGCTTCAATCCTGGCCAATGGTAAATTCGTGATGAGCACCCGCCAAAGCGCCGACGGCGCCCTGCCGGGCGACTATCTCGTTTCCATTGTTCCACCTGAAACGGAAGTGGATAAGCCCGTGGTCCGGGTTCTCGATCCAAAATATTCCGATCCGAATCAATCCGGATTGAAAGTGACCATCAAGCCTGAAAAAAATGTCCTGAAGCTGACCATTGAGAAATTCAAAAAGTAAGGGTTGAACCTTCTCCTGCTGTTCATTAACCTTTATTTCCAGAGTAGACCAATTTGCATTTTTTTCTTTGGAGGGGGGTTCCCTTGAAAACTAATCTCTTTGCCTTGGCGTTTCTTTTCTTGATCCCCTTTTTCGGGGAAGCAGGGGAACCGCTGCAGCTTTATCCCAAAGAAAAAGTGCACCTTTTTCTTCTCGTGGGCCAATCGAATATGGCAGGTCGTGGAGTGGTTGAAAAAGAGGATAAACAGCCTCACCCCCGGGTGGTTTTTTTAACCAAGGGCAATGAATGGAAACCGGCGGTTGACCCACTTCATTTTGATAAACCTGCGGCGGGGGTGGGTTTGGGAAAACGGTTTGCGGAAAAAATCGGTGAGGCCAATCCAGGAATCATGGTTGGCCTGGTCCCCTGCGCGGTGGGAGGGTCCCCTATCGATGCCTGGAAGCCAGGCGTGTTTTATGCCCCTACCAAGTCGCACCCCTGGGACGATGCTGTGAAGCGAGTAAAGATCGCGGCGCAGGCAGGCGAGTTCAAAGGGATCCTTTGGCATCAGGGCGAATCGGACTCTACCCCCATGCTAGCCGGGAAATATGAGGAAAAGTTGCACGATTTGATCGCGCGTTTGCGGAATGAACTCGGTGAAGAAGTTCCGTTTATCGTCGGACAATTAGGGCAATTTTCAGACAAGCCCTGGGACAAAGAGAAAACCGTGGTGGGGAAAGTTCTTAAAGACCTGCCTGGGAAGGTGAAAGGGACCGCGTTTGCGGATTCCACTGGACTCAAGCATAAAGGGGATGGGGTGCATTTCGATTCGGCGGGGTACCGAGCGTTGGGCAACCGTTACGCTAATGCTTTTTTGAAATTAACCCAAAAGCAAAAACCATCGAGTCGTTAATTGAGTAGTGCAAGGCTTGTGACAATTTAAGAGGTCAAGCGCCCCGAGGTGTGAATTGGCCTGTCCCAGGCCCGCCGAGCTCTGATTAAATTATTCTCAACTCATCACCAGCCAGGCCCAGGCAGGTTTAAATTCCCGTGCGTGGTTTAAAATATTTTAACGGACTTTCACCTGGAAGCGGATGATGCCTGATTCCTTGGGCATCAGCTTACCGGTAATTTCCCAGCGCAGTGTCTGCGACCCGGCTTCATTTTTTTGAATAGTGAATACTGAATCGCGGTCCGATTGCGAGGTATTGGCCACATACTCCAGCCGCCCGGCCAGGCTGTCCACCACGGCCAGATCGACGATCGGTTGGACTCCCAGGTTCTGGTAATGCAGAGTGAAAGTGATGATGTCGCCCGGTTGACCGGCGGCTTTATCAGAAAGTTTCAAAAGCCTAAGCGGCTTGTGGATTCCTTCGACTCGCACTTCCTCTTCCGTCATAACGGCTTCGCGGGTGTCTGCGGTGGAGTAAATCACTTGGGGTGAAGACTCCAGGCGGGCCACCACGCTGGTGCCTTGCAAATTCAATGTGGAATTAAGACCCATTGCGGAGGAAAACAATTTCATGTTTTCGCGCTGGCGCGCCACGATCGATTTGGCCGCTTCGCGGGAAACAACCGTTCCCGAAAGCCCTGCGGATTGGGCAGGGAGCAAATCCAAGACCCTGGCCTGCAGCACTTCCAGCTTTTCCAGCTTGCCGACGAAAGTGCGGTTTTCCGTTCCCTTGGCCTTTGTTCCTTGGCGGTAACTGTTCAAGTGCTCCATGCCTTGGGTGTTTTTACTGGGAGTGTTGAGGCGAAGCTGGCCGTCGGCCAAAGTTCCCGTTCTCTCACCGCTTCGCAGGCTGGAGTTCAGGTTGCCATACCCCTGTTCTTGTGAAAGGACTGCGAACCTGGGGACACAAAGCAAAAGCCGGTTGGAGCGGACCAGTTTTCGGTTACCCGCGGCATCCTTGTACTCCGCAACGGTGTCCTCGGGGTTTACTCCCTTGAGAAGTCCTTGGTTGTCGAAGCCTGCCAATGGATAATGGTCCCCGCCCTCGTAGACTAGTTCCTCCATGGGAGGCTTTGGGCCAAGGCGCGGGTCGGCCATGGTGAAGGTATGAATGGGAATGTTGGGCGGGAACCTGGGTGGCCCGAGATACCTTTCTCCCGCGGGCAAAAGAGTTCCGGGGATGGCAATGGAAAGCAGTTCTTTCTCATCCACCGACCGGCCACCCACGCGCAGGATTACCATGATGCGGCCCGATTTTCTCGCCTCGGCGAGGATATCGTCACCCTGGGGAACCCGTGATTCAATTGGAAGTTCTGTGGTGGTGGCGACGGGCTCGGCTTTTTCAGGGTCTTCCAGATAAATCACCTTGGTCAGAAGGTTACCCTGCAAGGCGGAATCTATTTCCATCTGACTAAAGGCGATGGGTGCATGGAATTTTGCCGGGTCGGCAACCTTGGGCATTTTCAAGCTGCCGCGGATTTCCAAAGTCGGGAATAGTTCCTGATGCGTGGAAAGGTTGGTGAGCTTGATGCGGTACAGGTACCCGGGGCGGAAAGCGGCAACCGGCGCTTCCCCAAGCAATATGCCCATTTGCTGATTGGGGTATACCATGGTTTTCATTCCGTCGGGGAATTGAAAACGAAGCCACAGCAAGGGTGAGGCGCCCTGGTTGGGGAATGTGTTCGGGGTTTGCGCGGGCAAAAAAGAAGTGGCGCACAAAGCGAGGAAACCAGCCAGCAGGAACATTTTCCGGGTCATGGTTGTCGGTTTCCGCGGAACAAAAGCAAAGAAAGAAAAGGCCGGCGCTCAAGCAAGTTGAAACGCCGGCCTGTTGTCATCCTTTTATTTGGTGAAGGGCGGGATCAATACCGGAAGGACCTCGGTTTTATTTCCCTGGCTCACCGGCTTGGTTTCCCCCTGTTTATCCTTGACTGCAATGCCAATGTTAACAGGAACCACATCCAAACCTGGAGAAGGAATCAGCGTCGCTTTTCCTACTGGGATGGTGATTTCAGTGGAGTCCCCTGGTTGCGGCAGGGAAGACTGGGGCGGCTTGGGCGCTCCCTGTGGGGCGGCGGGAGGAAGCACTCCGGGCAATTGTGCCGGGGCGCCTGGAAGAGTCGGTTGCAAACCCGGGTTCCCTGGGAATCCTTGGATTCCAGGGCGACCTGGCATCCCCATCGATGCTCCGGGGATCCCAGGCATTGCGCCAGGCCCCATGATACCGTAGGGAACCATTCTGCCCATTCCAGGGTTGCCCATCATGCCAGGAGGAGGAACCGGGGGACGCATGCCGCCGCCAGGAGGGGCATCCATCGCTGGAGTGTTCGGGGCTTCCAAGTCGATGTTACCCATGCGCACAATCAATAGGATGCTGCCGCGCCGTTGGGCTTCAGCGATCGGGTCAACGCCTGGTTCCAAGCGCGAGGATACTACTTCATCCAAACCACCGGCGGTTGCCAGATCCTGGAATTGCGGATCAGGCAAGTAGATTACCTTGACGACAAAGTTCCCCGCCGTCACTTGCTGCAGGTCTTCTTCGGTGAAGCTGACCGGAACGGCGCTGTGGGCCAGGAAGGTGTTGGTTTTGCCGGTGCTAGGGATCACTTCCAGGGTGGGGTAGAGGTCTACGCCCGGTCGGCTGGGGATGGTGCTGATTTTTAAACGGTAGATGGCGCCCTGGAGGAAATTGTAACGGCCCGGGGCTTCCAAGTACTGAGCGTTAAATCCCGGCTTGCCATCGGGCCCTGGGGCGTACCAGGAAATTTTCAGTCCCGCGGGTTCGGCAAAGCGGACTTCGGTGCGCTGGGCGGGCATCGGCGCCATTTGCGGCGAGGTTATGGCTCCCATGGCCGGGACGGCGCCGGCGGGGCCGGGCATCGGGCAACCGTTCGGCCCGCAGAGATTCCTGTGACTGGCCAAGAGAATTTCATTCGGCGCCCCGCCAGGCATTCCAGGAAGAGCTGGCACGCCAGGAGGGGAGATCATTCCGTTTGGGGTGACCATGCCAGCGGGAAGTCCCGCCATGGCGCCTTGCATACCCGCCGCGCGAGCAAACGGGTTTCCACCCTGTTGCACGAATTGCAGCGGAACGCTGTTGGCGATCATGGCCTTTGCCGCTGCCTCGCCCGAGGGCGCTATGGATTGATAGGGGGAAGCAACCGCAACCGGGGATCCCCAAGGGCCTTGCACCCCGGGAACCGACATGGCCGAGTGATGCCCCTGGTGGACGCCATCTTGGGCGGAGAAGTTATCCCCCTGTTGGTGGCCGCGCATGAACTTTCCTGAACCGCCTTCGGTAGAAACGCACCCGCTCAAGGCCGCCAGGCCGAGCATGGCTGCGTGGAATTTTTTCATTCCCAAACCCCTGAGCGTCTCCAACAGCTTTGCCTTAACCATGGAACTTCCCTGTTTACAAGGTGAAATGGTCTCCCACCGGCGGATTCCAAGTGGAATATTCTCCCACAAAATCATCGGCAAAAACCGGGCATCACTTTCCACAAAATCCCCAAATCTTTCCTGTTTTTCCTTATCGGGAAAACCGGCAGAGGTAGAATGGGGGAAAGTCTGGGAAAGGGAGTGGCAGATGGTAAAAACCGCTGTTCAGGCGATTTAACCATGGAGAGGTGAGCCAGATTGCATGGATAAGGTTCGGATTGGAAATGCCTGCGGGTTTTGGGGCGATGATCCCCAGGCCCCTGCTCATTTAGCCACGGGGGGGAACCTCGATTTCCTCACCTTGGAATACCTGGCCGAATTAACCATGTCGATCTTGGCCCATCAAAAAGCCAAGAATCCGCAGGCAGGGTATGCTGGTGATTTTATCACCGTTCTCCAGTCTTTGATCCTATCTTTGAAAGCCCAGCCCAGGCTCAAAATGGTCACCAACGCAGGCGGCATGAACCCGCTGGCTTGCGCCAAGAAAGCCAAGGAGGTTTTGGACCAGGCCGGAATTGTTAGGCGGATCGGTTACCTCACAGGGGACGATTTGCTGGATCGACTTCCCGATTTTATCCGCCAGGGAATTGCGCTTGAAAACCTGGATGATGGCCGGCCCTTGGAACCATTTCTTTCTCGCGTGGTTAGCGCCAATGCCTATCTCGGCAGCGAGGGAATCGTCCAGCTCTTGGAGCAAGGCGCGGAAATTGTTATTACAGGACGCGTGGCTGACGCTTGCCTGACGGTTGGCCCAGCCGCCTGGCATTTTCAAACACCCCTTGAAGATTGGAACACCCTGGCCGGTTTTAGCGTGGCCGGGCATTTGATCGAGTGCGGCGCGCAGGTGACTGGGGGTAATTTCACCCGCTGGCAAGAAGTCCCTCGATATGAAAGTGTTGGCTACCCGATTGCGGAAATCTCCTCCGACGGCAGTTTTCTCCTGACCAAGCCGCAAGGGACCGGGGGATTAGTCAACTTCGAAACCGTGGCCGAGCAACTCTTATACGAGGTCGGCGACCCTTCCGCGTATTTAACTCCCGATGTCAGCGCTGATTTCACCAGCGTGGAAATCCAGGACATCGGTTCAGACCGAGTGCAAGTTGGCAAAGCCAAGGGAAGGCCAAAACCCCCCTTGCTGAAAGTCTCCCTCGCATACCGGGACGGATTTATGGCCTCTGGAACGCTGGTGGCGGGCGGGGGCAAGGCCAGGGAAAAGGCAGAATGCTGTGGCCAGATCATTCGCGAAAAGTTGCGCCAGGCGAATGCCCTGCCCCAAGAGTTTCTTGTGGAAATTCTGGGCGCGGGTGATTCCCTGCCTGGCATTTATCAGCGAAACGATCCGCCGGAGGCAGTGCTGCGGTTGGCGGCGCGGGACCCCAGCAAGGGAATAATCGAACGCTTTACCCGTGAATTTGCCCCTTTGGTCACTTCAGGCCCCCAGGGAATCACCGGATACACCAGCGGCCGTCCGCAAGTACGCGAGGTCTTTCGCTATTGGCCCACCACCATTCCCCGCGACTTAGTTCCATTTCAACTGGGGTTCCTATGAGCCAGGGCAGCACCCGAAAAACGCTGGCCAGCATTGCCCACGGGCGCAGCGGCGACAAAGGCAACCATGCCAATGTCGCCATCCTGGGCTATTCCCAGGACGCCTTTGATTGGCTGATAGGGTTCCTTTCCAAGGAAAAGGTGGAAGACTATTTCAAGCCTTTGGGTGTGACGCAAGTGGAAAGGTACCTGGCGCCCAATGTGCGCGGTTTGAATTTTGTCCTAAAGGATGTTCTAGCCGGTGGGTCCAGCGCCTCCTTGCGCAGCGATTCCCAGGGAAAGACCTTGGCCGCTGCTCTCTTGTTAATGCCACTGCCGCCCGATTGTCCCGCTCGTTTGTTTTTCAAGGGGTGAAGAAAGTCATGGAAGTCATTCGTTCAGATCGTGACGGAATTGCCACCTTGACCCTCAACCGTCCGGAAAAGCGCAACGCCATCTCCCCAGCCATGATCCAATCCTTGCAAGGCCATCTTGAAAGTATCCGCGAGGACTCTTCTGTCCGGGTTATATTTTTGACCGGCATGGGCAAAACTTTTTGCGCGGGAATGGACCTCGAGCGAGTGCAACAGGTGGTGGAAAGCGCCCAGGGAATGGAAGTTCCCTGGCAAGACACCATCGCCTTGGAAAAAGTATTCGGAATTTTGTTCACGCTTCCCCAACCAACGGTGGCCCTGGTTAATGGCCCAGCCGTGGCGGGCGGAGCGGGATTGGTGTCACTATGCGACCTTGCCTTGGCCGTACCCGCTGCCAGGTTTGGCTATCCGGAAGTCCGCCGGGGGCTGGTGGCGGCGCTGGTTTTGCCCCATTTGCTTCGCCTGGTGGGCGAGCGCCAGGCGCGGTTTTTACTACTCACCGGGGAGTTGCTAACCGCCGAGGAAGCTTGGCGAATTGGCTTGATAAACGCCGTGGTGAAGGAAGAGGAGTTAGTTGAGACAGGTAACCGGCTGGCGGCCAGCCTGATGCAAGGAGGCCCCAGAGCTTTGGCAAAGACCAAGGAATTGTTGCGTGAAATCCGGAGCAATCCGGGCGGGGAATTCGGGGGAAGCCATGCCCCTGTTCTAACCCAGGAAAGCCTGCAAGGGCTGCGGGCCTTCTTTTCCAAGCAGGATCCTCCCTGGGCCAAAAAGCCATAACCTTTCTTTGCGTTGCTTATTCACGGGTGCCAAAGTGGACCATGCCTGAGACCCTATCGGGATTTATTGAGCGAGTCACCTTTCACAACCCTGAAAACGGGTTTTGCGTTTTGCGAGTGAACCTTCGCGGCCGTTTGGGCCTTGTCACCGTCGTGGGGGCATTGGCTTCGGTGACCGCTGGGGAGTTTATCGACGCCGAAGGGGATTGGGTTCAAGACCGCGAACATGGCCCGCAATTCAAGGCCAGCCAGTTAAAATGTTCGCCTCCGCATACTTTGGCCGGGATCGAAAAATATCTTGGATCAGGGTTGATCAAAGGGATCGGGCCGCAATACGCAAAGAAAATTGTTGAGGTGTTCGGCGCGAATACTTTGAAAGTGATTGATGAAACCCCGAGCTTTCTCAGGGAAGTCAAGGGGATCGGCGCCAAGCGGATTGAGCGAATTCGGGAAAGTTGGAAAGATCAAAAGTCCATTCGCGACATCATGGTGTTTTTGCAATCGCATGGCATGGGTCCGGCGCGAGCGGTGCGCATTTACAAAACCTACGGGAATGAAGCCGTTGCTCTCATCCGGGAAAATCCTTACCGCTTAGCGAAGGACATTCGAGGCATCGGGTTTCAGACTGCCGATGAACTGGCCGGGAGGATGGGCATCGATCGCAACAGCCCTTTCCGTGCCCGGGCCGCCATTTCCTATGCCCTCGACACCTTGGCCAGCAATGGCCATGTTGGAGTTCCCGAAAACGAACTTGTTGAGCAAGCCATCAACCTGACCGACATTCCTCAGCCGATCATCCAAGAAGCTCTGAAGGTCGAGTTGGATAACGGGGTCGTGGTTCGCGATGAAGTGCGTGGCGGGCAATGGATTTTTCTCAAGGCCCTTTTCCTGGCGGAAAAGCACCTGGCCGCCCGGATGCGAAGGCTGGCCCAAGGACTTCATCCTTTGGAAGGGAAAATTCTCGACGAAACCATCAGGAAAATGATGCTGAAAAGCGGTTTGGAACTCGATGAGCAACAGACCAAGGCCGTGCAAATGGCGGCAACGAAGAAAATCCTGATCCTGACCGGCGGGCCAGGAGTCGGCAAGACCACAATCATCCGCTTGATCCTCGACCTTTTCGCTTCCTTTGGCAAAACTCCCATCCTGTGCGCGCCCACTGGAAGGGCATCGAGGCGATTGAGCGATAGCACGGGCCGGGAAGCAAAAACAATTCACCGCACCTTGGAATACGACCCCGTTTCCGGGGGATTCCGCCATGATTCCTTACACACGCTTGAGTGCGACCTGGTGGTGGTGGATGAGGTTTCCATGGTGGACACATCGTTAATGTCCAACTTGGTCCGCGCCATTCCACTTCACGCTTGCCTGGTTTTGGTCGGGGATGTGGATCAATTGCCTTCGGTTGGTCCGGGAAGAGTGCTCTCAGATTTGATCGCTTCCGAGATTTTCTCGGTGATCCGGCTGTCGCGGATATTCCGCCAGGCGGGTAAAAGCCTGATTGTCCGCGCCGCCCATTCCATCCTCCATGGAGAGACTCCCACCCCCGCCGATTCACCCCAGGGGGACTTTTTCTTTGTGGAAGCGGAACAGCCGGAGCAAGTGACGGAAAAAATCCTCGCCCTGGTTGCCGAGAGAATTCCCAACAAATTTTCTTTTGACCCGCGGAAGGACATTCAGGTCCTCACGCCCATGAACCGCACGCCGCTGGGGGCCATGGAACTCAACCAGTTGCTCCAGGCTCGCTTAAACCCCCCTGGGAAAAAGGCGGAAGTAGTCCGGTTCGGCGTCACCTTTCGCTGGCAAGACAAAGTGATTCAATTACAAAACAATTATCAAAAAGAGGTTTTCAACGGCGATGTGGGGTTCATTTCACAAATTGACCATGTGGACGGTGAGCTCGAGGTGGACTTCGATGGGCGGAAAGTGGTTTACGAGTTTGGGGAACTGGATGAAATCTCTTTGGCTTACGCTCTGACGATTCACAAGTCGCAGGGTTCGGAATACCCCGCGGTGGTCATGCCAATTCACACCCAGCATTTTATCATGCTGCAAAGGAACCTGCTTTATACGGGTGTAACGCGGGGGAAGAATTTGGTGATCCTAGTTGGCACCAGGAAGGCGTTGGGTATTGCAGTCCGCAAGCAGGAACAGGGAAACCGTTACACGGCCCTGGTAGAACGCCTGAGGGAAAAAACAGGGGAAAAAACAGGGTAAAAAGCAGGCGCGGAAATCCCTGATTTGCCTTGGCCACTTATTTTCAGTTCATTACCATAGGGTTTAATGGTCGGTTCCCGCCAGCCTGCATTTCCTAATTGAGGTTGCCATTACCATGCCGCGATTGCTTTCCGCTTTTTACATGCCCCTTTTGGTTTCCTGTTTTTTCCCAATGGCAGTGGCCCAAGCGCAACTGCCCCCGGAAAAAATGGAATCCACTTTCACTGTGTCCTCCGGCTTGGAATTGAAACTATGGGCTGCCGAGCCGTTGTTCGCCAACCCCACCACCATGGACATCGACGAGAAGGGCCGGGTTTGGATTTGTGAAGGGGTCAACTACCGCAGGCACCTGCGCAATCAGCCCCTGATTCGCAAGGAAGGCGACCGCATTGTCATCCTCGACGACACCGATGGCGATGGCAAGGCCGACAAGGCCAGCACTTTTTACCAGGCGCCGGAGATGTTTTCTCCTCTGGGAATTGCCATCGTGAAGGACCCCACGGGGCCTGGCCGCAAGGTTTTTTATTGCCAGTCGCCTGACATCAATATGCTCGAGGATGCCAATGGTGATGACCGCGCCGATGGACCGCCCAAGAAGTTCCTCACGGGCTTCCAGGGGATCGATCACGACCACGGTGTGCATGGAATCAACATCGGGCCCGATGGCAAGTTGTATTTTTCCGTAGGTGACACCGGGGTGAGGAATTTGCAATCCGCGGATGGGAAAGGGAAAAAGTGGTCTTCGAATTCCACCGATTGCAGGGCTGGCACCGTTTGGCGCTGTGACATAAATGGAAATAACCTGGAGTTAATCGCTCACAATTTCCGCAACGACTATATGCCCGCTGTTGACAGCTTCGGGTCTGTCTTTATCAGTGACAACGATGACGATGGCAACCAGCAAACGCGGATTTGTTATGTCATGAAGGGGGGGAACTACGGCTACCATCCCCGCGGCCCGGGGCAAACCCATTGGCACGAAGAACAGCCTGGCGTGGTGCCAAAAATTCTGCGGACTTTTTTCGGCAGCCCCACTGGCATGTGCGTCTATGAAGCCGGGTTGCTGCCCAAGCCTTATCGCGGCCAACCCTTGCATACCGAAGCAGGGCCAAGGAATCTCCGTTGCTACCACACCAAGGTGCAAGGCGCTGGTTTTTCAGTCGACCAGGAGAACATGGTTTCCTCCACCGATGGCTGGTTCCGCCCCAGCGATGTCCGGGTGGCCCCTGATGGCGCGGTTTTTGTCGCTGATTGGTACGACCCAGGCGTCGGCGGGCACGGCATGGGCGACCACACCCGCGGCAGGGTATACCGCATCGCCCCCAAAGGAAATCGTCCTTCGGTTCCAACGGTGAATTGGGAAACTTCAGAAGGCCTGATCCAGGGCTTGTCCTCGGGTTGCATGACCACGCGCTACATCGCGGTGCAAATAGTCCAGTCGATGCCAATGGAGAAAAGGGTCCAACTGGCCAAGCAGATTCTGTCGGATCCCGGGATAAATGAAAAACCCTGGGTTGCTGCCAGGATCAATTGGTTTTTAGACGAACTACCCGCGGAGATTGAAAAACTGAACCGGGAAGAGTTCACCTGGCAGGAAATTCGCAAGTTGGCCGTCCGCCGCCCTGGATTTGATGGCCTCAGTCAAAAGGAAAAAGCGTGGGTGGAAAACCTCGTCAAGTCGGGAACCCCAGGGACCAAGCGGGAAATTCTCCTGCAACTTCGGGATTCAAAAATTCCCGAACTCAAGAAGTGGTTTTATGACCTGGCCGCGCAGTACGATGGCAAGGATGTCTTTTTTCTCAAGGCGATTGACATTGCCGCCGGCTCAGAGCAGGCAAGTCGCGAGGAGTTGCTGGCGGATTTTTCCAGTAAGTTTTCTTCCTGGACCCCCGCTGTGGGCGACTTGATTTTTGAGCTCCGGCCGCCTGCGGTAATCGCGCAAGTGAAATCCCTGATCGCCAATCCGATGATCCCGGCGGGGCAGAAAGCTCGCCTGGTGGGGGTGATTGCTGCATCCGATAAGGTGCAAGACGGCGAAATCCTTCTCGATTTGCTGGTCAAAAGTCCTGCGCCCGAGATCCGAACTCAGGCTGCGGACGCCTTGAAGTTATTCCTGCCTGGAAAGTGGAACAGCCTGGCCAAATCCACGGCCTTTGATCAAGCCGTGGGGCAGCTTTTACAAGGCGGTTCCAAGGATCAAGAATTTGGGTTGCTCTTGGTCACGGCGGGAAAATCTGCCAGCTTCCTGCAACAAGTGATTTCCTTGACCGAAGTGAAAAACAGCCTCGAAACGCGAAAAAAAGCTTTGGAAACCCTGGGGAATTTGCCTTCGCAGGAAGGCTTGTTAACACTTGCCATGCATTTGAACTCTCCCGAGTTGTTCGCCGATGCGGCTCAGGCTTTGGGGAATTTGGGCTCTTCTCGAGGAAACCAAAAACCATTCCCAGGCGCCATTGAAGCTTTGGCCAAGGGTTTTGAGGATGGCAAGCGCAATCTGAAATCCCGCATGGCTCTGGCGGGGGTGTTGGTTGGCACTCGCGTTGGGTCGGAACTTCTCTTCAAAGAAAAGTCCTCCCTGCCCGAGGAATTGAAATCCGAGGTCGGGCGGTTATTGAGGAACAGTCCGTTCCAGGATTTGCGTAATAAGGCTCTGTTGGCATTCCCTGCTCCTGGAAAAATGGATCTGAAAAAACTGCCTTCTTCGCAAATCCTGGCACAAAAAAAAGGCGATGCCTCCCGGGGTAAAGAGTTGGTCAGGGCCAGCGCCAACAATCCCATGCAATGTCTCAAATGCCATGGGATTCAGGGCGCCGGCGGCGCTATTGGCCCAGATCTTTCCCTCATTGGGAAAAAAGCCACACGAGAAAACTTGCTGGATTCCTTGCTGCTTCCGGGTAAAGCGATCGCGGATCAGTACCTGACCTGGATTGTTGAAAACAAAAATGGCCAGGTGTTGACGGGCCTGTTGGTCGCCGAAACTCCGCAATTCCTGATCCTGCGGGATGGCAACGGCAAGGATTACCGCGTGGAGACTAAAGACATTGAGTCCCGGGCCAAGGGGCCGAATTCCCTCATGCCCGCCGACCTGGCGGGGTTCATGACGGAACAGGAACTTCTCGACATGGTGGAATACCTGGTTACCTTGCAGACCGCTGCCTTTTCACCCGATTGGTGGCATATCCTTGGACCGTTTGACAACGGGTCTGCCGATTCGCTTTTTGACAAACCGCTTTCTCCGGAAACCGAGGTGAATTTGAAGGAAGCGCTGCCGGGGAAAAATGGCAAGGTATCCTGGACGAAAATCCGCTCGGGAGCCAACGGCTATTTTGACCTGGCCGCTCATTTCTCCGGGGCCAGTAGTGAAATCATCTCTTTCCTTTACCAATCCATTGAATCGTCTGAAGCCCAAGAGGGGACATTGCTTATCGGCCCGGATGATTGTTGCAAGGTCTGGGTGAATGGTAAGGAAGTATTCGCGTCGAAGGAGCACTTGGCGGCGGAACCGGGCAAGCATTCGGTCAAGGTGCTTTTTAAAAAAGGCGCCAACTCGATTTTGGTAAAGATCAACAATGGAAGCGGGCCCCATGGCTTGTACTTCACCCTGATGTCAAAAGAACCGTTGAAAATTCACGAGGGGAAATAACTTTCGCACCTGCTAATAGCCCTGGTTGAAGGCCTAAAACAGGGCGTTGACGCGCCTTTCTTGCCGACAGCGTTAGCCGCATCACCCTGGGCACGGGTGAAAGACGACCTGGAAAAATGCTTTTCCCTTCGTTACGATTTGACCTTCTGGTGGCTGGCCAAGACTATTCTATAGGTCTGGTTCAATTGAGAAATGTTGTTGATCCAGCTTTGCTCCTGTACCGATTTCCAGGCGGCCTGTCCAAGGCGGACCCTGTCGCCGGGATTGTAGGCAAGGTGCTGGAGCTTTTCCTGGAACTCATCAGGTGATTGGGCCAAAAAACCGTTTTTGTCATTTTCAATCCTTTCGCCCATGACCGGGGATTGAAAGGCCACTACGGGTAATCCCGAGGCTTGCGCCTCCTGAACCACATTTCCGAAAGTTTCTGAAAGGGAAGGAAAGGCGAAAATATCGGAGGAAGCATACCATCTGGCCAGGTCTTCCCCTTTCTGCTGGCCGGTTAACAGGATCTGCGGGTTAATCAGCGCCTCGAGAGATTCTTTCTCTGGCCCGTCACCCACCAGCGCCAGCTTTACCGTTTGCCCTGGCTTCTGGGAGGCGATAGTTTTTTCAAAAGCACGAATCAAGGACTGGAGATTTTTCTCCTGCGCCAATCGGCCCACATAAAGGACCAGGACATCTTCCTCGCCCAAGTCCAGGGATTTCCGCAATGCCTCATCCCGTTTCTTGGGATGAAAAAGCTGAGTGTCCACCCCCCGGGACCAGAGTTTCACATCGCGAATACCCATTTGTTCTAAACGACCGATGGTGTGAAAGCTTGGTGCCAAGGTGAGGGCGGTTCGGTTGTGAAACCATTTGAGGTAATGGCTTACTAGCCATTTCAAGAAGCCAATTTGGTAATGCTCGGCGTAAAGATCGAAATTGGTATGAAAGGAACTGAGTATCGGAATATTCAAATACCTGGCGGCGAACAGACCTATTAGCCCCAGCGGCCCCTCGGTAGCCACATGGATAAGGTCCGGATTTACCTTGCGGATTCTTTTCAGAAGGCGAAACGGGCTGGCGATGCCAAAACGCAAGGTTGGGTAAAAAGGAATGGGCAAACCTAAAGTCAGGCAGGGCGCGCTTGGTTCGCTTTGCTGCCTGGGCCTGAGGACCTCAAGTTCCCAGCCGAAATCACTAATCCCGTTGGCCAGGTGACCAAGGGTCAGGGAAACCCCGTTGACTTCCGGGGGAAAAGTCTCGGTGATCAGCAGCAATCTGGATTTTGCTTCCAACGCTACTTGGCCCCTTGGTTCCATGGAAGGTGCAGGGATCCACTTCCTAGGACTGCCTTAAATTTCTTTCCCTTCCGAATCCAAGCCTTCCGGTGAAAGAGTGGCGGGAAGGCCCAAGAAACTGCGGTAATTCAAGCAGGCCTTTTGCAAATAAATCCTGGTACTCCGGTGGTCGTCAAGAATTTCCGGGGGCAAGATTCGCGGTTCACCAACAACCACATCAATCTTACGGAACCAATCCATGCTTTTGTTGACCATTGGGGGGCCATGAAACCTCGAGGTATAGGAACCCCATCCCCCTTCAATCCAGACAGGAACAACCGGCGTGTCAGGCAACTCCTTGAGGATGTGCCAAATCCCTTGGCCGAATGAACCCAGTATTTGTTCTTCCCGCCTGCGCAAACGCCCTTCTGGAAATATCACCAGGCATTCGCCTCGCTTCAACGCTTCTTTGGCCTGTTCCAATTCAGGCGCGGTTCGCCGGAATGTGGAATCCTCCACACGAATGGCGCGAACCACTCGGCGCACCAGGAAGGAAATGCCCGGTAAATCGTAGAAGGAACTGGTCATCATGGGAGTAATCGGGCGTGAGACCGCCTTTCCCAGCCAAAAAGGGTCGAGGTAGGCAGTATGATTGGCAACGACCAGGAGGGGGCCCCGGGGAGGGAAAAAGTTCAAGCCCGGCCCTTGCGGATTTACCCGGTAAAGGGTCTGAAAAAAAATGGCCAAAAATCCTTCCAGAAAGGCACGGAAGAATGCCAGCGCGAACAAGATTCCGGAAGCGATCAGAACCCACCCAATTTGCGAAACTGTCAGGCGAAAAGCTGGCAGTAGGAATCCCAAGGAGATGGCAAACAGCCACGGGCTTACGTGAAATAAAAATTGCCAAAGGCTCCCCATGGCTGGCGCCTCCGGGCGGGAGGAACGCCGGGCGCAAAAAAAGCCGTTGAGGGAAAAGGCGGTCCAAGCTGCCAGGGCCCACTGTTGGGGAATAAATCCGTGCCCTTGAAGGACCAGGGCCAGACCGGAAAAAAGGAAAGCCCACGGTGTGCCGCCAAGGCTTCGAAAGGGATGCGAGGAAAGGAAGGAGAATAAGCCGCCGATCAAGGCGCCCAAAAGAATCCAGGAAAAATCTCCAGCAAGCTGGTCTCCATTCCATGTCCCCAGCCAAGGGAATCCGCAAAAAAGAGTGAACCAGGCGGCCAAGAATATTCCGTTCAAATAGCCACGGCCAAGCGCGGGCAAGTAGTCGAGGTTGCGTGTGGGCCTGGCAAAGGAGCACCCGTCTCCAGGGGAAATATCCCTTGTGGGTGATTTGGCAAGGAGGAAAAAAAGCGCGGACGCGAGTCCGGCAATTGCAGGGGCCAGGGCCACATAAAGTAATGGGTCAAAAATTGAATCCTTGGAAGAGGGGATCAATTTCCACGCCAGGGAACCCCCTGCCAGGAAAGCGGCCACCCTGGCCAGACTGCCCCAGTGGTCTAATTTCCTTCCCAGGCCAAAATTCCCCGTAGGGAGGGCAGCCAAGGTTGTGCCGCCTGTTTTCCGGCCAAGCCCCAGGGTGAATCCCAGGAATAAAGGGTCCAGGAAAAATCCTGTCGCCCAGGCGGATAGGATCCAAACGCAAGTCAGGAAGGATGCGGCCGGGGCTAATGCTAAAGTTTTTCCCTGGGCGCGGCCCAAGGGCACCAGGCCCGAAAATAAAAAGCCCAGTGCCAAATGCAGGGCCGTGTCTTGCAGGGCAGGCAGGCCGTTAAAGTGTTTTGCAGATGCCAGAAGGAGAAAAGCAAGAGGTAGTGAATCGGCAAGATCCTGTAAAATCCCGGCGATTCCAGCCACGAGGATTTTCCAGCTTGCGACGGGAATTAACCCTGTGTCAGGGGGAACCCCTTTTCCCTCCATATGCGGACCCCTCCATCCATGGAAACAACACGGGTGTAACCCATTCTGCCCAAATTTTCGGCGGCCAGTGCAGAACGATATCCGCCGCCACAGTAAAGAATGATTTCTTGCCCAGAATCGGGAACTTTGGTTTCTATGTCCCGCTCCATAACCCCTTTGCCAATGTGAATCGCCCCGGGCAGATGGCTGGCGGCATATTCACTTTCCTCTCGGACATCAGCGATCAGGAGTTTTTCTCCCGCGTCCATGCGCCGCTTGACATCCTCCACGGTGCATTCCCGGACCTTCTTCTTGGCCTCATTGACGATGGCCATGAATTTGGGAGTGTGTTGAGGCGCCATGGCAAATCTCTCTGAATTATCCTGGACCTATAAAACTCCCAACAGCAATTCCGTCAAAAGCTGGTCGAGATATTCGTAGCGCAATTTCCTCCCGGCCAGGGCCTCAAGGTTAAATTGCATATTGCGCAGTTTATCCAAGGTTTGCGGGGAGTATTGCGCAATCAGTCCGACAAGGTCCTTGTTCGCTCCATGGATCTCTCCAAGTAGGCCCTGGATTTCCTTGTTCGTGTTAAACTGCGCCACCTTTTCCTTCATGATGTTGTAATTACGCATATTCCGGTCGACGAAGTCCCAAGGGTCGGATTCGGTCCGGTAGGGATGGCAATCGAAGCCGATAGTGCCCTGGTATTTGTGATCTTGCAGCAGTTTGGTGGTGAAAAAAGCTTCTTTTAAATCGTCGCTGCCAAAGGTGAGATCCTGGTCAAAACGCAGGGGTTTCTGCCCATTCAGGTGGACATCGAGCAATTTGCCGGCGTCGAGCGCCTGGGCGAATTCATGATAGGGATTGAGCCCGGCAATTTTGATGTGAGCAGTTTCCGGATTGATGCCGCACATTTCCGGGTACTGCAGGGTTTCAATAAACGCCAGCACGCTGCCGACGGTAGGCAAAAAGAGGTCGCCGCGCGGTTCGTTGGGCTTTGGTTCGATGCTGAACTTGATGGCGTATTTTTTCGCCCGGACGAACTCGCAAAGGAAATTCAAGGATTCACGAAACCACTTGCTGGCCTCAATGGGGCATTTGCTGGCATCGACTTCCACCCCTTCGCGTCCGCCCCAAAAAACAAAAACGCCTGTCCCAAGTTCCGCCGCGATATCGAGGCAGTTGAGAACTTTTTGCGTGGCATAAAGGCGGATTGCCGGGTCGGTGCTGGTGAAAGCTCCGTCTTTGAAAACTGGGTGGTAAAAAGTATTGGTGGTGGCCATGGTGGCCTTGATGCCCCAGTCGCCCATGCACTTCTTGAGGTCGGTTAGAATGGCGTCTCGTTGCGCCGCGGATGAGCCAAAGGGGATAATGTCGTTGTCGTGGAATTCGAACCCGAAGGCGTTTCTTTCGGCCAATCCCTGGATGCATTTCAAGGCGGGGGTTTCCTGGCGTGTCTGATCGCCAAAAGGGTCGCGGCCCCGATTTTGCAAACCCCAAATGCCAAAAGCGAACTTGTCTTCCCTTTTCGGCGCGAATCGTGATGCCAACATGCAATTTTCCTTTTGCCCGGATTTTATCCAAGGCGCTATTGTAAACAGATGGGTTGGCTTATGCCATGGCTTGGAATAGAGTTTTCATGAAGGCGGGCAAGTCGTCCGGTTTTCGGCTGGTGACCAGGTTTCCGTCTCGAATAACTTCAGCGTCGGAGTAATTGGCGCCGGCATTGATGACATCATCCTTGATGGCGAAAAAGCAAGTCGCCTTCTTACCCTTGAGCGCAGGGGTGGAGCACAATACCCAGGGTCCATGGCAAATGGCGCCGATCACTTTTCCTGTGGCTGCCATGCGGGCCACCAAGTTGACCATGGCTTCCGATCGCCGAATGAAATCCGGGGCAAATCCACCTGGAATAATCAGGGCATCGTAATCATTGGGGTTAATGTCCCGGGCTGCTAATTCGCTTTTCGCAGGGTAACCCAGTTTGCTGGGATAAGTATGGCCGGCCTCCGGGCCAACCAGGAATACCTGGCACCCTTCTTCTTTCAAGCGGTAGTAGGGATACCAAACTTCCATTTCCTGGTATTGCTGCTCCACCAGAACCAGAGCTTTTTTTTCTTTGAGCATTATCTTTCTCCTTCACCATGGCAATGGAAACGGCAGCGGGTCCTTCGTTACTGATTTTTGAACCAAGCCATGGTCTGTTCCATGTTTTCTTCGAATCCCTGTTTGGGCTGGTAGCCCAGGATCGACTTGGCCTTCTCGATGCTGAAATCGAGATTCAATCCCATGAATTTGATGCCGGCGCGGGTTACCTTGGGCGCTTCCTTGGCCCCTCGGGCCAGTGCTTTTTTTTCTTGGGCCCCGGCTACCCAGCGGGCCAGCCATAAGGGCACCGGGATGAAAAATGGCATCGGCAAACCCAAGCGCCGGGCTATGGCGCTGATGAATTGCTTTTTGCTCACCCGTTCGCCATCGGTCAAGTTAAAGATTTCCCCAACAGCCTTGGGGTTCTCAACTGCCAGGAAGGCTGCTTGCACCAGGTTGCCCACGAAAATGGTGTTCATGGCGAATCCGCTGCTGCCAATAAAGCGGACTTCTCTTTTCCCAAGCCGGTCGGCCAGGCGGGGAAGGACAGTCCGGTCGCGCGGCCCATAAATAAATCCCGGCCTCAGGACTGTGACCGGGAAGCTTTTTTCTTTGTGATATTGCAGGGCCAGCTTTTCCGATTCTACCTTGGATTGGGTATAGCCGTCCATGTGTTGATCGGGTGGTAAAACGGACTCGTTGGTTTGATAATGGTGCCTGGCCTCGTATACGCCAAGGCTGCTGAAGTGGACAAAGCGGTGGAGGGAATTGGGTTCAATGGAATCGAGTAATTTTCTCAGGCCCTGGACATTGACTGAACGGTAGTCCTCCATGGGGCCCCAGTCGCCCACTTTAGCCGCGCAATGGAAAACTACGGAAACGCCTTCGGTTGCTCGTTTAGGTAAAGTAGGGTCTTGGAGATCGCACCGAACAATTTCCGCCCCGATCTTTTCCAAAAAACTGCCATCGGACCCAGGGCGGATCAATCCCCGGACCTGGTGTCCTCGCTTGATCGCTTCCTCGGCCAAGTGGCTGCCTACCAAGCCGCCTGCTCCGGTTATTAAGCAAGAATGGTAGGCCATGGCACTGCAAATCCTGGAGAATGAAAAAGCTGAAAAACCGATGGGAAGGGCAAGGTACCTACCTCCTTTTGTATTAGTTCACTGACGGCATCCCACGGAGCTTGCCCATTTTTTCTGAAATCTCTTTCCTGTGAGACCTGGGCTTTTTCCTTAAAGTTTTTGGGGGAGATTTCCGAACTTAAGCCTTCAACTCACCTTGACACCCCCCAACCCTTCCCTTATTGATCCCCGCCTTGCGAGATTCCCCTTTGGCGGAAGGTGCGGTCCATGCCGGAACGAGATTACCTGATGAGATTTCCGGTTTGGGTACTGGCTGCCTGGTTGGCCTTTATGGCTTCAACTGGTCAGGCCCAGCCACAGGCTGGCGCCCCCAAAAGCAAGGTCGCCGATGTCATCGTTCAGGGCAATCGCGCCATTCCTACGCAGTCGATCACCGGGCAAATTTCCATTCGACCTGGAATGGACTATAAACCCAGCCAGGTCCAGGATGATGTCCGCAAATTAATGTCCAGTAAGCAATTTTCGCATGTGGACCCGCGCATTGAACCCTTGCCCGATGGTCGGGTGAATGTTTTCTTCCTGGTGCGCGAGTTTCCCCAGGTGGTGCAAAAAGTGACCTACCTGGGAGCCAAGCATCTTGGTGAAGAAGAACTGAATCAGCTCACACTGGTTTCCAAGGGGAAACCCCTCAGTCCGGTGACCAACAAGCTGGCCTGCCAGGCCATCGTCCGCCGTTACAACGAACAGGGGCGACCCTTTGCCAGTTGCGACCTTCTCAAGGGTGGCGAACCGGCCGACACCGAAGTGGTCTTCAATATTACCGAAGGGCCGCTGGTTAAAGTCCGCTCGATCCAATTCAAGGGCCAACAATTTGTCAGCGGGGGTGTGCTGCAAACCCACATTCAATCATCGAAAAAATTCATGGGGTTATTCGGCGGGGTATATAACAGCGCCGTCTCCGACGCGGATGTGGTCAAACTGGAAGAGTATTACAAATCGCATGGTTATCTGGATGTTCAGATTTCCAGGGAACTGGCCTGGGCTGGCGATGGCAAGGAAGTGGACCTGGTTTTCCATGTCCGCGAGGGCTTGCGTTACCAGGTGCAGGGCAAGCCGCAGGTGGTGGGGATCAAATCAATGCCCGCCGAGCAATTAGAGCAATTAAGCCATATCAGGGGCGGCGATTTCTTCAGCGAAATCAAGATTAATGAAGACAAGAGAATCATGGAAGATTATGTCGGGTACATGGGAAAGGAAATGCGCTTGAACCCCGTTCCCGTGTTTTCTCCCGACACACCCGGGTTATGCCGGCTGCAGTACGAGGTGTTTGAAAGACCCCCCGCGCGGGTTGGCCAGATTTTTGTCGTGGGAAACGAGCGCACCCGGCAGAATGTCGTACTCCGCCAGGTTCCTCTATTCCCCGGCCAGGTCCTTTCTTACCCCGATCTAAGATTGGCAGAAAAAAATCTGGCGCGTTTACAGATCTTTACCGCCGATGAAAATACCCGGCCCACTGTAACCGTGCTCGACCCCGACCTGGAGTCGGAATTTAAAGACCTCCTGGTCACGGTTCAGGAAGCCAGCACAGGCAGTATTCTTTTTGGCGTTGGTGTTAACTCCGACGCTGGAATGAACGGCAATATCGTCCTCAATGAGCGAAATTTCGATATTACTCGCATCCCTACCAGCTTGGATGACCTGATAAGCGGCAACGCATTTCGAGGAGCGGGGCAGGAATTCAGGTTGGAAGCCATTCCCGGCACGCAGTTGCAGCGCTATACCGCCAGCTTTCGCGAACCCTTTTTGTTTGACTCGCTGTTTAGCTTTGGAGCCAGCGGCTACTACTATACCAGGCGATTTGACGAATACGATGAGACCCGTGCCGGCGGCCGTTTTACCCTGGGAAGAAAACTCAACCAGTATTGGACAGCCAACGCCAGCTTGCGGGTGGAAGACATTGGCGTTTACCAGATTGCCGCAGGCGCCCCGGTGGACTATACCTCCGTGGCAGGGCAAAACTTCCTCGTTGGTTTGCGCGCCAATGCTACTCGCGACAGTCGCGATTCCTTCTTGCGGGCTACCGAAGGGAGCATCTTTGATGTTTCCTTTGAACAAGCCTGGGGGGAATTCGCCTTTCCGCTCTTCTCCGCCGAGTTCAACAAGTATGTCACCACTTACCAGCGGGCCGATGGCAGCGGCCGCCATGTGCTGGCCATGCGCTCGCAATTTTCCTGGGCCGGGGAAGATACACCGGTTTATGAACGCTATTTTGCCGGTGGTTTCCGCTCCATGCGCGGATTCCAGTTCCGCGGGGTCAGCCCCAATGTTAATGGGTTCATGACCGGCGGCGATTTCATGTTCCTCAACGGACTCGAGTATCAGATTCCTCTCAAGGCCAACGATCAGATTTTCATGGTAGGCTTTTTGGATTCCGGCACCGTCGATACAAGCATCGACAAAATTTCCTCCTACCGGGTTTCGGCAGGCGCTGGCCTTCGTTTCGTCGTTCCCATGCTGGGGCCCGTGCCCATCGCCTTGGACTTTGGTTTCCCCATTGTTAAAGCCGACACCGACCGCGAGCAGTTGTTCAGCTTCTGGATGGGCTTCTTCCGCTAAGCCCTTAAACGCATAAATCCCCGGCAGGAGGTTCACCTTCTCGACGGGGATTCATTTTTTAGAGCCCTGGTGAATTGCCCACCCGCCAGGGGAATTTTCGGGGTTTTGATAGTTGCGAAAGTGACTAGTGCGCGGGGATTCAATTACTTCGTATGGAGTACGGCTCTGGCCTTTGAACTTTGCCCCTTCTTTATTCTCTCTTCCAGTCCAGATAAAAACAGCGGACACAATCCTTATTTGTTTTCCTTTGCCCGGGGCGGTTCTGGAGATTCATGGGGCGTTGGGTAAAACGATTGAAAACCCAAGTTGTTTGGCATGAAATCTCCCCGGCGGGAGTTCATGAAGGGATATTCCATGCCGTTGTACATGTAATAGAGGCCATTGAGGGAATAAGCGACACGAGGTTTGAAAAACCCGCCGCGATCCATGGCCAGGTTTTGCCAATGCCGGTATGCGCTTTCCTTGGGATAAAAGGCCATGGATTCAGGAGCCGGGGCATCCGGGTACAGGCTGGCTGGCGTACGCGGTTGTTTTGGTTTTTCCTCAAAGGCAAAAGCCTTGGTTCCGAGGAAGGAAAGAAAAAGGCAGGGAAAGATCATTGCTCTCATGGGGACCTCCATTTATCAACCCCATGTTCTCGGGATTAGCTCGAGTTGTAAACGAAAATGGCGCCCCCCGAGTGATTACCCCTGTGGGGGAGCGCCATGTAACCCTTACAATCGTCAGGAAAGAGCCGTTACTAGCAGGTGACGGCGCCTTCGGATGCTGACTTGACGCAGCGAGCATACTTGGCCAACACGCCGGTTTTTTCCCTTGGCGGTGGAACGGTCCAGGCCGACCTCCTTTTATTCAACTCGGTTTCATCGAGATGGACATCGAGTTTCTTGGCATCCGCATCAATGGTAACTTTGTCTCCATTTTTAAGCAAAGCAATGGCTCCGCCGACCCAAGCCTCGGGTGAGACATGGCCAACCACGAGTCCGTGGGTGCCGCCAGAAAACCGCCCATCGGTGATCAATCCGATTGAATCCCCCAGGCCCTGGCCAACCAGGGCGGCGGTCACGGAAAGCATTTCCCTCATGCCGGGCCCCCCCACGGGACCTTCACCGCGAATAACAATGATGTCGCCTGGTTGAATTTTTCTTTCTTGAATGGCATGGAAGCAGCTTTCCTCGCCATCGAAAACTTTTGCCGGCCCGGTGATTTTTCTGACTTTTAGCCCCGCGACCTTGGCCACAGCGCCGTCCGGCGCCAGGTTGCCATGCATTACCACCAGGTGGCCTGAGGCGTGCATCGGATTACTCAAGGGCCGCACTACATCCTGCTTGGTGTTTTTGTAAATGCTGGCCACCTGGCTGAGATTTTCTGCCAGGGTTTTTCCGGTGACGGTTATACAATCGCCATGTAAAAAGCCTGCTTCTAATAGTGCTTTCAAAACAGCGGGGGTGCCCCCGGCGCGGTGCAAGTCGTTCATGACATACTTGCCGCCCGGTTTCAAATCCGCCAAGTGAGGGATCTTCCCGCCAACACGATCAAAGTCGGCCAGGGTCCACTCGAGTTGTGCTTCCTTGGCAATGGCCATGAGGTGAAGGAGTGCGTTGGTGGACCCTCCAAGAGCCAGCACGAAGGTGTAGGCGTTCTCCAGGGATTTGCGAGTGATGATATCGCGGGGGCAAAGGTTGGATTTCACCAGTTGCACAAGTTGCTTTCCCGCGAGGAAAGTCTCGCGCTCCTTGGCGGCGCTGACCGCCGGATTGCTGGCGTCATAAGGAAGCGACATCCCCATGGCTTCAATGGCGGAGCTCATGGTGTTGGCTGTGTACATGCCGCCACAGGATCCGGCTCCCGGGCAGGCTTCGCACTCGATTTTGTGAACGCCGGCGGCATCAAGTTTTCCGGCCTGGTTTTTCCCGACTGCTTCAAAGATGGAAACGATATCAATGTCGCTGCCGTCGGGTCCGGTGCCAGGGAGGATGCTGCCACCGTAAACGAAAATAGAAGGAATATTCAAGCGGGCCATGCCCATAAGGCAGCCCGGCATATTTTTGTCGCAGCCGCCGAGGGCCACCATCCCGTCGTGATTCATGCCGCCGCAAACCACTTCAATTGAATCCGCAATTACCTCGCGGGAAACCAGGCTGTAGCGCATCCCCTGGTGCCCCATCATGATGCCATCGGATGCTGTTGGGGCGCCAAAAATTTGGGGCACGCCGTCGCCAGCGCGCACGCCCTCGCAGGCCTTTCTCGCCAGTCGGTCCAAGTGTGAGTTGCATGGGGTGATGTCGCTGAACAAGGATGCGACGCCGACCATCGGTTTTTCGAAATCGTCATCATGAAAGCCAACAGCGCGTAGCATGGCGCGGTTGGGGGCCCGTCCCATGCCGCCGGTGGTGGTCAAACTTTTCCGGGTGTCCCTGCTGGCCATGAATATTTCCAGGATCACTAAGGTAAGACCGCCAAACGGAGCGTGGGTTAACCCCAAAAGGCAGTCATTGGACTGGTGTTTATTATATTACGAACTTGGCGAAAGGATCTGAAAGTGACCGAAAGGAATCAAGGTTTTGCCAGTGGTTTTCCCGCGATGGCAATCCAGGGTTCCCAATCTTTGCGAACGGAGTCATCCATGCTGGCCAGGAGTTCCTTCAAATCAGCCAGGCGCTGTTGCACCAAATCGGCTTGACCCAAGGCGGAATGGCAGCGGATCAACCCGCCCAAGGCATGCAGGCCTTCTTGCTTCCCTTTGAGCCGGGCCGCTTGACGGGCATAGGTTCCCAAGGCTTCTTCATATTTTCCCAGATTGAACTGGCACTCGGCTGAAAGAAGAGGAATTAAGGCGCGCTCCTCGGGGGTGAGTTGGCTGATCCCCAGTGGAGTGGCCGACACCAGTTCCAAATCCTGGTAGTTTTCCGCCGCCTTCTCCAGCCATTTCTGGTGCTCTTTCTGGTAATGGCTGCGAGTTTCCGGCGTGGTTTTCTCGCTCAGGATGATGTTCTGCTGCTCCTGATTGGCCAATTGGCGGTAGGATTCGGCCAATTGCAACCGGGCCCGAACCGTTTGGCTATTCCTGGGAAACCGTTCCAGGGCTTCCTCATAGCGCCGCGCTACCATGCGGTAATTTTTCCTGAGAAAGGAAAGCGAACCCAAGGCAAAGAGTGATTTTTCCTGAGCTTCCGCATCCGGATCGAAGCGTAGCAATTGCAGGTTTTGCTCGAGGGCGTCTGCTGCTTGATCGAGTTCATTCCGTTCCATGAATATCAGGGCTAATTGATACCTGGCCCGGTAAGCGAAAGGCCCGCGGTATTTAATCGCTTGTTGGAATGAGTTTTTTGCATCGGGGTTGCCCAGTTCTTTCTGCACCTCGCCCAGGTAATACCAGGCCTGGCTGCTCTTGGGGTCCTGGGGCGTTTTGCTGAGGAATCCCGTCAGGGCCTCTTGAGCTTTGGCGGGTTCCTTGGCTTTGCGATACCTTGAAGCAGCGATCCAGGATTGCTTGGAAGATTCCTCCGGAGTGTTGGCAAGTGAAGCAGCTTGGGTATTGAAATTCGCGGCTTCGCGAAACAAGCCCAGGGCCGAGGAGGTTTGTTCCCTCGCTTGCGCGCCTTCCGGAAGGGCGGCGGCGGCCTCCAGCTTGGTTTCTCCCCAGTCTGCCAGGATGTCTCCACGAAGTTCCAGGCCCCGTGAGGGCTCGATAATTTTCTGCATGGAGTCATTCAAGCGCAACGCCGTTTCATACTCATGGCTCTCCTTGGTGGATTGAAATACTTCATTGAAAAGTTTCTGGGTTTCTGCCAATGGGAAGTAAGGATTTTTCCAATCTTCGAGTCCTTTGGAACCCCGGACTGCTTGGGCCAAAGAGGCCGCGGCCTGTTGCCTCGACTTCATCTCCAAATACAAGCGTGCCAACCGCAAAGAGGCTGCCACCCGCTCGGGTTGATCGCCCTTCTCCTCACAGGAGCGCCAGTATTTTTCCGCCTGAGAATGGGATTCCAAATTGTTCATGCAAATGCCCAACTGGTAGAGGATCCTCCCGGGGGATTCCGAGGAATTACCCGGGAACTCCAGCAGTTTTTTCCACAGGCCGGCGGCTTCTTGCCATAGGGAATCTTCCATGAAAGTTTGCGCCAACAGTGACTTGGCTTTAACCACTAGCCTCGTCGGCGAGGTTTCCGGAATTTTCTCGAGGATTTTCCGGGCTTCCTCCGTTCGTTGCAGTTGCATGAGAATTTCCCCCGCCAGCAACTGGGCCGGGATTCGTTTCTCCTCGGACAACCGAGGGATATTTCGGTACTCCTCATTGGCGGCCAAGGCCCGAGAATAATTTGGCTTGGGAAGATGCAAGCACGCCTGCACGATCAAGGGGAGGATTTCCCCGGGTTCGATAGCATCCGGGGGTAATTTCTCTAGGGTTTCCAACCCCTGGGGGAGGCCCTTTCCGGATTGGATTTGAATTTTCGCATGTAGGAATTCCTTCTTTTCCAAATCACCTCGTTCCAAGGGTTCCTTGGAAAGTGATTGAATCAAGGATTCGGCCTCTTGATAATCCCCCGGAGATTTCTGACTTTTTTCCTCGGTCTGTTTGATCAGGATTTGCGCCAGGAATAGTTTTGCCTTATTGGCCTGTTCTGTGGAATTCCCGGGTTGGTTGGCCAGAGTGCGGGCGAGGGAAATGGCGGCGTCAAAATCTCCCGTGGCCACCAGGGCCAGAGCCTTGTCTTGGCTTTGTTCTATTTTCTTTGCAGGTGAATATTTTAAAGCAATGCGGTAGCCAGCGGAAAGTGCCAGGAGAAAAAAACCAAGAATGAATAAAGGTACTTGCCAGGAATCCTTCCACCTGCGTGGTTTGGAATCGAAGGTGATCGGATTGTGACTGGCTGGTGAATCCATTCCCTATAAACCGTTGAGAATTTTGGCGGTCCATGCCTACCAAAAACGCTTTTTGACATTATCGGCAAGAGAGTCAAGGTCAGGTTGTCAGGTTAACTGGATGCTGGTAAAACGGAGGGAATCACGCCGACTTGGAAAAATAGGAGATACCCTTTGAGCCTTCCCCCTTTATCCTTGGCTTCCCTGGATTCCCCATCCTTGTTGTTAAATCTGGATGTTTTGGACAAAAACCTGCAAACGCTTTCCCGCCGTTTGAACGGGAAAAAGTTGCGTGTTCATTTCAAAAGTTTGAAATGCGGGCAATTGGCTTCCTACCTAATGGGCCAGGGGATTCATTCCTTTTTGTGCGCCAAATTGAACGAGGCCGAGGTTTTGGCCGCCGCCGGCGTGAAGGACATATTTATCGCCAACCAATTGGTGGGAAAGAAAAAACTGGCCCGGCTGGCCGCTTTGACCAAAAAGGCCCAAACTGCCGTGCTGGTTGACTGCGACGAGCATATTAATGCCCTTGCAGAGGCTGCTCGGGAGCATGGCGTCCGGCTGAGCGTTTTGGTGGAAGTGGAAATTGGGATGAACCGTTGCGGGGCATTCCCGGGCGAACCCGTAATTAACTTGGTTCAGAAAATTGTTCAAACGCCAGGCCTGCAATTTGTCGGCTTGCAGGGGTACGACGGGCATTTGCAGTTGTGCCCGGATAAGGATGAGCAGCGTCAGCGCGCTCTGGCCGGGATGAAACTTTTTAGTGATACTCGGCGAGAACTTGAAAAACTGGGTATTGCAGTCCCATTGGTAACGGGCGGGGGCACGGGAACTTTTGAATATGCGTTGGCCACCGAGGGCGTCGACGAGATTCAACCGGGTTCATTCCTCCTCATGGACGCGATTTATTCCACTATCCGGCCCGAGTTTGAACCAAGCTTGACGGTGCTGGCCACGGTCATTAGCCGCCGCCCGGGGTTGTATATTCTCGATGCCGGAACGAAGGCCATTTCCAAGGATTTTTGCTTGCCAACCATCAAAGGAAAACCAGACGAGAAAGTTATCAAACTTTCGGAAGAGCACACTCGAGTGGAATGCACGGGACCCTTGCCGGAAATTGGCGAGACCCGGGAGGTTATTACAGGGCATTGTTGTGGAACGATGAACCTTCACCGTGAAGTGGTTGCCATTCGCAACCAGGCAATAGTTGGCAAATGGCCGGTGGAAGCTTCGGGAAGGTATGATTAAAAGGGAGTCACCCGGTCAGGAAGCGAAATAACCGAGGCAAATCCTGAACAAGGTGCCAGGCAACCAGTGTTAGAGCGCACCCGGCCCAAATCCAAAATCCCCGGGCAGTATCCTGTTGAAAACGCTGTTCTTCAGAAATCGTTTCCTTTTTTAATAATTCCTCTCTTTCAGGGAAAATCTCCACCTGGGTCGTTTCGGAAACAAAAAGCGTAGTCATGATAATCTCCCATTGAGGTGTTTCATTCCTCACGGGAGCAAAATTAATGCCAGCAAGTATTCCCCTGGGATTTGCGAGGATCCAGGGGTTGGGAAGGGAGGAGGCAGCCTTCCTCTGTGCGAATAAGCACACCGGGTTGACAAGTTCGCACAGGATGATTGTGGATCCAATCCCAGGGCGAAGCCCAAAAGCCCCCGGGTTTCGCCTGGCGGGATTTGTTTGTATTGGCCCCCTTTTTGCAATTAAAATTAGAACTGGTCCAAGGTGTAACCTGCACCCGCCCTGGCTGGAATTCCACTTTTCTTGGTCTCCAGCGGGAATTGGATAATTAGCTTTTGAGAAAATTATGACGCTAGCAGATGATTTTGGATATGACGAAAAAAAGCTCAAGGAGCAACTCGACTTCCTGGAGATTACTCCGAAGGATTGCGCCCATGTCAGGGCGTTGGCCGATTCCTTTGCGTCCTTCAGGGAATACTTTACCTAAAGGTTTTACGACCACTTGAAATCCAACCCCTATACCCGCGCTCTGCTCCAAGGGGAGGGACGCCTGGAGCGCTTGAAAAAATCCCAAGAGGATTATTTCTCCGAATTAATCCAGGGGAAGTACGACAAAGATTACATTGAGAAAAGGTTGCGCGTGGGCCAAGTTCATCAAATGGTTGGCCTCGAACCGATCTACTATCTAGCGGCTTACAATCAATATGTGCAGATTACCTTTCCGAAATTTGCCGAAGCTTTCAGCGAAAAGAATCAAGAAGGGTTTTCCTCGTTACTGTCCTTGGTGAAAGTGATCTTCTTTGACATTGCCCTGGCCCTGGACACTTATTTCAAAACCAACACTTTTGCCTTGAGAAAAAGGAATGAAGAATTGCAAAGGGCTTTGGGAATGTATCTGCAATCCCAAAGGCGCGAAGAGCAATACCGGCAGCTCTTGAGCCATGAAATTCGGGGGGCATTGCCGCCACCATTACTTCCCTGGAAGTGTTATTGGAGGAAGAGGGCAGTAGCTTGAGTCCAGGTGGCATTGAGCAAGTGGAAGGCTTGGTTCGGCGTTGCTGGACCATGACGGGGATATTGCGGGATATGCTGGCCGGTGAAGAAGTCGTTGGACCTGGGCAGACTGACCTGAGCGCTATTTTTGAAGAATTACGGTCGCGATTTTTTCATCAGGCGCAAGTGCGCAAAATACGCCTTGAATTTCCATCTTGGACAGCTCGAGTTTTGGGCGAACCGGTTCAGCTTCGGGAGGCTCTCGCCAATCTGATCGCAAATGCCTTGCGCTGGTCGGATAAGAAAGAGGGGGTCGTCACAGTCCGCTGCGGTCCCGGGGGAACCCCAGGAGATGAAAAAGATAATTATAAGAGTCACGAGGGGAAGGAAGTGTGCATAGAGGTGGAGGACAACGGTCCGGGGATACCCCCAGATGTGCTTTCGCGTTTGTTTGAGCCTTTTGTCAAAGGTCCGACAACACCTGGCAGGCCCGCGGGAACCGGTCTGGGGTTGTTTTTTTGCAAAACTTTGATTGAAGGCTGCGGCGGCACCATCAGGGCCGTAACCAATCCCGGTTTGGGGACCTGTTTTTCAATCACCTTGTCAAGGGTTCCTTAAAATACCAGAAATGTCAGGTTGGCCATTACCATGGAAAAGAAAAAGAATTTACCCGCTGACCAGGCCACGCTTTTAATCGTCGAGGACGATGTGCAATTGCGGCAGGCCATAGCCAGGCGGTTTTCCAAAACCGGTTCGCCGTAATTGAAAAGAATTCCGCCGAGGAGACAATTCCCTTTTTGGAAAAAAACCGGTTTGATGTGGTCTTGCTTGACCTCAATTTGCCTGGAATGTCTGGCATGGACTTGTTGGTCAAGATCAAAAATGCCCAGCCAGACTTGGAGGTGTTATTGCTAACCGCCCATGGAAGCATTGATACGGCCATCCTGGCCATGAAACTCGGGGCCTACGATTATTTGACCAAGCCTTTTCACTTGCCTGAACTGGAAATCCATGTGCAAAAGGCCTTGGAAAAAGTTCACCTGGCCCGCAGGCAAAGGCTTTGGGTGGAACACATCCGTTTTGAATCCCCGCGTTACCAACTGTTAGGTTCGAGCCAGGCCATGGCCAAGGTCAGGCAAATGATCGAAAAGGTGGCCCCCGCGGATGCCACGGTTCTGGTCCGGGGCCTGAGCGGAACTGGGAAGGAATTGGTGGCTCGGGCGCTTCATTACAATAGCCCCAGGCGGGATAACCCTTTGGTCAGCGTCAATTGCGCTTCTTTACAAGAGAGTTTGTTGGAAAGCGAACTGTTTGGATATGAAAAAGGCGCTTTCACAGGGGCGCAAACTTCCAAGGTTGGTCTTTTTGAAGTGGCTGAAGGCGGTTCCTTGTTTATTGACGAAGTCGCCGAGATGGCGCCGGGCTTGCAGGCGAAATTGCTGCGTGTCTTGGACAATGATTGTTTTCGCCGAGTGGGAGGGACTCAGGAATTAAAAGTAAATGTCCGTCTCATTGCCGCAACCAACAAGAATCTGGAAGAAGAACAAAAGAACGGCCGCTTTCGCGATGATTTGTTCTACCGCTTAAATGTGGTCACGGTGTTTCTGCCATTGCTTCGGGAAAGGAAGGGGGATATTCCGCAATTGGTGGAGCATTTCTTGACAACCAGACAAGTGGCCGGGAAGAAGTTTGGAATTCAACCCGAGGCGCTTGCCGCGTTGGAAAAATATTCCTGGCCCGGTAATGTCAGGGAACTGGCCAATGTTTTGGAAAGAGCCCAAATCCTTGCTGAAGAAAATACCCTAACCCTCGATGACCTTCCCGAATCCATCATCGAAGCGGAACTGGCGACCGCGCCTGGACTGGCGCCGGCCGACTCTCTCCTACTTCGGGATGTGGAAAGGCATCACATTGAATTGGTGTTGACCCGGGAAAAGTGGAATAAGGTGCAGGCGGCCAAAGTCTTGGGCGTATCCTGCCGGGCCCTTTACCGGTTAATTGAGAAATTCCGATTGGAACTGCCGCGGGATGGCGAACCGGCATTGAATTTCTGATCACGCTCAGTGCGCGATGCAAATTTTCCCGAAGTGATTTCCTTTTTCCAGGAAAGCCAGGGCTTCCTTGACCTCGCTGAAAGGGAAGACCCGGTCTATCACAGGCTTGATCCCTTGGCCTGATATAGCTGTGTTCATCTGCTGAAACATATCTTTTGATCCAACGAAAATCCCACGGAGGGCCAGGCCTTTCATAATAACGGGAAGCGGGTTGAATTCCTGGTCGGCGCCCCCAAGAATGCCAATCAAACTGATTTCCCCTCCGACCCGAACGGCCCTAAGGGATTGAGGCAAAGTCGCGCCACCCCCCAGTTCCAAAACTTGGTCCACCCCACCTTGCGACCAGGACCGGATGGCTTCGCCCCACGAAGGAGTTTTTCGGGAGCAAACACCATAGTCCAGGCCCATTGTCTTCATCCGATCCAGGCTTTCCTCTCTGCGGGACACCGCGGCCACTTTCCATCCGGCCGACTTGGCGAATTGCAATCCAAAAAGGGAAACCCCCCCGCTGCCCATGATCAAAACCGTTTTACTCTGAACCTGGGAGTGTGAATGAAAAAGTGCATTCCAGGCGGTCAGCCCCGCGCAGGGCAGACACGCCGCCTCTTCATGGGAAAGATGCTCGGGCACAGGAATCACGGCGCTGGCATTGGCGACTACTCTTTCCGCCAGCACGCCTTGGTCGTTTGCGCCCAGGGCTCGCTTAGTTTTTTCCCCGGTTAGGTTGCCCTCATGCCAATCAGGAAAGAACAAACAAGCGACCCGCTGACCCTTTTTTAAACCATGGACATCGCCGTTACAGTCTGCGATTTCCCCGACCCCGTCGGAAAGCGGGACCAAGGGGTTGGGAAGTCGGTTGCTGTATTTCCCGCCCATGACCAAAAGATCACGGTAGTTCAATGACCAGGCTTTCATTTGGATCAGGACTTGCCCTGGTCCGGGCGCGGGTTCAGGCGCCTCCACCTGGAACAATTGATTGAGTCCAACCCCATCGCGCAAGTGATAAGTTTTCATGAGTTACCGAGGTTATGTTTGGGGTTCAAAAGCAAAAAGATGGCAACCCCAAGGGGGAAGGTCAATGAACAACCCCTGACTGGCCATTTCGTCTCCGCCGCGGACAAAACTTGGCCCGCCCAATAAGTCACGCAGGTTCCAGTTTTTCCCTTCCAAGGTTGGAAACGGACAGGTCAACCGGCATTGTCCCTGGCTTGCCCCGTAATTTACCGCCGCCAGGTAGATTTCGCCTTCCGTTCCCTGGCGGAACATGGCGGTAATCTGGCCCCAGGTGGCGTTGCCCTCCCAAACCGGCGCGGGGGCGCCAAGCTGCCACATGCCAGCGCGCAAGTTCGGCAAGGCCAGCGCTTTTAGCAGTTTCAAATAAAAAGCTTGCACTTCCTTGACAGGCTTTTCTTTTTGCCTGCGGTTCAAGTGGATGGAAGTTTGCACCTTGCGCCCGTCCCATTGGCCTTCGTGGAAGAAAAGCAGGCCAGGGGAGAAATAGGAAATAATCGCGGCGGCTTTTTCCTTGTCGAAGCCAAAAGCTTCCAGCGCCCTCGGCTCATCGTGGTTTTCCAGAAAACGAACCATCTTGCAGTTGTAATCCCAGTCGGCTCCCAAATGGAGGCGAACTCCGTTGCCATCCCCGTGAACAAGCCGGTCGTAAAGTTTTTTGTCGTAGGCAAAGTCAAAACCCTGGGAAAGGAGTTTCCATTCCATATTCCAGTAAGCTTCGGCGATAAAAAGAATTGGTGGGTTGGCTTTTTTGGCAAGGCGTATGGCCTCGGGCCAAAAATCGCCCGAAACAACCTGAGAGTTCTTGGCCCCTGCAGGCTTGCTCCAAGTTTTATCGAAAACTTCGGGGAGAACCAGCATGGCCATGTCGCAACGCAAGGCATCGCACGATTTCGCAATCCTGACCAGTTCCCCCTTCATTGCCTGGCGGAATTCCTTGTTGTGATAATTCAATTGGAGCGTGTCTGCCCAACCTGGGAAATAAGGGTCTTTCCCATGCGCGAAAATCTTTGGCCCTTCCTTGGTTTTCAAACTGATGAAGTTTTCCGGGCTGGAATCGAGATCGGCCTGGGTTCCCTGGATATAGAAATGCGGTTTTTCTTTAACCCAGGGATGGTCCATGGCCGTGTGATTCGGGACAAAGTCGAGGCAGATGCCCAGGCCTAAAGCCTTGGCACGCTGGCGCAGGCGCGCCAGGCTCCTGGCCCCGCCTAGAACCGGGTCAACCTGATAGGAGCGGATGGCAAAGGGCGATCCGGTAATATCTTCCTGATCCACATCGGGAAGCGCTTTTTTGAAGGAGTCCTGCCAGGCCGGGTTGGATTGCGACACCTGCCTTCCCGCCGGGCCGGTTTTCCACACACCAAGCAGCCACAAGAAATCGATGCCTTTTTTCTGCAGGTCCTTGAGGAAACTATCCTCAATAGCATCGAACCCCTTCTTGGCTTTCTCCCGCGTGTTTTTTTCTTGCAGGAAAACCCTGGTGTTGAGTTCAAATAACGCGGGGCGGTGCTTTTCCATTCCCATAGTCACTCCCGGTGTGGCTGCCTTAAGAGGTTTTTTCGGTAGGCCAGCGCTAGCCTTTTCAAAATAGTTATCTTTCTTTGGATTTCCGAACCTGTTTCGGTTTCTGCGACCTTCCTTGGCTCGGGCCATTTTCTGATCTCGGTCACCGAGGGGATGATGTCGACCCCTTCACGGACCGCGGCTTCTACCGATTCAAAATGGTAATGCTTGGCCAGGTAGGTTCCTTCCGGTTCAAGAATCAAGGTGTAGCCATGGTCGCCATAAACCCTTGAGAAGGCTCCGTCGATGGTGATGGCTTTGCCGCTCCTTTTAAGCGGCGATTCACCTTGGGAGATCTTCACGGGAATGTGGCCGTTCACGATCAGGCCTCGTTCGGTGGAAGCGCCAAACTCGCGCAAGATTTTGTCACAAAAAGGCACTTCGTGAATGAGTTGGAAAAAGGCGTTTTTATTTTCCACATGGGTGGCGGGATCTTCCACCAGGTCAATTTCAAAGGTGGCAATGCGGTCTTTGCCAAAAAGGGGAGAGGTGGGACCACACCACAAATACCACATCATGTCCAAATCGTAGAGTGAGGGTTTTTCAATTGCCTTGGCAATTAAGTCATTGAGTGCGTCAAAAAGAGCTTTCCCTTTTCGTTCAACCCCGCTAATTGGGAAAGCCAGGAATTCACCCGCGGCATCCACCGGCAAACAGCCATGAATGATTACATGGTCATCACGAACCAGGTAAAGGGAACCCCGGTCGCGTAAATAACGCATGTGCTGGTAGAGCTTGTCGCTGGAAAGGAAAGAAGTTTTTAACCGGTCCAGGCATTCCCTTTCCTCCTTGGAAAGGCTGTAGGGGTCCGCGGGTGACATGGTGGGGAAATTGGTGTCTTTGAGAGGAAATGTTTTCCCCTCAATGGTGACCGTCCCGTTTTTGAAATCGATTTGGTGGAGCAGCCTCCTGTGGGCCAAATTCCATTCTGGCCGACGGGCCAGCATCTGGCCTTCCAGCTTGTATTGCATGACAGCGGCGGCTTTTTGCATCCGGGCCATGACCACGGGATCGCGCAACCCTTCACCTTTAGGGCGGTAACACTCGGCTTTATCATTGGCGTAAACCATGCGGGTGAGAAATTCCAGAGGCTGCAGGGGAATTCCATACCCTTCTTCCAGTTGCGTGAGATTTCGGTAGCGAAGGGAAATCCTTAACACATGGGCAATGAGGGCTTCGTTTCCCAAGCAGGCGCCCAGCCATGCGGCATCGTGATTGCCCCAGGTGAATGAAATATTCGGCTGCTTCATCATGTAATCGACGACCTTGTCGCCACGGGCCCCGCGGTCCCAGCAATCCCCCGCGATGATGAGTTCATCAATGGCCAGATTGCGCACCGCTCGCACCGTGAGGTGGATTAATTCCGGACCATTGCCGTTTTCCAATATGGAATCAATGAGGACTGAATAATATTCATTACCACGGTCCGCAGAGGGCTCGAATAGCATTTCGGTGAAAAGGTAGCGGTAGTCAACCGGGAAGATGCCGTAGATTTTCTCCAGTCCATAGCGTTTGGCGAGAACGCGCAAGAGGATGAATAAGTTTTTCAGGTTGGCATGGCAAAATTCACGCAGGATGTCGGGATTATTAAATCGCTCCGCCAGGGATGCCAGTTTCTCCCGCGGGTAAAAAATCAGTGTCAAGAATTCCTGCAGATCTTTGGCTGGCAGTGTTTTGCCAAACAGTTCCTCTACCAGGGGCCGAAGCTTTCCGGAAGCGTTGTTGATAACATGCCGCAGTTTCTTATCCTCGCCATGAATATCGCTGATGATGTGAATGGTTCCCTTGGGCAAGGTAAGCAAGGCTTGCAGGCGTGCTATTTCCGCCAAAGTGCCATCCACAGTTGGGTGCAGTTGCCCCCAGGGTCGAAGAGAGGTGATTTCCTCGGGTGAAAAGGGAACCTCGCAAGTTTTAGCCATCATGAGGAGATCCGAAATTAGGAAGTACTAATGCACCTAATTTACCCTTGGAAAATTAGGTTGAAAGGGGAAATTCTGGTATTATCGAAAATCCTTGGTCGAGGCCATTTTGTCTTTTCCCCTTGAGGTTTCCATGAAAATCCTGGTTATCGATGTCGGCGGAACCAACATCAAGGTAAAAGTTTCTACTCGTGAGGAAATCAGGAAATTCCCCTCCGGCAGCACCATGACCGGAAAGCAAATGGCGGACCAGGTTTTGGAAAGCGCCAAAGATTGGACCTTTGACGCCGTGACCATTGGTTTTCCCGGGCCGGTGGTGCATGGAAAAATCAGGGATGAACCGGTCAACTTGGGAAGTGGTTGGGTGGGATACGATTTTGAAAAACTCTTTGGCAAACCGGTGAAAATCCTCAACGATGCCGCCATGCAAGCTCTGGGGTGTTACGAAGGGGGCAGGATGTTGTTTTTAGGCCTTGGCACCGGCCTGGGGGCTACCCTGATTATTGATAATGTGGTGGCAGCCATGGAATTGGCCCACCTCCCTTATAAGAAAGGGAAAAGTTTCGAGCAATATGTAGGCAACAGTGGCATGAAGAGGCTGGGGAAAAAGCGCTGGGAAACCGCCGTTTTTGATGTCGTGAAAATTCTCAAGAACGCTTTGGTTGCTGACTATGTGGTGCTGGGAGGAGGCAATGTGAAAAAACTCGATCGCCTGCCCCCTGGAACCCAAAAAGGCGATAATAGTTTTGCCTTTATCGGCGGGGCAAGGTTATGGGATTCCCCCGATCGACAGAAAAGGCGCACACCGGGCACCGACTAATCCCTTTCAAGAACCCAAGCTCAATTCTTTCTCAAGTCATAAGCTAATTCCTGTTCCCTAATGGGAAAATGGAATATTTGCAGGCATTACTTCAGGATTGGATGCATGGCTGAACAGTACATCTTCACGATTGAAAACCTGATCAAGGCTTATGGAAAAAAAGAGGTTTTGAAAAATATCTGGCTGGCCTTTTATCCAGGCGCCAAGATTGGAGTCATTGGCAGCAATGGCGCCGGGAAAAGCTCACTCCTGCGCATCATGGCGCTGCAAGATAAGGACTTTCTCGGTTCCGTCCGCTCGGCTCCCAATATTTCCATTGGATTCGTTCCTCAGGAGCCAAGGCTCAATGAGGAAAAGGATGTTTTGGGAAACCTGGAAGAGGCGGTTCAGCCGATCCGCAATTTGCTGCGCCGCAGCGAGGAACTGGGAATGAAATTTGGGGAGGATCTGTCCCCGGAAAAAATGGAAAAGGTGCAAAGCGAGTTTGACCGTGTGCAGGATTCCATTAACGCCGTGGATGGATGGGATCTCGATCGCAAGCTGGAAATCGCCATGATGGCCATGCGCTTGCCTCCGCCGGATGCCCCAACCAGAACCCTGTCGGGGGGTGAAAAGCGCCGGGTGGCCCTTTGCAAATTGCTTTTGGAAAACCCCGACTTGCTCCTCCTTGATGAACCAACAAACCACCTGGATGCCGAATCGGTTGCCTGGTTGGAAAAAACTTTGAAGGAATATCACGGCACGGTGGTGTCAGTCACGCATGATCGCTATTTTCTCGATAATGTGGCGCAATGGATCTTGGAGCTGGATCGCGGGCAGGGGATTCCCTGGAAGGGGAATTATTCCTCCTGGCTGGAGCAGAAGGGAAAAAAGTTGGCCCAGGAGGAAAAACAGGACAACGCTCGTCGTAAAGCATTGGCCAGGGAATTGGAATGGGCGCAAATGGCGCCCCGGGCTCGCGTTGCCAAAAATAAAGCCCGCCTAAATGCCTATGAGAAAATGGCCAGCCAAGAATACGAGGAGCGCGAGGATGAACTGGTTCTGCAGATTCCTCCGGGGCCGCATTTGGGCGATCTCGTTGTCCGCGCCGAAGGGGTGAAGAAGGGTTTTGGCGAAACCGTACTCATGGAAGGGATGGAATTCAACTTGCCCCGGGGCGGCATTGTTGGCGTGATCGGGCCCAATGGCGCCGGGAAAACCACCCTATTCCGCATGATTGTCGGGCAGGAAAAACCCGATGCCGGTGTCTTAAGAGTGGGCGAAACCGTGGTCCCCGCTTATATCGACCAGGGCCGCGATACCTTGGTCAGCACCAACAGCGTTTTTGAAGAAATCACCGGTGGTGTCGACTTTTTAATCCTGGGGAAAAAACAGGTCGCTTCGCGCGGTTATGTCAGCCGCTTCAATTTCAAAGGCCAAGATCAGCAGCGTAAAGTCGGAGAACTATCCGGCGGGGAAAGAAACCGCGTGCACCTGGCCAAGCTTCTTAGGCGCGGGGGAAACCTATTGCTCCTGGATGAGCCGACCAACGATTTGGATGTAGATACTTTGCGGGCTCTGGAAGACGGGTTGTTGAATTTCGGCGGCTGTGCTGTCATTATCAGCCACGATCGCTGGTTCCTGGATCGCATCGCCACACATATCCTGGCATTTGAAGGCGATGCCAAGGTTGTCTGGTGTGAAGGGAATTACCAAACCTACGAATCGCAGAGAAAGCAAAGGTTAGGCGAGGCTGCGGACAAACCGGAACGGTTCAAATACCGCAAGCTGCAGGGTTAATGCTCTAAAATTATTTCAGTTTTGGCCCGTCCTTGGGGCCCCGTGAGGTCGTTTGAAAAGGGGATCCATTGCCCGCCCCCTTTCCCTCTTCCTTGGTTTTTCCGGCGATTGGCCCCTCCGGGGTTGCAGCTTGTTTTGCTGGATCGCGTAATTGAACCGCGAAAAAGAGGATGAGCCCAACCCCGGCGATCAATCCAAAAAGTGATGCCCTGCCCATGGAATGACTTCCCCCAATTAAAAAGGCAACCCTCTCAATTATAAAAGGTAATTTGGCTTGTCGGGGAAAATCACCAAGAATAGAAATCCAATTTGGCCAGGGCAGAAGATTCTGACGGCAAGAGTGGTGCAATCCTCGCAAATGGGATGCAAGGAAAAACCTCTAGGGTTTAACGGACGAAAAGGCCTTCCCAACTAAAGCCAGGCTTTCCCGGCTGCGAATGAGGAAACGACCTTGGCAAGCCCCCATCGAGGCCAGCGTGCCGGGGTCCAATGAGTTTTTCCCAAGCAGGGTGAACTCCTTGGTCGCGCCCACTACCGTGCAAACCCCATCCACATTCAAAAAATAAACTTTCCCATCACCTGCAACAGGGCTGGCCTTATAATCTCCCCCAATGCGCTCGGACCAATGCACCTGCCCCGTTGCCGCATCGAGGCATTGGGCAAAGCCATTGTCACTAACCATGAACAAAAGGCCGCGGTACCCCACTGGGCAAGGTGAGTCGGGCGTGTTTTTCGTGTGCTGCCAGGCCGGTTGATTGGTCTGTGGAATCCCTTTGGAATTTAATTGAAAGGCTACCAGAGGCCCGCGCATGCCCTGGGTTGCATAAATGAATTGTCCCTCCAGGGCTGGTCCTGTGATTGTCCTTCCACCGGCAAGTCCCTCGCGCTTCCAAAGTTGTTTCCCGGTCTGGGGATCGTAGGCATCCAATTGATTTCCGCCCATGACGATTAATTCCATGCCCTCTTGGTTTTTCCTCAGCAGGGGTGTGGTGTAAGAATCGCACGACTCGGCCTTGGCTCCGGTGTTTCTTGGTGTTTTCCAGCGCAGTTTCCCATCCTGAATTCCATATGCAACCAGGTAACTTTCGGCCTTCGCCCCTTCCAAGTCATCCAAGGAATCTTGCATGACCGTGAGGATAACCAAGTCGTTAAACAACACCGGGCTGTTGGCAAAACCCCACCAAATGGTGAAGACGCCATACTCCTCTTGCAGGTTTTTTTCCCAAACCACTTTGCCTTCCAAATTGGCGCATACTGCGAGACCGTTACCAAAAAGGAAAATCACATGCTTCCCATCCGTGACGGGAGAAGGGCTGGCTAGGTTGTGTAGCTTGTGAAATTTTTGTCTGCGCCTTTGATCACCGGGTTTGCCCTTGAGCGGATCGCGAATCGCGGCCCCCTGGCCCAGGGTGACTGACCACAAGGTCTTCCCATCCGCCAGGTCAAGGCATTGGGCCTTCAGGTTATCCTGATCCTGGCCTGTCACGAAGATTTTTCCCTTCCAAACGCAGGGAGTGCTTGAGCCTTCTGGCAGGGATTTCTTCCAAATCAAATTTTCCGTTTTGGACCATTTGAGCGGCAGGGCCTCTCCGTCAACTTGTGAGTTCCCCAACGGCCCGCGCCACTGCGGCCAATTCTCCTGGCCCAAACCCAGTGGAGTGTGAATCAGGGAAAAGAGGGGAAGGAAAAAAATCCACCAGGGTTTAGCTCGCATAACGAAAGTCTCCGGCAAATGTTTCGCTGGGATTGTGTCGTAAGAAATGGGGCCAGGAAAGGAAAATCAGGCAGAAAAAAACCGGTTGGTGTTAACGACCAACCGGCTTTGAAGGGTGGATGAGGGGGCTCGAACCCCCGACCTTCAGATCCACAATCTGACGCTCTAACCGGCTGAGCTACACCCACCGTATGTAGAAATCTTAATTCCACGGGAAATAAAGGCAAGTTCTTCCAGGAGATAATCCTGGGACTGGACACCATTTCTGAAAGGGTTTTGCCTTTAGGGACGGTCCGTTCATGGAGTTAAGGGTCGATCCGCCAGTCGGCGGCCTGCAGGAAAAGGTGGTTTGGGTCAGTTATTTCCGGGTGGACTCCTTTACGCCAGGCCCAATGTCGGTCGATTTGCCAAAGAGGAATCAGGGGCTGCAATTTTCTGGCTGAATCCAAAAACCCCTGCCGGGCTTTCTTGAATCCACTGTTATCCGGTTGCTCCAGCATGGCTCGGGCCTGATCTTCCAGTTCCTGCCAGCCCACATTTGCCGAAGCCAGCCTGCCTGGAAGCCAATGCCGCAATAAACGCATGGGCATAAACTGGTTATCGTCAAAATCATGCCAGCCAAACGCCAGCTCAAAATCCCGCGCCTGCACGGCTTTTTCCCAATAGTCCTTATGGGGAATTTCTTCAGGGTTCAGGGTGATTCCCAGTGTGGAATGAATTTGCTCGCAAAGCATTTTGATTGCTTTGGCAAGGCGGTCGTCGCCGCCCGGGTATTTCAAACTGAAGGCCAGGGGCTTGCCTTCCTCGGATTGATCGATGGCTTGCCGAAGAAACGCCGCTGCCAGATCGGGTTCCCAGAGATCGGTCGGCGATAGTGGTTTCGGTGAAATAAGAGGAAGAATATCTCGAAGTGGTCGGGTGAAAATTTCTTGTGCGGATCCTGGCCAAACCGAATTAAGAATATCCTCCCTGCGGATGGCGTGGGCCAGGGCTTTACGGGTTTCCGCCTTGGCGAGCAAGCCTTTCCCCGGATTCACGGCCAGGAAAAAGACCCTGCGGTTTTGCCCGGTTTTGGCCGTACTCCCAAAAACCAGGGAGGAATTCGCGGCATTTTTTGCCCCAGTAGCTTGAGGCGAAAGGTTCAGGGCGAAATCCAATTTTCCTGCCCGTAAATCTTCCTCTGGCGTGGCCGTTTGAAAAAAACGCACCTCCTTTATCCACGGTTTGCCTGTTTTGCCTTCCCGGAAAGAGAAATAGGGTTGGGCTAGAAAGGCCATGTATGGCCTGCCCAGTTCCATCCCATGGCCGGAAAATTGATACGGCCCGGTTCCCGTTCGACGGGTGCGATCCGCCTTTCCGTTCTCCGCAGGTTCTTGCAGGATTTTGAATTTCAAAAAAGCATAGGGGTTGTTCCCGTTGTGAGGAAAACGGACGAAAACGGCCAAAGGGTCGCGCCCTGGGGACATGTCCATTTGGTCAGGCGGTCCGTTTACTCCCCAGGACTCCTGCCAGGATTGCAAAATATCCGCCGATGCGGCCGGCAAACCGTTGGAGAAAAAACAGCCCCGGCCAAGAGTGATCCGGCAATGCCGAGCGCCCTCGTGAGTGGAGTTGGCCAAGACCGGCGTGGCCGCCATGGAATCTAAGTTTTCCAACCGATTCATGAAAAGACTCTCATAAGCCAAATCAATGGCTGCGAGTTCACTTTCTGTTGCCATGGGGAATGGATCCCAGCGGGAAGGCAGTTTCCTCACCCCAACTTTCAAAAGTGATTGCCTGGGAACCAAACGGTTGTTTAGGTTTTGGGCATGTTCATTCCCTGGGTTAAGTTCCAATGCCCGAAGGAGGAATTCTTTGGCTTGAATGGAATTCCCATCCGTCAAGGATTTCTCGGCTTCCAAAAGTAATTTATCGGCGCGAGAATGAAGGGTGGAAGAAACGGGGCCCTGGGCCGCTGTGGAGTACAACCGCCGTTCCCAGGCTAACACCAACCCCTGAATTTCCCTTACCCGGGCATGGTTATGCCCCGCCACATTGGCCCCATCAACCAAGTCGCTGAGTAAACCACCCAAGTTTTCCAGACTTTCCTTTCCAGGGTCATTGGCGAACAAAATCCCCAGTTCCCCCGTGGCTTTGTCCCATTGTCTCTCCCGGACAAACACCCTGATTTTTCCCAGGCGGATTTCCTGCAACTGCTTCAGAAGGGATTTCTCCAACCACTCCCATCCCTTCCCGGCACGGATTCCCGTCCTGCGCGCAGATTCATGGAACCGAAGGACTTTTTCCAGCGTTTGCTCCCCAATAATCAAGGCATCCAGGGGAGAAATCCCTTGTCGAGGCGCGCCAGTTTTCAGTGGATCCTTGCCCTCGATAAACTGTTGCACTTGCCGGATCATGCGGTTTTCAAAAAATTCCAGAGACTTTACCGTTATCCCTCCGGCCTTGACTATTTCTCGAAAGAGAAATTTGTCCGAAAGCACTCGCAGTTTCAGAAACGGGAGATCTGAAGCGGGCAGGGTAATAGGGTTTGTAAGCGGTTCCACCTGGTAAGTGGCCAAAGGCCTCACCGGGTGCTGGATGACAATGGTGTCATAGGGGATGTCGGCAGCTTGCAGCATGGCCAAGGCCAAGGGGTGGGTTTGCAGCCCTGGACTTCCTTCAGCGCTGAAAGTGTTTTCAAACTTCTGCCAATAATCGAGGTTGATTTTCGGCTTTGAGGGTTCCTCGATTTCCTTGGGAATAGGCTGTTGCGGCGATGCTGGCGGTAAGAAAAACAGAAATACTGCCGCCAGGGCAAACCATACGATCAAGGCCGCTTTTGTTCGTGCCATCCACATGCACTTAAATCCTCGCCGGGCTTCCCCTTCATTTTGGTTAATCCTTGGCCTTTACGCCACAGAATCTTAAACCAATCCCAAATCCCGGCTTGCATGAATTGCCACAAGTGTTAGAAAATAAATAGTCTCAGGGAGGGAAGTGATGGCAAAGCGATCGCCAAAAACCGCCGTGGTTGCCTTCAAAGTGGAAAAAGAACTTGCTGATTTACTCAATGGCTTGCCCAACAAAAGCGCCTTTATTCGTAAAGCCATTGCCTCGCAGCTTGGGGTTGCCTGTCCTTTGTGCAAGGGTGCCGGCGTGGTCTCACGCGGCGTCAATGACCGCTTTTCTCCCATCCTCGAACAATTTCAACACGCCAGTTGCGATTCCTGCGGCAACGAAATGAATATGCCCATGGAAGCCAGCGACCTCGATCCGGAAAGCCGGGTCCGATTGGAGCAATTCCTGCTCGGCGGGCCATTGTATTGCAACACCTGTTATGAAATTTCCCCGAGCTGCCATGATTGCGGCTGGCACATTGGCCCCGGGCAAACCGAAAAGCACCATTTATCCAATCATTGCGACGAAGATTGCCACACCCACCACGGGGAAAAACCCCACGCCCATTAATGCGGTTCCCGCACCAGGTTGCGCGACCAGTTGGGTATTTCCACCAAAACCTCTTGCGTCCCGTTGGGAACACATTGGCATCCCAGGCGAGATTCCGTCGTCACCCCGCGGGCTTCATCCAGCATGTCCATTTCGTCATCGGTTGGGGTGTTGCACGATTCCAAGCCTTTTTTGATGATGACATGGCAGGTGGAACAAGCGCAAACCCCGCCACAGGCATGATCGAGTTCAACGCCGGCCGCGTAGGCAATATCGAGAATACTGCCCGGCAGGCCGGTGCGGTTGAAGGGGATCTTGGCCGGGTCCACTTCCAAGCTCTTACCCGATGGGAGAAAAGTGACCAGGAATTTGCTGGCGGCTTTTTCGGTTTTCGCAGGTTGAATGTAAGGATTAACGCCCGCCATGGTTTTCCCCAATTAGGAATTGCCTCTGCTCTCATCCTATTTGGTTTCCTCTTTACCAGCAATAAATCACGCGGATGCCCGCCAGGCGCCATCCGGGGGAGTTTTCCCCCTTTGATCCTTACACTTTGGTTGGTTTTTGCTTAACCAGGAGGAATTGGCCCGGGGGCAAAACCAGCGGTTGAAAAGCACCGCAGGAAGATGGCGGAAAAGGGATAAGGCAACTTTGCAGTAGACCCCTGCCAGGCGGAAACGCTCCCCGGGGACGACCCCTTGAATAATTCTCATCGTGGTTTTGGCGAAAACTGTGCCAACGGAGCGCACGGCCTGAATCAGCCCAGCGTTCTTGGCGCTGACCAAAGCCCGGTTCCGCTCCACATGAAAAGTGAAAAAAGGCGACCACGAGCCCGAGCTGCCGCAATGAATGTGGTAAACCCGAGCCTTGGGAGCGTAAACACATTTCCATCCTGCCCGCTTGGCCCGCCAAGCCAAATCCAAATCCTCGTAATACATGAAAAGCCGTTCGTCGAATAACCCGATCTCCTCGAGCATTTCCCTGCGCAGCAAAACACCAGCGCCGCACGCTCCGAACACCTCATCGGTTTTTTCAAACTGCCCGAGGTCGCGCTCATGAAAGCCGCGGTCCTTGCCCCGGCCATCGGGCAAAAGAATTAACCCGGTGCTGTTGATTATTCCGTGATCGTGATGGAGTAAGATCTTGGAAGCACCCATGCCGAAGCTGGGACTATGCTGAATGGCTTGAACTAGTGAGGAAACCCAATCTGGCGGTGTTTCCGTATCGTTGTTGAGCAAGGCGAAAAAATCCCCCCGGGCCACGCGCATACCCAGGTTATTTCCCCCGGCAAAACCCAGGTTTTTCCCCGCCTCTACCAGGTGGACCCAGGGAAAAGAACTTTCAACCAATTCCACTGAACCATCCGTTGATCCATTGTCCACCAGGATGCACTCCAGGCGTTCCTTGGGGTAATCCTGGTTTTCTAAAGAACTCAGGCACGCCTGCAGGAATTTTTTTCCGTTGAAATTGACAACAATGACCGAGATGAACGGTGGCGTTGAACCAGATTGAGACTTGCCGCTCATTCCTTGACCGTCCGGATCTTGGGGGTTTCACAATCTGGGGAAAGGTTGGGGGAGTAGAAGGGATCCCCTTGCGCTAGTTCCTTCCCCCATTTGTTTTTGAAATAGTGAATTTCGCTTTGGAACCGCGCTTGTTTTTCCGGCGTATCCTCCTGCCCGCGGGTTTTTGATTCGTGATGCAAATACTTTGCGTGAGGTGTCCAAATTACCGCCAACCCTTTTTTCCCAGCCTGCATGCAGAGGTCGATGTCATTGAAGGCGATGGCCAGGTTTTCATCGAACCCGCCAAGATCTTGAAAAATGGTTTTCCGCATGGCCAGGCATGCTCCCGTCACGCAGGAGAGTTCCCTGGTCGTTGCCAGTCGGAAACCGTATCCCAAACTTCCCTCTGGGGCGTGGCGGTGATAATGCCCCGCGATGCCAGTCATGCCGAGGATGACCCCGGCGTGCTGGAAGGTCCGATCCGGATAATAAAGGGCGGCGCCCACGATGCCCACTTCATCTCGAAGAGCGTGTTCCACCATGCGGCGCATGTTGTTCGGCTGTAGGGATTCCACATCATTGTTCAGAAAAAGGAGGATCTCGCCCGTGGCCTGGGCCGCCCCAAAATTATTAATCGCCGCGTAACTAAAAGGCTGGTCCCATGGCAATAGGCGAAACCGAGTATCTTTTTTAAGTTGTTCATAAAGCGCGAAAGTCTCATGGTCAGTACTGCCATTTTCCAAAATCAGGAATTCCCAATGGGGGTAAGTTTCTTTATCCAGCGATTCCAGGCATTTTCTTAAGGTTTCCGCCTGGTCCCGATTGGGTATGATCACGCTGACCTTGGGCCAGCGGGGGTGATGATAAACCACCTGGTAAATTCCCGTGCCTTGTCCATGGCAAGCCTGACCGTTTCCCCCAACGCGGGCCAGATGATCTTGCAGGGCCTTGCGCCCAGCCTCGTGGGCGTAGGATTTCGCCGCAGGGTTGCCCGCCGTGGAACCCGCGTGAACACGCCAATGGTAAAGGATTTTGGGAATATGGCGGATGGCGCGGGCTTTTTCACAAGCCCGCAGGATCAAATCGTAATCTTGCGACCCATCGAACCCCGTGCGAAATCCGCCGATTTCCTTCACCAGCGACTCGCGAATGACGGTCAGGTGGCAAATGTAGTTATGGCTTCGCAGAGTCTCCAAGCTGAAGGCGGGTTTAAACACTGGGCTAAAACGGCGCGTTCCCGCGGAGTTGACCATGTCCTCATCCGAGTAAAGTAAATCCAGGTTTTTCTTTTGGTCTTGCAGGGATTTCACAATTTCAAAAAGCGCGAAGGGTGAAAGCAAATCGTCATGGTCGAGAAGCGCGATAAACTCCCCACTGGCCATGTTCAAAGCGGCGTTGGAATTGCCGGCAATGCCCTGGTTTTCTTCAAGAAACCGCACCCGGACCCGTTTTTCTCGCGCAGCCCACTCTTTTAACTTCTCCCGCGTAGTCGGCTGGCTGCTGTTGCCGTCCGCAAGGCAGAGTTCCCAATTGGGATAAGTCTGCTCGCTTACAGAACGGATCATGGCGTCGAGGAATTGGGGCGGGGTGTTCCACACCGGCGTGATAATACTAAGGACAGGCGAGTATGCAAAAGAGGTTTTTCTTTGTGTCTCAAATTCCGCGTGGGTTGGTTCAGTGTTCAGGATCCATTCCTGGTATCCGCGATTAAGCTCTACCCCGCCCGGTTTCCTTTCTTTGAACCTCCGCAGGAGATTACCCAAGCCGCGGCCCGAGCGAAGGAGCAATTGTTTTTGCCAGGAGTTTTCGGGAAACAGGAAATTGCCAAGGGGGTGCAACCGTTTCAAGATCTTCCAGCCGACCCCGTTTTGTAAACCGCCTAGTTGTATTCGCGTTTCCAATAGGCTTGAATCGGACTGCAAAAGCATCGCTTCCAACAGGAATTCCCTGGCGGTTTTTTCCTGCGGACCGTCTTTAGATTCCGGTTGAAAGACTTTTAACCCAAGGGTTGCATTTTCAATCGTCTTGGCGCGATGCGCTTCCATGCCTCTCGACCCATCCCTGGCCAAAAAGGAAAGAGAAAGGTTCTTTTATCATGAAAGGAGCAATCCAGGCAAGCCTGGAAAACAAGGCATGTCTTCCACAGGTAGAAATGTCCCCATCCTTCCACAGATAGAAATGGCCCCTTTTCCGGGGTGGTGTAGGGGTGAAGCGGAGGCCGAGCGTAGCGAGGCCGCAGCGCAGCCACTACACCACCGGGCGCCGCTAACGCCAGGGGTGGTCTGCCTTTGGCCTCCACGCTGGCTTCGACTTCGCCGCCTTCTCCGGTTCCACCGCCCTCATTCGCACCGGACGCTCCGGCAACTCCTTCCACTTTAGGTCATGGCCCTGATACTGCAATTGCATCGTGCCATTTAACAGCCGACACACCATTACCTTTTTCTTCACCAGCCGCCGCTTCTGCTCCACCGAATCCAACTGGAACCACCGGTTCCCACACACCGCCGTCCAATCACTTTGCACCACGCGCTCTTCC
>SHZZ01000077.1 GCA_009692005.1 Gemmataceae bacterium | reverse complement strand
AAGTTCCGACCTGCATGAATGGCGTAACGACTGGACCACTGTCTCCACGAGCGACTCGGTGAAACTGTAGTTGTTGTGAAGATGCAACATACCCGCAATTAGACGGAAAGACCCCGTGAACCTTTACTGCAGCTTAGTATTGGGTTTAGTCCCAACATGCGTAGCGTAGGTGGGAGGTTATGAACCTGGCGTTTAGGCGCCAGGGGAGCCGACCAATGAAACACCACCCTTGTTGTGTTTGAATTCTAACCCCGTCCCGTGAATCCGGGCGGCGGACAGTGCTAAGTGGGCAGTTTGACTGGGGCGGTCTCCTCCCAAAGAGTAACGGAGGAGTCCAAAGGTACCCTCAGCCCGGTCGGCAATCGGGCAACGAGCGTAAAGGTATAAGGGTGCTTGACTGCGAGTCCCATAAGACGAGCAGGTGCGAAAGCAGGGCTTAGTGATCCGGCGGTGCTGGATGGAAAGGCCGTCGCTCAACAGATAAAAGGTACTCCGGGGATAACAGGCTTATCTCCTCTGAGCGTTCATAGCGGCGAGGAGGTTTGGCACCTCGATGTCGGCTCATCGCATCCTGGGGGTGAAGAAGCTCCCAAGGGTTTGGCTGTTCGCCAATGAAAGCGGTACGTGAGCTGGGTTCAGACCGTCGTGAGACAGGTCGGTCCCTATCTGTTGCGGGCGCAGGATACTTGAGCAGTTTCCTCCCTAGTACGAGAGGACTGGGAGGGACGTACCTATAGTGTTCCAGTTGTCGCGCTAGCGGCATCGCTGGGTAGCTACGTACGGCTCGGATAAACGCTGAAGGCATATAAGCGTGAAACCCTCTGCAAGATTAGGTATCCATGTTCTTTGAACGAAGGCTCCTGGTAGAACACCAGGTTGATAGGCCGGGTGTGTAAGGCTGGTAACAGCTTTAGCTGACCGGTACTAATAGCCCACTGTTTGGACGCATTGATTCTTTTCTCCTAAACTACATTGCTTCTCGCGAAGTTCACTTCTTATCGCTGCCCAGTTGCCATCGATCTCCCGGTGACCATACCTGGATGGCCACACCCGTTCCCATTCCGAACACGGCCGTTAAGCATCCAGGGCCAATGGTAGTCCGTTAAGGGCGAGAGTAGGTTATCGCCGGGTTAATTTTTACAACCCCCCGTTCTACGGGGGGTTTTTTGTTTTTATACTCCCTCTTTTGCTACAATCCCCTTTTCCTTTCCTAGGGGTTCCATGCAATCTGTTTTGCTTTCACTGACCCTGGCTGCCCTGGGTTTTCAACCACTTGAGGCCAAGACCCCCTCGTTTCAACTGAAGGTTCTTCGTTTCGCTGCCATCCGCGATTTCACCTCAGATTCCTCCTACTCAAAACTCTCCCTGGAAATCCGCTGGGCAAAAAACCTGGCCCCGCTTTTCCTCGACAATAATCTGCGAATTTCCAGTCTGAAGGTGGCGGGGAAGGATTTGGTTTTCCAATTCCCGGCTGCCTCGGTTCTGGTTCCCGTCGATGAAAAAACCTCCTCAATCCTTGATATTCAATTGCCTACCCTGGAAAAAACCGTTGGAAAGTCCCTGGCGCTGGAGGGAATGGTTCGGGCCATTGTTCCCCGCGGGAAGGAAGAAATCGATTTCGGCGACTTGGCCGATGTTCTGGCCACGGGGAAATCCATTGACCGCCAGAAAAACGGCCTGCAATGCTCTCTGTTGGAAGTTAAACAGTCGGCTGGAAGGTTAACTTTCCGGCTGGCGGTTCGGATACCTCCTGGCGGACCAACTTTGGATACCAGCCAAAATTGGGTGGTGCTGAATTCTCTGTACCTGGTTCAAAATGCAAAACCAAGGCTTCATGATGGCTATCTGTTGGAATCCCTTGATGAGAACCAGGCTATTCTTTCCTACCATTTCCTTTTCAAGGATGGGAAGGCGCCTGCCCTGGGCCGGCTGAGTTATTCAGCCATTACCGGATTAAAGGTGCTTGAAGAACCGTTCAAGATTCCGGCCATTCCCGTCCCTTGAACCGAAAAAAAGCCACTGTTCAACGGGGAATAGCTTTAAGCTGCTATCACTTTTGTCCACACAGAAAAAGGTGGACCCTATTGTCTAGACCAAAAAAGTGCTTTCCTTAGTTACACTTTCGATCCTTCCTCCGGCCTGCTCGCAGGCCATCCTTTCGTTTCGCGGGCAGATCATGGTTTGGCTCGAATAGCTACGATGTCACCTTTTCCGTCCCTTCATTTGCGTGGCCTGCCTGGTGCAGCACAGCGTTCGGCTTGAATATTCTGTATGCCCCGCAGTGCTGCTCCGCGGTAAATCCGCACAAAAGTCGGGGTTTCCTTGGTTTTCCCGTTTACCCGTTCGGGTCGTCGAGCAATTGCTGCAAGCGCTCGCCGAGCGGGGGCGGGAAGCGGGCCGGCCAGGTCGTGTCAATGAGGCCGACGGCTATCAGGTCCAGCAAGTGAACTTGATCCTTGCGACGGTTTGCGATCAACTTCATGCGCACCAGCGCCTTGAGCGTTGCCACCGGCGACGGCATACGGCACGCCGGCGTCGTTGAGCGCTTTGGTCGCCCTCCGCAACCGCTCTTTGACCTTCTCCGCCGCCATGAGCGCCCTTTCCCAACCGATAATTCCGCCAGCCGCGTCTGCCATGATTCACGCTTCCTTCTGCCGTCTATCGTACCCGAGATGGCGAGTGTCGGGAACGATTTCCGGCAGGAATGTCTTCCACAGGTAGATATGTCCCCTTTTTTCGGGGAGGTGTAGCGAGGCCGGTGGTGCGCTGAGCATGGTTGATCGAATGGAGGTGAAAGTGAAAGATTTCAACGGTAGTGGCGCAAACGGGGAGAAAGTTAAGCTACACAATCGGAGGTGCGGAATCCTCACAGTTGTTGAACCAAGGCCAGGGTTTGTTGCCTGATGCCAAGGGTTATTTCCTCTCTTCGGCGCCTAGCGGCAGCCAGCTTGATTCTTCTTTCCTCCTGGAGTGCTTTTGGGTTGCCTTGGGCTATCACATTCCGCCGCGTTGCGGCGGGTAATAATTCATTCCCCTCAACCCTCAATCCCTCTCCCCCACCGCTTCGCAGGGCGGAGAAGGAGGAAAAAGCCGGCCCCGTTTTTTTCTTGGGAACGCCAGGCTCCAGCCTGGCACACGAAGAAGCCGCGCAAAGGGCGCAGCACAAGAGGTCAAAGCTTTCTGGGATGGTGACTAAACGGCTTGCTAGCCTCGGTGCGCACCCAGCCCAGAGTTCCATATGGGATCAACCCAAACTGGTACTTAACGCGCAATAACAACTTTATTAATGCAATACTCAGATCAACCCTTGGAATAGGTGAGAGAAATTCCGGGTTTCGAATGGTTTACTAAAAACAAAAAGCGCGGGAGGGATTATGTTCCCTCTCGCGCTTTCATTTTCAAGCCCGGATTACTGCACGATTACATTGAACTTGTAGATAATGCCTTCGCCACGGTTGTCCGTGACAGTCAGGGTAATTATAGCCGTGGCCGATGTCGCGCCGGCGGGCAAACTTCCAGCCGTTACTTGCAATTGATTAGGCGAGAAGCTGCCATTGAGGGTGCCGATGGTTGCTGTCACCAGGGGATTGTCGCTGCTGACGGAGTAGGTCAATTTCCCGGTGGGGGTAGTCACCACGGTGTTGGTGACGGTGGCCAAGTCGGTCAAAGGCGATCCCACGGGGAAGGCGGCAGGAGGTGTGAGGCCATTGATGACGGGAACGGTGGGCTGGCTTGAGGAAGGTGTTGTGGGCACCGAAACGAATTGTGCAGTGTAATCGGTGGTGAATTTTTGCAAGTTATCCAGGCTGGTTTGGTCGGAGATTGTGCCAAAGACCGCGAAGCCGGTGCCATTCCCGCTGGTCCCTGCCAAAGCCGTGGTGTTGTCGGTAATGTTGAAATAGAACTGGTCGGTGGCGCTGGTTAAAACACTGGTGCGGGCCATGGCCAGGGTGCCGGCGGCATTTGGCCTGGTGGTGTCGTTTGATTCATTGGCGATGGGCTGGTAAGTGGCCAATTCGGTGGCGCTGGTAACATTGCTGGACCCATCGGTGGTCATTTTAAATTGCCCGCCCTGGAGGATTTGCGGGGCCCCGGCACCCGACAAATTCGCCATGCGGTGGAAGAGGTTGTTGTTGTAAGCGTTGTTTTGCAGGTAGTTCAAGAAATTGGCCACCGATTGCGGCGCGTCGCGATCGAGCAAAGTCACATTGATTGCGCCCTTGGAAGTATTGAAGGTGATGGGTGTATTGGTGGTGTCCGGGTCGAGGAAAAAGCCCGAGAGATCCAAGAAAGTGGTCGATCCTGGGGCCAAGGTTTGATTTCCCAGGTTATTGGCTCCTTGAATGTTGAAGCCAGTCCCGGTGCCATTTCCCGGGGTTGGCGCGGCCACGCTGGAGAATTGTGCCAAGGAAAAAAGTGACAAGGAAACCCGGCTTGGAGAAAGGGAACCGCTTTCAAAACTCTGGGTGACTGACTGGCCTTCTGCAACCGTCAAGTTAATTGGGGAGGCGCCCGAATTAATAAACCCTGTGGGAACGGCAGAATTAACCTGGTAGCTGCCAGGAAGCACTTGGTTAAAAGTAAAGCTGCCATCGGCGTTGGTTACGGTGGCAATATTAATGGTCCGGCCGGTGGTGGTCGTGCCGGTGAGGGTAATGTTCACACCTGGAATGGCCTTGGTGGCCCCTGTGACCAGGGCGGATCCATTAACCACCGCGTTGGCCAGCACGGGTGTGACTCTTTCTTCAAACGATTCCAATTGCGGCACCTGGTGTTTGCCAAACGACTGTCCGGCTTTAGCTTTTGGGTTTCTTTTTTTGCGGAAGAAGTTATTCATGGCATCCTCATGGTTTTCATGGGCCCGCAAGGTGGCGTGGTCCATACAAGTTACCTAATCGGCAAAACAGGAAGGAAAGCGCAGGAAAACCAAAATCTTTTACCCAAGCGGATAGTTGGGCTGCTTCGGGCTTGAGCATTCGAAATAATTTTTCGCCCCAGCTTCACAGGCTTTCCCTGCTTTCATGGTAAAACCCCGATCTTCCTCTTTTCCAGTAAAAAAGGAAAACTTTCGCCATTTTATTGCCGATAGGAAGGGCAACGGCTGTTCCGACAATGGTCGGTCGGTTTTCTTTCCACGCCGGAAAACCCAAGTGGGTTTCCGCCATTCGAGGGGGAAGGCAATGAGAGGCTTTGGTTTTAAGGCGCTCCTGACCATGGTGTTTTTTGCCCCGCTTGGGGCGGCTCAAACAACCGAGACGAAACCCGCCGAGGTCGTTCCCCCGGCCCGGGAAGCAGATGCCCAAGGAGGGAATCCCTCCAAATACTATGGCGGGGCAGATCTCATTCTTTGGTGGATGAAGGGCCAGGCCTTGCCTGCCCTGGTGACTTCCAGCCCATCGGGAACTCCCTCGAACCAGGCTGGTGTCCCTGGCACCCCGGGTTTTTCCACCCTCTATGGGCTTTCCAATGTGAATAACAGCCTGCGCTCTGGCGGTAAATTCAATGCCGGAGTTTGGGTCGATGAAGAAAACAATCTTGGGTTTGAAGCCGACTTCCTGTTTTTGGAATCCAAGGCGTCTCGCTACCTGGCGGAATCGGGCGGCGACCCCATCTTGGCCCGGCCATTTACCGACGCGCAATCCGGCATCCCGGCTTCCATTCGCGTGGCATTTCCTGGCGACCTGGCCGGCAGCATTGCCGTGCAGACTGAAAGTGGCGGTCTGGTTGGGGGCGGCATCTCCATGCGCCAGAACATTTCCTCCATGCAAACGGAATCCTTCCGTCTCGAGGGAATCGCCGGCTACCGCGCCATGACTTTCACGGAAACCATCTCGATCAGCCAGAGCATGGTCAGCATCAATCCCAACAACCCGAATTTTGTCGCGGTGGGAACTCGAATCGACTCTTTCGACCGCTTTCTGACCAGTAACACCTTTAATGGTTTTGAAATTGGCCTGGCGGGAAAAATCTTTCGCGGCCCTTTGACCATCCTTCTGGACGGCCGCATGGCCCTGGGCATGAATCATAACTCCGCGGATGTGTATGGGTCCACCACTGCCACGGTGCCGGGAGTTGCCCCGGTCACCTCCCTGGGCGGGCTGTATGCTCTTTCCAGCAACATTGGCAGCCATGGGCATCAATCGGTTTCCATCCTGCCGCAATTAACCACCAAGGTCGCCTACCAGTTTACCGATATGGTGAACTTGTCTTTTGGTTACAACCTGCTGGTATGGAGTTCCGTAAGCCGAGCGGGCGGGGACATCGACCAGACCGTGAACCCGAATCTGCTGCCAGGTTCTTCGCTTCTGGGCGGCCCGATCCGACCGGGGTTCGGCTTCGAACAGAACACCTTCTGGGCCCAAGGATTCTCCCTGGGTATGGAAGTCAACTATTAAGGTTTTAACCGCCGGGTCAAGACGATGCCAAAGCCGCCCACGAGAAGAAACGGCATTCCCGCCATCAAGTAAATACTGCGGTTGAAGGCGCAGGCCTCTTGGGATTGCTCGACTGAGGTTGCCCCGGGCGTGGCGGCGGTGGCATCACGGCAATTGGGGCAGGCCCGCAACCCCGAAGGGAATGCCAATCCCAGAATCGCCCAGGCCACTAATGTTTTCAATCCACTTCGCATTCAAAATCTCCCAACAGATCAAGCATACATCCGGTACAGCATCCAGTAAACCACGACTCCGGTAACCGAGACATAAAGCCAAATAGGCAAGGTCCAGCGGGCAAGTTTAACATGCCGGGCGAGATTGCCCTTCCACCCCTGCCAGGCCGTGAACACAACCACGGGAGTAATCAGGATAGCGAGGATTACATGGGAAATCAGAATGGAATAATAGGCCCACTTTACCCCCGCCGGAGCGGTTGGATTGCGTGAAGCAAAACTTGTTGCCACGCTTCTTTGAATCAGGAAATGGTAATAAAGGTAGGAAGCGAGAAAGGCAGCGGAAACAGCGACGGCAGTCAGCATGATCCTGCCATGAAGTACTTTCTTGCCGGACTTGATGGCGAAAAAACCGGCCAGAACGAGTATTCCCGCCATGCCATTCAAGGTGGCGTTCCAGCCAGGAGTAATGATCTGATTGAGGAATTCCATTCAGGGTTTCTCCGTGGCGAGTTGGCGGACTAGGTTTTCCAGGTCGCCCAGGTTTTTCTCGAAATCGGGGAGAAGGAAGCCGTCGGGAGTTGCCGCCGTACCTTCGAAAAACCCGCGAATACGCCCAACCTTGTCGACCACTGCGATTTTGGAACTGTGGAAGAACTCGGCGCCGGGTTTAGCTGCCTCGGCCGGATTTTTCCCCACTCCCAGGTGAAACCTCTGGCGAATCAACTGGTGCAAAGCCTCTTCCGTTCCTGTGAGAAACCACCAGCGGTTGGCGTCGGCCCGAAAGTTATCCGCGTAATTTTTCAACTCCATTGGGTTGTCCCGCTCGGGGTCGACGGTGAAGGTGACCAGTTGGCAGTCTGCCAGGTCGCGGAGTTTTTCCTGTAGTTTGGCCATGGTGGCGCAGACTTGCGGGCAGGGACCAGTGCAGCGGGTGAAAACGAAAGAAGCCAGCCAGGCTTTGCCTTTCAAGTCCTTGGCCTCGATCACTTTGCCGCTTCGTTCGGTGAATTGGAAATCCCCCACTTCGCCATAATCCTGAACCGGGGCGGACGCGCCCCCGCACCCGCCGCTGGCCGCCAGCAGGACCAAAGCCAAGGCTCCAAGAAGGCATTTCCTTTTCGCCATGATTCCTATTTGGCCCACTCGAGGATTGTATCGGGCATCAAAGCAAACAGAAGAACACCACCAAGGATAAAAGTAGGGAGAATGACGGCCCAAAGGCTTCTTCTTTCGTGGCGCAGGTGCATGAAATTGGCTCCGGCCAGGATCACTTGCAGGAAAATAACGCCACTAATAATGCCCAGCCGTGCCGGGCTGGGGCTCATTGTCGCCGTCAGGGGCAGCATCAATGTCCCCAGGATCAGGATGCCCGCGGTGGCGAACAAAGTGAACTGATTATCCGGTTTGCCTTCGTCCATGGGGTCCTCTAAAGAATGTAAATAATAGGGTAGAGGATGAGCCAAACCAGATCGACAAAATGCCAGTACAGGCCTGCTACTTCAAGGCGCCCTGCCAGCCTGGGGGAATCCCTGCCCAGGCTAAAAAGGAACAACACCAAAAGGACAACAAGGCCGGCGAAAACATGGATGGCGTGAATCCCCGTGGTGACAAAATAACAGGAAGCCCACAGGTTGCCGTTGGGTATGGCCGGGGGCAAGTGCAGCGAAGGAAATTCCCCATTCAACCGATTGACCTGGTCCCCCAGTTGCCCCGGAGTCAGCGGGCGCAGGTAGGAGTTTTTTTCGTCCTTGCCATCGAGAGTGAGTTGCAACAGCGCATGGGCTGCCTGAATTTCTTTTGGCGGAGTTTTCAAATCCTCTGGTTTGACAGTGGCGGTCAGGGCGCGCAACCGTTCTTGCACATCGCGCACATAGCTCAGGCCGTTCTCTTGCAGGAGCTTTTCGCGTTGTGGGGAAAGGCCGTTGACGGATTCGCCGATTTTTCCGGGCAACAGCCCAAGTTGGAACTTCCCCGCGTACTCAAAGCCTTTTACCCCGAGAAAGGCCGCGCCCAAGAGCAAGGTCAAACCGAGCCACCGTCTGGCTTTCCCGGCTTGATTGGCCAGGAGGGCGCGATGCGACAAAAGCACGCACAAACTGCTGCATATCAGCAGGACCGTGTTGATGGCGCCCAGCCAGGGCTGGACATGAACCGTTTCATGGGCCGGCCAGGGGGAGAGCCCCGGCCCGGGAACCGGCGCCGCTTCCCGCAATAGCATGCAGGTGGCCAGCAAGCCGGTGAAAAACATCACCTCGGTGGCCAAAAACAGCCACATGGCCAGTTTGCCGTTCGGCAGGTTGAGGTTTTCAGAGGTCTGCGTGGTCATGTCGCCTCAACGAAGAAGGCCGCGGAGAAAATGATCCGCCACCAGCAAAGCCCAGATGGAAGGCAAATAAACCAGTGAGGCCCGGAGAACCTTCCGTGCCCTCGTCAGAGAACGCTCGCGATTGAACTCCAGGGTTTTCCCCAGGAAATAAAATCCCAGAACAAGGGCCCCGCACAGGAAAAGCGGCCCCGCCACCTGCAACAGAATCGGTGTCAAGCTCACGGGGATCAGTCCCAGAGCGTAGCTGCGCATTTGCAGCGAAGTCATGTTCCCCCCCGGGTCGAAGGAGGAAAGCATTTTATGCCCCCCCTGTGCGTATTGTTCACGGTACATCCAGGCAATGGCCAAGAAGTGGGGAATCTGCCAGGTGAAGAGGATCATGAACAAGGCAATGGCTTCGGGTCCGATGGTTCCTTGCACCCCCACCCAGCCAATGACGGGAGGCATGGCTCCCGGAACAGCGCCAATTAAGGTGTTCCATGTGGTAATCTGCTTCAACGGCGTGTAGATGAACACATAGGAAACCAAGGTGAACAGCGCCAGCCAGGCGGTTAACTGGTGGGCCACCGTGGCCAGCAGGTAGGAAGTTCCACCCAGCCCCAGGGTCAGGCCGAAAATCAGCGATTCCATCGGCTGCAAGCGACCGGAAGGGAGCGGCCGATTGGCCGTCCGTTCCATGAGCTTGTCGGTTTTTCTTTCCCAAAAATGGTTGAGCACGCCGGCGCCCGCCGCCACCAGGGTGGTGCCAATCACCGTGTGCAAAACGATCCACAAATCGGCGCCGCGGGCCCCGGCCAGGGCCCCGCCCGATGCCACCGAAAACAGCACCATGACCGCGATACGCGGCTTGGTCAGGTCGAGAAAATCCAGGGCCCGCGAACGGCTTCCCGTATCTATGATCAAACTCATGCTCTCTTTCACCCGCAAGTACTCCCCGTTTTTCCCGCCTGGCCAAGCCGCAAGGCCAAGCCCAAGGAACAAGCCAGCAACAACGCTCCCACCATGGCGTGTATGGTCCGCGTGGAGGCTTGCCCAATATTAATGGCTTCCATGGCCAGGGGCTTTCCAGTGCCGAACTTGCCCATCCAGGCTTCGATTCCCAGCATCACTTGCAAAAATACCAGCATTCCCAATAGGGCATTGTATTTTTTGAAGAAAGGCCTGGCCCGTCCAGATTGCGCCAGCCGCAACGAGACCCAGGCCACCAAGCCAAAAATAATAAAGGCGCCCAGGATGTGCAACCGCTGCGCCACCGGGTTCCCCCCATGTCGCACCAAGACCGCCCAAACCAATTGAATGACAAAGCTGAGGCAAAGAATCCAACCAAGTCGCGGCAGGGATTTCTTGTCTTTATCTTCCAAATCTGCCAGTAAGGATGGAGTCCCAGCCATGACCGCTGTGCCCGCCACCAGGGCAAAAACCAATTGTCCCATGGCCCCGTGGACCATGGCCAGCTCCGGGCCAACCAAGGCGTTGAGGTAAACTCGCAACCCGCCCAGAAGGCCCTGAACGATCACGCCCAGGTAGGAAAGCAGCGCCAGCAGTTCCAAACAGCTTGCCCGTTTTTTTTGCTGCAATTGCATTACTTCCCTGAACAGCAGAACCAAAGCGCATAACAGGGCGAGTCCCAGACCGGTTTTCAACTTGAACTGGTTGACGGCGCCAATGGGGTCGGCAAGGGCAGCCTTGCGATCGACGGCGGTCATGGCAAAACCCACCCCCAGCGACACTCCCAGAATTAGGGCCAAATTAACCCAGCGAAAACTTGGCATTCGACACAAGGCCAGCGACACCATGCCTAAAATAATGAACCCCGCCAGGTAGCCCAGCACCCGGTGCGTGTGCTCGATGAAATATCCTGGAGCCGGTTCACTCCAATCCTGGCTGAAAAGGTACCAGGGTTCCGTCGGCCAGATTGGGTCGACCATGCCCACTCGGTAAGTCGTGATGAGCGTGCCCAAAAACAAAAGGAGGAAGACGGTCAAGGCGGCCAGCCAGGCCGTCGCCACCAGGGCTTTTGAACACCCAGAGCATGGGGAATTGTTCATGCCCCAGCCTCCGGCGGTTTTTCTTTGGCCTGGGGCAGGAAGTCGGCGGGGCCTTCCACCGCGTATTCATACGGTCCGCGCTCCACTGTTGGAGGCTCGGGAAAGTTGCCATGCGGCGGGGGCGATGGAACAGTCCATTCCAAAGTGTTGCTTTCCCACGGGTTGATTCCCGCTTTTTTCCCGAACACCAGCGATCCCAGGAAATTCACCAGGAACAAAATTTGCGCCGCCCCCAACACCAACGCGCAGATGGTCATGAACTGGTTCAACGGCTGCAGGTGTTCCAGGTATTGATAGATCGTCGGGTCGTAATACCGGCGCGGATGCCCGCCAATGCCGAGAATGTGCATGGGGAAAAAAGTCAAATTGCCAAACAGGAAGGTCAGTGCGAAGTGAACCTTGGCCAGCCCTTCGTGCATGGTTCTGCCAAACATCTTGGGAAACCAAAACAGCACGCCTGCGAAAACCCCAAAAATGCTGCTCATGAACAGCACATAATGGATGTGCGCGACAATGAAATAAGTGTCGTGAAAATAGGCGTCCACCGGAGTGGCGGCCATGAATATCCCGCTCAAGCCGCCGATCACAAACATGGAGACAAAAGCCAGTGCGTTGAGCATGGCGGCGGTGTAGCGAATGCGCGATTCCCATAGGGTCGCCAGCCAGTTGAAGGTTTTTATCGCCGAGGGCACCGCGATCAGAATGGTGGCCAGCATGAAGCCCGTGCCCAGTCGCGGGTCCATGCCGCTTTGGAACATGTGGTGCCCCCAGACGACGAAACCCAAAGCGGCGATGGCAGCCAGGGAATAAACCATCGGTTTGTAACCGAACAAGGGTTTGCGGGCAAAGGCGGTGATGACATCGGAAACAATGCCCATGGCCGGCAGAATCATGATGTAAACCGCAGGGTGCGAATAAAACCAGAAGAGGTGCTGCCACAAGAGCGGCATGCCTCCGCCGGGCACTGTGTGCCAATTGCCAAAGCTGATCCCACCCGGGGGAAGAAAAAAAGTCGTAGCGATTAATTTGTCCAGCAGTTGCAAGATCAAGGCCACGGTCAGCACAGGCAAGGCCAGCGCTTGCAATATGGCCGTGATGAACAAACTCCAAACCGTCAGCGGCATGCGCAGCAGGGACATCCCTGGGGCGCGCATGTTCAATATCGTGGTGATGTAATTGACCGACCCCATCATGGAACTGAGGCCAACGAGCAACAGCGAGGTCAGCCAGAAGATCTGCCCCATGCCCGCCCCAGGCGCGGCCGGCGAATTGTAAGCATCGTCCTTGAGAACCGAATAAGCCTCCCCGGGCTTGGCAGCCGATGCCGGCTTTTGCAGGCTGGCATCCGCAAGGGTGGGGTAGGAGGTCCAACCCGAACTGGCCCCGCCTCCTTCCACGAAAAAACTCGCCACGATGATCACAAACGCAGGGATCATCGCCCAGTAGGAAAGCATGTTGAGCTTGGGAAAAGCCATGTCCCGCGCCCCGATCATCAGCGGGATCAGGAAGTTTCCAAAAGCCCCAGTCAGCCAGGGGATGATGACGAAAAAGATCATCACCGTGGCGTGCATGGTGAAGAGCATGTTGTAAAAATCTGGCGACATGCGCCCGCCCCAGCTCTTGGGATACCATTGCCCCAACCAGGGGATGTTTCCTTCGGGCCAGGCCAGTTGCAGGCGCACCAACATGGCGAGAAGCCCGCCGATCCCGAAAAAGATCATTCCGGAAAAAAGAAACTGGATGCCGATCGTCTTGTGATCTTCAGAAAAAATGTATTTTCTAATAAACCCGGGAGAATGGGGAGTTTCCTGGTGAAGGCTCATCGGTTGCCTCCTTCCCTGGCGGCGACTTGCTTGGGCAATTCCCTCAGCCTTTGGTTTTTAAGCGCCTGGGCGAACCACTTCTCGTAGTCTTGCTTGCTTTCATGAACGAACAACCGCCCGCGCATGCGGTAGTGCTGCCCGCCGCACAACTCCGCGCAGGCCATTTCCCATTCCAATCCCGGGCCCAAGGGAACCAGGTGCCCGGCGACTGGATCCCATTTCACATTGGCCTCTATGGCTTGAAACACCACCGGCATGGTCTTGCCAGGAAGCGCGTCTTGCTTTAGCCGCAGGTTGGGCAAAAACAGGCTGTGAATTACATCTTCGGTTTTCAGGTGCAGGCGGACCTGGGAGTTTTTCCACACATGCAGTTCATTCACAGCATGCAAGTCGCCCGGGTCGCCATTTTCCGCCCACTGGTTCTGGTCAGCGGGAATGTGTCCTTGCGGGTAGCGCAGCCGCCATTCCCATTGCCGCGCCACCAGGCAAATGCTTTGGTCCTGCTGCAGGTTCTTGCCGCTATAGCGGATGGGGAACCACGATTCCACATTGATGTATTTCATTTTGGCCCAGGTCGGCACTTGGGCAAAGCCAAGGTAAATAAGGATGGCCAGGGGGATTAGCGTCCAGGTGATTTCCAAACCGGTGTGCCCGTGTGTGTAGCGGGATTTTTCCCCCGGGCGCTCGCCATAACGCAAAATGGCCAGCGCCAGGACCGACTGCGTGACCACGAAAAAGAACCCGGTGGCTGCGAGAATTAAGTAAAACAAATTGTCCACATCCTGGCCGAACGAGGCGATGTTCTTCGGCAGCCACCACCCTAGCCAGGGGGAAACCACGAACAAACCCAGGCAGGCCAGGTTGACCAGGGCAAACAGGAGAAACCAAAATACCCGCAAGGCGCCCTCCTGTTATTTGTTCTTGGAATTGACAGCGATCCCGCGAACCGCCCTGCTATACACGCGCATCCGGATTTCCTCAGGCAGCATTCCCGGGAAAGGAAGCGCCTCGATAAAATTAACCATGTCCCAGATCTTTTTCCCCTCTTCGTCAGCGGGCGCCGTCACCGCGGGCATCTTCGACGGCGGGATGCCGCGCTTGATTCGCCAGTAAAGGTCAATAGGCCTACGCCCGCCGCGGTAAACCGACATCGTCAGATTGGAAGGCCGGACCAAAGTGCCCCATTCGTCGTATTGGTACAACGGTTGACGGCCAAAATCCTGATGGCAGCTCACGCAGCCAAAGGCGTCTGATGCCGCGGAACTGAACAGGTGGTAGCCCCGGCGAATCGATTCAGCGAATTCTTCGTCGGAATACTTGGGGTAGGGCGCCGGCTCCAGCGCTTTTTGATCGGCTTTCTGATAGGCCCTCAGCAAGTCCGCCAGGTAATGTTTGACAAACTCATCGAGTGTTTCCTTCTCCGGCTCCGCGTCCGGAATGATTTCAAATAACTCGCTGACTTTGTTTTTATTTTTCAGCAAACCGCGGATCGCCTCAAATTCAATCTCCCCCCGCAAGCTCAGGTGCAGCACATAGCTGGTCACTTCCTCCATGGCCTTTTCCCCAAGCAAGTTGAACGAGGGCATGGAAGTTCCTTCGATTCCCTGGCGCAAGCTGCGCAGGAGATCCTCTCGCCGGGGCTTGTTTTTGTTCCCCGTCGGGCTGGAGGAAATGAATTTGAACTTGCCCTGGCGAAAATCGCGCGGATGCGGGTTCACCCACGGCCCGGTTGTGCCTCGGCCATCGCCGCTCAATCCATGGCAATGCAGGCAATTCCGCCGGTACAACAGGCTCCCTTCCCGCAGCGCCGCTCCTTCCAAATTCATGGCCTTGACCAGGCTGGCAATTTCCTTTTGTCCCGACTGTCCAACCCGCGGGGCGCCGGGCGTGCCGAAATATTTCCCCAAAGCCTGGTCCAGTTCTTCTCGTAAAATTGCAGGCAGCAGCTTGGGATCCAGCGTCTTGCCACCCAACTCGCCAAGGCGGGCAATGGATTTATCCATCTGTCCCGGGCCATGCAGGCGCTCTTGGTTTTGTTTTGGAGCCTCGTCCACGATCAGGTCGGGACGAAAGGGGTAAACCACATCGGCGGAGTATTCCGGGCTGGAGCAGCCGCTACAGAACCAAAACGCCAGGGCGGACAAGAAAAAGGGTGGGAGGAGTAACTTGGCCGGTAAATGAAAGGACTTTGCCGCTTCAGGCATCATGGGAAGAACCTCGGAGGTTTCAACCTTTCCGGATTTGGAGAAATAAAGCTTTTTAATCGTTCCACCCAGGGTGGATGCGGGTATTAGGGCAAAAATCAGGCCAACCCTTTTTTTATTTATTCTGGCGGCGGTTGGGAGCGTCATCAAAGGGATTTTCTTATTTTGCCTGGCCTGACCCTGGCGTTCCCAGGGGAAAGGTAAAAGATGGGGCCGTTGACGCATGCGCCGCCGCAACGCGGCGGAATGCCTTGTCACCATCAGGCGATTGGATTACCCAATACCCAGGGCGGGGGCCTTTTGGCCTTGCCCTGGGCTTTGGGATCGGGCCCCCTTGGGGCCCATTTATATGGCCCAATGTTTTATGGCGTTCCCAGGGGAATGGAAATAGATGGGTCCG
>SHZZ01000076.1 GCA_009692005.1 Gemmataceae bacterium | reverse complement strand
CATCAGCAAGCCAAGCAAAGAAGGCCAGGAAAAAATGTAGCCCTTTTCCCCTGCTAACCTTTCATTTCACCCATTTCAAAGTATTATCCTACTATTGTCATCCCTGGTGCAGGGAGGCAAAAGTCCTGCAATCCCCAAGGGAGACCGCCATGACCCAGACCGCCGAAAAATTCGACCTCGAAGCACAAGTGAAATTGCTCTTCCCCCACCAGGTGGACGGGCTTGCCTTCTTGCTGGCCAGGAAAAAAGCCATCCTGGCAGACGACATGGGCCTGGGAAAAACCCGCCAGGCCATTTTGGCCCTGGCCCACGAAAACCCCGAGGGCAAGTTCCTCGTCATCTGTCCGGCCTCGCTGAAAATGAACTGGGATCGAGAAATCCACATCGTCTTTCCCGAAGACAAAACGCAAATCCTCGCCGCCAAGGTGGAACCGGCCGATTCCCGCTGGACCATCATCAATTACGACATCCTGGGAAAGTTCTTCCCCTTCCTGAAGGAAACGACCTGGGACGGCATCATTTTTGACGAAGCCCACTATCTGAAAAACCACACCAGCAAGCGCAGCAAAGAATGCCGCGCCATCCTCGGCCAGGCCGAAAAAGAAAACCTGCGCGCCTACTGCCTGACCGGCACCCCCCTGACCAACCGGCCCCGCGATCTTTTTCCCCTACTGCAACTCGTCGGGCATTCCATGGGGAAAAGTTTTATCAGCTTCGCCAAGCGCTACTGCGCCGCCTTTGAGAACCAATACGGCTGGGTGACGGATGGTTCCTCAAACCTTGAGGAACTGGCGCAGCAGCTTCAAGGGTGCATGATCCGGCGGACCAAGGAAGAAGTGCTCGATCTGCCGCCGAAAATCCGCACCTGGCAGCCGGTGACGGTCAAGAAAGGGACCGGCCAGCGCGAAACCAGGCGCCTCATCGAGCAATTGCTGGCCAACCGCAAGCAGGAAGGCAATCGCCGTTACGCCGCTGGCGCCGTTTACGATTCCCCCGAAAAGGCCGACCGCATCAATATCCTCGGCTTGCTGACCAAGCTGCGCAACCAACTGGCCATCGCCAAGGTCGAATCCTCCATTGAGTTCATCGAAAACTGCCTCGACCAGGGTCAGAAGACGATCGTCTTTTCCTGCTTCGACGCGCCTGTTCAGGAGCTTTTTGAAAAATTCAAAGAGGAAGCGGTGCTTCTGACCGGCAGCACGCCGATGGAAAAACGCCAGGAAGCGGTCGACCGGTTTCAAAACGAGCCCGGCGTGAAGGTGTTTATCGCCAACCTGGTGGCAGGCGGCGTGGGCATCAACCTGACTGCCGCCGCGCAGGTCCTGTTCAACGACCTCGACTGGGTGCCCGCCAACCATTGGCAAGCCGAGGACCGCGCCTACCGCATCGGTCAAAAGCAACTGGTCAATGTGAATTACCTGGTGGCCGACGGGACGATTGATGAATTCGTGCAGGTGGTGTTGGAGGCCAAGTCGAACTTGGTGCAGGCGGTGGTGGGTGGAAAAGCCCTGGAGGCGGATTTTCAAAGAAATATCCTCGATGACCTGGAAGCAACGCTGGGGCAAATGTCGCTGGGATTGGCGGACAAATCCTTTGCCGACACTTCCAGTGAAGAGATGGATACCCTGCTTCACGGCCTGGCGGAGCAACGGCGGCAGGAGTCGGCAGGCAAAGAGAAACCAGCGGCGGAAAAGAAGGAATTGAAGGATCTAACCGCGGCCATGAAAAAAGCGCTGGAGAACCTGGCCAAGGCCTTGGCCGGGCCAAAGGCCAACAAGTACAAGGTGGAAAGTTCCAGCGATAAGGGAAAATTCTACACGCTGGAAGAAGACGCCGGCGATGTCTACTGCACCTGCCCGGGGTTTGAATACCGCGGCATGTGCAGCCATTCTCGCAAGCTGAAAGACGGGATCAACAAGGGGAAGATTCCCAAAGAGTATGTGCCGGTGGAATTGCCCTGACCACTTGGGCCCAGGCCCAACTCTGCCAAGGAAGGCCAGGCGGCAGCCTGGGGTTCCTTGGTCCTGTCATTAAGCGGAGGGGGTGGGATTCGAACCCACGGTCGAGTTTCCCCGACACCGGTTTTCAAGACCGGAGCAATCGGCCACTCTGCCACCCCTCCGAAGGTTTTACTATTCTCTTTGGACCCGCCGGTTTTGCCAACCTCATTTCATCACGATGTCGCCATATGTGCTTTCCACAATGGCTTGCAATTCCTTCTGCTCGACACCCGGCACCTGGAACTTGTCCAGAGTCTGCTTGACATCGTCCATGAAGGCCAGCCATTCAGCATGCGTGATATTTAAATGCTTGTGGGAATCGGCCATGGAGCGGCCGGAATATTTCTGCGGCCCGCCCGAGGCCCAGCAGACCATCTCCGTCACCAGGTACTTGAACCCGGCCGGCGGCACCTTGTGATGCGCCTCATCCACCAGGGGGTTGGCGTTCAGGCGGGGATCAGCCATCACACGGTCGATCAGATCATCCACGACAACCGCGATGGGGTAAACGCCCCCCAGCCGTTCATAAAGGGACATTGCCATTAGAATCCTTGCTACCGGCGGAAGGCCGGGGGTTTTGGCGGGAGTGAAATCACTGAACGGGCCTTAAGCGCCGTGGTAATCGATGTCCTTCACCTGCAGGGCGTATTTGTTAATGAAATCGCGGCGGGGTTCCACCTTTTCCCCCATCAGGGTGCGGAACATCTCATCGGCCTTGAAGGCATCGTCGAGGCGAATCTGCATGAGGATGCGCTTTTCCGGGTCGAGGGTGGTTTCCCACAGTTCACCAGGATCCATTTCCCCCAGGCCTTTGAAGCGGGTGATGGTCATGCCTTTTTCACCAATCCTGCGGATCTCGAAACTCAGGTCGCGCAAGTGTTGCAAGTTTTTTGTCTGTTCCCCGTGGACCAAAATCAGGCGCGGTTCGGGCTCGCGTCCCGCCAGCCTTACGGGAGAGATCAGGTCGGAAGGAAGCAAAGAGAAAGCGGCCAGCTCGGTCAAGGCGGCGTTGATCTCGCGTATCTCATGCAACTCTTGCACAATAATGAGTTCATGGGGAATGGCGCTGGGGGCGGCGGCAGCCTGGTCCTCGTCGCCAGCGACAAATTCCTTGCCTGCTTTTTTCTCTTCCTCCTTGCGGAAGGCATCGACCTCTTCAAGGTTGAAGAACCAATTCTCGGCGCCGGAAAGGCGCACGCGGAAGACAGGCAAGGCTCCTTGAAGGGAACGGTTCAGCAAATCCACCAAGGCCAATCCGCGCTTTTCCAAAGTCTGCAGGGAATCCTCCAGGCGAGTACTGATCTGTAGCAGAGTCTTCAACCTTTCCGAAGAAAGAGTCAGGCGTTGGGCCTTGCTGCCGGAGGGAGGCAGGACTTCCAAAGTGGTGTTTTCCAATCCTCGGTCGAGCAGCTCCCGCTGCATTTCCGGAATGGAGGAAACATAGCGGACCTGTTTTTTATAAACGACTTTGTAAAGCGGCGGCCGGGCCACATGAATATGCCCATGCTCGACCAGTTGCGCCATTTGCCGGTAGAAAAAGGTGAGGAGCAAGGTGCGGATGTGCTGCCCATCGACATCGGCATCGGTCATGATGATGATTTTGTTGTAGCGCAGCGACTCCTTGACGGCGGCGTAGTCAAGCTGGTTGCCAATATCAACGCCAATGGCGGAGATGAGGCTGCAAATTTCGGTGTTGGCCAGGAGATTTTCCAGGCGAGCTTTTTCGACATTGAGCGGCTTGCCTCGCAATGGCAGCACGGCCTGGTACATGCGGTCGCGGCCCGCCTCGGCGCTGCCGCCGGCCGAATCGCCTTCCACCAGAAACAGCTCCGACTCATCGCGTTTTCGCGTGGTGCAATCGAAGAGTTTTCCCGGCAGGCCGCCGCTGCTGAGAATGTTCTTGCGGTCGCGAATGGCCTTTCTCGCCTTACTGGCGGCTTCCCTGGCCTCGGCGGCGTTGGCCGCCATTTCTAAAATGACCTTGGCTTCCTTCGGGTTCTCCTCGAGGTACTTGCCCAAAAGTTCCGAGACGGCGGAAGCCACCGTGGCCTCGACATCGGCGTTCAACAAGCGGATCTTGTTCTGCGATTCAAACTGCGGCTCGGGATGATGCACGCTGACAACGGCGGTGACGCCGGTGCGAAAGTCTTCGCCCACGGGCCGAGCGTTTTTGAAAAACCCGTTTTTCTCGCCGTAGGAACCGAGGGTGCGGGTAAGGCCGGCGCGGAAGCCGCTCAGATGCGTGCCGCCCACAGGGTTGTAAGCGTTGTTGGCGTAGCAGCGCACGCGCTCCTCGTCCTCGCGGGTGTACTGCAAGGCGCATTCAACTTTGACATCGTCCATCTGGCGCGCAAGGAAAATCGGCTGGTGGATGACTTCTTGGTTGCGGTTGAGGTATTTGACAAACTCGCCGAGGCCGCCGGTGTAACAAAAGTTCTCGCTCTTGGCGTTGCGGTCGTCGGTCAGGGAGAAGGCGATGCCGCTGTTGAGAAAAGCAAGTTCCCTGAGCCGTTCCTCGATAGTGTCGAAACAGAAGGTGAGGTTTTTAAAGATTTCGTGATCGGGTTTGAACTTGATGCGCGTGCCAGTGGTGGTCGAGGCGCCGATATCCTTGACCTGGGTGGTGGCCTTGCCGCGCTCGAACTCCATGACATAGGTTCTGCCGCCGCGGCGCACCTCGGCTTCGAGCCAAACGCTAAGGGCTGTGACGGCCTTGGCCCCCATGCCATGCAGGCCTGCGGAAACCTTGTACGATCCCTTGTCGAACTTCGCTCCCGCGCCGACTGTCGTCATCACCACTTCCAAAGTCGGCTTTCCCGCCTGCGGGTGGATTTCCACGGGAATGCCGCGGCCATCATCCTTGATGCTGATGCTGCCATCGACATAAATGTGGACCTGAATGGACTTGCAGAAACCCGCCAGCGCCTCGTCAACGCTGTTGTAAACGATTTCGTAAACGCAGTGATGCAGGCCGTTGACCCCGGTGTCGCCGATATAGACTCCAGGTCGCCGGCGGATGTGGTCTGCATCGCGCAGAATCTGCACATTGGCACTGCCGTACTCGTTCTCTTTTGGACTTTCAACTTCCTGGCTCATGAAGCGCTCCGAAATAAGTTAATCGATCTTTCCCAAACGAAACCGCAGGTCAGTAAGCGCAACCCCAGGGAGGAGTTCTTTCAGGCGGGTGAGCAAGGGCCTTTTCTGGAACTGCGCCAGTTCCTGCAGCAAGGAGGAGTTGCTGACCGCGATTTCCAAAACCCCTTTTTTCACCACCACCACCCGAGTTCCCGCCAGGTATTCTTCCCCCGCCGCCTCGGCCCAGGCCTTTTCCAATTGCAGCCGCTCCTGTTTCCTGCCCCATCCCTTGGCGATAAACAAACGCCCGAGAATGCTGCCCACTTTTTCCGGTCCGGGATCAGGCTTAAAGTAGCGGATGCCCATGACCCGCCCCCGCTAGGTTAATGGCATGATCAGGTACTGGTAGTCGTCGGCAAACTTGAACAAGGCCGGGCTGTTCGAATCGACGAGTTCCAAATTGACCTCGCTGTCATCAGGCAAGACCTTCAACAAGTCGGCAACAAAAACCGGGTTGAAGGCAATGTCGACGGCGGGTCCCTGGTAGCTGATATCCATCTCGACTTTCGACCTGCCGGACGCCGACCCCTGGGCCTGCATCACCAGTTTCTTGGAGGAGAATTTGAACACGACTTTCTTGACTTCATCGTCGGCCATGATGGCGGCCTGGCGCACGGCGGTGTGAAAGGCTTCCACCGGCAGCGTGGTTTTTGCCAAACCCTTTTTCGGGAAGACCACTTTGTAATCAGGAAAACGCCCTTCGACCAGGCGGCTGTAGATTACGGCCCGCTCGGTTTTAAAAAGCACTTCATTGGGCCGAAAGGAAATGCGCACAGTTTCCTGGTCGTCAGTGAAATTGCGGTCGAGCAGGGTCATGGCCTTGCTGGGCACGACGGGAGTTTGGCCTTTGATGGAATGGCCACCGTGGCAGTTGGCAACTCCATCGGCACAGGCCAGGCGTCGGCCGTCTGTCGCCACCAGGCGCATCTTTTCTTTTTCAATTTCCCAAAGCGCACCGGTCATGGTGTAGCGAGCCATCTCGGAAGCGGCGGCGAAGACCGTGCGGCGAATCATCTCGCGCATCTTTCCCGCCGTCACCTCGTGATACTTTTCATCCGAGAACAGGGGAAGATCGGGGAAATGCGCCGGATCCTCGCCAGGCATTTCAAACTCCACCGCCTGACCAGTAATGCGGCTGGCATCGGCATCGGCCTCCAGGTGAAACTCACTGTCGCGCATTTCCCGCAGGATAGAGATCAATTTTCCGGCGGGCAGAATCGCCTCGCCCGGCTCCTGGATCACCATTCCGGCCACATCGATGCGGATGCCCAGTTCCAGATCCGTGGCCATCAGGGTGCAGCGGCCATCGGCGGCCACCGCCTTGAAGTTCTTCAGGATTGGTTTAACATCCTTGGAGGAAATGGCGGCGCTGGCCACCTGGCAAGCGGATAACAAGGCCTCGCGGTTGCAGATTGCTTTCATCCCCGTGTACTCCTCCCATGGCCAACGATTTGCCTTGGCCCCGGCTTTAATAAGAGAATACTTTTATTACTCTTATTGAGCGAGGCCGCGCCTTGTCAAAAGGCGAAGAAGAATGGCGACAACCCCAGACACAACCACGGTTTATGATAGGGATTTTAGTGTGAATTACTGGTGGGAAATAGGTCAGCTTCTGGTTGGTTGTGGTTGAGAAAATGTTAAAGAGAATCCGCGGGAGCTGGTTGTCAATCCAAAGGCAACCAGAAATCAACCAGCCGTCAACACGATATCAAGAAAGCCTTATCCGAGCCCTGGGCCCTTTGCAGGCTCCGGTTAATTAAGCCAAGTCGGTTTCCAGCTGGCGCACCGCGCCGCACAGATCCAGATTACTATCGAGCGCCTTGGCCACTTTTTTACAGGCGTGGATAACAGTGGTGTGGTCGCGGCCGAAGAAGTCGCCAATTTCCTCAAGGGAAAGAGAAGTAAGCCGCCTGGCCAGGTACATGCCTACCTGCCTGGGTAAAAGGGCGGTGCGCTGGCGGGTTTTCGCCTGAAGATGCCTGGGAGAAACATGGAAAAAATCGCCGACGCAGGTGGCGATGTTTTCCATGGTCAGGTTTTTGCCCATGCGGCTGGGGCCGGAAAAGAGTCGCTCAAGCGCGGCTCGGGTGACGGTTTTATGATCTCCCGCTGCCATGACCTGCAGGCGGTTGACGGCGCTTTGCAGTTTGCGGAACGATCCTTCCAACCTTTGCGCCAGCCATTCCACCGCCGCCGTTTGAATTTCCACATCCAGGACTTCGAGCTTGCGTGCCAGGTAGACCATGCGGCTTTCCAAGCCGAGCCGTGGGAATTCCAGTAAAAGGGCGGCCGACAGGCGGTTGGCAAGTCGGGGGGCCAAGCGCGGCAAACGGGCCGGCGGCCGCGTACTCGTGATCAGCGTGCCGGCCTTGCGCAGGTTGCGCTGGTCGATCAGCCGGGCAAGCAGGTCGCCCTGCTTTTTTTCCACCAGTTGGAAGTTTTCCAGAACCAGAAGATCGGTGTCGACAAATTGTTTCCACAGGGAGAGAAAGTCGGCGCGGTTTTTCATCTCGGCATCGCGCAGCAGTTCATAGACCTCTCTGGCGTGAAGAAGCTGAGCGGTTCGCGAAGGCGACTTCTTGCCCAGGAACTTGACCAGCGCCTGCGACAAGCGCGTTTTCCCGCTTCCAGGCGGACCCCAAAGAAAGACCAGGGGGGTGTGCGGCTGGCGGTTCTTCTGCAACAGCGGTTTCACCCAGCGATGCAAAGATCTTCTGGCTAAAAGGTGTTCAGGAAAAGTGGGCCTGAGGGTAGGCACGGCCAGTTGTTCCGGGGAAAAAGGAGCGGGTGGGGTGCTGTCAGCTGGCATCTTACCCTCCATGGTAAAAACAGGCAATGTCAGCCGCCTGGGTGTCGGGGATGGGTCTACTTCCTGAAAGACTCTATTTCCCCGGAGTTTTTATACAGCTGACGCGCAGTTTCAACCACCCGCGCCGCCCCCTCACGCGCTTCCTCCTCACCCAATAAATGGCCCAGGCTGAAGCGCATCGCTGAGCGCGCCCGCTCTGGGCTTTGGCCCATCGCCAGCAATACGGGCGAAGGCAATAGCGACCCCGAGGAACAGGCCGACCCGGTTGAACAGCAGACGCCCTCGAGATCGAGACGCATCAGAAGAATGTCGCCTCGCAATCCGGGGAAGCCGAGATTGATGGTGTGCGGCAACAAGGGGTTCTCTTCGCCGTTGATCCAGACACCGGGGATTGCCTGAAGGATTGCCTCGACAAAAATCTTTCTCAGGGCGGCTACCTTATCTCTGCGCCAGGAGAGTTGCTCCATGGCCTTGCGCAAGGCGAGGGCCCCGCCCACGGCCAGACCAGGCGATTCCGTTCCCGGGCGCAAGCCGTGCTGCTGATGCCCCCCGTGCAGCAACGCCGGGCAGGAACTGCCCCTGCGGATCAGGAGAACCCCTGCTCCCTTGGGTCCATTGAACTTGTGAGCGCTCAGAGTGAGCGAGTGGGGTCGCAAGCGATGAAAATCAATCTTGATTTTTCCCGCCGCTTGCGCTGCATCGCAGTGGAACCAGGCCTTGCCTTCGGCCAGTTTCCCCATCTCTTCCACCGGTTGCATCATCCCGGTTTCGTGATTCACCAACATCAAAACGCAAAGAGCGACCTCAGCGGGAAGTTCCTCCGGTAGGAGGGCCAACCCTTGCGGATCGACTTTCAGCCATTCCACTTCCCTCCCCTGTTTTTCCAAAACCTTGAGCGGTTCCATGATGGAAGGATGTTCAATGGGGGAGGCGAGGATATTTCCCTTTCCCGCAGCCCCCAAGATGGCCTGGTTGTTTCCCTCGGTGGCGCCGCTGGTGAAAAAGACCTCGTCGGCAAAAGCGCCGAGCAGCGAGGCGATTTCCTCGCGGGCATCCTCCAGGGCCTGGCGTGCTTTTCTTCCCGCGGCATGGCTGCTGGCCGGGTTGCCGTAGTCCTCACTCGCGAACGGCTTCATGGCCTCCCAGACTTCAGGCAGCATCGGCGAGGTGGAGTTGCAATCGAGGTAAATACGCAGGCGCGGTTGCATAAGGGCATTTTATGAGCTTCCGCTGAATCCGAGGCCGTAGCGTCCGCGAAGACAAAAAACCCTTGCTGAGGCGGCGGGCTTTAGGGGATTCAAACCGCAGGCCATGTTCAATGGAGTGGCAATCGGGTAAAGTAGGCGGATGATTATTACCCGAGGATGATCGAAGATGTGGGCCGGGGCATTACTGCTGTTGCTGACGGCGGGGCAAACCGATTTTGAAAAGTCGGTGGCGCCGTTGCTGGTTCGGCAATGCCTCGGTTGCCATGGCGGCAGCGACCCGAAGGGCGACTTCGACCTGACCAGCGCCGACAAGGCCGGGGAAGCGCTGCAGGGCGGCTTGCAGGGGAAGCTGTGGGAAAAAGTGTCGTCTGGTGAGATGCCGCCTAAAGAGAAGGGCCAGTCGCGGAACCTGAATGAAAAGGAAATGGAAATCATGCGTGGCTGGCTGGCGCGCGGCGCCCCCTGGCCCAAGGGGCAAACGCTTGATCCTTTGGAAAAAACCACGGAAAACAAGGCGGGTCGCGATTGGTGGGCCTTCCAGCCCTTGGGGAAAATGGCTCCACCCCTTCCCGGTTTGCACCCCGTCGATTCCTTTTTGCAAAAGAAAACGGCGGAGAAGAATTTGCCCTTGGCGCCACGCGCTTCAAAAGAGCAACTGGCTCGGCGGCTTTTTCACGACCTGATCGGGCTGCCCCCGCCCCAGGAAATTTTGGAAGATTACCTGGCTGACACCTCTCGGCCGGCGTGGGAAAAACTGGTCGACCGCCTGCTGCATGACCCGCGCCATGGCGAGCGCTGGGCCAGGCACTGGCTCGACCTCGTCCGCTACGCCGATACCAATGGCTACGAACGCGACGCCGACAAGCCCTTCGCCTGGAAGTACCGCGACTATGTCATTCAGTCGCTCAACGCGGGGAAGCCTTATGATCAGTTCATTGTGGAACAGTTGGCTGGCGATGAGTTGCCCGATGCCCGGGATGAAACCCTGGCCGCCACGGGTATGCTGCGGGCCGGCGCCTGGGACGACGAGCCCAACGACAAACTGGAATACAAGTACGATCGGCTGGAGGACCTGGTGCATGTGACAGCGACGGCGTTTTTGGGCCTGACGATCAAGTGCGCCCGCTGCCACGACCATAAGTTCGACCCGGTGACGCAAGTGGACTATTACAAATTCGGGTCGGCATTCTGGGCCGGCGACCTCATGGGCAACGCGGGGATCAAACCGGGGGAAAAAGAGCTGCTGGTTTGGAAAGACCTGAACTCCAAGCCCGAACCGCTGCGGGCCTTGAAAAAAGGCGACCCGCGCAAGCCGTTGAAAGAAGTCGCGCCCGGATTCCTCAGTGTCTTCAAGCAACTCGATGGCCCTTTCCCTCCTTCTACAAGCGCACTCACCACCGGCCGTCGGTTGCAACTGGCCGGCAGAATCGTTCACCCTGGTAATCCGCTCACACCCCGGGCCGCTGTCAACCGCGTATGGCAAAAAATCTTTGGCCAGGGTCTCGTCCGCACCCCGGATAACTTCGGCTTCAAGGGAGATCTCCCATCGCACCCGGAACTCCTCGACTGGCTGGCCCGCGCCTTCCAGCAAAATGGGGGGTCGATGAAATCGCTGATCCGACTGCTGGTAACCTCGGAGGCCTATGCGCGGGCCTCCACCTTCCCTGGGGAAAAGGAGTGGGAAAAGTTCGATCCGGACAATCGCCTGCTGTGGAAGATGAACCGCAAAAGGCGTGACGCCGAGTCGCTGCGCGACTCGCTCCTGGCGGTGAGCGGCGACTTGAACAGCCGCATGGGCGGGCCGGGGTATTTGCCCAATTTATCCGCCGACGCACTCGAGGGTTTGTCGCGCAAGGGAGGCGCCTGGAAAGAGTCGCCCCCCCTGGAGCAGAATCGCCGCACTATTTATATGCACCTCAAGCGCTCCCTCATTCCCCCCATGCTGACCACATTCGATTTTTGCGACACGACTCTTCCTTGCGCTCAACGCGACCAGACCCTGGTGGCCCCGCAGGCGCTGACGCTTTTGAATAACGAATTCATGCACAAGCGCAGCCAGGGACTGGCCAGGCGAGTGAAGGAAAAAGCGGGAGAGGGCCTGGAGGCGCAGGTCCGCGGCGCCTGGATTTTCATCCTGGGCCGCCCGCCGGCGGCGGCAGAAGAATTGGCCGCGCAAAAGTTTCTCAAGGGAAAAGAAACCCCCGGCGCTCTCGCCGCGCTCTGCCATGTGCTTTTGAACACCAACGAGTTTTATTTCATCGATTAGGAAGGCGACTATGTTCCCCTGCGGGCAAACCAGGCGCGAGGCCATCTGGGAAATGGGAGGCGGCTTCGCCGGACTGGCCCTGCTTTCCTTGCTGGAAGCCGACCGGTTTTTTCCCTCACAAGCCAGGGGCGCACCGCCACTTTCACCCGGCCCTAAAAGGCATTTTCCCTCCAAGGTCAAGAGCGTCATTTTTCTCATGATGAATGGCGCGCCCAGCCAGGTGGACACATTCGATCCCAAGCCGCTGTTGCAAAAATACGCCGGCCAGCCCTTGCCGGCAGATATGAAATACATCAATTCCGGCGGGAGAAAAGTCGGTTTTCTGACACCGTCGTTTCGCCCCTTCCGCCCGGGCGGGAAGAGCGGCCTTCCCATCTCGGATTATTTTCCCCGGGTGCGTCAGCATGCCGACAAGCTCGCCGTTTTGCGCTCCTGCCACACCGACAGTCACGCGCACGGGTCGGCGCTGGTGGCGATGAACACCGGCAGCGTGTTCGTTGGCAAGCCGTCGCTGGGCGCCTGGTGCGTTTACGGCCTGGGAACCGAAAACAACAACCTGCCGGGGTATGTTGTCCTCATGGACAAGCGCGGCGGGCCGATCAGCGGCCAGCCGAACTACGGCTCGGGCTACCTCAGCGCCCAGTTTCAAGGCACGCTCTTTCGCCCGGGGTTGGAACCTATCCCCGATCTGGCAGGCCCGTCCGGGGTCTCTCGCGGTGAACTGCGAAAGCAACTCGATTTGCTCGGCCAGTTGAATCAGGAGCATATGCAATCCCGGCCCGGGGGCAGTGAACTCGCCTCTCGCGCCGCCAGTTACGAACTGGCCTTCCGCATGCAAGCCAAAGCTCCCGAGGCGGTCGATTTGTCCCAAGAAACCACGCGGACCAAGGAAATGTACGGTCTGGAGAAACAACCCACTGATGAGTTCGGCCGCAATTGCCTCATTGCCCGCAGGTTGGTGGAACGGGGCGTGCGCTTCATTCAACTCTATTCGGGCGGCGGGCATCTGGAAGACACCTGGGATGCCCACACCAGCATCGAAAAAAATCATGGACTGCATGCCCTGGAAGTCGACCAGCCGATCGCCGCGCTTTTGACCGATCTGGACCAGCGCGGCCTGCTCGACCAGACCCTGGTGATCTGGGGCGGGGAGTTCGGCCGCATGCCCTTCAGCGAGGGCAAGGGCGAACCGGGGCGCAATCACAACCCCTATGGCTTCTCCATGTGGCTGGCCGGCGGCGGGGTCAAGGGGGGGCAAGCCTATGGCGCCACCGATGAACTCGGCTTTCAGGCGGTCGAGAAAAAAGTCCACCTCCATGATCTGCACGCCACTTTTCTTCACGCCATGGGCCTTGACCATGAACGGCTGACTTATTTTCATGGCGGGCGTGACGACCGCCTGACCGATGTTTACGGCCGGGTGGTCAAGGACATATTTTCCTAAACGGACAAGGACAGGGTGCGGCATGAAGTGGCTGATGAGTCATTTGCGCAACAAGATCCTGGCGGGAGGCCTGGCGGCGGTGCCGCTGGTGATTGTCGCTTATGTGCTCTGGTTCGTGGAGGAAAAGACCAAGGCGCTGGCCGCGCCGCTGGGGGTTCATTTCACCGGGTTCGGTTTCCTTATTGCCCTGGTCGGCATCTACCTCTTGGGGCTGCTCATCACCAGCTTTCTCGGGCGGCTGATCCTGGGTCTGGTCAACACCGTGCTGGAAAAAATTCCCGGCATCAACCTTATTTACAAGGCCTGGAAAGATGTCCTTGTCTTGCCCCCCAACAAGACCGGCATGTTCCATCTCGTGGTCATGGTGCGCGACACCGGCCGCGGCTGGCAACTCGGTTTTACCAGCGGCGAACCTCTGCCCAACGATCCCCAATGTTTTTGCGTGCTACTGCCCGACATCCCCAGCCCGTTTTCCGGCAGGCTTTTGGTCGTGCCCAAAGAGCAGTGCCTTATTTTGAATATGTCGGTGGAAGAGGCGCTGAAGTATCAATTATCCACGGGGAACTTTCTTCCCCCCGGCCTGATGACCAAACCCGCCGAGTAGACAAAAGAAAGCACCTCGCTTGGCCGGAGGAATACCCTGGAATCAAGCGCGGATTTGCTGCAACAGTTCCGCCGTGCTTTGAAACCGGTTCAAGCAATAGATGTGGATGCCCTTCACGCCGCGTGAGATCAGGTCCTTGCACTGGGCGGCGCAGTGCGACACGCCCACTTGGCGCGCCTCCTCGTCGTTGGCGCAGGCTTCGAGTCGGCGCAACAAATCCGGCGGGATTTTTGATCCGCACATGGAAGTAAAGCGCTTGACCTGCTCCACCCCGAGAAATGGGAGAATGCCAGGAATGATGGGAACTTCAACCTGGTGTTTTTCCCTCAGGTATTTTTCAAAGGCGAAGAAAGCAGCGTTGTCGTAGAAGAGTTGCGTGATGAGGAACTGGGCTCCGGCCTTCACCTTGGCCGCTGTCCGATCCCAGTCGAGAATCTTGTCGTTGCATTCGACATGCCCTTCGGGATAGCCGGCCGCGCCGATCGACACCCGCGACCTTTCCCGGATGAAACGGATGAGATCAACCGCGTAGGAAAATCCCCCTTCGACCGCCTGGAAGGACTCCTGCCCCTTGGGCGGGTCGCCTCGCAGGGCCAGGATGTTTTCTATGCCCAGGTCTTCCACTTCCTTGAGGAAGTCTGCGATCACCTGGCGGGTGGAGCCAACGCAAGTGAAGTGCGCCACCGCTTCAATAGCGAACTCTTTGCGGATGCGATTGACAATGCGCAGTGTTTGCGTGCGTGTGCCGCCGCCGGCGCCGTAAGTGACCGAGATGAAGGCGGGGTTCAAGGTTTTCAGCTTGGGCAGGGTTTCCTCAAAAAGGACGCGCTCGGCTTCCTCTGTTTTCGGTGGGAAAAACTCGAAGGAGATCGTAAGCTGGTTGCGTCGGTAAAGGTCCGGAATGAGCATGGAAGGCAATCTCTGAAGAAGTTTCCCTGAAAACTCAGGGGCACTATAAGATTGAAGGCCGGTTTGGCTCAATGGCAGTTTGCCCTATGGTCTGGTCGAATAGAAAAGGAACCATCCAATGCAATACTTGTTGCGCGTTCTCGGCCTGGCTTTAGCCCTTCTCTTTCCCCTGGCCCTGGCCGCGGGGGAGAAACCCACCGTTAAAATTCTCTTCATTGGAAAGGACCCCGATCATGCCTTTGGCTCGCACATGTACATGCACGCCAGCGGCATGCTGGCCCAATGCGCCCGTTTGACTCCAGGAATCGAAACCGTGGTTTCCAACGGCTGGCCCAAGGATCCGAAAATTCTTGAAGGGGTGAAGGCCATCGTGGTTTATACCAGCCCGGCGGCGGAATTCCTGCTCGACGGGCCGCACCGCGCCGCTGCCGAGGAGCTTCTCAAAAAAGGAGCCGGCCTGGTCACTATTCACTGGGCCTCCACCGTGGTGCAGAAAAACTACGAGCGGCTCGGGCCGCTGTGGCTGAGCTACCTGGGAGGCACCTGGATCAGCAATGTCGGGCTTGGCGGCGGGAAATCCAATTTGAAACAGTTGCTCCCGGACCACCCGGTTTGCAGAGGATGGAAGGAATACGAAATCAACGATGAGTATTATCTCAACCCGGTGATCAAACAGGCCAAGCCGCTTTTGCAAGTGAAGGAAAGCAAGGGAAAGGAAGTGATCGTGGGCTGGGTGTATGAACGGCCGGGGGGAGGCAGATCGTTCGCCACCACCCTGGGCCATCCGTACCAGAATTTCGAGCTGGTAGCGTTTAGAAAAATGATCGTCAATGGCATCCTGTGGACGGCCGGGGTGGAAGTGCCGGAGGGCGGCGCACGCGTGGACATTCCCCAAGAGGCGATTAAACTGCCGCCCAAGCCGTAATCCTTTGGGCAGATAAACAAATAATGGTTCCCGCTCTGCCGCCGACACCAGTCGGCAGTTTCTGCCCGCCATTTCTTGCCCGTGTGGCTGGCTATTGTTTCAATGGCCCCGCCCTCACGACTTCAGCCCCTTGAGGTCTTCCGGCAGAGTCTTCACATCGTCCTTTTGCAACTGTTCCAGTAGGCGCGGGGTCTCCTGGGTACGCGGACCTCTGGCCCGCATGAAGAGGAAGAGCGGGCAAGATGCCCGCGCACCCAGGAAGAGGAAGAAGCGCACCTGGGCTACCGCTTCACGGTGAAGGTGGGGAAGCCCAAGGATGCGGATGGGGCGAAGAATGGAACCAAGCTGGCGCGCGGGGCGAATTTCAAATGCTTGATGTCGGGCGCGCCGATGGCTCCTCAATACATCAAAGGCGAAGGCAAGGCTGGGCGCATGGGCGCGCGGCTGATGGCGATTGTCGCCGAGGGAGTTCGCGGGCGGGTCTACCTCGCACCGACGCCGGAGATGGAAGCCATTGCCTCCCAAGCGAAGCCGGAGTGGAAGCCGGAGGTCACGATTTCAGGCAGCACGCAGTATCTCGGGGTGAAGCCGTACGGGATGGATCGGTTCGATCAGCTCTTCACGGACCGCCAGCTCGTGGCGTTGACGACCTTCTCCGAT
>SHZZ01000016.1 GCA_009692005.1 Gemmataceae bacterium | reverse complement strand
GCCTCTTTTATGCTGGTTTTTCGGCTTGTTTCGTAAATGCTGTCATGATCCACATAGAGCGCCTGCGGCAGCCCGTACTTCAACACATAACGGCTGAACACATCCATTGCTGCTGCCGTCGTCTCCTCGGGGTAGAAGCGGCTCTGCGTTGCGCCAAAGTCGTGATATTTCTCTCGAAAGAGGGCCGGGACTCGCTGACGCAGCCCTGCATCCGCCTTCCTATTGGATGGCTTGCCCCGAAGGCCATGCACCAGACCCGAAGCGCCCTGGGCCTCAAAGCGCTTCTTCAGCCGCTTGGCCTGCCGGTAACTCAGCGACATCTTGCTCGATGCCGAGCGAAGTGAAAGCTCTTTTCGCTTTACCTTCTCCATCCATTCCAACTGTGACATTTCCTTCCGACTCATCGTTATCGTCTCCATTGGCTGCCTCCTTTGAAAGCAGCTTAATGGGGTCATTTCTATCCGTGAATGACACGGGAAAATGAACTGACACCATTTATTTTGCCGGGCATGGCGAAAGCTCTTCCCATTCTTTACACTGGTAGCCGCCCACTGGCTAACAGGATTTAACATGAACTTTCTTCACGCCTTGCTGTTTCTCCTCCCATGTCAAGAAGCTCCGGCCGATTTGATCCTGACCAATGGCAAGATCGTCACGGTGGACGGTTCGTTTTCCCTGGCCGAGGCCATGGCCGTGAAGGAGGGGAAAATCCTTGCCGTGGGAAAAGCCAGCGAGGTGTTGAAATCTCAAGGGGCAAAGACCCGCGTCATCGACCTGCAAGGAAAAATGGTCTTGCCCGGGTTGATCGACTCTCATGTTCACCCCTCCGGCGCCTCCATGCACGATTTCGATCATCCGATTCCCCCCTTTCATTCGATCCAGGATGTTCTGGATTACATTCGGGCTCGGGCCAAGATCCTGCCCAAGGGCGAATGGATTGTGCTCCGGCAGGTCTTCATCACTCGGTTGAAGGAGCAGCGCTACCCGACGCGTCAGGAGATGGATGCCTCTGCGCCCAACCACCCGGTGCTCTATTCCACCGGGCCGGACGCCTCGCTCAATTCCCTGGGGCTGAAGATGAGCGGGATTGGCAAGGACTTCAAAGTGAGCGATGGCGGGGCGGGCCATGCGGAAAAAGACCCTGCCACGGGAGAACCGACAGGCATCCTGCGCAACTGCACCCGCTTCGTAAAAACCTCGCAGCCCTCGGCCAGAAAAGCCACCGAGGCCGACCAAACTGAAAGGCTGCTGATGCTGCTCCGCCATTACAACGCGGTCGGGCTGACCGGGATCATCGATCGCGGGGCGAGCAGTGGTTCGCTGGAAAGGTTCAAGAAAATTCACGGGGCGGGGAAGTTAACCCTGCGTACGGCGGCATCGGTCACCGTAGGCACGGGCGATCCGATGGAAAAGTTGCGTCAGGAAATCGCCAAGGTGGCCAGCCATCCGTTGCGTCGGCAAGACCCCATGCTGAAGATCATCGGGACCAAGATTTTTCTCGATGGCGGCATGCTGACCGGCAGCGCCTATATGAAACAGCCCTGGGGGGTGAGCAAGATTTACGCCATTGACGACCCCGCCTACCGTGGCTTGCTCTTTTTATCCAAAGAGAAATTGCAGGGCATGGTGGAAGCGGTGGTGGAGGCGGGATTGCAATTCACGGCCCACACCGTGGGCGATGGCGCGGTGGAAACACTGGTGGGCGTGTATGAGGAGGTGAACAAGAAAACCCCGGTGCGGGCCACCCGCCCGTGCATCACCCATTCCAATTTCATGAGCCAGGAAGCAATGGAGGCGATGCCGCGCATGGGTATCGTGGCGGACATTCAGCCGGCCTGGCTCTATCTCGATTCCCATACCCTGCGGGCGCAGTTTGGCGACAAGCGGCTGCAGTTTTTCCAGCCGTTGCAAAGTATTTTCAAGCTCGGTGGCATCGTCGGCGGCGGCTCGGATCACATGCAGAAAATGGACTCCTTCGATTCCGTCAACCCGTACAACCCGTTCCTGGGCATGTCGGTGGCCATCTCAAGAGTGGGGAAATTTTCCCCTGCGCCGGTGCATTTGGAACAGGCGCTGACCCGGGAGCAGGCCATCCGCTTCTACACTATCAACAACGCTCACTTGATGTTTCTGGAAAAGGAAACCGGGTCGTTGGAAAAAGGAAAATGGGCCGACTTCATCGTCTTGGACCGCGATATTTTGCAGTGCCCGCTGGAGCAGATGGCGAAAACGCAATGCCTATCCACCTGGGTCGGCGGCACTGAAGTCTACGCCTCCCGCTGATTCAGCGCCTGCCATAAGCGGTCGAACTCGGCTTGAAAAGGGCCTATAAGGCACAGTTCATCGGTCACCAGCAGGTTTTCAAGGTTGGCGGTGGCGCCTCGCGTCCAGTTGAAACTTCCTGTCGCCAAAAACTTGTTGTCGAACAGAGCGAACTTGTGGTGCATATGCGAGGGCTCGCGGTCAGTGGCAACAGGCACACCCGCATCGATCAGGCGGTGAACATCCGAGCCCAGGTCCAGGGCCTTGTCGTTATCGGTAATGACGCGCAGTTTCAGCCCGCGCTTCCAGGCGCTCAAAATGGCCGAGGTGATGCGGTCGTCGGTAATGGTGAAGACGCAGATGTCGGCGGAGTCGCGTGTAGTATCCAGCAATTGGATAATCCGCCGAGTGGCATCCTCCCCCGGGCAGAAGTGGGTTTCAAAGCGGGTTTTATCCACGGTTTTAGGCACGGGAAAAAGGCGGATAACCGAGAGGAGCCAATCGACGAGGGGGCGGTCGCGGGGGTCGGCCAGGTTTTGTTGGGCAATATCCCCCAGAGCATGGAGCAGGGCGCCGCGCTTTTGTTCGCTGGAGAGAAATTCCTGAAGCAACTCTTGCAGGGCTTGTTTTTCGCCGCTGGACAATTTGCCATCGGCCAGGGTGGTTGCCAGGGCTTGGGTTAAAGGCTCGGGAATCATGTGAGTTTCCAAAAGCGCCGAGGGAGCTTGTGCGCTGATTGTATTTCGGTTCGCCAGTCAGGGGAATCAGGAAACGAGGGAAATATTCGGGCCCTGACGGCGATTTTTCCCTGCCAACTGCCGTTACCACCTTTAAAGGGCAATATGCGCATTTCTACCAGGGTCGAGGAATGGGGCCTATGGGCGTGAATCAACGGGTTTTACCTCTGCTTTTCCTGGCTGGCATAGTCTTGCCGGGTTGCGGGGGTGGCGTTGGTTTGTACCCGGTCAAGGGCAAGGTCACTTTTCAGGGACAGCCGGCGGAAGGCGCAACGGTTGTTTTCCACCGGATTGGCCAGGACAACGGCAAAGAGGAAAAACCCCGCGGCACGGTTAATGCCCAGGGCGAGTTCATGCTGGCCACACACCCCCACGGCGATGGCGCCCCTTCGGGTGAATATAAAGTGCTGGTGGTCTGGTTTCCCCCCAACGCCAGGTCGATTTCCAATCCGATGAACAAATTACCAGACCGCTACGCCTTGTTTGAGTCCACGCCGATCACAGCCAAGGTCAAGGAAGAGAATAATACCCTCGAGGCTTTTAACTTATCTCGTTAATTTCATTTCAAGGAGAGTTGACCATGCGGAGAATCAAACGGCTGGGGTTTACGCTGATTGAATTACTGGTGGTGATTGCCATTATCGCCATCCTGATAGGATTGCTTTTGCCAGCGGTGCAAAAGGTGCGCGAGGCGGCCAACAACTCCAAGTGCCAGAACAATCTGAAGCAACTCGGGCTGGGATTGCAGAACCACCACGATTCGTTGGGCGGATTTCCCGCTGCCCGGGAAGAAGCCGGACCTGTCAACGCCCCCTGGCTGCATTCCTGGACCGCCAGGGTTCTTCCCTATATCGAACAAGAGGCCCTGTATAAACTTTACCGATTCGACCAGACCTGGGACGACCGCACATGGAACTACAACGCCAACGGACCGATCAAGCAAAAGGTATCGGTGTTCGTTTGCCCTTCCACGCCCATTGAACGGGGTGATGATCGTGGCTGCCTCGATTACGCCGCCACTTGCAACCGCACTTTGCCAAACCCGTACCTATCGGCGGCGCAAACCACCGCCGTCACTGCCAACGACGATTCTTTCTTTGGCATCCTGGGGCAAACCCGCTATGTCAACGGGGTTCTCTCCATCTCGCTGCGTAAACACACGGATATCAAGGATGGTTCTTCCAACACGCTCATGCTGGCGGAGTGTGCCGGGCGGAATATTTTATACGCCCAGGGGAAGCCGATCGGCACGATTGGCAACGGCCCCTGGGCCAACATGGGCAGCCGTATCAATGTCGGCGGCTTCGACCCGGCGAATCCCAACAGCCCCGTCGGGCCCATTGCCGTCAATGGCATCAACGACCGCGAGGTTTACGCCTTTCATTCGGCCGGCGCCAATGTGGTCATGGGCGATGGCTCGGTGAAAATGCTCAAGTCCAGCGCCACCGTTGATTTGGTCATGATGCTGTTAACCAGGGAACGAGAGGAAATCCTGCCTTCCAACTGGTAAGGGCTAAAAGCTTTGGATGCGGGGTTTTGAAATCTGATTAAACGCCGAGGCCCTTTTGGGCCTCGGGTGGTTCATCGGGTTCGTCTATTGCCTCCCCCTGGGAACGCCCGGCTCCGGCCTGGCAAGGGTGGTTGGCCCTTTGGGGCCTCGTACGGTTTCGGGCAGACGGGTTTTCTTTGGTCCATAAACCTCTTCATGCGGGCCAGAGGCCCGCGTACCCAGGAAGCCCCGCGCCCTGGCCTGCCCCCCCGAGCAATAGAAAATTCAGCGCTCCTTACATCTTGGCAATGATGGCGGAACCGAACTCCGAACACTTGATCTCTTTCCCGCCTTCCATCAGCCTGGCAAAATCGTAGGTCACTTGCTTGGCGGCAATGGCGCCATCCATCCCCTTAATGATAAGGTCGGCGGCTTCGTTCCAGCCCATGTAGCGCAGCATCATTTCGCCGGACAGTACCACCGAGCCGGGATTGACGCGGTCGAGTCCGGCATACTTGGGCGCGGTGCCATGCGTCGCTTCAAACACAGCGTGGCCGGTGACATAGTTGATGTTCCCCCCCGGGGCGATGCCGATCCCACCCACCTGCGCGGCCAGGGCGTCGGAAAGGTAATCGCCATTCAAATTCAAGGTGGCGATGACATCGAATTCTTCCGGGCGGGTAAGGACTTGCTGCAAGGTAATGTCGGCAATGGCGTCCTTGATAAGGATTTTTCCCGAAGCCAGCGCCGACTTCTGTTCCTGGTTGGCCGCTTCTTCTCCCTTTTCCTTCTTCGTCTTTTCCCACTGCTCCCAGGTGTAGACCTGGCCGCCAAACTCTTTCTCCGCCAGGGCGTAACCCCAGTTGCGGAAGGCCCCTTCGGTGAACTTCATGATGTTCCCCTTGTGCACCAGGGTGAGGCTTTTGCGTTTATTGACAATGGCGTATTCGATGGCCGAGCGGACCAGCCGTTCGGTCCCCTCGCGGGAAACCGCCTTGATGCCGATGCCCGTGGTGAGTGGGAAGCGGATCTTGGAAAATTCCTTGGGGAAGGAATCCTGGAAGAGCTTGAGGAACTTCTGGCAAGCCTCGGACCCTTGCTCGAATTCAATGCCGGCATAAATGTCTTCAGTGTTCTCACGGAAAATGACCATGTCGACTTTTTCCGGATGCTTCACGGGTGAAGGCACGCCCTTGAACCAGCGCACGGGCCGCAAGCAGACATAGAGGTCGAGCATTTGCCTCAGGGCAACATTAAGCGAGCGGATGCCTCCGCCGATGGGCGTGGTCAAAGGGCCCTTGATACCGACGAGGAATTCTCTGAAGGCATCCACGGTTTCATCGGGCAGCCAATTATTGAACTGCTTGAAGGCTTTTTCGCCGGCGTAGACTTCCATCCAGGCGATTTTCCGCCTGCCAGCGTAGGCTTTTTCCACGGCGGCATCGAGTACGCGCACCGACGACCTCCAAATATCCGGCCCCGTGCCATCCCCTTCAATGAAGGGAACAATGGGCTGATCGGGAACTTGGAGCTTGCCCGAAGAAATGATGATCTTGCCCCCGGCAGGGACCTTGAGGTGGGAATGAGCCATGTCGGCATCCTTTTATTAACAGGTATGGAAGTCGTGGCGTTAATATATGGGGAGGCCGGGGCAAAATGCAGAGAGGCAGCCAAGGCAATTTACTGTAAAGGTTGCTCTTGAGCCCTGTTGATAATTCCAAGGTAGGAAAGCCCAAAAAGGAAGCAAGCGATGTGGAAACGCCAATGTGAAGTCGATTCCAGTTATTTGCCGATCCCAGCCCGGATCATCTCCAACGAGGAATTCATCCCTCCACCGCCCACGGAAGAGCAGATCCGCTATTCCGGCCTGGCCTTGCAACTGGCGGAAAGTCACGCGAAAAAGCTGGGCTCCAGCCGCAGGGATTTTCTGCGCACCTCGGCCGGCATGGCCTGCGCCCTGGCCGCCTTGAATCAAGTCTATGGCGCCTGTTATGAAGTGCGCGCCGAGGAACTTGCAGACCCCGCCGCCTTCAAGGAAAACTGGCCCAAGGATCAGTTCATCTTCGACCTGCAGACTCACCATGTCGATGTCTCGGGCAAGTGGTATGACAATACCCCCGAAGGGAACGGGGTGAAGAGGTTCCTGCAAGCGGTGCGCCCGAGCCTTTTCGGTTTCAAGCACACCCTGGAGGCGTTGAACCGCGGGCATTATGTGAAAGAGGTGTTTGGCGATTCCGACACGGTCATGGCCATGATCTCCGGCGTGCCCACGCGGGAATGGAACAAAAACCCCCTGCCCCCGGATCAGATGGTGGAGACCAGGAAATTCGTCAACGATATTTCCGGCTCACAACGGGTGCTGTCTCACGGCCTCATCCGCCCCAACCTGGGATTAAAAGAATTAGACGAGATGGAACGGCAGGTGAAAGAATTGAAAGTCGATGCCTGGAAGATGTACACCGGGGCGGAGCTGGGGGAGAAGTACTGGCGGCTGGATGATGAGAAGGTGGCCTACCCCTTTTGGGAGCGGACCAAGAAACTCGGGTTGAAAAATATCTGCGTGCACAAGGGCTTGCCCTTGGGATTGTTCAATGAAAAAGGCTGCCATCCAGCCGATTTGGAAAAGGCGGCGCTCGATTGGCCCGATTTGAATTTCATCGTCTACCATTCCGGGTACCAGGGCTATTCTGCCAGGAAGCCAAAGGAACCGCAGGATCCGCAGGAAATCCCCTGGGTTTCCGACATTCTGCGGATTTTAAAAAAGAACCCGAAAATCAAGAACATCTATTTTGAACTGGGTGGAACTTTCAACATACTTTCCTCGGCGGCGCCAAAAACTTGCCTGCATATGCTGGGGCAAATCCTGCTCACCGCTGGCGCGGACCATGTTATTTGGGGCACCGATTCCATCTGGAATGGTTCGCCCCAGGGGCAGATCGTCCGCTTGCGCCGTTTGAAAATGCTTCCCGAACTGGTTGACAAATTTCACTACCCGGAACTTACGGACGAAATCAAGAACCAGATCCTGGGTCTGAACGCGGCCCGCTTGTTTAACATCAACGCCAAGGAAAAACGCCAGGCTCTGAGCGTAGACAAAATGTCGCGCCTGCGGGAGGAGTACCGCCTTAACCCTTCCCCCAGCAATACGCAGTTCGGCTGGGTTTGGGAAGACAAATCGAAGCCGGTCATCCCCGTCGGGAGCGAGTCTCCAGGATAGGGGGAATAAAGCGACCTTTCCCCGTCAGGCCGTGGTAAGATAAAGCCTTCGCCGTTTAGGAGCCCCATGACGCTATTGCATTCGGCAATCCGTTTATCGCTCATGATTTCCCTTGGCCTGTCGCTGGCAATCAACAGCAACGCTCAGGGTCCACCGACGCAGAAAAAACAAGCCGGGAAAAAAACGGCATCCAGCGAAACCCTCACTTTGAAAAATGGCCAGGAGTTGCATGGCCTGATCTTGGGCAAAAACCGCTCGGGCCAATACTGCCTGCTGGTGCAAAAATCGTGGTTGAAAAAGTCGTTGCCGGAGCAGGCTGAAAAATTGTTTCAAGAGGAAGCTGCGCGTGTGGAAAAAGCGGCGCAGACTCTGGAAAAACTCCTCGACGAGTGGATCCAAGAATCCGAGAAAGAGGGCAAGCCCAGCTCGTGGGTGAAAACCCTCCAGGAGGAAAAGAAAAACCTGCGTTCGCGCAACCCGGCCCAGGAACAGTTTCTCCTGGTGGACATCAAACCTTCTGATGTCAAAAAGAAAACGCAGGTGACCCCGGCGGTGAGGCACCTTCTGCTGGTGGCCTGGCAGGAACGGCTGGAAAACATTGAGACGCGAAGCGCGGAAGAACTCCTCGCCGACTTGAAGGAATCAAAAATTGACTTTGCAAAGGAAAAGATCCGCCTGACCGAGCGAATGCCTTCCATGCCGGTGGAAACGGGGCAAGACTGGCTGACAAGAAAAGCGCTGTTCGCCCAGGCCCGCGAGGGAGGACTGCATTTGCAAGGCACGGGCGATTTTCTGACCCAGGGCGGCAAAAAAGATGTCAACCTAATGGAGCTTTTCCAGGGCGCTGGGAAATCCGCCCTGGCCGATGTCTTCAAGGAATTGGGCATCGGGGGCCAGGCCAAGCAAAACCCCACCTGGCACCAGACTGCCGCGCGCCTGGCCAGCGAAGCCAAGGTTCATGGCGTGCGGGTCACGCGCATGACCCCGGACTTGGCGGGGGGAAAAGTTTCCCTGGAAGACCATTTTTTCGTGCGCCTGCCTAACAATCTTCTGGTGCCTGTCTGGTCCGGGAACCTGGCAGCCAATATGAACATTCCCCGGCCCAAGCTGGAGGAACAGATCCGTTCAGACCCGAATGTGGCGGCGATGATCAAGCAGATCGAAGGATTGGGGGGGCTCGGGGCGCAAATCGGGCCGCAATTGACGCTGGCCATCCGTGGCGGCGCTGCCACCATGGAGTTGTACGACCAGGCCGATACAGCCTTTCTGGAATTGCTTAAACAAACTTCCAGCCGTCTTGATGGGCTGCCTCTTTATTGGATTCTGAAGTAAGGTTTTGGGCTAGGTTCAATCCCCATGTGCTGGCGTTTAACAACGGGCTTTGGCATCAGACACTGAACCAGGGAATCGTCCTGAAACCTTCCCTAGGAAACTACCTGCCCAGTTGGTATCTTCTAAACACAACGCTCTAATGGATTGAAAGGGCTGCCGGTCCCGGTTTCCCATGGAAAATAAACCTCAAGAACCCAACCCAAGTTCCACGGTACCGAATCAAGAATCCCCAACAAGCCGCGAAGAGAATAAGGCGCCAGTCAATCGCGGGGGTGAGTCGATCTCCGCCGCCATGCAGGAAGAGTTGGACAAAGTCGCCGCCGGCTTTGGCGAAACCATTTGTCCAACCAGTCCCATCAGCGATGCCTCTTTAGGTTACGACCCCAACCAGGCAACTGTTATGCCTGGCGCTTCCGGCCTGGGCCAAAAGAAACAGCCGCCCGTTACCGCTATGGAGCCTCCCGGTTTCGATCCTAATATGGCCACTGTTCCCCCGTCGTTGGGGAAATTCTCGGGAATTCAGGACCCCCAACCGATAGGCGATGGGGCCACGGTGGCGCCAGGATTGGGTCACCTGATTACAGACGAGGCGTTGAACAAAACTTTTCAGCTAGGGAAAAAACAGTCTGGCCCCACGCAGGCAGGGGTGGCCAAAGAAACCCAAGCAAATCCGGGGGGGAAAAAATATCCGCAGGTTCCCGGGTACGAAATTTACGGAGAGCTGGGCCGTGGAGGCATGGGTGTTGTCTACCGGGCCAAGCAGCGGGGCCTTGGCCGAGTAGTGGCCTTGAAAATGATATTCGGCGGCGCCAATGTCCCGCCGGAAATCATCGACCGTTTTAAACTGGAAGCCCAGGCGGTGGCCGCCTTGAAACACCCGGCCATTGTCCAGGTTTATGAAGTCAGCGAATTCAATGGCGCGCCTTTTTTCTCCCTGGAATTCGTCGATGGCGGGCCGATGGACAGGAAAATCGATGGCACCCCCCAATCCCCCATGTGGACTGCCAAAATCCTCAGCCAGCTTGCCCAGGCCATGGACTACGCCCACCAAAACCAGATCCTTCACCGCGATTTGAAACCCGCCAATGTGCTTCTGACCAAGGAAGGGGATCCCAAAATCACCGACTTCGGCCTGGCCAAAAAAATGGACAGCGACGATGGCCAGACTCAAGACGGCTCGATCATGGGCACCCCTTCTTACATGCCCCCAGAACAGGCCGAAGGGCGCATCAAGGAAATCGGCCCGGCGGCGGACATTTATTCCCTCGGCGCCATCCTTTATGAATGCCTGACCGGGCGACCTCCTTTCAAGGATGCCAACTACCTCGACACGCTGAAACAAGTGCTGACCCTGGAACCCGTTGCCCCCAGCACCCTCCAGCCCAATACCCCAATCGATTTGCAAACCATCAGTTTGAAATGCCTGGAGAAGGATCCTGCAAAAAGGTATGCCACGGCAGGGGAGCTGGCGGACGAATTGATCCGCTATATCAAGGGAGAGCCGATCCTGGCCCGGCCCGTTTCTTTATTCACCAAAACCGTGAAGTGGGCCAAACGCAACCGGACCAAATCGGCCCTGATTGCCGTCTCGGCGGCCTTTTTTATCACTTTGATCTTGGGTATGGCCGGGTACATTGTCCGCTCGAATCGCGAAGACAACCGCCTGGCAGCCTTGAGAAAATCGACGCAACCGGAACTGTTGAAAGCGCAGACCCTTTTTGAAGAAAAGAAATTTGCCCCCGCCAAAGAGCAATTGAACAAGCTGCTGGCAGAATTGAAAAACGAAATCAACCTGGATGAAATCAAAACCCCCGCTGCTGAACTGCTGAGCCAGGCCGAAAAAAGGATCCAGGCAAACCAAAACATGTTGGATTTCGCCGGGCAATACGACGAAGCCCTGTTTCAATCCGCCGATGTCCTGGGCAATGCCGCCCAAAGCAAAGAACAAAGCGTCCTTCACGCCGCCAATGCCTTGGAAAAGGTCGGGATCGATTGGCAAAAAGACACTTCCTTTTCCCTGCGCCTACCGGATTATTTGTCGAGCAAGGAAAAAGTGAAGCTGGCCCAAGAAGCCTTCGAACTGGTAATCCTGATCGCCCGGCAAATGACCTTGCGTTTGCCTGGGACTAGTAATGCCGATTTCAAAGAGGGCAATAACACCGCCCTGGCCCTTTTGGAAAAAGGCAAAGGCCTGTCGCAGGGGAGCCATGTGTTCCACCTCACGGTTGCCGATGTGCTGCTGAATCTCGGCCGGGGCGAGGAAGCCGCCAAGGAATTGGCGCTGGCCAAGGGGATTGAACCTGCCAGCGGGTGGGAGTTTTTCCTCTTGGGGCAGCGGGCCCTTGGACAAAATGACCTTGCCAGCGCTTTGGAATTCTTTACCCGCAGTCAAAGAATCGACCCCGGCTTATTCTGGTCCAATTTCTTTGTCGCCGTCTGCAATGCCAAGGCCGATGAATGGGAAAAAGTAGGCCCGGTGATGAACGCCTGCATCGGGGTAAAACCTGATCTTGGTTTCAGTTACTTGCTGCGGGGCATCGCCGATGTCAAGACCGTGGGGAAAAAGCCCGGCGCCGGGCCCCAAGTGTTGCAGGAAGCCCTGGCCGATTTTTCCAAAGCGCGGGATTTGGGCGTGCCGGAATTTCACATTCTAGTAAACCGCGGGGTTGCCTATTTTGACCTCGGCCACCTGGATCTTGCCAAGGCAGATTTCGAAAAAGCCATGACCCTGAATCCTTCGGACACCCGCCCCATGGCCAACCTGGCCCTGGTGTTCAGAAAAGAGAGAAAAAATCTCGAGGCGATTGAACTTTTTAATAAATGCATTCGTGCCAACCCCAACGAGGGCGAGTTTTTCCATTGGCGCGGCCTGGCGTTTCTCGACCTGACCCCGCCGGAAAAAGCAAAAGCACTGGCCGATTTTATTGCCGAAGGGAATTGGCGCATCCAGCCCAAGGACAAGGCCGCCGCTTACCTCCTGGCCGTGGATCTGCTTTATTCTCAAGGACAACTGGACAAGGCGCTGGAGTTAAGCGCTCTTGCGGTCAATCTGGACCCTGCCTCGCCCGGGGCCCAGCTCATGACGGGGTTGGTGCTGGTGGAACAGAATAAATATGCCGAGGCCGTTAGCGCGTTTAATAAATATTTCGCCTTGCACAATCCGAAAAAGGATGGAGGACTCGACCCCAGGGCTTACCTTGGCCGGGGCAATGCCTTGCGCGGCTTGAACCAATTGGGGCCGGCCCTGGCGGATTTGAGCCGGGGCGTGGAACTCCTCCCATCTGATATGAAAGCCAGAAACCGGCGGGCCATGCTGTTAAACTCGGCGTGGAAAAAATTGGTCGAGGCCGATATTTCCCGCATTCTGGAATCGGCAGATGTGGATCCTTTGGAAAAATCGCAAGCTTACCAGGTGCGGGGCTATATCCGGGCCACGCAAAATGATCTGGCTGGCGCAGTCGGGGATGCCCAGGCGGCGCTCAAAGAAGCCCAGCCCAGCCTTCCTCTTTACCTCAATGTGGCGGGGATATATTCGGTGGTACACGGGAAAATAGCCCTGCGCCAGGAAAGCACTCCGGAAAGCGCGCAACTATTACTTTCTTACAGAAAGAATTCCTTCGACTTCTTGGATAAAGCCTGGGATCTCAGCCCCCCAACCCAACGAATGGCCATTTGGCTCCAGGCCATCGAAACCGATGACTCCTTTGATTCCCTGCGAAAAGGGCAGGATTATGCCCAACAAAAAGCCCGCTGGCTGGCGAAATAGCTGATTTTCTCGAGTTTTCCCTTTCAACCAATCCCCTGGCGACATTGCCAAATACCGCAATTTGCGACTTGACAATCCCCCGTTTTTATTCAATCCTGTTTTATGAGGAATGGGGTTCCGAAATCCTCCTTTTGCAACGCTTTTTTCTCAAGGGTTGCCAAAGCGATTGATCTGGGGTCTCCCTTTCTATTTCTTTGGCCATTTTTCCCCTCTATTTGGCCAGGGAAGGATGGCACACTAGATGTTTACGGGCAAACTCGCTTGTCAGTCCACTCCTAAGTTGAAGAACTATGAACCCGCAAAAGTCACGGAAGTGGTTCAGGGTTTTATTTGATACCAGGGACTTACTTTTTCGCCGAAAGGCAACTCCAAAAAAATCTAAGCCACCAATCTTGGCCATCGAGAATCTCGAACCGAGGCTGACTCCCACCACCAAAACCTTTTCATTCATCAACGCCGCTGAATCCTGGGTGGTTCCCGATGGGGCGGGGAAAATCTCCATTTCCATGCTGGGGGGCGGAGCGGGGCAAGGCGGTATCGATTATCAAACAAGCGGCGGGGCAGCCGGCCCGGCAGGCAAAATCTCCGGCAACCTGTTTGTCAATCCCGGCGAAACTTTGACCTTTTACATTGGTGAGGTCGGCGGCCATGGCGGCAACAACGAGACCGCCTCGGGAGGGGGAGCCGGCGGCAGGTCACCATTTGCCTCTTCCGATTTCCCCAGCGGATTCTCCGGGGGAAAGGGTGGCGATACAGGTAGTAGCGGCGCCTCCGGCGGCGGCGGCGGCGGCGGAGCCGCGTCACTGCTTTCATTTAGCAATTCGCAAGGAATTTCTTACCTGGTAGCGGCCGGCGCGGGCGGGGGCGGCGGAGCAGGAAACCCTCCTCAAGGAACCCCAGGTTCCACATACCAATTTTTCACAAGTTCCACCACCGGGCAGGCTGGTAGTAATGTGCCTGTGTATGCTGATGGTGGCGGGGGCGGCGGGGGATTAGCCATTTCCCAAGGTTCGTCTTCAACCGGCGGAGGTTTCGGCGGTTCTCTCAGTTTTTCTAATAATGAATATTACGGTAATGGTGGCTACGCTGGATCCAATTTCTCTCCTGGCCAGTTCGGCTTTGCTTCCAACTATGCCACTAATTCTGGAAACGGCCTTGCCACCATTACTTATATCCTGGCCCCATCCAATCTCGCTATTTCCAACGATTCGGGTTTATCCATTTCCGACCGCACCACCAACGATACGAATTTGGTTTTTAATGGAACTTCCGAGCCAGGCGCCCTTGTCTCACTTTTTCAACAATCTACAACTCTTGGTCCTTCAGTCACACCTGACGCCAATGGAAACTGGACCTTCGATTACACCAGCACAACATTAGGCGAGGGAACCCATTTCTTCACTGCCAATGCAAAATTAAATAGCCAAGCTGAGTCTGCGTTTGCATCCTTTAGTGTCACCATTGACACCAAGAACCCCGCCGCCACAGTCGACATTGTCGCCGCCTCCCTGAGCAATGGCGCCCCGTCCTCCCCGGTCAAATTCGAATTCAGCGAAGCAGTCGTCGGCTTTGACGCCTCTGACCTGACCACGGCGGGGGGAACTCTGTCCAACTTCACAATCATTGATGCCGACAGCTACAGCGCCACCTTCACCGCCACGGATGGGATTGCCAACAAGGGTTCAGTCAACCTCAGCGGACTCTACTCCGACATGGTCGGCAACATCGGCAGCGGTGCTGGCGACTCCGTCGATATCGACACTGCTGAACCCAAGGCACCGGAGTTTACCGGCATTTCTGAAGACTCCGGCGCCTCCGCTTCCGACCGAATCACCAGCGATACCACCCTGGTTTTGAGCGGCTCCGCCGAACCTGAATCCAAGGTAAGTCTGTTCCGGGGTGGGCAATCAATCGGCGGAGTTAAGGCGGACACTAGCGGTTCGTGGACTTTTGATTACACCAGCGCAACCCTTGCCGACGGGTCGTACTCCTTCAGCGCCAAAGCTACGGATGCCGCCGGGAACACCAGTGCTGCTGGGGAAACCCCGGTCACCGTCGATACCCAAAATCCTAAAGGAAAGTTCTTGACCCCAGGCACTTTCCCGGGGATTCCCACGCTGACCGTCCCGTTGGGGAAAGAAAGGCTTGTTTATGTGGAATGGGATGAAGCGATGGCGGGTTTGCCTTCGTTGGCCGACTTCAAAGCCACCGGACCGGTCACCCTGAGTGCGATCCGGGCGGTAAACCCCAAGTTGCTTGAACTCACGGTGGAAGCTGCCAAAGAAGGGGCCTTTTCGATTTCCTTGCCTTCAAAAATCCTCAGTGATCTGGGGGGGAATTTGAGCCAGGCGATTGCCGCCACCACCATTCGGGCAGACGCCACCTGGTCATTTTCCAGCGCCTTAAGCCTGGGAAAAAGCGCGGTTGGCCAATCCGATGGGCCAAAGGATGATGAGTTTTTCAAAGTCAAGGCCGGCAACTCGGGCAGCATGGTCCTTCGTGCCTCCGCGAAGGAAAGCAATTTCGATCCTTATTTGTCGGCATTTGTGGAAACCACCGCAGGCCATTTTGAGCCCATTATTTCCGATGACAACTCCGGAGGCGGGACGGCCTCAATCGTCCGCTTCAACACAGAGCAAGACCAGGAGTATTTCATTAAGGTTTCCACTCTGAAGACCCAAAGCGGCAACTTCCTTGTGGAAATGGAGGAAGGCCAGAGAATCGAAGATGATTTCGGGAACGACCTCAACCAAGCCAGCCCCCTGGTTTTGGATGCCACCGGCGCTTTCCAGCAAAGGGGAAAAATCGAAAAGGCGGGAGACGAAGATTTCTTCAAATTCAGCGCCCGCCAGTCGGGTGTGGCGACTTTGGGCCTGACGGGGAGCATCCTGGAAACGGGACGCCTGGCGGTTTTAAACGCCAACGGGACCCCCATCAAACTGGAAGCCACCACCGAGGGCAGCCAATTCCCAGTGGAAGCGGGAAAAGCTTATTACATTTCGGTAAGCAGCCAGGCGGCAAGTGAATACCGCATTAGCAACAGCATTGAAGCGTTGCTGGTGTTTAGCAATCAGCAGGCTAAAGCAACCGGGGCCTTAAACGCGCAAACCCTGGACACATTCAAGTTCACTGCTCCGGCCAGTGGGCTGTTTGCCTTCCAGGCATCAGACCGGCAAAGCGGCGCAATGCCAGGAATCCGGATTTTAGACCAAAACATGGCGCCCCTGGTTTCCCAGGCGGAAAGCAGTTTTGGCCCCAAAGGCTACCAGGGAATGGTGAATGTCGAATTAACTTCAGGGCAAGTTTACCATGTGCAAGTGGGTGGAGGGGCCTATGTCGGCAGCTATGCTTTAAACGCGGGGCTGGATGATTATTCCAGCCAAAGCAAGTCGGCGGCTACAGCTCTTTCAGGGACCCAGCTCCAAGGCATGGTAAATCTTGCAGGAGACGCGGACCTCTTCAGCCTGAATTATGTGAACAGTTCAACCACGGAAATGACCCGGCTGCGATTTAACCATAAAGCCATCAACCAAAACCAGTCGCGGCTGGATTCCCTACTTTATTTTTCCAGCGATGGCGGGGCCACCTGGACCCTGGCAGGGGACGAGCCAGGCAGTCTGAATTCGCAGCAAGAGGTCAAGGTGGGGCCGGGAGAAAGCAAGTCGGTTCTCCTCTGGGCCGCTGGCGCCGGGGGCAGCGCCGGGGAATACGCCTTGAGTTACCAGGCATTAAGCGATGATCTTCCCGACCGAGTGTCCGACTTTGGCGAAAAGGCGCCGGCAATCGCTCTCGCCAATTTGGAACCAGGAATCTTCAAGGGGACGGTGAATTTCGCGGGGGATATGGACCTGCGCCGTTATACCGCCACCAAGTCCGGTGTGTTCACGCTCAACCTGGCAGCCAGCGATTCCACTCTCGACCCGAAACTTGGGGTTTTGGATGCCAAGGGCAACCTGCTTTTCTCCGATGATGATTCCGGGCCGGGAGTGAACAGCCGGTTGACTCTGAAGGCGGAAAAAGGGGGAGAGTACTACATTCAATTTTCTGATTCCACCCGCCAGGGGGAAAACCAAGCCTACCAGTTTTCCATTACGGAAGAAGTCCAGGAAGACGATCATGGCGACAGTGTTAAATTCGCCACGGGATTGAATTTCACCGACGGTTCCTCGGCCAGCAGCCAGGGAGAAATCTCCAACCGAGTGGAAACTTTCGATAGCGATATTTTCCGGATAACTTCACCGGCAGCGGGGATATTCAACTTCGCAGCAACCCCTGGGCCAGATGCAAAAGACTTCTCCCCAGTTTTCAAAATCATCAAGGAGGATTTAAGTGTTCTGGCCAGCAGTGTTCAGCAACCGGGAGGAAAGCCCGCCCTGTCCCGGGTCAACCTGGCCGCTGGAGAAACTTATTACATTCAACTGCAAGGCGGCGGAAAATCGCAGGGGAATTACCGGTTAGAAGTAAACCAAATTGTTCAACAGGCGCCGCCAGACGATTTCGCCAATGCAATTAATTCCACCTCCAAGCTGCCTTTTGGAACGATCAGTGCGGCCGCCAGCCTTGGAAAGATTTCCGTTTCCAAGGATGTTGATCTGTTTCAATTCCTGGCGGCTGAGAATGGCCAGGTGCAAGTGGATTTGAAAGCGGCTGCGGGGAGCAAACTCGACACGGTGCTGGCGGCGCTCAATTCCCAGGGCGCTGTGGTGGGATCCAATGATAATTTTGGCAAAAGCAGTGACAGCCGTTTGATCTTTGAAACGGCCAAGGGATCCACCTATTACCTTGCCGCCTCCGGTTTTGGCGGCAGCTTGGGAAATTACGAGCTTTCCCTAAAGCCGATTGTTCACCAAGATGCCGATGGGGCCGGCAACAACACGGGCGCTATCCCGGCCAGCCATGTCCTGGTTCTCGATTCGGCCAACCAGGCCAATTCCCTCGGCACGATCAATGCCGTTGGCGATCGCGATTTATTCAAACTGGAAATCACCACCGCCGGCATTCTCAATCTCGGATTGAATGCCGCTGCCACCAGCAAGCTGGATGGCTACTTGCGAATTTACCAAAACAGCTTGGAAAATCTGGTGGTCGAGGATGACAACTTTGGGTCGGGCTTCAACAGCTTGGTGGCTTTGCCCGTCAACGCCGGGGAGGTGATTTACCTGCAAACCGCCGGAGTGGGTTCCTCCGTGGGTGATTACAAGGTTTGGGCCAGGCTCGATACCGACGACCATGGGAATACCCGGCAATCGGCCAGCCTTCTGGCCAACAGCGGGAATTTTGCCACGACCCTGGGGGAGATTCAATCCGCGGGCGAGAGTGACTTTTTCGAATTTGTCCCGGTCACCACCGAGATTGTGAAGGTATCGCTCGCCGCTGAATCCGGGTCGAATCTGGATGCTTATTTATCCCTCTATGATTCCAGCGGCAGCCTGCTCGCTTACAGCAATAATCAAACTGGCGATGCCTCCCTGGGGGCTTCCGACAGTTTGCTCTTCCGCTGCCTGGAAGCAGGAAAGTCTTACTATTTTGAAGTCCAAGGGGCATCGCAAACCACGGGCGCCTTCGAGTTGCAGGTTGAACCGGTCGTGGATGATTTTGGCTCCACACCCGGGAGAATTGCTTTGGCGGGCAACCAGGACAGCCAGGAGGGCGAGATTGAAGCCTGTGGCGACGAGGATCTGTTCAAGCTGGCTCCGGAGGTTTCCGGAAACTACCGCATCCGCCTTTTTGGAACCGGCCCGGTGAATCCTCTCGACACGCAACTGACCGTTAAAGATATGGCCGGAAATATTCTGGCCAGCAATGACGATGCCAGCCCCAATGTTTCCCACAGCTTTATCAGCATCGACTTGACCGCGGGGGAAACTTATTTATTGACCGCCGCGTCGTATGGCGGGGGAGTCGGGACCTACCGCATGGAAGTTCTGCATGACCCAAGCGCTGCTGCGGACGACCACGGCAACACCGCCTCGGCCGCCACTTCCTTGGTCCTTGGAACCAAGAGTACGGAAGTAACCGGCAGCTTTTCCCACGCCGGGGATGTCGATGCCTTCAAGGGGGTTGCCTTTGAGGACACCACCATTTCCCTGGGCGGTTTTTCCGGCCCCGCAGGCGGGAAGACCGGGGTAAAAGTGTTTCTCACCCAGGACGGTGAAAGCATCCAGTTGGCCAGCAGTTCGGCAACTTCGCCAACCCTTTCCTTTAAGGTCTCCTCGGGAGATGAATTCCACATTCTTTTAACAGCCCCAGGCGATTTGTCCTTGTCCACCGATTATTCCTTCACTCTGTCTCCCGCCATTTCGTCCGAAAGTTTCACCCGCCCAGTTGACCAGACCCAGTTGGATAATCTTTCCAACGAATTGATCGGCTCCTTCAGTTCGGTTGCCACCAACCTCTCCGCTGCGGATTCAATCAATCTTGCCAGCAGCAAGATAACCGAGGAACTGGTGAATTTCTGGATCGCCAGCCAGGATCCAACCGGCAGCGGGAAACTCGACCAGGATTACCTCCTGCTCTGGCTCGACCCGGTCGATTTCGTCTTGAACACCCCAACCGGGCAGGTGGGCAACAGCCAGGGAAACCAGATTCTGGAAAACAAATCCGCCAGTCTTTCTTCCAAGGGCGCCCTCGACTTGGTCGTCATCCCCGCGGCGCAGGCCACACAGTACAACCTGCAATTAACCGGGGTTGGGGCCGGTCAGGTGCTGGCCGGGGCGGCTTTGGTCACCGCCAATGGCCAGGTGATCAATCCAACCGTCACCCAGGGGGGGCAGGCAGTGTCGGGCTTTGCCGCCGCCGATGTCCCCAAATCTGGCCTGTCCCTAGTACTCGATTTTGGCTCGAAATCTTCTGGTTCCACACCCGGAGGCAGCCCTGGACCTGTAGGCAACAACGGCCAATCGGGACCTATCGACTCAACCACGGGAAGCAATTCCGGTTCCCAGGGAATCGGAGCAAGTTTTTCTTCATCTTTGTTGAACGCCATTTCCCAGGTTGGAACCACCGGCTTCAATCTTTCCGCTACGGCCTTGGCGCAAGAATTTTTCGGCAGCCTTGTCGCTGGGGGTGGCGTGGCAACCCAAGGAATTGACGACCTAGCCTTGGAAATGGACCTGCAAAAGCTGGCAATCACCGATGAAACCGGCATGTCTCTGGAACCTGGCAAGGTGGAGGCCCAATCCGCCCTTTCCGTCAATCCCCTGATTTCCACAGCAAAACTCGTCGTAAATTCCTTGCTGCAATCAGGTGAATTGTCGGTGGCAGTGGTCGAAACCACCCTGACCGCACAGGAACACCTGCTGCAAGAAGTTTCCAGGAATGTTGACCGGGCCATTTCTATTTTTGTACCCAGCGAATTTGAAACCAGCCTGGATTCCCTGGTAGATTCCACCGGCAAGGTTGCGCTGGAAGAAGGGGCCAAAGCCTTTAAGAACGCGGGTGGAATTCTGGCGGACCTCGTGCAAGCCAGGCTCAAGGCTTTTCCTCAAGTTGAAAAGCAAGGAGGCCCGGGGGCTCAGCTCCCGGACAACCTGCTACCAGCCGCCCAACTTCCTGCCAACGGAGATGAAGTTGTTTCAAATCTCCCGGAGGATTTGTTTGACCTCAGTTTGGGCGATTTCACGCATTTCACAGCCAATTGGGACACTCAGATGGGTGAATTCTCCCTGGGGCTGGCTCGCCATCAAGCCATTTCTGATCAGGACCGTTTCCCCGAGATCCTGGTTGGCGTTGAAAGGAAAAGCGAAATGCTCCAGGCCGCCGGCCTGGCAATTGCTGCCTTGCTAGCGCCCAGTTTGCTTTCGCAAGCCCACGGTGGGAGTCAGGTGGCGAGGGAAAAACCCAAACGGCCCCGCCGCAACACGCGAAATGTTTAGATCCCTTAATTGCGGATAATTTTATTCAAGCGTTTTCATATTGCCGTGATTGACCATTTTCTGTGAGCGTGGGCATCCCCCCGGCTTCTTTTCCCAAATGCCGACCAGATCCCACCCCCCAACACTTCCCCTTGAATTTATCCTTGACTGCATTGGTTTACTCCCGGGATAATCATAGTGTCATTCTTCCAGTGGAAAGTCTGCCCTCGTTCCCTTTGCTGGAGGATTGAATTTTCTCCTTTCTCAGGCCAGGCTGGGGGTTTTTGCTCTTTTCGTCATTTTTTACAGGGGGGTGTCATGAAGAATAAGCCCTTTGCAAACCACATGGGGTTCACTCTGATCGAACTGCTTGTCGTCATTGCCATCATAGCCATTTTGATTGGCCTGCTTTTGCCCGCCATTCAGAAAGTGCGCGAGGCGGCCAACCGGGCCAAATGCACCAATAGCCTGAAACAGTTGGCGCTCGGCTGCATGAATTTTGAATCGACCCACCGGGAATTTCCCCGAGGGAATGCCCCGACGGGAACCTTTCCCAACGGGGGCAACACCTCCTGGATGTTTCAAGCCCTGAACTACACCGAGCAAAATCCGCTGTACACGCAGATTGTCGCCTCCGGAAGCCTGGCCAACGCCGTTACTCAACGCATCCTTCCCCGCGGCATGCCCCTGTCACGCTGCCCCAGCGACACCTGGGAACTGCACGACGGGCGGCTCTTTGGCTACATCGCCAGCACCGGGCCGCAATGCAACAACCCTCCTACCGCTTGCAGCAACCCGTTTCAAAAAAACTGCAACGGCGCGCAAGGAACAGGCGCCACCGTGCCGGCCACATTGAACCCGCTCACCCACCCCGGCTACCCGGCCAGCATGAGTTGGGGCAACACCGCTGATGCCACTTTGATGCGGGGAATGTTTTGCCGCGGAGGCGCAGTCATCACCATGTCCCATGTCAAGGATGGCACCTCCAACACTTTCCTCATTGGGGAAACCCTGCCGGAATTTTGTGAATTCCAGCGTTGGAACAGCGTGACGGGGCTCGATCCCGGTTGGGCTGGGGGAAATTCCGTCGCCCAAGGGCAGACGATTCAACCCCTCAACTGGAAAATCGACACGGTTCCCGTGGGCACGAATCCTCCCGGGTGGAATTGCGCCAACTGCACCCCGGTGTTCAACCCTTCCCGCGACCCCGCCCGTTGCCTGTGGAACTGGTCGGTTACCTGGGGCTTTAAGTCGAACCATTCAGGCGGGGCGAACTTTGCCTTTGCCGATGGCCGGGTCCAATTCATCAATGAATCGATCGACATGAGGGTTTACCAATACCTGGGCGCTCGCGAAGATGGCGAACCCGTGGCCATCCCCTAATTCTTCAGGGGCCGAAGGGTTCAACGACGGGGAATCCCGTGCAACCCTTTGCCTGTCGCATGGTTTAAGGGAGACTGCACACAACCAGGGCGTGAAGAGGAAGAATTTCCCGGCGAAACTAAAAACTCCTTGAGTGATTTTTCCTTCGGAGTTACAGTAAAAGGGAAGAATCCAAGCCGCAGCCAGTTTGCCCAGTGCGCCCAGTTCGTCGGAGATTTTCCTTTGAGATTTATTGCCAGGCGAGTCTTCCCCTTGGGCCTGCCGCCCATGACCCTGATCCCCTTGGCGGTCCTCCTCGTCAGCAGCGCTGTTTTTTCCTTCCAGGAAGAATCCCCCGCTCTCCGAGCTGGGCCCATCACGCAAAAAGAGAGGGCTTTCTGGTCGTTTCAACCCTTGCGCGACCCTGCCCCTCCTCAAGTGAAAAACCCAGCCAGGGTGAATAATGGAATCGACCGATTCGTCCTGTCGCGGTTGGAAACGGCTGGGCTTCAGCAAGCCCCCCTTGCGGATAAACGGACACTGCTCCGCCGGGCCACCTTTGGCCTGACCGGTTTGCCACCAACTCCCGAGCAGGCCGAAGCGTTCCTCGCCGATGACTCCCCCATGGCGTTTGAAAAACTCATCGAGCGTTTGCTGGCCAGCCATTCCTATGGGGAACACTGGGGCCGGCGCTGGCTTGATGTCGTCCGCTATGCCGACACCGCTGGCGAGACCGCTGACTTCCCCATACCGGAAGCCTACCTGTACCGCAACTGGGTGATCGACGCTTTCAACCAAGACAAGCCTTATGACCAGTTTTTGCAAGAACAATTGGCCGGGGACATTCTCGCCCAGGAGGTGGCGCGAAATGCCGGCGGGGCGCTTTCCGAAAAACAGACCGAGCAATTCGAAAGGCTGGTCCAGGCCACCGGCTTTATCGCCATCTCACGCCGGTTCGGCTTCGACCCAGAAAACTACCACGACCTGACCATCCAGGACACGCTCGACACTTTGGGTCAGACTGTTCTGGGGTTGTCGCTCGGCTGCTGCCATTGCCATGACCACAAGTACGACCCGGTCAATCGCGATGATTATTACGGCTGGTTTGGCGTCTTCGAGAGCACGCGTTATCCCTACCCCGGCAGCGAATCGAGTAAGAAGCAGCGTGACTTTGCCCCTGCCATTCCTCCAGGTGAAATACAACGGCGGGAAAACGAGCGGACTGCGTCGCTTGAGAAAATCAACGGCCAACTCAAGCGGCTGCAGGAGGAAAAGGCAAAACTGGAAAGCAAACAACCCAACACGGAAAAGAACGGCGGCAACGCCAGCAAGCCGGCGGACATTGCAGCAAAAATGAACTCCCTGTTGGCGCAGAAAAACGAACTCTCTCAGGTCAGTTTATTCCCGCTGGCATACGGGGTAACCGAGGACAAAGGGCAAAACGCCAAGATCCGCCAGCGAGGCGAGGCGAAAAATTTCGGCAAGGAAGCCCCCAGGAGAAACCTGGCGATCCTGGGGGGAGAACCGCTGGCGGCGCAGGCCGGCAGCGGCAGGCTGCAACTGGCCAATTGGCTGACCCGCAAGGAAAACCCGCTCACCGCCCGCGTCATGGTCAACCGGATATGGCAGGGGCATTTCGGCCGCGGCCTGGTGGAAACTGCCAACGATTTTGGCGCCCGCGGGATGCACCCTTCCCATCCCGAACTTCTCGACTGGCTCGCCTCCCGTTTCATCGCCAGCGGCTGGTCGGTCAAGGCCATGCACCGGCTGATCATGAATTCCACGGCGTATCAAATAGGTGGCGGAAATGCCCAGGCCAATCCATCGGGCGCGGACCCAGAGAATAAACTTCTTCAGCGCTACAACTCCCGCAGGCTCACCGCCGAGGAAATCCGCGATGCCTTGCTCGCGGTCAGTGGCGACCTCGATCCTTCCCCCGGCGGCCCACACCCCTTTCCCAAGCCGGCGCAATGGGGGTTCACCCAGCACAATCCCTTCCAGGCCCTGTATGAAACCAAGCAGCGCTCGGTCTACCTGATGCAACCGCGCCTGAAGCGGCATCCCTTCCTGGCCCTCTTCGATGGCGCCGACCCCAACAGCAGCACAGCGGGCAGGACCACAACCACCGTGCCGACCCAGGCCCTTTTTTTTATGAACGACCCGTTTGTCTTTGAGCGCGCGCAATCGCTGGGCCGAAAAATGATTGCCGCCAGTCAGGACGAACCAGCCAGGATCAGCAAGGGGTTTTTTCTGGCTCTCTCGCGAGCGCCTGTTGAAGCGGAGATTTCCTCCGCCAAGGAGTATTTGGCAGCCTACCGGGAAAACCTGCCTGCCGCCCTGCCGCCCCAGCAGCGCGAGCTGGCGGCTTTCACCAGCTTTGCTCGTTCCCTTTTAACCCGTAACGAGTTCCTATTCCTGGATTAACCAATGCCTATTAGTCGGCGGGAGATATTGAAGAACGCGGCGGGCGGTTTCGCCATGACGGCATTGGCAGCCCTGGCGGCGGAAGAAGTTCGCGCCGACACAGTCGACCCCCTGGCGGCGAAACCGCCACACATCGAGCCCAGAGCCAAGCGCGTCATCTTCCTGTACATGACCGGCGGGGTTTCCCATGTCGATTCCTTTGATTATAAACCCAAGCTCTTCGCCGACGCGGGCAAGACCATTTCCGTGGACAACTGGCAAGGAAAGCTCGGCGAGTTCAAGCGCTTCCTCAAGCGCCCCAACTGGGAGTTCAAACCCGGTGGAAAGTGCGGCACCCAGGTTAGCGAACTTTTTCCTCATGTGCGCGAAATGGCCGACCAGCTTTGCGTTATCCGCTCCATGAAATCCAACCACACCAATCATTACGAAAGCACTTTGGGAATGCACTGCGGGTCGTGGACTTTCGCACGGCCCAGCCTGGGCGCCTGGGTCAGTTACGGCCTCGGAACGGAAAACCAAAACCTCCCTTCCTTCATGGTGATTGCCCCGGCCGACCCCTACGCAGGCGCGCAAACCTGGGGCAACAACTTTCTTCCCGGCTCCCACCAGGGAACGCGCATTCAGCCCGGGCCCAACCCCATTCCCAACCTCAGCCCACGCTTGCCTTCTGCGGATTTGCAACGACTGGAACTGGCTCTCACCGACCAGGCCAACAAAAAACACTTGCAACAACGCCAGGCCGACCAGGCTTTAGAAGCCCGCATCCGCTCCTTTGAAACCGCCTTTGGCATGCAAGCCCAGGCCCCGGAGGCTTTTGATTTCTCCCGGGAAACAGAGGCCACCTTGCGACTTTATGGTCTTGAACGCGGGCAAACTACCGGCTTTGGCTGGCAATGCCTCGCCGCCCGCAGGCTGGCCGAGCGCGGCGTGCGCTTTATTGAACTCATCGACACTGGCTCTTCCAACAACTGGGATTCGCACGGCGACATGAAAGACCACGCCCGCCTTGCGGCCAAGATCGATCGGCCCATCGCCGGGCTGATTCTCGACTTGAAAAACCGCGGCATGCTTGAAGACACCCTGGTAGTTTGGACCACCGAGTTCGGCCGCACCCCTTATCACGAAAACGCCACTCACCCCGGAAGGGAACACCATCACCAGGTCTTTTCTTCCTGGATGGCCGGCGGCGGAGTCAAGGGCGGCTTGGTTTATGGTTCCTCCGACGACCATGGCATAGCGGTCGGCCAAGACGGGGTTCATGTCCACGATTTTCACGCCACTATTCTGCACTTATTGGGGCTGGACCACGAGCGCTTGACCTTCCGGCACGCCGGCCGCGACTTCCGACTCACCGATGTCGAAGGCAAGGTAGTGGAAGAGATCATGGCGTGAAGGAATGAAAGGCCACCCCCACACCGGGAGAGAAATTTATTTATTCCAGGCCAGCTTGAACTTCACATCTCCATGCAACGGAAGGTCAGGTTGATCCTGGCCTGAGTTGCCATCTTCTCTTTTGGAACCTGATGCAGCCAAAGCGTCTGCGACCCCAGGCCCATGAATAGAAGGCAGCCGCTGGTCAAAAGGATTTCCCTACGCGATTCCGGTTTCACCCGACTTTTGAACTGAAACCTGCGCGGCGCACCCAACGATACCGAGGCGATCAGCGGATCGGGCCCCAGCTCTTTTTCATCGTCGGCGTGCCAGGAGACGGAGTCGTTGCCATCCCGGTAGAGATTCAGCAACACGCTGTTGAAGGAACATTGGCAAACCTGTTCCACCTTTTCCCTGAGCCAGGTTAAAGGGGGAAGCCAGGGCAAAGGAAGCGAGGTGATGCCGGAGTAGCTATAGGAAAGCCCGTCGCTGGCATGCCAGGAAGTCAGGCGCGGCAGCTTCACTTCTTTGCCGAACATTTTCATCGATTCCTGTTTCCAGGTGACTTCTAGCATCAAGCGGGAGAAAAACTCCGCGTCCTCGGCCGGTGTGAGGAAGTCTGGAAAAAAGTAAACCTCCGCCCCAGGCAAGTCTAGTTTCACTTTCTCGGGCATGACATCGACCCCGGGTTCAAGGTCTCTTGGCCGTGGTTATTTTTTCTCTTCCAGCCCATCGGACAGCTCCGCCCGCGGCCGGATCAGCAGCACCAGGACCACCGAGACCAGGGCGATGGAGGCGAAGGCGCCAAAGATCAGTTGCAAGGGAACCTGCTTGTCGCGCAGCATGCCAAACCCCAAATCCGCCAGGCCGCCACAACTGATGCTCACCATGTTCATGACTCCGTAGCCGGTGGCCCGCAAATGCGGCGGCACAATCTGCGACAGGATCGGCATGTTGTTGCAATCGAAAAGGCCCCAGCCGATGCCGAACAGGATCAGGAAGGCCACGGCCAAGGAAAGCGACCCCTGGCTAATGACAATGCCCACACCCAGCATGGCGGGAATGATGCAACACATGCCGAGGGCGCTGACATAGATACGGCCGCGGCTGGTGCGGCGCATCCAATAGTCGGCCAGCCAGCCGCCAAATATGGCGCTGGCAATCGCCGCGCCTTGCCAGTAGACCACGGCGCTGACCCCGGCGATTCCTTGCTGCAAGTTCAACTCCTTGCGCAGAACCCCGGGCATCCAATCGCGCACCACCCAACCGGCCATCGCCGGCAGCGTGAAATAAAGCACCAGCAGGATAAAGGAACCATTCCCAAGTAAGGCGAAAAACGAGGCAGCCAGAGTGGTGTTCGCCCCTTTGGCCTGGCGGCTGGCAACGGGCTGGTCCTTCAGGAAAAAAAGGAGCGGCAGAGCGTAAATCACTCCGGCCAACCCGGTCAGGTCGAAGGCCCAGCGCCATCCCAGGCTGGGGGCATCAGCAACATAACCGGCGAAACTCCCAATGATTACTCCGGAGTATATGCCGATTTGATGAATGCCCACGGCGCGGGACCGGGTATGCCCGGTGTGGTAGTCGGCAATGAGCGCCAGCGCCGCAGGGATGTAAAAGGCCTCGCTGATCCCCATCAGAGTGCGGGTCCAGAGCAAGCCGTTGTAGGTGACCACCTGGCCGGTTGCCCAGGTCACCACCGACCACACGAACAAGCTTCCGCAAATAGTGATCTTTTTGCTGTAGCGGTCGGCCAGCCACCCGCCCAGCGGGCTGAAGAAGGCGTACACCCATTTGAACTGCCCGAGCATGAGCCCCCAGCGAGTGTCGGAACCGATGTCGGAGATATCCTGCATGACTGACTGTTGCATGGCGGCGATCATTTGCCGATCGAGATAATTCAACAGCGCCACCGGCCAAAGAAGCGCGACAATCAGCCAGGCGGTTCGTAAAGCTCTATCGATGTGCAATCTCCTTGAAGAATCTGGCGACCGTCATTGGGCAAGAATTGGCCATCATACTGGATAAAGGGGGAGGGGAAAAGAAAAGCTGTAGCCGCCCACCCTTGGGTGATTTGAGTGAGGGGGCAGCGCACCGCATGGGCTGGCAATCAGGCCAGGATGGGTTGAACTACCTCGCCATGGACATCGGTGAGGCGGAAGTCGCGGCCGGCATGGCGGTAGGTCAGGCGCTTGTGATCGAGGCCCAAAAGGTGAAGCAGGGTGGCGTGGAAATCGGGCATGGTGACTTTGTTTTCCTGAACATAATAGCCAAACTCGTCGGTCTGGCCGTGAGTCAGGCCGCCCTTGACCCCGCCCCCCGCCAGCCACATGGAAAAAGCATGCGGGTGATGATCCCGGCCATCATTGCTCTGCCCCGCGGGTGTCCTGCCGAATTCCGTGCCGAACACCACCAAGGTATCGCGGAACATTCCCCGCCGCTTCAAATCCTCGATCAATCCGGCAATAGGTTTGTCCACCTTGAGAGCGTTGGTGGAATGATTGTTCTTCAGATCGCCATGGGCATCCCAGTAATTTCTCGGGTAGCTATGATTGATCTGGACAAAGCGCACGCCTGCCTCGGACAGCCGTCGGGCCAGCAGGCATAACTTGCCGAATTCTTCCGTGGGGCCGCCGCCGATACCGTACAGCGCTTGCGTTTCCTTGGTTTCTGAAGAAAGATCGAGGACTTTGGGCGCTTCCATCTGCATGCGGAAAGCGGTCTCGAAGGATTGAATGCGCGCTTCGAGGCGGTCATCACGGCCTGCGAGAGCCAGATGGCGCTCATTCTCTTTTCTCAGCAAATCGAGTTGAATCTTTTGCAGAGCGGGCGGATCTTGTGGCGTGGTGTCGGATAGCCTGGCCTCGGTAATGGGAGCAAAGCCGTCGCCGACCCGCGTTCCTTGAAAGCAGGCGGGCAGAAAGGCAGCGCCATAGTTCTGCGCCCCTCCGTGATAGACGGAAGGGCAAAGGGAAATAAACCCCGGCAAATTCTGATTCTCGCTACCCAGGCCGTAAAGAACCCAGGCGCCGAGGCTGGGCCGGTTGAATACTCCGTCGCCCGTGTTCAAGGTCAGCAGCGCTGGCCCGTGCGAAACCTGGTTTCCCCCGTTCATCGAGCGCAAGAGGCAAATATCATCGCTGCGGGAACCAATGTGGGGAAAGAGTTCGCTAATCTCCATGCCGCTTTGCCCGTGCTTGGAGAACTTCCACGGGGATTTCAAGAGATTGCCGGTCGGAGCGAACTCGAACTTGGGCTTGGGGAAAGGCAGCGGCTTGCCATCCATCAGGGTGAGCTTGGGTTTGGGGTCGAAGGAATCGACATGAGAAACGCCGCCATGCATGAAGAGGAAGATGACTCGTTTGGCGCGGGGGGCAAAGTGGGGCCTGGTTGGCGCCAGGGGATTTTTTTCAATTGCCAGAGAATCGCCTGCAAGCAACCCAGCCAGTGCGACCGAGCCAAAACCGCAAGCGCTGTGGCCAAGCAGTTCACGACGAGAAGGCTGGTAGATTGGCGCCATGGTTTTTCTCCTTAAAGTCCAACTGCCCAGGTCGCCAGTTTTTTGGCAAGCGCCCTGTGTTAGCCACCTGTTTCTTTCCCCACATCACTCCACATAAAGGAACTCGTTGGAACAGAACAGCATCTGGCAGAAACTTTGCCAGGCGGCGGCGAGGCGGTCGCCGGGTGTTTTCAACCTCTCGGCCTCGGCGGCATACGCTTTCAGAAATGTTAAGCCCTGGGCCGTCTCTTCCGCCACCGGCTCTCTGCCAAGCGCGCGCAGGCAAGCCCGCCGCAGCCGGTCGGTGTCATCGGGCTTTCCCTCGCTTAAAAGCAATTTTCCAAACTGCAACGCCTGCTCGCGCACCAGCGGATTATTCAAAAGGAACAACGCTTGTGAAGGCACGGTGGTTTCCGTTCGCACGGCAGTGACGGCGTAGGGGTCGGCGCCGTCCCAGACCGTGATTACATCCGGGAGCATATTGCGCACCACGGGCAGGTAGAGGCTGCGGCGCAGTGAAGCGTTGTAAAACGGATGGTCGCCTTTGACCTTGTTGGGCGCGAATCCCCGCTTGGGATCCTGGATCTCCGCCTCGCGGTAAAGGAATTCGCCACTGTCGTTGCCGCCGATTGTCCGGTCTAGCTTGCCGCTCACTGCCAGCATGGCATCGCGAAGGATCTCGGCTTCGAGCCTGCGGCGATTCATGCGCCAAAGCAGGCGATTTTCCGGATCGGCCGTTTCCCCCGCGGCATTGGACCGGGTGGCTTGCTGGTAAACGCTAGAAGAGAGAATCAGCCTGTGCAGGGCCTTGACCGATCCGCCACTTTCCAAAAAACGGGAAGCCAGCCAATCGAGGAGTTCCGCATGGGAAGGGCTTTCGCCTCGCTTGCCGAAATTGTCGCTGGTGGCCACCAGCCCCGTGCCGAAGTGGTGCTGCCAGACGCGGTTGACCATGACCCGAGCTGTCAGCGGGTTGCCTTTCGAGGCGATCCACTGGGCCAGTTCCAGCCGTCCGCTCTGGGAGGAAAGCACTGGAGCTTCGGGGCCCGCGAGAATCTGCGGCAGGCGCCTCGGCGCCAGCGCTCCCAACTGGAAGCGGTTGCCACGCAGGTGCACTTGCAGGTTCACTGGCAGGCCTTCGCGAGGCGCCATCACCAAAAACGGCTTTTCCCCCGCGATCTGAAAGAGCGGCCACTCTTGAAACATGGTGGCGTTGCGGTTTTCGTCCATCAACGGTTCGGTCCCGCGGAAGATCCCCGCCAGGCCGTAATAATCGGCAGTCGGCACAGGGTCGAACTTGTGATCATGGCAGCGGGCACAGCTCACCGTCAGGCCCAGAAACGCCCGCGTCGTCACATCGATCTGCTCATCCACGATATCGAGGCGCGTCTGCTCCTTGTCGGTTTCCGCCAGCGCCTTCGGCCCAAGCATGAGGAACCCTGTGGCGATAATACGCGATGCTTTCAAACTGATATCGGTGGTGTCGGGCAGCAAGTCGCCCGCCAACTGCTCCACGATGAACTGTCCGTAGGGTTTGTCCTGGTTAAATGAGTGGACCACATAATCACGGTAGCGGTGAGCGAAACGCATGACAGCGTTGGCATCGTTGGCCGTGGTTTCCGCGTAGCGGACCACATCCAGCCAGTGGCGGCCCCAACGCTCGCCGTAGTGTGGCGACTGCAACAACCCCTCCACCACGCTCTCCAACCACCTGGGGGATTTGTCCTGCAGCGCTTTTTCTATTTCATCGGGAGTGGCAGGCAGGCCGGTGAGATCAAAGTAAACCCGGCGAACCAGCGTCCGCCTGTCCGCCGCGGGCGACGGTTTCAGATTCTTTTCCTCCAAACGGGCCAGGATGAAGCGGTCGATGGGCGTTTTGGCCCAAGAGGCATCGCGGACCGCGGGCAACGGCCGATCTTTCACCGGCTGAAACGACCAGAATTCCTTCTCGGCCTTGCTAAAGGAACCGGCCGTGTCGCGCAAGCTGCCCGGAAGCACCAGAGCGTACTTCCTGGCCAGGTAAGCTTCTATCCCGACGCGCTCGCTTTCGCTCAGCGCCTTGTTGAAAAGGAGGATCTCGGCCAGTTCCCCCCGAACTCCTCCCTGCCAAAGCAGGGGATTTTCCAGGATCGGGGAAGAGAGAACGCCATCGACAAAAAACTTGCTGCTTTCCTTCCCGGACGGTTGCATCCATGCCAAAAGTTGTCCCCCAGGTTTCCCCAGGTTTCCCTCCAGGTGAACCACAAGAAAGATACTTCCCGGGCTGACAGGCGGCCCTACGGTGGAAAAGCCTGTAAGCTTGGCGTTTCCGTCGAAGCGAACCGCGGGGCGGGCGTTGACTTTGCTTTTAGCCACAAACAGTGGCCCCTGATTACTTGGCGCACTCAGGTTCTTACCCTTGCCGCTGGAATCGGGCCAGTTGGCGACCGCATTGCCCTCCTCGGACTTAATGGAACTCGCCTGGTACCAGCCTTCCAGAAGGGGCGCAAGTTCCGCGGAATTGGGGAGGAGGTCCGCTGCCCTCGCCAGGGGAAGGGGCTTCAGGGTTTTCATTGGCCCAGAAGGGAAAGGCGCGCCGTTTTTGATCCAAGTGGTCAGGTCGGCCACTTCCTGGCCTTTCAATTTCCCCTCGGGGGGCATCTTCAATTCGCCAACTTGCCTGACCGCTTGAAGAAGAAGGCTTTGGTCGGGCTGTCCGGACTTGGCCGCCGGCCCGCTGTTGCCGCCACGCAAGAGGCCCTCGCGAGAATCGAGCCGCAACCCGCCCTTGGACTTTTCTTCGCCATGGCACTTCAGGCACTGGTTGATCAACAGCGGGCGCACGCGCATTTCAAAATGCTCGATCTCGGCGGAATCCTTTTGAGCCCAAAGAGGCCCCGCCAGCAAAAACATCAGGCCAACAGTAGCGCCGCGATTCATGGGGAAATCCCGCTTCCTCTGGGAGGATCACTTCATTCGGGAGAATTTCTGCGCCCTCTTGCCGATGATGTCGCCCAAATAGAGGTTCCCTTGTGAATCCACCGCCAATGCGTGGACCCAGTTCAAATCCCCGGGCTTTTCTTTTTCATCTTCTCCCTTGGGGAAGGTCCAGTGCTGCAAGACTTTTCCTTCAGGGTTGAATTTCAAAATCACCTGGTCCTTGGGCGGACAGCCGAGTGGGGCGCCCTTGTACTTGGGATCATCCCTCCAGGGCATGGGGGACGAACCGCAGACCCAGATCTCATCCTTGGCATTGATCCAAAAACCCCAGGGAACAATAAGGTTATTCCAAATATTCAACAATTTGCCATCCTGGTTGTATACCAGGACTCGGACATTATTGCGGTCGGCCACATAGAGGCGGCCTTTGGAATCCATGACGATGGCGTGGGGTAAACTGAAATCGCCAGACCCTGTCCCCATCTTCCCCCAGGCTTTGATGAATTTCCCCTGGCCATCAAAGTGCACGATTCGGTTGTTGCCATATCCGTCTGAAATGAAGACATCGCCGTTCGGCGCAATGGCCATGTCGGTGGGCATTTTCAATCTTCGCTCGTCCTCGCCAAACTCGCCTGGAATGCCAAAGGTTTTCAGCAGTTTCCCTTCAGGAGTGAACTGGCGCACCACATGCAGGCCGATGTCGGCCAGCCAGACATTTCCTCCTTGATCGATTTTAATGTGATGCGCCGTCTCCACCGTGTCGGATCCCCAGGAACGCAAAAGTTTTCCTTCCGTAGAGTAGACCCGCACGGGCGGCTTGGCCCGGGTGAAGACATAAACCTCGTCCTTGGAGTTTACCGCGATGCCTGGAACATCTCCGGGAGGAAACGCCTTGGGGTTTTCCGGCCAGGCCGGCGCCACTTCATAACAGGTGGCAAGATTCACCCGGGGGAAATCGGGGAGCTTGGGCTCCTCCTTCTTTTTTTCCTGAGCGTGGAGAAAAAGCCCGAGTGTCAGGGACATGAGAAAGGCCGCGAGGGAAAGCCGGTCGGGGGTCATGGGTGGTTGCTCCTGGTGCGCGATGGTCGGGTGGGAAAACCGGGCAAGCCGCAACCACCATGATAACTTCGCCAGGGGAATGTGCCAGAAAAAGCCGGGAAAAGATCTTGAACCGGTTTGGCAATTGTTTGAAAATCAAGAAAGAGACGATTTGAAAGGGCCGTTTCTCATGCGTGAATTGGCGCTAGCCGACACGGGCTGCCTGGCAGGCATGGTTTTGCTATCCCTGCTTCTTCCGCTACAATTAGCCTTCCAAAACCGGCAAGGCCCGGTGAACAACAAAAGTTGTCTGAAGACTGTCTGGCTTGGGCAAGGCCTGGTGGTTTGCGCGGCGTTCGGGGCGCTGACCTCGGCTACCCTGGCCCATTTTGCTGCCGCCCTCGGTTTACTCGGCAACTTGGCTGCCACTGCGCGATTGTTTAAGCAGTGCCAGGCAGTCCGGCAAACTTAAGTCAACAAGCCGAGGCGCATTAAAGAGGATGAACCTGTCGCTGACGCTCGGCGATCCCAGCGAAGAACAAATCCCTCATCGAGGCAACAAGGGATGTTTTCCCTTTGCTCCCAGCCGATTTACCAGGTTAAATGAATCCGACAACACTCAGGCTGGGGAACCTTTATGCCTTTTTTAACCCGCAGGGAATATTTTGCCTCGCTGGCTATCCTGGCAGCCCAGCCATTGAAAGCCCAAGCGCCCAAAGGCAAACGAATCACTCTTGGTTTCAGCAATTACGGCATGAAGTTTCTGGCGCCCTTGCAGGCGATTGAAATCATCCGCAAGACGGGATTCAATTCCCTGGAACTTTGCCTGATGCCTGGCTGGCCAACAGAAGCAGTCAAGCTTGCCTTTGACGGTCGGGGGAAAATCAAAAAAGCCATCCAGGATTCCAACTTGGTCCTCACCGCGCTCATGGAACACCTGGTCCCCTCGACCGATCCGGCCCAACCCGGTGAACCTACCGTCCGACTGCAACAGGCCTTTGAACTGGCTCGCGACCTCGGGGGCGACCATCCGCCGCTGGTGCAAACGGTTCTCGGCGGGGGCGATTGGGAAAAATTGAAGGAGGGGTACAAGAAAACGCTTTCCTCCTGGGTCGAGCTGGCGAAAAAACACCAAGTGGTACTGGCGATCAAGCCGCACCGGTCTGGTGCGATGTCGCTGCCTTCGCAAGCGAAGTGGTTATGGGAAGAAACGGGGAAGTCGCCCTGGTTAAAAGTGGTTTACGATCCGAGCCATTTAGTGTTCCGTGGACTGGATCTGGAAAAAGAACTGCGGGGTATATTGCCGATCCTGGGTCATGTGGCGGTGAAAGATGCCGTGCAAAAAGAAGGCAAGGTGGTGTTTGAACTGGCGGGGACAACGGGCCAAATCGATTACGCCCCGTTGCTGAAAACACTGAAAGAAGCCGGTTACCAAGGGGACATCAATTGCGAAGTAAGTTCCATGGTTTCCTCGCGGGAAGGGTACGATCCGGTGTCGGCGGCGAAAACCTGCCAGGAAAAAATGAGCGAGTTTTTTTAATCCCCAGGGAAACCGCCTTTAAAGTCCGGTTGCCTGCCCTTTAGGGGAATAAGTTTGAAATAATCGAATGGGCCATGGAAAATTGGTTGCCGTAGTATGGTGCAAACCCTGAATCCAACAAAGACAGGCCGAAATGCAATTCTACATTCAAACAATACTGATGGTGTTGCAACTGCTCTTGATGGCGCTGGCGGGAGGCATGGTAGCCATCCTGGCCTTTTGGATGGAAAACCGCCAGGTGGAGGAGGACACCAATAAGGTGTTGGCCTTGGTTTCCGACGCGATCACCCGAGACACCCAGGGGTTGTTAACCCAAGTCCAGCAACGAGCCACGGACTTTGGACTTCTGGGCCAAAAAAACCTGTTGAATGTTTCGGATGCCAGCCAGATTGTTCCGATTTTCCAGGACCTCATCAATCAAAATAACCTGGTTCCTGGGATGGAATATATCGATGACAAGACTGGCCATTCCTTTCATGTTGGGCGGTTGGAAAACAAGGAAGTTTTTACTTTAGAAGTTTTTTTTGACCCGGTAAAAAAAGGCTTTGCCTCCCGAGTCTTTTTGGAAGGGGATGTGCAGCGCTTAAACCCCAAGCCGGCAGTGGCCAACCCCATCGATCCGCGTGAATATGTCTATTACAAGGACTTCCGGAATAAGGGTCCGGGCTGGACCAATGTTCGGCCCCGGACCAACAACCTCTACCGCATGCATGAGCCGGTTTTCAGCTTTGTCTTTCCCTTGAGAAACCCGGACCATTCCCTGCAAGGCATGTTTATCATCGATATGGGCATGAAAGAAGTGGGAAAATTCTTGCATGAACAGGCAGAAAAAATCGGCATTGGGGGAACAGCCTTTGCCATGGAAAAAAACCAGAAGGGAAAGATCGTGGTCATCGGCCATGATTATAAAGGCATTTCCGGGGAAGCCCTTCAATTGCAGCAGGGGGAACTACCCGAATTTGCCAATTTCCCCGATTCACGAGTCCAGGCATTCGGCCGGTTCCTTGAAGCACGCATGAAAACCGGCGAGGACCCTTTTGACATGAGGGAAACCGGTTTCACCCGGTTGACGGATGACCTGGGAAAGGAATGGCTGTGCGCCTGGTCCAATGTATTTCCGTTAAATGCCCCGGAGTGGATAGTAGTTTCCCTGGCCAAAGAAGACCAACTCTATGCCGACTCCTGGCAACGCCTGACCCGCTTTTCCAAGGCCCTGTTGATCCTGTTTGTCTTTTCCCTGCCGTTGGGCTATGGATTGTCGCGGTTTCTCACCAAGCCGATGGAAACGATATCCATAGAGGCAGAAAAAGTGGGGCGAATGGATATTATTCCCAGGCGCCTGCCGACCCATCCGGTAATTGAAATCCAGCGGTTGCGTACTGCCATCGAGGAAATGAAAGCCGGCCTGTTGTCGTTCAAAAAATATGTGCCGACCGAAGTCGTTCGCCGAGTGGTGCAATCGGGAAAGGAAGCGATCCCCGGCGGGGAAAAACGGGTCCTCACGATCCTGTTCACCGACCTGGCGCAATTCACCTCCATCGCCGAAAAATTGCCAGCCGATCAAATGGTCGCCCTGATAGGCGACCACCTGGCCATGTGTTCCACCATTGTGGATCAACACCAGGGCACGGTGGACAAATTCATTGGCGATTCGGTCATGGCTTTTTGGAACGCTCCTGAAGACCTTGTGGATCACCCATTGCAAGCTGCCAAGGCGGCCTTGAAAATGCAAATGGAATTGGCCGAATTCAACCGGATCAGCCAGGAAAAAGGGCTGCCCGTTTTGTCCATGCGCATCGGTCTGAACACCGGAAATGTGATCGTGGGTAATATCGGCACAAGCGAAAGGTTGAACTACACCGCCCTGGGCGACGCGGTCAACCTGGCCAGCCGACTGGAAGGCGCCAACAAACACTATGGCACGCGCATCCTCGCCTCGGAAAATACGGTGTCTGGCCTGCAGGGGGAAATCCTCTGCCGACCGGTCGATTTCATGGCGGTTAAAGGCATAAGCCAGGGGTTGCTGGTCCACGAACTTCTGGGGTTGGTGAAAGATTGTTCCGCGGACTTGCTCAAGCAAGCGGAGTTGACCCGCAACGCCTGGGAACTGTACCAGGCCAGGAACTGGTCCGAGGCGGCGAACGCCTATGGAGAACTCCGGGCCGCCTTTCCCCAGGATGAACTGGCGCGGCGGATGGAAGAGCGCAGCCAGGGCTTCATAAAAAACCCGCCGGGGTCGGAATGGGATGGCACCTTCCACGCCACCAGCAAATAACTGCGCTCAGTTCGACCCGGTGGCGGCGCCCGGCACGGTCACCGGGGCATCCTCAATCAGCACGCGGATCTCATCCGAGTTAGCCCTGAGCTCCGGGGCGTACATGCCATTCATTTTTGCCGGCAGGGCATGAAACACGCCGGGGATCTCTGCCCGCAGCCGGTAGCGAAGGCTATGTTTCCCCCGCGCCAGAGTGCGCAGGAAGAAGCTGACGCGGTCGTCGCGCAGTTCCATGTAAGCGCGCATGTCGTTGTTGCCATAACCGCTGCGGATTTCCACCGGCTCGAACCCCGCCCCCTTCATGTCTTCCAGCAGCAGGTACTCGTAATCGTTCTTGCTGTCGATTTCCATCTCAATCTCGACAAGGTCGCCGCTCTTCACTCCACCCAGATCAGGAATCTCCACGCGTTCATACTTCTCGCCTTTCTGGTTGACCGCCTGTCCGCGGGCGCCCGGCGCCTTGACCGTGGTGTCTTGCTTCTTCAACAAGTAATACTTGCGGTTAACCTTGACCTCGAGGCCGGCTTTCTTGATGGGCGTTTCCAAAGTGAAGACGCTGACATAAGCGTTGAAGTAAAGCGGACCTTTCCCTTTTTTCTTCAGTTCCAGGGTGTGTTCCCCCGATTCCAACGCGTCGCCCATGACCAGCGCCGTGCCATCGAAGGTGAAAAGGTTGCTGGCGTTGATGGCCACTTCTTTCAGCTTGCGTCCGTCAAGCAAGACCTCGACAGTCATGTCCGGGGCGTCTTCGCCGGAAGCCTTGAAGAACTCGGCCAAAGCTTCGATGCAAAAAGCGGTGGCGCGGGTGCTGTCCCAATAAGCGCCATGCTTGCGATTGTTGAGGATGTACTTGGCCAGGCGAGAAGGTGTTTCGCCCTTGGGATCGGTGCGGGCCAGAAGTTTTAAATACCAGGCGTTGGTCTCGGTGTCGTTGCCATGCCAATACCACCAGGCATGTTCCGGTGGCAGCTTCAAATACGCCGTCTGGTTCTCCTCGTCCTGCACCAGGTATTGGCTGATGTTTTTCAAAATCATCTGGAGTTTATCATTCTGCTTCTGCTTGTGCATGGCGATGCCGAACAAGGCCTTGCCATAGACGCTGATCTTGGTGCGGTCGCGGTAGAGGAACTCCATCATATCGTTGTTGGCGACATCGGCGTCGAGAAGGATCATGTAGGCAAAGGCATCCATGTCGTCGGCATGGTCTTTGTAAGGGAGAACCTTGGCCGGGGCGCGCTTGATCAGCTCCACCTGCCTTTGCTGGTAGGCTTTGAGCCAGGCGATGCCGCGCTCCAGCATCTGTGGAGGAAGCTGGATGCCGTGCTCGCGGGCGATTTGCAACCCATGAACAACCACGGCGGTGGTGTGCGGGGAAGAATATTCGCCATAGCCGCTGAACCATCCCCAGCCGCCATCGGACACTTGCATGCCCTGCAGGGTTTTCACCCCAGAGGCGGCCATCTCGCGCACTTCCTTGGGGTCGAAAACAGGATTGCTTGGGAAGCGTTTCCACCCCTTGGCCCTGGCCTGTGGGTCGCCGATCTCCTGCGCGTTCAAATTAGCCCGCTTGTCGCGAACCGCCGCCAGATCGATCTTCATCCGTTCCAAAAGACTCAAAGTAATAACAGTTGGCACGAAGCGGTTGAGCGTCTGCTCGGTGCAGCCGTAGGGGTAGTCAGCCAGGTAGGGAAGAGCATCGACCATGGCGCCAGCCAGGGTGGGCGAGTAGCGGATTTCCAGTTTGGAGTCGTTGATTCGCCGTTCGGCCCCCACGGTGAACTGCACCTTGGCGCCGGTCTGTCCGGGCCGGATGGCCCCAGAGTACGATTCCGTCCGCAACATGCCATGAATGTAGGAGGTGAAGCGCATCTCCATGGCGTCCGACTCCACATCGGTGAGCGCCTTCACACGCACAACAGCCTGCCCTTCGTTAACAACTTTCACTTTCCAATCGACGCGCTTCTCATCCTTGGGAGAAATCGGCACGCGCACGGTCAATGGCGACAAGGCCTTCAGCACATTGCCATCGAGTTCCAGCGAAACCTCGACGGTCTTGGCATCCTTGAGGTAGTTGTGCACATTGGCAGAAAGAATGACTTCATCGTTCTGAGTGAAGAACCGTGGCGCCTGCAGGCGTACGAGGAGGTCCTTCTTGGTGGTGACGATGGTTTCGCCATCGCCGACCCGGGTGCCGTTGGCCATTGACCAGGCGTGCACCTTCCAGCCCGTGAGGTTTTCGGGCATGGTGAGTTCCGCGGTGGCGGTGCCATCGGGCCCGGCATCCAGCGAGGCGATCCACAGTGCGGTGTCGGCAAAATTCTTGCGTATGCCGGGTTGCACGAGCATGGGATTTTCGCCTTCCGGCTGGCCGCCCTCCTGGCCCACCGGGGATTTATCGCCGGCCGGCCCGGAGGCCATGGCGGATTTCATCAGGGCTCGGCCTTCAAAGGCGTTGTTGGCATACCCGCCGCCAAAGCCCCCCGGCGCCCCCAGCCCCAAGGCGTCCATCTCCATATTTTCCCTTAGCCCACCACCGTCACGCCGAGAAGATTCCCGAGTTTGGCCGCTCCGACCACCCATCCCATTGCCAGCAAATTCCTCCACGGCTGTGGCCCCGAAGATGCCGATATTGCCCATGCCCGTTTCGTTCTGCTTCAACAGGTTGTAACTGTTTTTGGAAAGCGAAGTCTCCTGGCTGGGGGAATGGCGCCTGCGCCACTTCCAAAAGAAATCCTTGATGTCGGGAACATTGGATCCGCCAGCGATGTAATCAACGCTGCGGTCGTAAACGGAAAGGACCACCGATCCTGAAACCGGCTTGCCATCCAGACCGGTGACTTTCACCTTCACCTTGGCCTTCTGCCCCGGCTTGTACTCGGCCTGGTCGGTTTCCACCTGGACATTGAGCACGCGCTTTTCCGGCGGAATGATCAGTTCCTTCATCTCGGTGTGCAGCTTGCCGTTGGAAACACTTATGGCTTCGACAAAAGTGTTGGGCATGTCGGCCTGTGTGAGAACTAAACCTTGCTGGGTCGATTTACCCTGCAAGCGGATCACCTTGGGCGCCTTGGCCACGCCGTTGACCGGCTTGGAAAAGAGGAGGACCGTGCCATTTTCCCGGTTAGTGTTGATGAGCAACTGGGCGGTTTCCCCAGGCGCAAACTCCCGCTTGTCAAGAATAAGTTCGAGATCGTTGAAGCGCAGTTTCTTGGTGTCGAAATCCTTGCCATAAACATTGAAGAGGTAAGCGCCTTCCTCGGCGCGGCCCTTTTCATCGGTCAATATCATGGCAACGCGAAATTGCCCCGGGAAGCGGGGAACAAACTTATGCGCCGCCTTGCCTTCCTCGCGCACAGGCATCTTGACCTGATCGACAGCCTTTTCCACCGGCTTGCCTTCCTTGTCGTAGGTGATCTGGTACAGAGTCACTTCGGCCATGCCCGCTACCGGCTTGCCATCCGGGGTTTGCGACTGAAAGGAAACCTCGACCGTATCGCCGGTGCGGTAATGCCCGCGGGCCAGCCAGGTAAAAACGCGGAACGGCTTGCGCGCCACGATGACTTTGCCCGACCCGCTGATAACCCGCCGGGATTCATCGGTCACCTCGGCAGTGATGGAATACTCATGGTCCTGGTTGCCATGAAACTGCTTGGCCAGCCCGGTGTCGATCTCCAGCTTGACGGTTCCATCCGGCCCGATGGGAGATTCCTGTTCGAGTACGATTTCGGGCGGCCCTTGCACGCGCGGATACCACCAGGGCCAGGGGCGCATGCAGCCCCACTTTTCAAAACCGGTGTACCAGTGATAATCGGGGGCAAACCACCAGTACCCGCGGCCGTAGAACCAATCCCACACGCCCAGGGGATACCAATCGGTGGTCTTGGATTGCCGCAGAACTTTGATCTTGGCCTTGCCCTTGGCCACCGGCGCGCCGAAATAATACCTGGCCGACAAAGTTACGGGAACTTTCTCCCCCAGCATGACGGGCTTTTCCGGCGCCTCGACTTTGACCTCAAACTCGGGCTTTTTGTATTCCTCAATGCGGAACTGCACGCCGCCAGCCGGGTTGCCATTCTCCGTTCCCAAATAATACACGCCGAGCGTACTGTCCTTGGAGATGTCGAAATTGCCTGCCACGCCGCCGTGAGCATCGGCGCGCAGGGTTTTTTCATAGACCTTGTCCCCCTTGGGATTGCGAATCACCACATGAAGATCCTTGCCCGCGTATTGGCTTGGCCCTTCAAGATCGTAGCGGGCCTGTGCCGCCCAAAGTTTGAACTCGACTTTTTGCCCCGGGCGGTAGACTGGACGGTCGGTGATGGCGAAGGCCTTGGCCTGCTGGAAATAGTGGTCCTGGTAATTCTGAAACCAGAAATGGCTGAATCCGAGATAGGCCTGGCGGTTGTTGGCTCCCTTGGCCACCACCAGCCACTGCATGTTGGCAGGCGCGGTGGCGCTATCGAGCAAGGTTTGCCCATCGGCGTCCAGAGTTTTGGCAAATTCCTTGTGGACGACGCGATATTGGTTCTGATTGGGGCGCACCTGTTCCTGCCTCCAGCCAAAGAAATCGAGCTTGGCCCCGGCTTCTGGCGCGCCGCTGATGGCATCGGCCACGAAATAGTACGACTGCCCATCAATGTTCTTGCGCACGATGGCCAGGTCATTGATCCACAAAACCACGCGGCTGGTGTTGCCGCCTTCCAGCTTGGCCACAACCAGGTAAGCCCCGCCCGGAAGCTTGGGCACCTCGACCTGAACGCGGGCATCGTTATGCCCCGGGCGCGGAGTTAATTTCTGCTTCCATTGCCCCGCCTTTTTGCCGATGTACGCCGTTTCATTCTGGTAAACCAGCCGTTGGCCCACATCGCTGATGTTCAACTTCTGCCAATCAAGCTGCCCCTGCCGCCCAGGCAAATACTTTTTCACATCGGTAAGGAGTTTATCCACCAGCACTTCAAAGGCTTCGAACTCCACTTCCTTGGCGTTGCGGAAACGGAAATCCAAAGTGGGGTTGATGTCGGGAGTTTGCCCCGGCGCCGGTTCAAATCTCCCCCAGTTGCCGATGATTTGTTGCAAGCGGTAACCCCGGCCATGTCCGCCGTTGTCGCCGTATTCCTTTATGGCATTCTTCCATCCCTCGGCGGCTTTTTCAAGCTGCCTGCGGTTCTCGTACTCATGGGCAATCAGCTCCCGCGCCTGCATTCCTGGCGTGCTTTTCCCTTCCCCGGCCACCTGCTTCCAAAGGGAAAGGTAGTTGAACTCCTCGGGCAAGCTCAGGCGCTTGATACCCGCGGCTATGCGGGCAATGGTCTCGCCGTCTTTTAGCGAGGCCAGTGCGTAGGCCCCGGTTTCCGCCTTGGTGTCATCCATGAATCCGGGAAAGAAGCCGGCCAGAGTTTGCGGGCCAAACTGGGAATGCAGGAAAGAGGCGAAGCGCATGCTCGCTTCCTGCTTGACCGTGGCTTCGAGGCGGGGTGCTTCCTGCAGCAGCCAGCGCCAGCGCTCGCCATCGGTGGCGGCTTTTTCATAAGAGGCAGGCAGCTTGTGAAAAACCGGGTTGCCATTCTCGTCCACCGGCGCCGGGGAAACCCCGTGGTAGGGATTCCAATAGGGCGTGTCTTCGTATTCAGGAATAAGGGAGAAATCGCTAAGCACTTGCAAGCGCCAGGCCTCCTGGCCGGCGGAGCCCCGCAAAACCAAGTCGGCAAAGTCGAGTAGGAACCTGGCGGCGGCATTCTTGCTCGGAGCCTTGTCTATTTTCTGCAGCCCTTCGTCCATCAATTGGATGGCGCGCAGGCGGTCGCGGGCATAACTGCTGACCATGCGGCCGCCTCCACGGTGGTGCCCACGGTAATACTTTCCCGCCACGATGTAGCCAAAGTGTTCCGCTTCCAAAAAAGAATTGGCGGCAATGCGCATGAATTCCCACTGGCCGGCATGCGCCTTGATCACGCTGTCGCGCAGATCATCGACTTCATCGGTGCGGCCGAGGTTGCGCAGGCAGTAGAGCGCCATGTTCATGTCGTTGCCGGCCTGGGCAGGGCTGGTTTTGGCGTCAAGGGCCAGCTTCTTATATCCCTCCAGTGCGGCTTTGTAATTCCCCTGGTTGTAAAGTTTTTGATACCCCTCCCGGGTTTCCTGGGCAAAAACTGACCCGCGGGTGAGGAAAACCGCTGCCAGGATTGTCAGCAGCCCCAGGGCGGGAAGTCCAACATGCAGGAGTTTTTTGTTCATTATGCACCCAGGAAAGAAAGTATTTTGCCTTGCTTACTAGACGCCCCTAACCAAGCTTTGGATTTTACCAAACAAGGAGCAAATGGGGGAATGGCGATGGGAAAGGGTTTGCTGAGAGAATCCGGGCGCCCCAATCCCTGAGTAGGGGAAATCTTAAAAATGATGATTTTTTGTTTGCAATCATTAAAAAAGGGGTTTAAAAATATAGGTAGGCAGGTATTCCCTGCTCCGGGGCAGCTCTTCCCCCCCTACCTTTCTTCGTGTTCATCTGGGTGGATTGAGTTCCCATGGTGATTATTCCTTTTCTTCCTACCGGAGTCCCAATATGTTTTCTCATTTTCGGACCAAGAAGGGCTTCACCCTTATTGAACTTTTGGTCGTTATCGCCATCATTGCCATTTTGATTGGCTTGTTATTGCCAGCCATTCAAAAGGTGCGTGAGGCCGCTGCGCGCAGCACTAGCCAGAACAACCTCAAGCAAATGGGCTTGGGCTTTCACAACATGGCCAGCACCTATAGCGGGTACCTGCCGCCTGTTTATATTGAAAGCTGGGTCGATCCCGCCGCCGGGCACATGTACAGCGGGCCGTTTTTGAGAGCCACCGGTACAGGCTTCTTTTTCCTCCTGCCCTTTATCGAACAGGAAAATGTCTTCAAAACGCGAGGAAATGGCGGCCGGGACATTTACGCAGGCGCCCATACCGAGATGATAAAAACCTTCCAGGCTGACCTCGATCCCACCAATGTCGAAAAGATTTATGGCTGGGGACCAGGCAGCTACGCCATGAATTACCAGGTATTCGGCAGACCCGAACATGCCTGGGGCTGGGCTTGGGGTTGCATGGGCGCTACCAAACTGGCGAAAATCCAGGACGGCACTTCTACCACGGTTCTGGTGGCGGAGAAACGGGGCGGTTGCAACGCCGGCAACAACACCACCTTTAATTACAACAATGGCAACCTCTGGGGCCATGGCTGGTGGAATGCCGCTTGGCTGCCCACCTTCGCCAACACCGACATCTACGGGCCGGCCAGCAACTTAAACTCTAATGCCTGGCAGACTCCGGCCGTTTCGCCTTTGAATACCACTTGCCAGGAATGGCGAGCCACCGGTTTCTCGACAGGGGGATGCCAGGTCAGCATGGCTGATGGGGCGGTGAAAAATGTCCGGCCCGATGTCCAGGCTGCTGTATGGCGTGCTGCGCTTACACCGACTGGCGGCGAAGTCGGTGGCGACCTCTAAGCCTTTTTGTTGTTTTTCTCATCCATGGCGGGACTTTCTTCCCGCCATGGTTTTTCTAACACCAAGTGAGTTTCATCCATGAAAATTCTTTTCCGCTTGCTGGCTCTTGGTCTTTTCTTGGGTCTGCTCGGTTGCGGCGGCGGCGGGGGTGTCGGCCCCAGATCCACCGTGAAGGGCAAAGTAACCGTCGGGGGTAAAGGACCCTTAACCGGTGGCACCATTCAATTCATTCCCGCCAACGGGTCCTATGGGGCGGGAGTCATCAGTGACGATGGTTCCTACACCGTCACCGATGCCCCAGTGGGAGAATGCAAAGTCGTGGTGGATAATTCCAACTTGGCAGGCCCCTCGGGTGGCGCACCCGGAGTCAAGATGGGCAAAGGGAAGGATAATTCAAAAATGGGGGCTGCCCCAAAGGGCGCAATAATCCCAGGCGAGATGGGCGGCGCCAAGACTGCTTCCAAATACATGAAAATCGATGCCTCCTTTTCCAAGGCGGAAACCACCTCGTTGAAAGCTACCTTAACCCGCGGCGCCAACAGCGTCGATTTCGATGTGAAATAGGGTTTAAACGGTTAAGAGGGTGCGGGTTTTGGCCTCTTTGGCATCCGAAGATCCAAGGGCCCGTCTTTTCCCCCTCCCCGGGAACACCAGGCTCCAGCCTGGCAGATTGATTGGCTGCGCGCTGGAGCGCTGGAGCGCTGGAGCGCTGGAGCGCTGGAGCGCTGGAGCGCTGGAGCGCGGCGATCCCAGCGAAAAACAAATTACTTTACCGAGGCCGCCAAAGCGTTCAAGCTTGCCGCAGCATCCGAGCCCGAAGCGTCAGCGACGGGTTCTTCTTTTTTTGGCCCCCTCACCCCGCCCTCTCCCCCACTGCTTCGCAGCGTGGAGAGGGAGCAAGAAAATCCCAGGCGCGTAATCCCATGGCCCTGCCTGTAGGGCCAATTCTACTTCAACCCAGGCATTACTCCCCGGTGGTTCTCCTGCCGTTCGTGCGGTAATCCAGGGGCGGTTTCTGGTCCTTGTCCAAAAGCGGCTTGTAGGCATCGCCTTCCAGCCGTTTCAAAAACTCAATTCTCGCTTGTTCAACTTTGTTAGGGTCTTGCATCAGGTCCACCGCTGTGGCTGCCAGAACCTTAGAAGCAAGCATCATTCCTTTTTTGGCGATGGTGGTTCCGCCACAAGCCACCGCTTGCCAGGAATGCCCGGGTGTGCCTGGCGCCCAAGTTGCCGCCTGGAATCCCGTGGTGGGAACTACCCAAGAAACATCGCCCACATCGGTGGAGCCCATGGTGGTTTTTCCAGTGACATCGTTGACTTGCCGTATCGATTCCAACGAGATGTTTTTATCAGGAAAAGATTCCCTTAACCTCAGGGCAAAAGCGGTTTCCTCGGGAGTGTATCGCAAATCATTCAAGGCGATGAGGTTCCTGCGAGTGATTTGCGCCAGTGTGTTGTTGGGAAGAAGCTGCAAGGTGCCGCCGAGGGGAACCACCTCGAGGCGAGTTTCCGTGGCCAGTGCGCCTGCCTGGGCGCATTTGAGAAGCCTCGGCCAAAGGACTGAGACCACCTCCGCCTTGGGATGGCGGACATAGAAAAACCCCTCGGCAAATTCGGGCACAACATTGGCCGCCCCGCCACCCGAGGTCACCGTGTGGTGCAGGCGGGTCCCCTCCGGCGTGTGTTCGCGCATTAACTCAATGGCGTGAATGGTCAGTAAAAGAGCGTCGAGTGCGGAGCGGCCTTTCTCGGGCGACCCGGCGGCGTGGGCCGCCTTGCCATGAAAGCGGAACTTCACCGCGATCCGGGCCAGGCAGGAGGAATCGCCGGCGGAATTGGCGCTCGACGGATGCCAGTGCAAAGCCACATCGACATCCTTGAACAATCCCTGGCGAACCATGAAAGCCTTGGCGGCGCCGCCTTCCTCGGCCGGGCAGCCATAAAACCGGATGGTCCCTTTCAACTGGCCTTTCTGGATTGCCTCGGCCAGGGCCATGGCGGCGTTGGCCGAGGCCACGCCAAACAAATGATGCCCGCAAGCATGGCCATAGCCGTTGCCTTCTTTCTTGGGCTGACGCTCGGGGACGGCTTCTTGAGAAAGCTCGGGCAAGGCATCGTACTCGCCCAAGAGGGCGATAACGGGTTTACCCAAGCCGAAGGTGGCGGTGAAGGCGGTGGGGATGCCGGCCACGCCGCGCTGCAGTCGAAAGCCCTGTTTTTCCAAAGAATCGGCCAGGAGCCGGGCGGATTCTTTTTCCTGGTACCCAGGCTCGGCCAGTTGCCAGATTTTTTTCGCCAACTCCCAGGCGGAATCTTCCCTTGATTCGATGGAACGGAAAACTTCCTTGTGCAAGGGAGTTGCCGCCGGGGATTCTTGAAACCCCGCCATCAGCGCCAGAAAATAAACAATGCCATTGCCTGCCAGCATGGAACACCTCGATTAATAATTACCTCGCAGCTATTCACCCGTTATCATCTGAAGGAAGTGGAAGCGAGGAAAATTTATCAAATGCAACCGCCGAGACGCTTCCAGCCAGGATTGTCGGTTCCTTACAGGAGTATACCATGTTGAAAACACTCGCCTTGACCATGATGGCCATGACCTTGAGTCTTTTGTGCATTGCCGCCGAGCCCGATTCTCTGTGGCAAAAACTGCAGCCCTTTACCGTGCCGCCGGCCGATTTCTCTCAAGGCATCAACCCCTACCCTTCCCCGCTGGACGGCGTGAAGACCAAGGAAGATTGGCAAAGAAAACGGCAACAGATCCGCCAGACCTGGAACGATGCCCTCGGGCATTGGCCCGAGATAATCGCCAAGCCGAAAGTGGAATACCTGGTGAAGGAGCAACGCGAGAAGGTCAGCCAGTCTCAGGTAAAAATCGAAGTGGCGCCCGGAAAGTTCACCGATGACGCTTATCTTCTGGTGCCGGAAGGAAAAGGGCCGTTCCCAGCGGTTGTGGTCGTTTATTACGAATCCCTGACCGGGATCGGGAAAAAAGGAGAACTGCGCGACTTTGCCTGGCAGCTTGCCCGGCGAGGCTTCGTCACCCTTTCCGTCGGCAGCGATCCAAACAGCTATTATCCCAGCAAGGAAAATGTGCAGTTGCAACCGCTGACCTATCACGGTTATGTCGCGGCCAATTGCCATCAGATTTTGGCCAGCTTGCCCAGCGTCGATGGCCGGCTGATAGGAATCGTGGGGCATTCCTACGGAGGCAAGTGGGCGTTGTTCGGTTCCTGTTTGTACGACAAGTTTGCCGCCGCCTGCTGGTGCGATCCCGGGATCGTCTTCGATGAGAAAAGGCCGAGTGTGAATTATTGGGAGCCGTGGTACCTGGGATATGAAAAAGGGAAGGAGCGCAAGCGTGGCGTGATCACGCCAGAGAACCCGCGGACCGGCCCGTACAAAATGCTGATGGAAAAAGGGCGTGACCTGCAGGAGCTGCACGCGCTGATGGCGCCGCGGCCCGTGCTGGTTTCCGGCGGTTCGGAAGACCCGCCCCGGCGCTGGCAGGCGCTCAATCATTTAGTCGCAGTGAACCGCTTTTTGGGTTACGAAGGCCGGGTGGCCATGTCGAACCGCCCGACTCACTCCCCCACGGTGGAATCCAATGAGCTCATCTACCAGTTTTTCGAGTACTGGTTGAAAGAGAAAAAAGTATTGGGGAAGTAAAGAACCGTTTGATCAACCCTGGGATCCGAACCATGCAATTCATTTTGACTTGTTTGGGTCAAAAGCCGCGGTTGGAAGATTGGGTCAACCGCCCATTTACCCCAACGGCGGACCTTGGCCCCCGAAGCAACGACCGGCGCGACTCGTTTGAAAAAATTGTCGCTGTTGAAGTGGCTGGCGCACCGGAAGCAAACGGGGCGCACCGGCGGGTGGCCCGGGCCATTTTCGCCTATGAAGTGTTTCCCCCAAAAGTTGTTTCCCCGGTTTTGCGCAAAGTCCCGCTGGAGCCTGGCGACACGGTGGGCATTCTTTTTCACTTCCTGCCAGGGCTCGATATGTTTTGCGCCGCCCGGGTAGTGGAGTGTTTTGATGAAGAGCAAGGCGGCCAGTGGCGAACCGGGTTCAAGTACCGCACCCTGGCAGGACATCCGGAACTAGGCGAGGAAATTTTTAGCGTGGAGAAAAACATGGCCACGGGGGAAGTCGTGGCTGCCTTGCGTTCGTGGTCGCGGCCAGGCAACTGGCTGACCTGGCTGGCGGGGCCCTACACGCGCCACCTTCAGGTGCGCAGCAATCAATCGGCGCTGGTTCATATGGCTTCGGTGGCAGCCGGGGCCGTGAAATAATATTTGAAAGACAAAGAGTCCGCCTGGCGGAATTAGCAAGGAGCCTGGGGTGGGTGAGATAATTCTGCTGGCAAATGGCAAGAATAACCCAGCGCTTTATTTTTGCCCTGGTTATTATGCCTTCATGGTTCGATTTCCTTTATTGCTCATGGCGTCCATGGTGATTGCTGGTTGTGCCAGCCCCAAGGAGGATCCGCCGCGGGTGGCCGGGAAAATTTCCGTCAAAGAGAAAGGCCCGCTGACCGGGGGAACGATTCAATTGGTGCCGCTGAAAGGCCAGCATGGGGCTGGGATCATCCGCGCCGACGGGTCGTATGAAGTCCTGGACGCCCCCCTGGGCGAATGCAAGGTAGTGATCAATAATGAAGCCCTTTTGCGTGCGGGTGGATCGTTTATCACGCCCTCGGAGAAGGATGGGCGCGGCCCGGGCGGATTGAAGCCTGGAGAAAATCCGGGATTGGAAAAGGAGTTGGCGCGCACGGGCCTGGGAGAGAAGGTCGGCGGGGAAAAATATATCCCCATCGATGCTGCTTATGCCTCGCATGAAACCACGCCGCTTAGGGCTCTGATTCAACCAGGGGCCAATCGCCTTGATTTTGAGGTAAAGTAATCACGGCCAGTTGACGGCCGGTCTCCTGACCGAGCCAAATCGACCGCGTGAATTTCCATTCGCTGCTGGAAATGGCCCCCTCCCGCCCTTATCCTTTCAGAAGGCAATTTAAACCAGATGAGGTGGAACATGAAACGAATGATGGCGGGGTTGGGCCTGGCTCTGTTGGCCCTGGCAATGACCTACCCGGTGCAAGCGGCCGAGGAGGGAAAAAAGAAACTGGTGCTTATTGCTGGCAGGAAAAGCCATGGCTACGGCCAGCATTCCTTCAAGGCCGGATGCATGCTTTTGAAAAAAGCGTTGGATGAGAATGTCCCGGGGTTGGAAACCGTGGTGGTTCTCGATGGCTGGCCCAAGGACGAATCGGTGTTCAACGGCGCGGCTGGGATTTGCATCTTTAGCGATGGCGGCGGCGGGCACCCCTACAACGCCAATCTAAGTAAGATCGACTCCTTGGCGAAAAAGGGCGTCGGCCTGGCCATGATGCATTACGCCGTCGAAGTTCCCAAGGGAAAAAGCGGCGAGAAGTTTCTCGAATGGATCGGCGGATACTTCGAGCCCAACTGGTCGGTGAACCCCCATTGGCGCCTCAAGGAATGCGTGCTGGCCAAAAATCACCCGTTGACCAACGGCGTGGGCAGTTTTGAATCCCAGGATGAATGGTACTACCACATGCGTTTTCCGGAAAAGATGACAGGGGTCACGCCTATTCTCAGCGCCATGCCGCCCAAGGACACGCTGGTCCGCGCCGATGGAAAACTCTCCCGCGGGGATGGCCCGCACAGCAATAATCAGTTTGTGCGTGAAGCGGTGCTGGATCGGAAAGAGAAACAGGTCTTGGCCTGGGCCATGGAAAGGCCGGATGGCGGCAGGGGTTTTGGCTACACCGGCGCGCATTCCCACTGGAACTGGGGGATTGATAACAACCGCAAACTGATTTTGAACTCCCTGGTGTGGATTTGCAAAATGGAAGTCCCGGCCAAGGGGGTGGAGTCCAAACGGCCCACCCTGGCGGAGTTGCGCGAGAACATGGATTACCCCGCGCCGGACAAATTCGATTTTGCGCAAATTGAGAAGTACCTGGCGGGGGCCAACACCCCTGGGGGAAAATAAGGCCTCAACTCGCCCAGATTTCCTGTCTGCCTTTCCACGCCTTCACGCCCATTGGGAATTGAAAGTTTTGCCCTTGCGCCAAATCCTGCCCCCGTTATTTCACTCCCACATGGGTATGGAGTTGGGGGTGCCATGGACAAGGTGTGTTTTTACTGCTTGATGTCGCTTGGTATTCTCCTGGCGGGGAATTCCACCCTTTTGGCTCAGGAAGAAACCGGCAAAAAGGAGAAGGAAGAAGGCGACCCGGCCGGCGATACCTTTCTTTACCGCTTCGCCCAATTTTTAGTGCCCGATAAGGATGACAAGCCGACCCGGCCTGATATTTCATTTCCCGGCCCTGACACCGCCACCTTTCCCAACAGCCCCTACACGCTTCCCAAGGGCAGGTTTTATTTGGAAACTTCGCCCTTGGTCCTGACCGGGAGCTCTTCAAATCTACCCACCGTGTACAACTGGAAATATCTTTTGCGCTACGGTGTCACGGATGAGGTTGAGTTCCGCCTATTAGGCAACGGCTTGACCGCCACTTTCCCCGACGAACCGTGTGAAAGACGCACTTCCGGTTTCGCCCCCCTGGTCTTTAACATCAAGGTGAAATTCTGGGATGAGCCGGAGGAAAACTCCTGGATGCCGGCCATGGGCGCCGAGATCTTTTTACAGACCAATTTTGGTTCCCCATTTCTCCAGGATGGCTTGCAGCCAGGCATCACTCTTTTGTTCGCCAAGGAACTAACCGACACCTGGACCCTGGAATGGAGTATCGGTGCTCAAGGAAAGGGCCTGGGCAAACAGAAGAAGGAATTCACTCTGGAACTGGCCATTCAATGGGCGCTGGAGAAGGAAGTCACCGACCGGCTTTCCATTTTCACCCATGGATATTACAACGGCACCAGCTTGCCAGGCTTTTCCGATGATGTGGTCGTGGGCGGGGGGGTGAAATTCGATCTAACCGAGCGGCTGGCAGTTTTTGGAACCTACAACGCGGGGGTGGCAACCAAGCTCCCTCCGTACAACACTTACATCGGCCTGGCCCAGGCGTTTTAACGCTTGGGCGCGGTAAGCGAACTCCAGTAGTAAGGCGGTTCAAAAGTCGCCGACAGGTCTATGCGCACATCATCGACCATGTCCAAGGGGTAGGTGGTTGTCCCTTTCACCTTGGCGGGATCGAACAGGCCCACCAGGGTGCCCGCCGACACGACGATCTCGGCGCAAAGCCAACGAGAGCGGTCGGCATAGGTGGTGGCCAAAATCTTTTCCTTTATTCCGCCGCGATGCCGCACTGGCGTTCCCTGCAGCAGCAGCCGCCACATGGCATAGCGCTTGCCGTCCTGCGCCACGGCGAAATCGGTCAGTTTTTTCGATTCTTCCTGGCTCAGTACTTTTTTGGTTTGGCGGATCAGGATGCTGCCTTCGAAATCATGCAAGCGCGGGTGAATATCCAAAAGAAAAACATGCAGGGTGTCGTCGGGGCCCGATTCCAGCACCGCTAACGAGCCATCCGGTTTTTTGAAGACGATGCCGGCATGAAAGGGGGGCGCGGTCCCGGCTATTTTGTAAAGAAAGGTCCAAAACCGACTCATGTCGTCGAACAACAGCACATCCCCCACGCAGGGAACATAGGGCACAGCCTGGATTTCCTCCTGGCCACCCGGGGTCGATTTCTGGTGCCAAAGATAGCCTACGCTGATAAGCTTGGGTTCTGCAAAGGCTAAAGCGGAAAGGGTAACCAGGGCGCCAAGAGTCGTGATCACGAGAAAGCCTCCCATCCATGGGAAATGAATCCAGAGAATAATCGGCAAATGAGGCCGGCAATGGCAAACGATTACGCAGAGAATTGTCTTGAAAATAGAGGAACCCTAACAAGGGTAAGGGTTAACCAGACCATGCGGGGACTTTGGGAGACACATGCCCAGGCAGTTGTCAGGATATTCCGAATTTTCTTCCCAGATACCGGTCGCCCAGCTTGCCTCCGGTCGCCACATCGAACGCGAAAAGCGGCCTGACAAACCAGGGCAGCAGCGCTTCCCGCTTGCGTTTTTCAATCAGATTAATGGTCATTTTCACGCAAGTTTCCAACGGCCAGAGCCGAAAAGGGAGTTTTGTCGAATCAGGCAGCACGCTCCCATTTCCCCCAAGCACCTGGTTGCGCAGGGGCGTATCGACAAAACCCGTGGACACTACCCCCACATGAATTCCCAGGAGCGCCACTTCCATGCGGAGGCTATCCAATAATCCCTGGACGGCAAACTTGCTGGCGCCGTAGGCCGAGTATTCCGGCACGCCCCGCCGGCCAGCCAGGCTGCTGATGGCCACCAAGGACCCGCGGGTTTTTTCCAAATGGGGCAAAGTGAACCGGGCCAAGTTGGCCACGCCGAAAAAGTTGGTCCGCATCACCTGTTCCAGGATGGCGGGTGAAGTTTCCATAAACCGCGAGCGCACTGAAACCCCCGCCGACGCGATTGCCATATCCAGGGAACCCAAGCGGTCCAGGGTTTGTTCAACCGCTTTTTCCAACTCCTGGATCTCGCCCACATCGGCGCTGAGGCAATGGACTTCCCCACCCAGGGCCTTAATTTTCCCAGCCGCCTCTTCCAGTTTGCTTGGGTTTCGGCCCAGCAAGGCCAGCCGCGCGCCCTGCCGACATAACTCCAGAGCAATTCCCAGGCCGATTCCCGAGGAACCCCCCGTGATCAGCGCCGTTTTCCCCGCAAACTTTCCTGCCATACTTTAGTTTCGCATCCTTCTTGCTTATTCACCCACAATAATTAGCTGGACCAATTATGTAAAGTGAAATGGAGGATTCCATGTTAACTATTCTACTTTTCCCTTGCTTGTTCTTTCCCGACCAGGAAACGGCCCAGGCTGCCGCCGTCGATTTGGCCAAAAAGGAAGTTCACATCGCCTCGGCCCGTTATGAAAAAGCCTTGGCCGAAAAAAACAAGTCAGCGCTGGAAAACATTCTCGCCCAAGAGTTTGTCCTGACTACTGCCACAGGGAAAAAGATAAACAAAGCCAACATGCTGGCCAATCTCGGCAAACAGGAAACCCGCTATGAATCGTTCGATTCCTCGGAGGTGGAGGTGCGTGTGGCGGGTGCCACCGCCATAGAGACGGGAAAAGTGCGGACCGTGGGAATTCGAGCCGGAAAAAAAATCGACGAAACCACTCGCTTCACTCTGGTCTGGATCCGCACTGCCGCCGGTTGGAAAGCACTGGCGGAACACTCCTCTTTCATCCCGGAGAAATAACTCCACCCCCGAGAACGGTTTAATTTATTAGTGGTTGACACTGAGCCCTCATCGGAAAGAATATGGCCAGGTGTAAAAATCCCTGTTTTCGGTTCCTTGCCTCCCCTGTCATTCCCAAAAGAGAGTTTCCCATGAAAAGACTGTGTTGCCTGGCCGCGGCCCTCCTTTGCTTCACCTTGCCCGGTCTGGCTGCTGACTCCCCCATCACCCTCTCACCCGAGGAAAAGAAGCAGGGTTTCACACTGCTGTTCAATGGCAGCGATTTCGCCGGCTGGGATAATAAAGGAAACTGGGTGGCGGTCGATGGCGCCATGGCGCGCAAAGACAAAGGAGGCGACATCACTTATTCCGCCAAAAAAATCCCCGACAACTTCGAACTCCGTTTCGATTGGAAAGTCGGCAAAGGGTCCAACAGCGGGCTCTATTACCGACCCGGTCAGTACGAATATCAGATCCTCGACAACAAGGTTCACAACGACGGCAAAAACCCGCGCACCAGCGCCGCCTCACTTTATTTCTGCATGCCGCCTTCCAAGGATGCCACCAACCCCGTGGGGGAATGGAACTCCGGACGCGTTGTCTGCAAGGGCGCCGTCATTCAGCATTGGCTGAACGGCGTCAAGGTGATCGATTTTGATTACACCGACCCCAAGTACGCATGGGAGGTGGAACTGCTCAAGCACCGTGGCGCCAACCTAGAGGCGCGCGGGGCCAACTTGCACATTCAAGACCATGGCGACCCGGTTTGGTTCCGCTCTATTCGCTTGCGGGAACTCAAGGCCGATAGTGAAATCGATAAGGCCCCGGTTGCCCCGGCCAAGGTGAGTGAAGAGATTTACCAGCGCGAGCAGAAGTACATCGACGATGCCAAGAAACGGGAACAGGAAAAGAAAAAGTAGCCCGTAGTAAGGTCCTTGGGGCCGATGCTTTTGCCGGGGCGCATTTTGCAGTGCGCCCCGGCTGGCTTTTCTCCGCGGGGGTTTTTATTTGGCCGCGGGCAACCAGAGCCGAACCGGTTGCTCGAATGGCCATTTCATTGCCAAAGCCCCGTCCTTTTCATCCGCCAAATCCAGGGCAAGGTCGCAAACCCCGGAACCATAAGTCCCTTGATTCTTTCTTGAAACTACGGCCGCTGCAATGGCCACGCCACGGTCCGGGCCAATTTGGACTTTCTGCCCCGGCTGCAATTGGTTGGCCTGGGACCAGTAGGTCGCGTAAGCCATAAAGTCGAGGCGTGAACCGCTGACTCCCTCCAACCGGCCCTCCAGGCCATCCTTCTCCAGCCGGGCGCGAATCCGTTTTTCCTCCTGCTCCTGAATCGCTTTCAAACTCGCGTCATCGGCCAGCAAGTGGACGATGCCCCCTTTCCCCTCCACGCTCCAGCACAAATAGCAACGGGCGCTTTTTTTCCACTCCCCCTGAGGAACCCTTTTTCCTCCTTGCCAAACCTCGCACTGGGGCGCCAGCTTAAAATACATCACCCCGCCATCGAGCGGTTTGTCCCCGGCCATTCCCTTGGCGACAAAACTTCGCCCGCCTTGCTCTACTGAAACCAATTCCCACGCGTGACCGTGCCCTTTCATCTGGCAGAGTTCATCCTGGAAATGAACCAGATAGCCTCGCTGGGTTTTTTCATCCGGGTTGAAAAACAGGTTCACCCTTTCCTTGGGAAGGAGATCCGCTGGCGACCCGCCATACGCCAGCCGCCGGTAGGTTGTAGCCCAGGGGAGAACCCGGGTTTGAAAAACCTGGCCATCCGATTCGCGAACCACCTCGGCTTCTCCCTTGGCCGGGTCGTACTTTTGCCAAAGGTACCAGCCACGAGTAATGCCCATTCCTCCGGGGGAACCGAACTTGCGGGGGGCAACCGATGAAGCAGGCGACCCGGGCGGCAGGGGCAGTTGCCGCAACACTTTACCAGCCTTTCCCGGATGCCCTCTGAAACCCTTGATGCCCACCTTGGCGTGGAACACGCCGTCCGGGGTGCCAGTGGTGCAGTAAATCTCATCGTGATTGGGTCCGCCAAAACTGATATTGCTCACTACCTGGGTCGGCACGGCGATGGCGCCCAGAACTTCCCCCTTGGGATTGAGGACCAGAATCCGCCCCTTCTTGGTTTCAGGCCGATGAAAGTCCGCCACCCAGAGATTCCCTTTTTCATCGAAGGCGCACCCGTCTCCGCCGCTCCCTCCCAGATCGTAAAACACCTCGGGCTTCCCAAGGCCGCCATCAGGCAGCAACGAATAACGCAGGATTTTTTGGCTTTGCGATTCAATGACATAAAGGCCCTGGCCAGCGGGATCGACATCCAGGCCGTTGGGAAACGCCAGTCCCGTGGCCACCTTGGTCACTTGCCCTTCAGGGGTCAGGCGAAAGATGTTCCCAACTGGCTTGTCTTTCGAGGAGCCCGAGGGGTCGGTCCAATAAATATTTCCAACCGCATCAACCGTCAGGTCGTTTAAACTATTCAACGGCTTGCCTGCAAAAGAATCGGCAAGCACACCCAGCTTGCCTTCCGGTGAATAGGCCAGCAAGCCGGGGGTTTTGTTATCGCAGATGAGAAGTTGTCCATCGCCCCGAAGCACTGTCCCACCAGGATTGATATCGAGAAATTTTTCGACTTTTCCATCTAGGCGAACCCGCAACAGGGCGCCGCTGCAAAAAAAGATTTCACCCTTCACCCAGGTGGGGCCCTCGGAATACCCAGGCGCCTTTGCCACCTGCTTTAACTCGATGTTTTTTAAATTCCCGTAGGGGTTTTCCTGGGCCAGAAGTAGGGAAGTCGTCAGTCCAACCAGGATCAAGGACAGCAGGCGGAAGTTCATGGCAGTTCCTTTCAAGAAGGAAGGTCCCTTGTACCCCATTTCCTCCCCTTGCGAAAGCAGGCAAACCGGGTAATAATAAATCCGCTCGCCGGTTAATCTATTGCCCGTATTGAATCGTCTTATTAGGTGGTAACACGCCGATTTATTACAGGAGAATCAGCATGAAATGGCAAAAGTTCGGTTGCGCGGCTCTGGTCTGGGGCGCCTTTCAAGGCCAGGGTTTTTCTTTCCCCGAGGAGCCCAAAAAGGTTTCCCAGGATCCGCCCAAGGTGGAAGTACAGCCGCAAAAACGCATCCTCCTCTTCCGCAGAGGGAACGATGAAGTCATCACTGAAGTAAAACCCCAGGAAGGGAAAAAGGACGAAAAGAAAGTTGAAATCCGCGTAATCAAGGAACCGACCAAGCAGGAAGGCAAGGTCCCGGGCAAGACGGAAACCAAGGTCCAATGCCATGTCATTATCATCGGCCCCGATGGGAAGAAAACTGAATATTCCCTGGGCGATGGCAAGGAACTTCCTCCGGAAATTAAAAAGCTGATCGAGGAGGCCTTGGCCAAGGCCGGTGTCAAAGGTGGCAAAGGCAATGTGGAAGTCCAAAAGAAAGTGATTGTCATCGGCAAAGATGGCAAACCTGTGGAGCAAAAACCCGATCCGAAAAAAGGTGTGCAATTTCAATTCGTAGTGAATGGGGTGGATGGCAAAGTATCTGAGGAGTTGAAGAAAAAGATTGCAGCAGCCATGGCAGGTCAAAAGGGCGCCGTCACTGTCTTGGGCGCCCCCGGCATAGCAACCGAGAATTCCAAAAAGCTCGATCTGATCCTTCAGCGTTTGGAAAAAATCGAAAAGGAAATCGAAGGGTTGAAGAAAAAGTAAAACGGTTTCTCTTCAGGCGGATTGAGCGCCTGAAAGTGTAAATCCCCACCTTGCTCTTCCTGCGACAAACTCAGGGTAAGCAAGGTGGTTTGTTTTCTGCCAAGCCTTTTGAAGTTTCCCCGACCCGATTCACTTCACAAACTGAATTGAGTACAAGTCGGCGTCGCGGAGTTCAAACTTCAAGCGCACTGCCATGCCCTGCAAGGCTTCCACGGAAGACTTTTTCCATTGGACCGTCTTTTCCAAACTGTCACCCAATATCTCCTGGCAATCTGCCAGGGAATATCCTGGAATGGCCTTTCCCTCCGGCGTTTGCACCTCCACGCGGATGCCCCCGGCCGCCGAGGTGGAACAATTCAACTTCAACCGCTTCCCCTGAAACTTTAAGGCCACCGTGGTGGCGCTTCCCCCCTGGTAAGGGCCTTGCAGGGAAGCAAATCCTTCAGGCCGAAGCGAGTAACGGCGAACATGGGAAGTCGGGTAGCCGCCATTGTGCAGGACATAAAGGGAAAGTTCATTCGCCGCCGTGGGCACCAGACCATGGGCGCCATAGCTGGCCCGGGAGGTCCAGTTCTTGGGATCGAGCCCAGGCCGGATCCACGCTTCCATAAAGGAACGGTCGAATTGACTCCCGCCTCGCGTCGACACCAGCACAATGTCGGTGCAATCCTTGGCGTAGCCCCATTCCTTGGGCGTGCCGAGATGAGACAGTTCCTCGTCGGAAAGCGCCCTGCGGTTGGGGAAAAAGCGGGTGGGAAATCCGATGTAAAGGTGCGGCGCACCAGGGCAAGGCAGCATCTGATTGGTGTACAGGTGCTGGCGCGGCAATTTCCCAGGATCTAGATCGACCGGTTGACTCCAGTTAACGAAATCCAACGAGTCGCTCCGGGCAATCCAACGAACTCCCTCGCGAAAGACCCGGAAGTAACAGACATAGCGGCTTTCCGCCTCGCTCCAAAAGGCGATGTTTTGCGAATCGAAGGCCCCCTCGGTGATCACCGGATTTTCTTGCAGCGGTTTCCAATGAATGCCATCGGGGGAAGCGAAAGCGATCAGGCCTGGTTTTCCTGTTCCTCCCAGAGCCTTGTAGCGCTGTTCGGCCGGCGCACCGGGGCGGGTGTCGATGAATGGCGCCAGGTTATGACAAGCCCGGTGCCTGGCCAGCACGACATTGTTTTCCCTGGCGCCTGACACTTCATAAATCCCCACCGTCGGGCGGGTCCACTCAATGCCATCCTTGCTTTCCACCAGGCAAGTGACCTCGGCATCCAAACTATGCTTGGCCACGGGCAAACCGCGGTAGTACATGCGAAACTTGTTTTGATCCTTGAGCACCGTCAAGTAACCGCTGTAGACACCTTCCCACGGCTTGTCGAATGTGTGAACGATTTCCCGCGCCACGGGAGGGTGAAGCGCCAGCCGGGCCCCGTTGAGTGAATCAATCAGGAAACCATCGACGAACAATTCCTTGCGCGACCCAATGTCCACGGGAGAAGCAGGCGGCGCGGCTGCCATCGACTTCGCTTCCTGACAAAACAGCAAGGCCAGAGAGAACCAAAAAGGCATTCTCATCGGAGCGTTCCTTTAATAAGAAGTGGCTTTTAAAACAGTTCCAGCAGCGGGTTGCCTTCAGAAAGCAAGTTAAAGGGCTTGCCCTCGCGGTCGATGGCTTCAAGATCGTGGATGCCCATGGCGTGGTAGACGGTCTTGGTGACATCGGCAGGGGTGACGGTTTTCAGGTCGGGGTATTCGCCGCGCTTGTCGGATGCGCCATAGACCGAGCCGCCGCGGATTCCCCCGCCGGCAAGAATATCAGTGAGGCAATGGGTCCAGTGATCGCGACCGGCGCCGTTGGGCCCCCCGCTGCGAGGGTCGCCGATCTTTGGCTTCCGACCCATCTCACTGGTAATCATGACCAGGGTGGAATCGAGCAAGCCGCGCTCGGCCAGGTCTTCAATCAAGGCGGAATAGGCGCGGTCGAATTCAGGCAGCAGATGCTCTTTCAAACAGGTAAAGTTGTTGCCATGCGTGTCCCAGCCGCCGGCGCTTTTGCACTTGTTGTCGATTTTCTCATCTTCCAGCCAGAAGACGGTGATAAATGGCACGCCAGCCTCCACCAATTTGCGCGCCAGGAGCAGGCTCATGCCATTGGCGTTGGCGCCGTACCGCTGCCGCAGTTTTTCCGGCTCCTTGGTTAAATCGAAGGCGCCCGCCGTTTGCGACGAGGTGAGGAGGCTAAAAGCCCGGCCGCGAATGCGATCCCAGTTTTGTTTCCCACCGCCTTGGTCGAACTCCCGCCGGGCTTCATCAAAACGCGTCAGCAAGCCATTCCGTTCCTTCAACCGGGCAGGGGAAACGGTAGTATCCAAATTCAACGAGGGGGTGGTGAAGAGCAACGGATTGTCCCGGCTGCCCAGGACATACAGCGGGTCGAACTCCACCCCCAGTTTTGCCGCGAACTGCCCAGGGCGAGTGTAAGGCGCCTTGCTGGGCTTCTGCGGCAAGGTGATGGCATTGGGTAAATACGGGTGCGCCTTCCTCCGCGAAGCCACCACCGAACCCATGAAAGGCCAGTCGTCGGGGAACGGCGTGCGGTTGTTCCCCAGGGTCAGGAAACTCAGGTCCGGCGCGTGGCCGGTCAGGTTGTGATAATAACCGCCGTGGTGATCATTGGTGTTGACCGTGCCGCGGATTGGCCGGATCAGCGCCAGGTGATGGGCCAGCTTGGCAGTCATGGGTAAATGTTCGCAAAGCTGGATGCCAGGGGCGCTGGTGGCCATCGGCTTAAACGGCCCGCGGTATTCCTCCGGGGCATTGGGCTTCATGTCCCAGGTGTCGAGGTGGGAGGCCCCGCCGCTTAGGAAAAAGAGGATGGTCGATTTGGCTTTCCCACCCTTGGCCGAGTTGGCCGGGTTGCTGGGGCCGGCGGCGCCAAAACGCAATCCCGCTACCATGGCGGTGGAGGCAACCAGGAACGACCTTCTTGAATGCATCGGTATAAGACCTTTAGGCAGGTAGCTATAGATTCACTTTCTGGCTTCGGGATGTCAAGACAATTGGCCAGGGTTTGTCATCCACAGATAGAAATGTCCCCATTTTCCGCGCCGCTCAGGGTCCAAGCACCCTCTGGGGTGCAAGCGTGATTAGTTCTTCCCTGGGATCGCCGCGCTCCAGCGTGGCTTCTTCCTTTGCCAGGCTGGAGCCTGGCGTTCCCAGGGTGTTTTAATCCCGCGAAAGTCCGCACATTAAAAAAAACATTACCCCCCGGACCTGCCGGAGTGTAAATTATTTTCATCACGCAAAGTTGTCCTTCCCTCTTTGGCCCTTTTGGAGCAACACCATGAAATCCCTTGCAAAACACTTTCTTCTAACCTTGTTGTTGGCGACGGCGCCTTTTTTCTCCCTGGCCCAGGAGGCGAAGAAAGCGCAGGCCAAAAAACCCGCCGAGGTTTACACCAAGGCCGAGGACGCCGGGCCTGATTTCAAAATCCAGGGGGATTACAGCGGCACGGTGGAGGGCAAGGGCAAACTTGGCGCGCAGGTGGTGGCCAAGGGAGACGGGAAATTCGAAGTCTACATTTTGGAAGGCGGACTGCCGGGAGATGGTTGGGATGGCAAAACCAGGGTCAAAGTATCTGCAAAAACTGCCGACGACAAAGTCGATTTTTCCGGGGCCAAATGGCAGGGGAATATTGAGTCGAACCGGCTGGTGGGGAAAAATCCCTCTGGAGAAAACTTTACTCTGACCCGCGTGGAAAGAAAAAGCCCCACCATGGGGGCCAAGCCGCCTGCTGGCGCTGTTGTCCTTTTTGACGGATCCAGCCCAGAGCATTGGAGCAACGGAAAAATCACCGAGGAGGTTCTTCTGCTTCGCGGCACGCAGAGCAAGAAGCCCTTTGCCACGGGGAAATTCCATTTTGAATTCCGCACGCCTTTTCAGCCCAAGGCCGGTGGGCAAGGGCGGGGCAACAGCGGGGTTTACATCCTGGGCAACGAAATCCAGGTTCTCGATAGCTTCGGGCTGACCGGGGAGCAGAACGAGTGTGGCGGCTTGTATGGCCACGCCAAGCCACTGGTGAATATGTGCCTGCCACCGTTGACCTGGCAGACTTTCGATATTGAAACCGCACCTGCAGGTGAGGATGCCATCTCGTACACGGTCATTCACAATGGGGTCAAGGTTCATGACGGGGTGGTAATTAAAGGCAACGCCAAGAAAGGGCAGTCGATCTTGTTGCAAGATCACGGGAACCCGGTGGCTTACCGGAATATTTGGGTGTTGGAGGCGAAGTAACCTGGGGGTGCAAGGCCCCAAGGGGCTTCAGAAAACAGCCGGGGCGCGGTAATTGGTCTTGTAGTCGGAAGGGGGAAGGGTAAAATACTTAGATCATTTCAGAGGGGAAAGTAAGGCTCAACACAACCTTATCCTTTCTTTCATCGGTTTTTGGCCCTGACCCGCAGGGAGGGTTCATGTTTCGTAGGATCTACTTCATTCCCTCCAAGGCCTTTTTTCCCGCCTTACTTTTTTCCCTGCTTTTGGGTTGCGGCGGCGGTCGCATCAAAGAAGCAAGCACCGACCCCACCCACATCAATTTGGAAAAGATTGGAAACGCCTACATGCTGGCCACCCAGCACTTCAACCGCCCGCCCGCCAAGTGGGAAGAGCTCAA
>SHZZ01000015.1 GCA_009692005.1 Gemmataceae bacterium | reverse complement strand
GGGGTTGCTGAATATCGGAGTCGGGAATTTCCGCCAGACTGTTTTCAATTTCACCGGCGTTTTTTAATGAAGCCAGGGCGTGGGCCTCATTGCCATCCACCTGGATTTGCAATTCCACCGCGCTTTCAATAATCGACTTCTGCTCCTGGGTGATCGCTTTCTGTTTCACCAGGATGTTGGCCAGGGTCTGGGTTTTATTGAGCAGCCATTCGCTGAAGGAGCGGGTGATTTTTTCCCGGGTCAGGAGGCCAAGGGTCAGGCCGAGGCCAGCGAAGAGGAGGTTGCGTTCTGGGGAGGGCGGTTGCGCGGGGGCAGGCATGGAATGGGTCTCCAAATAGAAATGATGGCGCGACCAATTTAATGTCTAAAATATAGAAGTGCAAAGACAATTTTACTGAGGTTGGTGGCGTGATTTGAGGCGCAAGCGGGATTTGTTTTTCGCTGGGATCGCCGCGCAGAGAGCGTGGCCAATCAATCTGCCAGGCCGGGGCCTGGCGTTCCCAGTGAAAAGCCGCGTCCGCCTTTTTCCTCCCTCTCCACGCTGCGAAGCAGTGAGGGAAAAGGGTTGGGTGAGGGGGCCAAAAAAAAGAAAACCCGTCGGTCACCCACAGGAAGGCCGCAGTCGGGAGCAAATCACTTCATTGGTTTAGGTAAGAGAATCTCACGCTGATAGGCCTGTTTGCCCAGGCCGGCGAAAAGAATGTCTCCCTCGGGGGAAAAGGCCATTGAGGTGGCGGGGTAGAAGGGCGCCGGGTGGGTCAACACGCCGCACAGCCTGCCGGTCGGGTCGAACACCTGAATCCCCAGTGAAGTGGCGGCGAAAATCCTGCCGGTACGGTCCACCAACAAGGAATGAACGGCTCCGGGCATTCCGGACCGGGGCTTCCTTAGACCCACATAGACATCCTTGCCAGATAAAGTGCCATCGTTGTTGACGCGGTAAGCCCAGATAGCGTTGCCCCTGGCGCTGCCGGCCAGCAAGGTGCCTTTGTCAGGTGTCAGGGCCAGGGCGGTGACAAGGTCCTCGCTGTTGTCCACTTTTCTCGGGGCGCCTTGCCCGGGGTGGAAAAAAATCCCCGGTTCCCCAGGAATAACGAAATACTTCTCCCCGGGCTTTTTTGAAGCGAAAGTGACGAACTTTTTCCCCTCCACTTCGATCTCGCGGGGGAAGAGTTCTTTCGTCAAGCCATTGGGCAAACCTTCCACGGCCTTCCACTCGGAGGCTGAGGGAAGAATTTGGCTCAAAGAGATATCCTGTGCCGCCAGGTTTGAAAAACTCCAAAGGCAGGCTGCTGCCAGGCAAGTGCGAATCATGTTGTCTCCCGGGATTATTTTTTGGAAGCGGGGGTGTCGTTCCAGAGCCAGCGGAGTGAATCGGGCATGATGGCGCCGCCCTGTTTGCCGTTATGCCCGCCATCCCCTTCCACATAGCGAAAATCGTATTTGGCGAACTTCAAAGCCGCGGCCATCGAGCGGTTGGCCAAGGGCCACGAACCGTGCAAGTTGTCGAGGTCGTTGCTTCCTTCCTGGAGGAAGGCTTTGATCGGTTTCTTTTCCGTTTTGCGGATCATGCCTGGGTAAACATCGCCGCCGCGAATATTGGTGAAGCTGCCAACATGGCTGAGGACGCGGTGGAACAAATCGGGTCGTTCCCAGGCAACGGTGAAAGCGCAAATGCCGCCGGAACTGATGCCGCAAATGCCCCGTCCCGCGGCATCCTTGCGCAGGTTATGAGTCCGGGCCACTTCAGGAAGAATCTCTTTTTCCAAAAAACGGGCATACTGGTCAGACAGCGTGTCGTATTCAAAGCTGCGGTTGCTGCGGGCTTTTTCCTGGGGGTTGGCCGAGGGGACTGTCCCGGGGTTGAGAAATATTCCCACGGTCACCGGCATCTCTTTTTTGTGAATGAGATTGTCGAAGGCGACGGGAACGCGGAACTGGCCTTTGTCGTTGACATACGATCCGCCATCCTGAAAGACCATGACGCAGGCCTGTTGGTTGGGGTCATATTGCGCCGGGGTGTAAACCCACCAATCGCGGATGGTGTCTGGGAAAACGGCGCTTTTCCAAACGGACTTTTCGATTTTACCCTTGGGCACCCCTGGCTGGAGCTGGGAGTCGGGGCCGAGGACATAGTCATCAGCAGCGCTCAACAGGGTAATGGGTAAAAGGAAAGCAGCCAAAGCCAGAAAGCGAATCATCGGTAGTTACCCCGGGAGGAAAAAAGGCGGGAAGTGTTATTAGGAGAATGGTTTAGGGCAAACAATGCAAGGGAAAAAAGGGTAAAAACCCTGTACAAACATCACCAAATCTTAACACAATCCACACATTGCCCCATTAGGATTACCTCAGTGATTCTACATGGCGAATGTTAATTGGGGTTCGCATGCCAACGGGTTCCTATGCCTCCATCATGGAAGAACGAAGCACTTCCGGAAGGGCGTTGACCCGTACCCACGGCGCGCCTGAAAAGTACTCGATTAAAAACCTCAACTTCTGGTACGGGAACACCCAGGCGCTATTCGACATTAACTTGCCAATCCCCGAGCGCTCGGTCATGGCATTAATTGGTCCATCTGGCTGCGGGAAGTCGACCTTCCTCCGCTGTTTGAACCGCATGAACGACCTGATCGAAGGGACGCGCAACACGGGCGAGGTCCTTCTGGATGGGCGGGAAATATACGGCAAGCATGTGAACCTGGTAGACCTGCGCAGGCGGGTCGGCATGGTCTTTCAGAAGTCGAACCCGTTTCCCAAGTCGGTATTCGAGAATGTAATCTACGGCCCGCGAGTGGCGGGGTTGAAAAACACTGCAGCGCTCAAGGAAATTTGCGAACGCTGCCTGCGTTCCGCCGGGCTTTGGAACGAAGTCAAAGACCGTTTGAACGAGTCGGCTTTTAACCTCTCGGGCGGGCAGGCCCAACGCCTGTGCATAGCCCGCGCCTTGGCCACCGACCCTGAAGTTCTTCTCCTGGACGAACCTGCCAGCGCCCTCGACCCCGCTTCCACCACCCGTATTGAGGATCTGATTTGCGAACTCAAGCGCGATTACACGATTGTCATAGTCACGCACAATATGCAGCAGGCGGCGCGGGTTTCCGATCGCACCTCGTTTTTTTTTCAAGGTCGCCTGATTGAAAGCGGCAACACCGACCAGCTTTACACCCGCCCCCAGATGAAGCAAACTGAAGACTACATCACCGGGAGGTTCGGGTAAGCCCCAAGAGCAGCCATGTCCAAACATCTGGTCCGCGATCTTGATCAATTGCAAAAGGACATCCTCAGTCTTGCCGGGCTGGTGGAACAGTCCTTGTCCAAGGCCATCCGCGCCCTCAAGGAGCGCGACATCGTCCTGGCCAGGGAAGTGGTGCAAGGCGATACCCTGATCGACGCCGAGGAAAACCATATCACCGAGGAATGCCTGAAGGTTCTGGCGTTGCACCAGCCGGTGGCGATTGACCTGCGGCGCATTACCTCTGTCCTGATGATCTGCACCGATCTGGAACGGATGGGCGATCTGGCCGAGGAAATCGCCGAGCGCGCCATGTCTCTTTGCCGCCCTCCCTTCTTCCCCGTTCCCGAAGGGGTCCAGCGCATGGCCGACCTGGCCTCGACCATGGTTCGCCAAAGCCTCGATAGTTTCGTCTCCCTCGATGTCAAGCTGGCCATGCGAGTGGTGCGCATGGACGACGAAGTCGATCGCTACAATCGCGAGTTGATTCAGGAATTGGTCAAGGTCATGAACGATTCGCCCGCGAACATTGAGCATGGGTTGTCGGTCTTTTCCGCCATTCGCCACATCGAGCGCATTGCCGATCATGCCACGAACATTGCCGAGGATGTGATTTACCTTGTGGAGGGAGAAATCGTCCGCCATCGGGTGGAAGATTTTGGGAGGAAATAATGGCTGAGCCAGTAACACCGGAGAAAAAAACCGACAAGGGCCGTGTATCGGCGCCGCCCAACGGCGTGCGCGTGTTGATCATCGAGGATGAACCGGCGCTGGTCGACGCCCTGACCTACAATTTGCGCCGTGAAGGGTACGAGGTGAGCTCGGCGGCCAATGGCGAGAACGGCCTGCTGCTGGCCTTGCACACCATCCCGGACATTATTTTGCTCGACATCATGCTGCCGGGGATCAATGGGCAGGAGATCCTGCGCGAACTGCGGGCCACGGAAAAAACCCGGGCCGTCCCTGTCATCATCTTGTCCGCCCGCTCCGAGGAGATCGATCAGGTGGTCGGATTCTCGCTTGGCGCCGATGACTATGTCACCAAGCCTTTCAGCTTCAAGGTGCTTTTGCAGCGGATCAAGGCTCTGCATCGCCGGTCGGACTTGCCAGCGGACACGGCAGCGGAAGTGGTCCATCATGGGCCTGTGCGGTTGGATCTGGTCAGGCACAAGGCTTTTGTTTCGGGCAATGAAATGATTCTAACGCCAACGGAATTTCGCCTGTTGGAATGCCTGGTCACCAAGCCGGGCCGGGCCTTCTCCCGCCTCGACCTCATGGAAAACGCCATTGGCGAGGGCGCCATTGTCCTTGAGCGCACTATTGATGTGCATGTGAAAACCTTGAGGAAGAAACTCGGCGACATGGACTTGATTGAGACGGTGCGCGGGGTCGGCTACCGCTTCAAGGAATAAGGGTCGAGGACTGTCGGGGTTCCCAAGGGCGACAGACTTCGCTACTTCCCTTCTTTCTTTTCCCGATTCCAGAAGTGGATCAGGTCGATGCGCGTGACGATATCGACAATCTTTCCCCCCTCGGAAGCCAGCACGCCGGAGTTGCCCGAAAGCAGCAAGCGGTATACCTCATCCAATGAGATTGAGGTATCCAACTGAGGCAGGGTGCCGGCCATGACATCCCCCACCAAGACCTTGGCTGGTTCGCCGCGGTCGTGCAAAATCCGCGCCAGGGTCACCTCGTGAATGCTCCCCACGGGCTGGCCCTTGTCCATCACGGGCAACTGCGAAATGCCCGCGCCTTCCATCGACTGGATGGCTTGGGCCGCAGTGGACGAAGGGGAAATGGTGACGAGAATCCTCGATCCACGGGCTTTCAATAACTCGCCCAGGCACTGAATCGAGCGGGATTCCAGTTGCAGATGGTTTTCTTCCAGCCACTGGTCGTCGAAATACTTGCTGAGGTAGTTCCTGCCGGTGTCGCAAACCAGGGAAACGACAAAGTCGGCAGGCCCAAGTCTGCGGGCATAGCGCAGCGCGGCGGCAAGAATTGTGCCGCTGGATCCCCCGGCGAGAATCCCTTCCTTGCGCGCCAGTTCCCTGGCCAGGTGAAACGATTCCGCATCGGAAACGCGCACCCATTCATCCACCATCTGCCCGTTGAAAGTCTTGGGCACGAAATCCTCGCCGATCCCCTCCACCTTCCAGGACTTGGGGGTCCCACCGGAGAGAACGCTGCCCTCGGGGTCCGCGCCGATGATCCGCACCGCTGGGTTCTTTTCCTTAAGGTACTTTCCCACGCCCGACAGGGTTCCCCCGGTGCCGACTCCGGCGACAAAGACCGTAATCTTGCCCTGGGTCTGTTCCCAGATCTCCTTGCCGGTCGAATGGTAGTGAATCTCCGGGTTGGCCAGGTTGCCGAACTGGTTCGGCCGCCAAGCGCCAGGAATCTCGCGGGCCAGTCGGTCGGCCACGCCGTTGTAGCTGTCTGGGGAATCGGGCGGGACATTGGTCTTGGTGATGACCACCTCCGCGCCGTAAGCCTTGAGCAGGGCGACCTTCTCGGGAGACATTTTGTCCGGGAGGACAAAAATGCAGCGGTAGCCCCTGACGGCGGCGACCATGGCCAGCCCCACTCCCGTGTTCCCCGCCGTGGCCTCGATGATGGTTCCTCCGGGCCGAAGCAGGCTGCGGCTCTCGGCATCGGAGACCATGGCCATGCCCACCCGGTCTTTCACGCTGCCACCGGGATTCATCGACTCCAGCTTGACATACACAGCCGCTTTTAATCCCTCGGTCAGCCGTTGCAAGCGCACCAGCGGTGTTTGACCCACCGCCTCGAGAATGGAATTCATCATGTTGCCACCTTCCTAGTTGACCTTGCTTGCCGGCCGTCTGGGGAATGATGCCAGGGAAAATAAATCCAGTGAAATGCTGAAAAGTTGCCATCCTCCGCTTGTTCCACCATTGCCGCTGACCTAAGATTCTACCAAGGATGCAATTCTAATTCCGGGGACAATGTCTACCCATGGGATTGGCAGCGGAAACATTGAAACTCTTGTTGGCGGCGAAGGAGCTGGTAAAGCAGCTTCCCGCCGACGCTGTTCTTATTATGGCCGATGGCCCTTTGGATTGGGATGCCATTCTCAATGTTCTCGGGGGCACGCGCATCCTCGTCGCCGCCCGGAAGGAAGACGACTTTGTCCGCATCAAAGCGCACCCTGACCTGACGCTGATAGAGATCGAGTCCGGCCCGACCCCAATTCAGGAGCGCATGAGCCTGGCGCTACTGGAGGCGATTCGGGCGGAAAAGCTCACGCAAGGGGCCGAGGTGGTGGCGTTGTACAACGGCATCCAGGTGGGCGAGGAGGGCGCCGACATTATCGACACCCTCAGCCTGATTCACCTGGGGGAGCACCTGGAAAGGCTGAGCGCCAAGGATTTGCGCCGCCTCGACACGCAGGTGCCCTTGGAAACTTTGCGGGCCGTGGTTGACCTGGCGACGGAAATCGGCCGCGAAGGGCGCGAAGGCCACCCCGTGGGGACCATGTTTGTCGTCGGCGACACGCGCAAGGTGTTGTCGTTGTCCCAGCCGATGAATTTCAATCCTTTTCGCGGATACAGCGACGCCGAGCGGGATGTCCGCGATCCTAATGTGCGGGAACAGATCAAGGACATAGCTCGCATGGAAGGCGCGATCCTGATCCGGCGTGACGGCGTGGCGGAGGCGGCCTGTAGGCGCATTGAAGCCCCCTACACCGGCTTCACCTTGAGCATGGGTTTGGGCACGCGTCATGCGGCGGCGGCGGCAGTCAGCAAGGCCACCAAGGCCATTGCCGTCACCGTCAGCCAATCATCCGGCGCGGTGCGCGTGTTTCAGAATGGCGAAGTCATGCTGCACATCGAGCCGTTGGCTCGCCCCATGACCTGGGGCAAAATCCGCATGGAAGCTGCCGACGAATCCCCTTCCGCCGCCCATTCGTGAACCGGTCCCCAAGCCTTGACGCTTTTTCCTGACCGCCAGCGAGAGGAACTAACCATGAAAGTTAAAGTCGGGATTACCCTTCTGCTGTTTGTTTTTGTTGGCATGGCCCATGCCGCAGATATTTCCTGGCAGGCGGGACTGGCACGGGAGATCATCACCCCTAAAACTCAGGTCTGGTTGGCCGGGTATGGCTCCAAGCGCGCCCCCGAGGCCATTCTGCACGACTTGTGGATGAAAGCCCTGGCGCTCAAGGCGCCTGATGGAACCACGGCCATTCTTATCACCAGCGATTTTCAAGGCGTGCCCAAAAGCATGAGCGACCGGGTTTTTGCCAAAGCCGAAAAGCAATTCAACCTGAAGCGCTCGCAGATCATGATCACCTTTTCGCACAATCATTGCGGCCCCAGGCTGGGCGACGACCTGGTCGATTATTACCCCGTGGAAGCCGAACAGGTCAAATTGGTGGAGGAGTACACCAGCCTGATGGTGGAGAAAATGGTGGAACTCATCGGGGGCGCCCTGGCGGATTTGAAGCCAGCCAAGCTGGAACAAAGCGAGGGCAGGGCTGCCTTCGCCGTGAACCGCCGCAACAATAAGGAAGCCGAAGTGCCTGCCATTCTCGCCCGAGGCGAACCGTTGAAAGGCCCGGTCGATCACACCGTGCCGGTTTTAAAGGTCACTCGACCTGATGGCTCCATCGCGGCAATACTGTTCGGTTATGCCTGCCATCCCACTACTTTAAGTTTCACGAAATGGTGTGGTGATTACCCGGGTTACGCCCAGATTGCCATCGAGAAGAAGTATCCCGGGGCCTGTGCGATGTTCGTCAACACTTGCGGCGGGGATCAGAATCCCCTCCCGCGTCGGCAGGTCGAACTGTGCGAGAAATATGGCCGCCTGCTGGCGGAAGGGGTGTTTGGCGCCATGGCCGGGCCATTCAAATCCATTCAGCCTGGATTGAAACTCTCCTTTGCAATTGTGCCCTTGCCTTATGAAAAGGTCATGACGGAGGCGGATCTTCAAGGTCAGTTGAAGGAACCGAACGCCATCAAGCAGCGTTGGGCCAAGCGCCTGCTGGACCAATTGGAAACCGGGGCGAAGTTTCAACCCGCTTATCCTTACCCCCTGCATGTGTGGAAGCTTGGCCAGGACACGCGCATGATTGGCATGGGCGCCGAGACGGTGGTCGATTACGCCCTGCGCTTCAAGGCTGCCTTTGGCAAAGGAACCTGGGTCCTGGGTTACACCGATGACATGATTGCCTACATTCCCTCGAGGCGGGTCTGGGCCGAGGGCGGTTATGAAGGCGGATCAAACCTTTTCGAGTACGGCCGACCGGCGCTGCGCTGGTCCGGCCAAGTTGAAGAAATCATCGCCAGGCAAATTGCTGCAATGGTGAAGGGGTTGGATTGAAGCCGCAACTTTCGCCTTCAGGAAATGGTATTCCTCCTATCCCCGGGCCTTGGTTCCGGATAGAATATTTTTTACCTTTTCTCTCAGGATCATTCACCTTCAAGTAGGAAAAAGAATCATGAAGAAAATCCTGTCGGCATGCACTGTCGTTGCCCTTTTGGGCCTTGCCTTTTTACCGGCGGCGCCCCTGCCCGAGACGGGCGATTACCCCTTCCTTGATGCCATTCCCGCCAATGCCGCTCTGGTCATCCAGTTAAAAGGCGTTGAAGGCGCAACCAGCCGGTTCAACGAATTTCTGAAAAACGCCCTCCCCGATTTGGCCCCCATGGCTTCCAAACAGATGGAAGGGGAACTGGGCACCCTTTTGGAAGGAAGAAAGCTTGGTTGCATTGCCAAGGATGGCCCCCATTACATGGCCTATCTGGAATTTCCCCAACCGAACGCGGGCGGGTTCAATCCCGACAAGGACAAGATCATGGTGGCGGTGCGGGTAGCCAGCTATGAACGGTTTCGCGACGAAGTGTTGAAAGAAGAGGAAAGGAAAACGCTAAAAGCGGTCGAGCCCGGGGTGGAAATGTTTTCACCCGGCGCCAACGAACATATCTACATGGTCAGCCGCAAGGAGCAGGTGCTCTTCACGCCAAGTAAAGAAATCGCCTCGCGGTTGGCCAAAAAGCCGCTGGGTATCTCGGGGAAAATCAGCAAGGGGCAATTGGCCCGTCTGCATGCCTCCGACCTGGGATTATTTCTCAACCTCGACACGCTCAACAAAGATTACGCCAACATGATCGAACAAGGGAAGAAGGATATCGATCAGGCGGTTCAGGCGATGGAATTCCTTTTACCCAAGGAGCAGCAAAGCTCCATGGTTATGATCCGGGGCGTAGTGGCCGGCGCTTTTCAAGCTCTGCAGGACAGCAAGGGATTTATCGCGGGGATGGAGTTTCGGCCAAGCGGGATCGTGGGACACGCACAGTTGGAGTTGCGCGCGGGGTCGGTAACTAGCGGGCTTCTTCAAGGGAGCAAGGCGAGCGGGTTTGCCGGCTTGGGAAGCCTTCCATCCGGCCACGGTTTTTATTCCGCCATGCAAACCGATATCCCCCTGTTGAAAAAGGTTATTGCCCTTTCCTTCGGGACCACGGCAGATGAGGAAGGAAAGGAAATTGCCAAGGTCGTTGAGGCATTCCTGAATAGCCAGGTCGGCGTCCGCTACGATGCCATGTCGTTGCCCCCAGAGGGAATCCAGGTGGTGGAAAGCGACGACCCCAAGTTGACCCGGGCAGCCTATGTGAAGGTTTTCTCGGGGATGGGAAAGATGAAACAGTTCCAGGGCGTGGCCTTGAAAAAGGCGCCGATGGTCAAGGCCGCAGCGGAAAAGCACCAGGGGGTTAGCTTCGACCAAGTGCAGTTGGAATGGGATATTGAAAAGATGTTGGCCCAGGTGAATCAACCGGGGATTCCCATGGAAGTGGGGCAATTGCAGACCGCCATGATGAAAAAACTCATGGGCGAAAAAATGAATGTGTGGATAGGCGAGGGGGAGAAAAAGATTATCGCGGTTTATGGCAAGGATTGGGCCGAGGCGAGCAAAATCCTGGACAATTGGGCCAAGCCCGCTCAGGCGATTGGCGGCAACGCCAATTTCCAAAGCGCGCGCAAAGATCTGCCCAAGGAGGCGGCCTTTATCATTCTGGCCGACCCCTTGGCCTTTGTTCGGCTGGTGGTGGACGCGGTCAAGGAAATGGGCAACGCTCTGCCCATTCCTCCCAATATGTTGCCTAACCTGCAAGGCGCCAAGGTCACTTTCTGTGGCATGGCGGTGACCCTTGAAGGGGACCGGGTTGGTGTGGAAGGGTTGATTTCCTCCCCTTCGGTCAAAGAATTCTACGAAAAAGTGGTCAAACCCATCATTGGACCGCTTCTTGGCCAGGTGTAAAATGGGTTGAAACAGAGTGCGGTCGGCATATAAAAAAGGACTGCTGCCGTGGCGTGGGCCGCATGCGGGTGTAGCTCAGTGGTAGAGCGCCACGTTGCCAACGTGGCTGTCGTGGGTTCGAGCCCCATCACCCGCTCTGTAGGCCGAGGGGGTCAGGAAATAGGGCGCAGCCCTTTTTTCCCGTTCTTTCGGCTTGTGTTATTGGCGAAAAATGACTTTGCCTTTTGACCCTGAAGGTGCGTTGAACGCCAGGGTCGGGCCAGTCAATCAAATAGGCCACAGTTTTTACGGGAAAAAGATTATGTCAGAGACAAATGTTTCTCCAGTGGTTGAGGAAATCCCCAAGGCAGATCATTCCAAGTGCGACCATGATCATGGCCAATGCGCCCATGAACCTGGCAAGGAAGCCGAAGTGAAAAAACTTCGCCAAGAGGTCGAGATCAAGGATATCGGGCCGTGCAAGAAGCATATTAAGGTTTCGGTCAGCCGCGAAGACATCGACGACCGCATGAACGACCATTTCAAAACGATGATGGGCGATACCGCGGTGCGTGGTTTCCGCCCCGGGAAGGCTCCGCGCAAGGTGGTCGAGAGGCGATTTCAAAAGGAAGTTGGCGACCAGGTGAAGACGGAAGTGCTGATGGCCAGCCTGGAACAACTTGCCGAGGATCACGACATCGCCCCGCTAAGCCCGCCGGAACTCGACCCCCAGGCCGTGGTAATTCCCAAGGATGGCCCGTTGGTGTACGAGTTCGATGTGGAAGTGCGCCCGCAGTTTGACTTGCCCTTGTACAAGGGGCTGAAACTGACCCGTTATGTCCACACCTTTACTCCCGAGGAAATCGACGGCCAATACAAGAGCATGCTGGAAATCTTTGCCGAAAAGGTGGAGAAAAATCCGCCCGTGGTGGCCGAGGGCGATCAGGTCAAACTTGAGGCGCTCATTCAAGACGGCGAGACAAAAGTGGGTGAGTTCAAGGGCCTAGAAGTGCGCGTGAGCAAGCAGTTGGCCTTCCGCGATGGCGTGGCGGAAAATTTCCTGGAACAGATCCAGGGCGCCAAAGCTGGCGAAGTCCGCCAGATCGATATCAAGCTTTCCTCCATGGTGGCCAATGAAGCCCTGTCGGGAAAAACAGTGCAGGCGAAGGTTACCATCCAGGAAGTGAAGTCGTTCAAGATACCGGAAGATTTGGGTTACATTTTTGCCGCTTATAAATGCAAAAACGCCGAGCAGTTGAAGGAAATGGGTGAAGTGATTCTGAAACGAAGGCTGGAGTACCAGCAAAAGCAGGCGGTGAGAAAGCAGGTGCTCGAACAGGTTGCCGCCAGCACCACCTGGGATTTACCCCAGGATTTGCTGCGCCGTCAGGCCAAGCGCATTCTCTCGCGCAAGGTGATGGATATGCAGTCCAATGGCTTGTCCGATAACGAGATCAACGCCCGGGTGCGGTTAATGCAGCAAGATATATTGGAAAGCACCGCTTTGGCATTGAAGGAACATTTTGTCTTGCAGAAAATTGCCGAAGTGGAAAAGTTGGAAGTCAACGACAGCGATTTGGAAAGAGAAATTGACCGCATTGCTGGCATGAACGACGAATCGCCCCGCAAGGTTCGCGCTCGCCTGGAAAAAGATGATCTGCTGGAAGCCTTGGCGGTGGAAGTGATTGAACGCAAGGCGCTTGATTTGATTCTCGAATCCGCCGAGTACGATGAAAAACCGTTGGGAGGCGCGGAAGACTTGCGCACGGAAACAGCCGAAGTCGATGCCGCCCCAGCCGCGCAGGAAGGCAGCCAAGCCCCGGCCAAATAATCCAATCCATCCAAAGCAGGAGTCTCCCATGCATAATTTTGGCCTGGGCCCCATGGCCCAACGATTCCGGGATTACACCCGCCAGCGAAACTATGGCACGGGCGACATCCTTCTCGACAACCGCATCATCTTCTTCGGTTGCTCTGGCAGCAATGTCTACGAACCCATCATCACTGATGTGACCGCCAACATGGTCATTCAGCAGATGCTCTACCTGCAGAATGAAAACCGTCAGCAGGAGATTTCCTTCTACATCAATTCCCCGGGGGGGTCGGTGACCTCCACTTTGGCGATTTACGACACCATGCAATTCCTGGAATGCCCGGTGGCCACCTTTGGCATGGGAATCGCGGCCAGCGGCGCCGCCATTCTCCTTTGCGCCGGCACCAAGGGCAAACGCTACATCCTTCCCCATGGCAAGGTTATGGTCCATCAACCGTGGATTTCTGGAATTGGCGGGCAGGCTTCGGATGTCGAGATCGAAATGAACGAGATCTTGAAGGAAAAGCGTCGGTTGAACGAGATCCTGGCCCGGCACACGGGCAAGCCCTTGGAAGTTATCGAGGCGGAAACCGAACGGAATCACTACTTTACCGCCGAAGAAGCCAAGGCTTTTGGTCTGGTGGATGAGGTTTTGGTCCGTCCGGGGGAGGCGAAGAAATAGCCTGGCGGACGGACCGCCTTCCTTGCCAATTTGGCTCATTTTAACCCAACCCGGTTGCCGATAATTGTTTAGGCGCCGGGATGTCCAGAGGAAACTTGACATGCCCCTGGTACCTTTTGTGGTGGAACGCAGTGGACGCGACCCGCAGGTTTTCGACATCTACAGCAGGCTTCTCAAAGATCGCATTATCTTCCTGCAAGGGGAGATTGATGACGACAGTGCGAGCCTGATTGTAGCCCAGTTGCTCTTCCTGCAGTTTGACGATCCCAAGGCGGACATCCACCTGTATATCAATTCCCCCGGCGGTTCGGTCACCGCGGGCATGGGGATTTTTGACACCATGCGGTATGTGTCGTGCGATGTGGCGACTTACTGCGTGGGCATGGCGGCCAGCATGGGCGCGACATTGCTGGCGGCTGGCACCAAGGGAAAGCGGCACGCGCTTCCTCATGCTGAGGTGATGATTCACCAAGTGTTGGGCGGCGCTAGGGGGCCGGCGACGGATATTGAAATCCGCACCAAGCACCTCCTGCGCACCAAGAAGAAGATGAACGAATTGCTTCATCAACTGACTGGGCAGCCCATGGAGAAAATTGAGCGCGACACCGATCGCGACAATTACATGACCGCTGCGGAGGCCAAGGAATACGGCCTCATTGATATTATCCTGGAAAGGATGTCCCAGAGCCCCAGTTCCAGGCAGGGAGGTTGAACCCTGTAACGGCTCCGGGAATGAAAGTTCCTTGAGGCGTTTTTATGGTCAGGGACGGCCGACTTTTCCTGCTCTTTGCTCTTGCCTTGCCTGCCCTGGCCGGCTGCCAGTCGGCCCGTCCCCTGGAAACCGAACTCCGCAGCCGCGACAGCGATATTTACTACCTTCGCGAGGAAATCCACCGTGCCAAGGCCATCAACCAGGCCCTGCAAATGGAAGTGCGTTCGCTTCGTGGTGAAGTTCCCCCGGGCAGCGTTTTCGATCCCTACCACCCCATCCACCCGCTGAAATCGCTGGCCCTCGGGCGACAGACCGGGGGCATCGACAGCGATGGCCAGCCCGGCGACGATTCTCTCCAGGTGCTTCTGGAACCCAAGGACGCCGATGGGCATGTGGTGAAAATTCCCGGTTCCGTGGTCATCACGGCCTTTGAAATTACTGCGGAAGGGACGAAAAACCCGCTCTCCACCTGGCAAATACTACCGGACGATTTAGCCCGGTCCTGGCGCAATGGCTTGCTCACGTCTGGCTACTCTCTGGTGTTGCCTTGGAAGATCTGGCCCGGGTCAAACCAGCTTCGCGTGGTGGCTCAGTTCAAATTGAATGATGGCCGTTTGTTCGAGGCCGAACGAGATGTAACCATCCGCGTGCCGGTGCCGCTGATGCGCCGGGCACCCGCGGTGGAAACCACGATCACACCTGCTCCGATTCCGCTGCCATCTCCGATTCCGCTGCCATCTCCGACCCCGCTGCCATCTCCGACCCCGTTGCCGGTCCCGGCCCTGGAAAAAGACCCAAAGCCCGCTCCGGCCCCTTCTCCAGCGAAGCCGATCGACTTGCCTCCCCCGTCTCCTCCCGGCGATTTACCGCCCCCATTGCCGCCAGGCGGACCAACACTTCCTCCCTTGCCGGAAAAGAAGCCGGTCCCTGGCCCCATGGTTTCTTCCGGCGTCTGGCGCGGCGTAACCACCCCCATCTTTCACGCTGTCAGTATTCTCAAACCCGCGGCGGAATAAGAATCCCAGCGCCGGGCCTTTACTCGTTTCGAATTTAAAAGCAAACAGACAGCAAAACCAACCGCTTGCCAAAACTGGCCAGCAGGCTGCTTCAACACCCTGACTCTGTCAATATTGACCGGGCTTTAGGCCATTACCGAAGGTAAAAAGCCATGGCCAACTGGCCAAGAACGGCCAGGAAAAGAAATACCGACCCGCACAGGATCAAGAGGATGCCCCCCCAATGATCGAGAGTGCGGGTTTCCTCCACTCGCTCGAAAACACCAGCCTCGATTTCTCTGCGGAGCAGCGATTCCGGTTTTCTCCAATGCAGGGCGCCGTGCCGCAGAAAGGCAAAGGTCTCGACCTCCATGCTTTCCTCAACGGCGGGGTTCCCAATCTGAATGAGAAAAAGATTTCCCAGTTGGCGGTAAGGCTTGCCTGACTGTTGCAAAACCTGGTCGATGATGGCTTTGAGCGTGGCGGATTCAATGTTGTAAATGCAAGTCCAGGCCCGTCGGCGGTAAATCAGCGCGGCGGCAAAACCTGCCATGCCCACCAGGTACAATCCCCAGATGCCGATCCAGAACCACCGCGATCCCTCGAGCGAGGCGTAGGGCAGCGGGCCTTCGCCCGTCATCCAGTAACGCCGCCAGGTGTCGTGTAAGGAAGTGAGAAGAACCGGCCCGCCGACCAACCCCAACCCCGACCCGGCGAACAGCAGGGCCACACTGTCCCAGGCGCCCGGCACCAGGTAGGGGGCTTCTCGCCGACTGATGCTGCCCACCCAAATGAGGTAGACGGCAACGGGCATAAACAAGATAATAAGGATCACAAATTTTGCTCTTTCATGGCCGGGGACCTGCCTGGCCATTCTGCCCGGCAAGACTCTGGCCTTTCACTCTCTTTTCGATTCTAATGACCCAGAGCAAGGGGAGCAATCCTCTTCAGAAGGATTGGCCAGGTTCCAAAAAGGATTCAGGCATGGGAATGCGCTACCGGATGCTAGGCAACACTGGATTAAAGGTGTCGGCGCTGGGGTTTGGCGCCGCCCCTCTGGGCGGCGTTTATGGACCCTTTACTGAAAGCGAGTGCGCCGCCACGGTTCATCAGGCCATCGATCTCGGGTTCAACCTGATCGACACCAGCCCCTACTACGGAATTAAACTGGGGGAAGAAGTTCTCGGAAGGGTTCTGCAAGGCGGCTGGCGGGAAAAAGTCTTCCTCGCCACCAAGTGTGGTCGAATCACCAAGAGCGATTTCAATTTCCGCGCCTTCCACATCATTCAAAGCATGGAAGATTCTCTGCGCAGGCTGCAAACCAGTTATGTCGATATCTTCCAGGCCCATGACATCGAGTTTGAAGCCAACCTCGACATGGTCTTTACGGAAACCTTTGAGGCGCTGTTAAAACTGAAACAGCAAGGCAAGTGCAGGTTCATCGGCATGACCGGCTACCCCCTGGGCTGCCTCCAGCGGGCCCTGGAATCGTGCCAGCTTGATGTTTGCATCAGCTATTGCCATGCCACCTTGCTGGACCAGACGATGCTGACACGGCTGGCGCCGTTGGCGCAAAAGCGCGGCGCCGGGATCATGAACGCCAGCCCGTTGGCCATGGGGTTGTTGACGCCTTCGCCACCCGAATGGCATCCCGCGCCGGAGGCCGTCAAAGAGGCTGCCCGCAAGGCGAATGCTCATTGCGCCAGCCAGGGCCAGAGCCTATCCACCCTGGCGTTAAAATGGGTGTTGCAGCAGGAACAGGTGGCCACCACATTTGTTGGCATGTCGAAGCGCAGTGAGTTGCAAGAAAACCTGAAGGCTTTGGAAGGGCCGCCGGACCCGGTCCTGTTGGAAGAAGTCAGGAAAATTCTCGCCCCGGTCCAGGGTGTTTGCTGGCCCAGCGGACTTTGGCCGGCCGAAAGTTGAACTCACGCGCCTTTTGGGTTATGGTGAAGTTCTTCACGAGTGTTCCCAACCAGGGTTCTGCATGCGCAACTTTCTCCTCACAACTTTCTTGGCATCGATTTTTCCTTTGGCCCTGTCTGCTCAAGGGTTGACACCCCAGCAAGCAATGGCCCGGATGAAAGTCCCCGAGGGGATGGAAGTTCGCCTGGTGGCTGCCGAGCCCGAGGTGCGCCAGCCGCTCAGCATCTTCTTCGATGAAAAGGGGAGGATGTGGGTGTTGCAGTATTTGCAGTACCCGAACCCGGCGGGGTTGAAGGCGGTCAAGCAGGACCAGTTCCTGCGCACGATTTGGGACAAGTTTCCCGAGCCCCCGCCCAAAGGCCCAAAAGGAAAAGACCTGGTCACTATTCACTTTGATCCGGATGAGAAAGGGCGTTTTCGCAAGTCGAAAGAATTTGTCTCGGGGCTGAACCTGGCTTCGGGAATGGTCTGGGGCCATGGCGGTCTGTTCGTCGCTCAGCCGCCTTACCTCCTTTTTTACCCTGACAAAAACGGCGACGATGTTCCCGATTCCGACCCGGAAGTTTTGCTGTCCGGGTTCGGCATGGAAGACTCCCACGCTTATGCCAATTCCCTGCAATGGGGCCCGGACGGCTGGTTGTATGGCGCCCAGGGCAGCACGGTGACGGCTCGCATTCGCGGCCTTGAGTTTCAACAAGGCATCTGGCGCTTTCATCCAAAGACCAAAGTGTTCGAACTTTTTTCGGAAGGAGGAGGCAATACCTGGGGGCTCGATTTCGACCGCACCGGCCAGATCATCGCCGGCACCAACTATGGCAACTTCGCCATGCTGCACCAGGTGCAGGGCGCCTATTATGTCAAAGGGTTTGCCAAGCACGGCCCCTTGCACAACCCCCACACCTATGGCTACTTCGAACATATGCCCTTCAAGGATTTCAAAGGCGGGCATGTCACCAACGGCGGCATCGTCTACCAGGCTGGCCTTTACCCGCCCGCCTTTCGCAATCGATACATCGCAGGCAACCTCCTGTCCAACACCGTTTATTTCCACGACATGGAAGCGCAGGGGTCTTCCTTTGCGGGTAAGTTTGGCGGCGACTTCCTCATTGCCAATGACCCCTGGTTCCGCCCGGTCGATTGCTTTCAAGGACCAGAAGGCGCCGTACATGTCGTCGATTGGCACGATAAACGCGCCGCTCACCTCGACCCCGTCGATAATTGGGACCGTACCAACGGCCGCATCTATAAAGTCGTGCCCAAGGGCTTTAAGGAAATCCCTCCCTTCGATCTGAAGCAAAAATCCTCTCGCGATTTGCTGCTTTTGCTCGATCACGAGAACGCCTGGTTTTCCCGCGAAGCCCGCAGGCTGCTGGCGGAGAGGAAAGACCTAGCGGTGGTTCCTCTATTGATGGAGGAGGCAAGCAAGGGGCAGGGGAGGAAGGCCTGGGAATCGCTTTGGGCCCTGGCGGGGATGGGGCAGACCGATCCCGCCTTTTTGGTTTCCCTTTTTGACCACTCGGACCCGGTGATTCGGGAGTGGAGTGTTCGCTTGTTGCTAGACCTGGGTGAATCCCCCATCACGAACCGGCTGCTGCAATTGGCCGCCCTGGAAACCAATGCGCGGGTTGTGTCGCAGATTGCCAGCTCGGTTCGCCGGGTGAAGCAAGAAAACCCATTGCCTGTGATTCATGAACTCTTGAAAAAGGACCAGTTCGCTCTAGACCCGCACATTTCCTTGCTGCTGTGGTGGGCGATTGAGGATCGCGCCCTGGTGTCGCGGGGCCGGATCATGGAATGGTTTTCCGAACCCGAGTTTTGGAAGTTGGCCATGGTGCGCAACACCCTGCTGGCGCGGATTTCCCGCCGCTGGGCTTCCGAAGGCAGCCAAACCGATTGGGAGGCCTGCGCCAAACTGCTGCAGTTTTCCCCCGGGAGCACTGAACGAAATTTGGTTCTTGAGGGGATCGACAAAGCGCTGGAAGGCCGCCGCCTCGCTGCCGTCCCAATCCCCCTGGAGACTTTCCTGAAAAAAGCCCTAAAGGAAAATCCCAACGACCGGCTTCTTCTGCGCCTGGCCATTCGACTGGGCGATGCCGATACGAGAAAGAAAATGCTGGAGCTGGCCCAAGGAGAAAAATCCCCGGACGAGGCCCGGGTCTTTGCCATTCGCCTTATTGCGGAACAAGCTAGCCCCGAGGATCACACGCTTTTATCCACAGCCTTTTCCAAGGGGAAGAATTCAGGCGCGGTTCAGGCAGCTCTGTTGGAGGGTTTGCTAAGCTCCAACGATCCCAAGGCGGCACAGGCGATTCTTTCTCCCGCTGGCCCCTATGCCCAGGGCATCGAGACCAAGGTCATTTCCTTCCTGTCGGCGAAACCCGCCTTCGCTCACTTCCTGCTCAAAGAGGTGGGAAAGAAATTCCCCAAGGAAAAGATCCCGATCGATCTGGTCAGGCAAATGGCCTCCTACCCGGCCGAGGAGATTCAAACACTGATCACGAAAAACTGGGGCAAGGTCTCGCCCCCCAGCCCGGGGGAAAAACTCGCCCGGATCAGTTATGTAAACCTGGTGATCAACCGTCACAAGGCTGACATCGCCATGGGCAAAGTTCATTTTCAAAAGCACTGCGCCTCCTGTCATACCCTTTTTGGCGAGGGGACCAAACTGGGGCCGGACTTGACTACGGCCGACCGGCAAGCGCTTATTCCCCTGGTGACTCAGGTGGTCGATCCCAGCGCCCATGTCCGGCCTGAATATGTTTCGCAGGTGGTGGAAACCAAGGATGGACGACTTCTCACCGGACTGCTGGTCGAGGAAAACCAAAATTCCCTCACCCTGGTGGATGCCAAAAACCAAAAGATCACCCTGGCCAAATCCAAGGTGGAATCGATTTCCAGTTCACCCAAGTCGATCATGCCCGATGGCATTCTCGATATCCTGACCGACCAGGACATTGCCGACTTGTTTGCCTATGTCCGGTCGCAAGGGCCGCCCCAGCCCTTGAAACCTCGTTGAGAAGTTCATTAATCATGAGTGAACGGTGGGCGGGCCTCTCCGTTGCCTGAGGTGATTCCATGGACTGGCTTGAAGATTCGCAATTAAGAAACCTGCGGGGGCAATTGATCGATCATTTGCTGTACCGCAGGTTGACCAACCCGCAGGCGATCCGGGTTTTCATGGAACACCATGTCTGGTGCGTTTGGGATTTTCAATCGTTGTTAAAATCGCTGCAAACGCGGCTGACTTGTGTCACCCTGCCCTGGATCCCCACGGCGGACCCCCTGGCCAGGCGGTTGATTAACGAAATCGTGATGGGGGAGGAAAGCGACGAGGACGGCCAGGGCGGTTACGCCAGTCATTTGGAAATTTATCTTCAAGCGATGTCGAAGTGTGGCGCGGATGCTGGCGCTTTTCTTGACTTCCTCCGCGAACTGCAACAAGGCTCGCTCTGGAAAACGGCGCTGGAGAATTCCCGGGCTCCCCAGGGCGTGAAGGCCTTTGTCGAACAGACTTTGGAAACCGCTCTGGAGGGGGGCGTGCATGAAGTCGCCGCAGCCTTTACCATCGGTCGCGAAGATCTCATCCCTGGTATGTTCATGAAAATTCTCGAACATACTCAGGAAGAGTATGGAGTGGATATCTCGCTTCTGCTGTATTATTTGAACCGGCATGTGGCAGTCGATGGCGAATGCCATGGTCCGCAGGCTCTGCGCCTGTTGGCCAGCCTGTGCCAGAATGATGCCAGAAAAAAAAGCCAGGCCCTTGGCGCTGCCATCCGCTGTTTAAAATCCCGCCTGGCGCTGTGGGACGAGATTGCCGGTAAGATGGATTAACACTTTCAGAAAAAGGGCGGCATGAAGCACATTTCAGGCGGTTTCTCCACCCGAGCCATTCACGCCGGGCAAGAACCCGATAGCTCCACCGGCGCCATCATGACCCCCATTTTTGCCTCTTCCACCTTTGCTCAGGAATCGCCGGGCAAGCACAAAGGATATGAATATTCGCGCAGTGGCAACCCCACCCGCGCCGCCCTTGAGCATTGCCTGGCATCGCTTGAGGGGGGAGAGCAGGGGCTGGCGTTTGCTTCCGGGCTGGCGGCCACGGCCGCGGTCCTTTCCTCTTTGAAACCAGGCGACGAGGTCCTGGCGCCTGCCGATCTCTACGGCGGGACTTTTCGCATCCTCGATAAGGTTTTCAAACCCTGGGGACTGGTCCCTCGGTTCCTGGACATCCCCACTCCGGAGGAATTCGCCAAGGCCATGACCCCGGCCACGCGATTGATTTGGATCGAAACGCCAACCAACCCGCTGCTGCAAATCCTCGACATTCGCAAGCTGGCCGAGGTGGCCAAGGGAAATGGGGCCATGCTGGTTGTCGATAACACTTTTGCATCGCCCTGCCTGCAACGGCCGTTGGAATTGGGCGCCGATTTGGTAGTTCACTCCACCACGAAATACCTGGGGGGGCATTCGGATGTGGTAGGCGGGGCGGTGATCGGCTCGTCAGAAAAGTTAAAGCCGATTCGTTTTAATCAAAATGCCGCAGGTGGCGTGCCAGGGCCGTTTGATTGCTTCTTGGTCCTGCGCGGAATCAAGACTTTGGCGGTTCGCATGGAACGCCATTGCCAAAACGCCATGAACCTGGCCGAATGGTTGCAGACGCGAAAGGAAGTGGAGCGGGTTTATTATCCCGGGCTGATTAGTCACCCGGGCCATGCCCTGGCCAAGGCGCAGATGTCGGGCTTCGGCGGAATGATCAGCATCCGCTTGAAGGGCGGTCAGGCGGCGCTGGGAAAGTTTTTCCAACGAATTGAAGTCTTTACCTTGGCGGAAAGCCTGGGCGGGGTGGAATCGCTTGTCTGCCACCCGGCGACCATGACGCATGCCAGCATCCCCGCCGAGCAGCGCCTGGCCAGAGGGATAGATGATTTTCTGTTGCGGCTGTCGATCGGCATCGAGGACTTCGAGGACTTAAGGAATGACCTGAAGTCGGCTTTCGAATGAGGGTGGGGGAATAAGCCGGGGAAAGGGCGGTGATTTTTCAGCTGGCGGCACGGTTAACCCGGAAGGGGGTCGAAAGATGCAAAGGGAAAACGCCAATAATTGAACCTCAGGCAATTAACCAACAAGGCATTCCAAAGCCATGAAACAAAAGGAGTTATGGAACCCTCAGGCCTGGAAGGAAATTGCTTCTTTAATGTTTAAAAGATTTTTTTCTCCCCTTTAACCTTTAATCCTTGATTTAGTTTCCCTCTTGGGCCATGCTATTTCTATTATTTCCCAAAAAGAGGAACGCCCAAATGCCTGCCTTGATATTAGTCCTTGACGACGATCCTGCTTTTGCAGAAATCATTCGCTGCCAATTTGAACAAGAAGTGGAGGCGGGTGAATTTCAATTTGAGTTCCGTCTTTCCGCCCAGGCGGGTCTGGATTTCCTTTCCAGCCATCCCGATGTGAAAATCGTTCTCACTGATTTGAACATGCCCGGCATGGATGGCATCACTTTCCTTTCCAAGCTGAGGGAAACACGTCCCGAGTTGCAGAAGATTGTTATTTCTGGCTACCAGGACATGGGGAAAATCCGCCTGGCCATGAACCAGGGCGCCTTTGATTTTCTCTGCAAGCCTATCTTGATTAACGATTTGAAAGCGACCCTGAGCAAGGCCCTCGAGCAGGTGCGGCTGGTGGAGATGGCGCTGGAAAATGGCCAGCGAACCATGCTCATGAACCGGGAGCTGGCCATCGCCGCCGAGATCCAGGATGCCATTCTTCCCAAGGCTTTTTCCAACCATGGTGAATACGAGCTGTACGCGCGGATCAACCCGGCTCGCGTTGTCTCCGGCGATTTCTTCGATTACTACACCATTAGCAAATATAAAGTGGGGGTGGTGATCGGCGATGTCTCCGGCAAGGGCATGCCCGCCGCTATTTTCATGGCCTTCTGCCAGGCCTTTCTTCGCTCGCTGGTAAAAGTGGTTTACGACCCCGGCGCCTTGGTTTCCAGCGTTAACCAAAACCTGTGCGAGATCAACCGCTCGGGATTGTTTGTCACGCTCTTTTACGGAGTGCTGGATTTGAAGAGCAAGCGGCTGGATTATGTGAACGCCGGGCATCCCCATCCGATGATTCTTCGCGGGAATGGGGCCCTTGCGCCCCTGGCCGGTTTGAATAAGGGAGCCCTGGTTGGGCTTTTTCCCGAAGAGCATTTTCTCACGCAGTCTGTCACTTTGGCAGAAGGGGATTTTCTGGTGGCTTTTACAGATGGGATATTGGAGTCGAAAAACAAGCGCAACGAACTATTTGGGGAAAACGGGGTTTCGACCTTGCTGCAGTCGCGGAAATTCATCGGCACAAAGAAACTGGCCGACTCCCTTCTCCGCGCGGTCAAGGAATTTTCCTTTCCCAATGAAAACCAGGACGATCAATCCGTTCTGGTTTTGCGAAAAAGGATCAAGATTCCTGGAGAGGGTCCCGGCTCCGATTCAGGAAGAATTTTCTCCGATTCAGACACTAATTTCCCTCTGGTTCCAGCCAGATAGTTGGATGTGCCGGGTAGAACCGTTCCCGGGCTGCCGACGGCCACCCCCCAGGAAACGATTGTTCCTTGCTGGCCGCGATTTGACCTAGTTGGAAAAGGACCCTCGCTGTGCCGCTTGCCTTGGCATCCTTGCTCGCGCCGCTGATCCAGGCGATACAATTGCTCGTTGCATGGGTAATCACTTTCTGAATCCGCTTCCTGCTTTGGTGTGGCGAAGGGTTGAATCTCAATTTGCCCCCGACGAGGTCGTGGTCTGGTGCGGGCAGCCCGTGGCCAGCTTGATACGGATCGTTGGTTGTGCGGCATCAAGGTCGGGGGCCTGGTATTCTTCCCACACCCATTAGCTGACAAAAACGCCGCCCCGGTAGCCAGGGTCGCTTGTAAAGAAGCTGCCCAGCAGTTCAAAATCGTCGCCGGAGAACACCATTACATGAGGGCCCCCGCCAGGACCGGCGCCGAGAATAACATCGTTGATTCCATCGCCATTGAAATCGGCGATTCCCACCCGTACTCCGCCGTTGAACTGTATTAAATCGACCAGCATTCCGTTTTGGAAAATCGCTTCGCTAAAGGCATTGAAACTACGCTCTAAAGACAGGGTTTGAAAGTCCCAGACTTTGACATGGGCCCCGCCGCCCGCCCCGGCCCCGGTGATAATATCCACCCTGCCATTCAAGCCGACATCGCCGATGGCGACAAATACCCCGCCCGTAAAGGAGGGGTCATAGGCGTAAAACTCCTTCACCAGGGTGTGTCCTATGCCGCTGAAGACGCGCACATGAGGGCCGCCCCCGGGGCCGGCGCCAACCACAATTTTCACGCTCCCATCTCCGTCCACATCGTAGGCCGCAACGGATGCACCTCCCCGGAAGGCCGGGTCAAAGGCAAAAAACGAGGCAATCTCCGCCCTGGTGACCCCATCAAACACCTTGATATGCGGCCCGCCGCCAGGGCCAGCGCTTGTGATGAAGTCCGGGTTCCCATCCTGGTTCATGTCCTGAAGGGCAACAAATACTCCGCCCGTAAAGCTGGAATCGTAAGCCAGGAAACTGGAAAGGACCGCCCCGGTCTCCATGTCCATCTCCTGGATGACAGGGCCCCCGCCCGAACCGGGAGAAACGATGATCTCGGGAATTCCGTCGCCATTGGTGTCACTGCGGGCCACCCGGACTTCGCCCTGAAAATTGGGGAAGGGGGTTGCTGTGCCAACCACGGAACCATTCATTTTGCTGTAAAGGTTCACCGTTGTGCCGGGTATGTCCCCCGCGCCACTGCCACCGCTGGTGACTAATGGCGCGGCATCCAGAATAAATCCCGTGGAAGACTTCTGGGAAAAATGCAGGAGGAAATCCTGACCGGCCACCAGGGTGACACTCAGCGATTCCTTGCTTTCCGAACTCCGGTCCTGAAGCGCGGTGGCTGTCAGGGTGACACTCAACGCATTGGCGGGGAAGGTGGCTTCAATGGTATCGTCATCCACTGCGGTAAAGGTCGCTCCAGAACTTACAGCAAGAGAATAGTCCGCAGGGGAGGCAGTGCCGTCAAGATCCAGTCGAACCGAGCCAGCACCCAAGAGATTGTCCCGAGTGATGGTGTAGATCAATTGATTTCCCGAGTTGGCCCCAGTCGATCGTCCCATTTTCCGGTTTACAAGGGCGCTGCTTACACCCTCGTAAGCGGTGTTGGAAGGGGCGGTGATCGAAACGATGGGGGGTGTGGTATGAGCGTGGGTGGCCATCGTGTTCACGGTCATGGTGTTTGCTTCTGTGCCACCAACCTGGCCCAGAAAGTAGGTGGTATTTTGGCTGGGGCTAAACCCCGCACCCACGGGAACCCGGCCGCGCAAATCAGGCAGGCCAAAATTGGTGCGGCCATCTCCACCATAAATGGTTCCAAGTAGGGAAAACAATGCTACATTCTGGTTGATCTGCAGCACTCTCCCATCGCAAGGCAGCCAGCCACTTGGCAGGCTGTTACTGGCAAACATTTTGATCTGCCCAATGAATGGCTCGGCCCCCCCTGGTTCAAAGCCATCTCGGGCCGGGAAGAACCCATTCGTGTTAATTGCATAGGTCAGAGTGTTAAAGGGCTGAAGGTTGTTAAAGGGCTGGGATCCACCGGCGCTAGAAGTTGGCGTATTGGTGTCCAACTGGAGATGGGCGTGGCTGGCCAAATTGTTGGTATTTAGAGTAACGGTTTCCGTGCCACCTTTCTGGCCCAGGGTATAGGTGGATAAGCCCAGGCCGGAACCTGAACCGACTGCCACCCGGCCCTGCATATCGGGGAGGGCAAAGGTAGTGACACCATCCCCGCCAAAGGTGGTGCCAACCTTTGCAAATAATCTCGAGTTTTCACTTATTGGCAGGAGCTGACCCTGAGCCATGAATGCAGCAAAATTTCCGGCAAAGAGGGCAACCTCACCCAGATATTGGAAGGTGGAATCCATCACCACCTGATAATTTAAGGCCAAAGTAGGCACCAAATTGTTGATCGGCGTGGAAGCACCCGTCGAACCGGTTGTTCCCGTTACTGTGGCAGGATTGGTGTTGGGATTCAAAAGCTGGTGATCATGCGCAGGAAGGCTGTTGATCAACAAGGGCACGGTGGCAGAACCATTCGATTCACCCAGGAAAGCCGGGGTCAAACCAACCCCGGCCCCCGCGCCAACCGCAGCCTGGCCCCGCAAGTCTGGAAGTCCAAAGGAAAATACTCCATTACCACCAAAATTGGTTCCCAAGACCGAAAAAAGAGCAAAGTTTTGGCTTATTGGCAAGATTTGGCCTTGGGCCAGGGCATAACCACTCGGGGCAAAGTTTCCGGCGAACAGGGTGACTTCGCCAAACACGGAGGAACCGATATCTGCGGTTGCAGGGTAAGGGTTGTCGCGGGAGAGGAAAAATCCGCCCAAAGCCACCAGGTAATTCAATGCCAGGTAGGGTTGGGTATTGTCCAAGGGGAAGTTATTTCCCGCGAGGCCAGTATCCAGTACCAGGCGGTCTTCCAACTGCATCAAGCAAGGGCGCACCCTGCGGGGTTCGCTCTTTTTTAGGGTTGATGGGGCCTTGGCCAGGTTTTTGAATAAGTTTTTGGAGAAACTGAAAACGGGAAAGGCCACCGAACACCTCTTCGTTGCAAATTTTGTCTAAATCACCGATTTTTCGCACACTTGCAAATAATAACTATAGCGCCTATTTTCTGCTTGCGAATGGTTTTAATAATTTTCACTCAATTTGTACCCAATTACAACCATCTGGCTGCCTGAACCTCTCCGTGGTCCTGGGCCGGTTTCCCCCCGGGAACGCCAGGCACCAGCCTGGCAGAAAAACAAACCGCGCTGGAGCGCGGCGTTCCCAGGAAAGAAAACCCAAGAGTGAGTTGCACCATCAGGGCCATTATTTCAAGCCGCCCACCCTGGACCTGAGCTTGTCGAAATTAGCGCGGGTGGAAGGAACAGTCAATTCCTTTAGCTCATCATTCGACTCGGCTGGAACAGTTACCTGCTCGCCTGTCAAGGCGCAAAATCCTGGAAAAAGTTGGATCGACAAGTCCGCATTGAGCCGCATTCCAGCATTGTTTAAAGTAATGTTTCACGCGCAGGTTGGAGCAAGTATGCAATTGGAACTTCGTCCCCCTGTCCAGGCCCTGGTCTTCCAGGTTTACGGGAGGCGGTTACATCCGGAACTCTTTCAAATCCTCGCCAGCCGAGTGGTGCAGGGGAATGATTACCGTTTAACGGTGCGCATCACCAGCACGGGTCATTGGATCACCTGGGAAAGAGGCGGGCTGCTGGTGAGTGAAGTGGCCGCCGCGCCGGAGTGTGGTTTTCCCGGCCAGGGGAAGCTGCTGGATTACCGTTTAAGACAGGGGCATTCAGGCAAGGTGGACCTCGGCGGCGGTTACCACTACGAAATGTGCTTCCATGTGGAAACCTTGGAGCCAGCCGATTTCCTCCGCGTCCATGAGGAAATTCTTCACGATGGCCAGCGCAAGGGGCTGATCCACCAGTTCCAGGCCCACAACCGCTTTTCCCTTTCTCCGGTCGGTTTTGTCACCGCGGACGGCCGACCTGGGTGCGTCATTACTGCCGCCTTCCACACCTTTCCCGCTGAGTTCACCGTTGTCAAAACCCAGTCGTTGATTGAAAAGCGTTAACCGGGCGGGTTGCCCTTCCACCTGAAAAGCTCAAAATAACCAGGCAACCCCTATTACCGAAAGGAAGGGCCCCTTGAGCCGTGATGCTTGCCTGAAAGAAATTCTGAAATCGGGAATCGTGGCCATCGTCCGCTCGCCCGACAGTGGGCAGTTGGTGGAAGTAGCCAGAGCCCTTGCCGAGGGCGGAGTGAATACGCTAGAAATCACCATGACGGTGCCCAATGCCCTGGAGGTGATCCGCGCGGTGCGGGCGGCGCTAGGGGATAAAGTGATCCTTGGCGCGGGGACGATTTTGGACACGGAGACGGGTCGCGCGGCAATCCTTGCCGGGGCGGAGTACCTGGTGTCCCCGGTTTTGAACCTGGAGCTGATCCGGCTGTGCCAGCGCTACGACAAGGCGGTAATGCCCGGGGTGTTTTCCCCGACCGAGATACTTGCGGCGTGGGAAGCTGGCGCCGATGTCTGCAAGGTATTCCCCGCGGAGGTTTTGGGCCCGGCGTTTTTCAAGGCGGTGCGCGGACCTTTGCCACAAGTCAAGCTGATGCCAACCGGGGGCGTGGACCTGGCGACGGCGGAAAAATTCCTCGAGGCCGGCGCCTGCTGCCTGGGCGTGGGCTCCCAACTGGTCGAACCGCAGGCCGTTAAGGAAAAAAACTTCTCTCGAATTCGCGACCTGGCGGCACAGTATGCCGCAATTGTTTCCTCTTACCGCAACAAGAAATCAGGGGGCAAGTAACCCATGGCGCATGATCTGGTGACTTTTGGCGAGGCGATGATCCGCCTTTCTCCCCCAGGATTTCGCAGACTGGAACAGGCGCGCAGCCTGGATTTGCAAGTGGGTGGCGCGGAGTTAAACACCGCTGTGGCCACCGCCCGTTTGGGCAGGTCTACCGCCTGGATTTCCCGGTTGCCCGACAACCCCCTCGGCCGGCTGGTCGCCAATCATGGCCGAGAAGCGGGGGTCGATACCAGCGGCGTGATTTATTCCAAGGACGATCGCCTGGGATTGTACTTTCTGGAGTTCGGCGCGGCGCCGCGGGCCAGCAGCGTGCTTTACGACCGCAAAGGGTCCGCCATCGCCGCCATTCAACCCGGCATGATTCCCTGGGAAAAAGTTTTTCAAGGCACGAGGTGGTTCCATGTGACGGGGATCACCCCGGCGTTAAGCGCCAGCGCGGCTGCCACCACAAGGGAAGCCATGCAGGCCGCCAAAAACGCCAAGGTGCGCGTCAGCATGGACCTCAACTACCGCAACAAACTCTGGTCCACGGCCGAGGCGGGAAAGTGCCTGGCCGACCTGATGCAATTCTGCGATGTCCTGGTCACTACTGAGGAGGATGTGGAGAAGGTCTTTGGCATAACGGGAAAGGATTACGAAGAAGTGGCGGCGAAGGTGGCGGAGAAGTTCCGCCTCGATGTCGTGGCCATTACCCTGAGGGAAAATCCGCTGGTGTGGAAAAACACCTGGACCGCCATGGCTTTTCACCAGGGCCAGGTTTATAAGACCCGTGAGTTCGAAGTGGAAATCGTCGACCGCCTGGGGGCCGGCGATTCCTTTGTCGCTGGGTTCATCCACGGCTCGTTGAATGGGGATATTCAAAAAGGCCTCGATTGGGGCGTGGCCACCAGCGCCATTAAGCATTCCATTCCAGGAGATTTTGCCTGGGTGCGGCCGGAGGAAGTGGAAAGTTTATTAAAGGGCGGCGGGTTGCGCATCAGCAGGTAGGGGGCCGGGCCATGCGGTATCTCAGTGTGAAGGAATCTCGTCAAATCGACTGGCTGGCGAAAAGCCAGGGGCACATTCCCGGGCTGATCCTGATGGAAAATGCTGGCCGCGGCGTGGCGGAAATCCTGCTGGAAAAGAAGATCCCAGGCAAGGTCGTCATCTGTTGCGGCGGTGGGAATAACGGCGGCGATGGCTTTGTCATTGCCCGCCACCTGGATGGCGCGGGGATTAAGGTGGAAGTGCTGCTTTTTTGCAAACCCGGGAACCTGGCCGGCGATGCCGCAGTTCAATTTGCCGCCGTTTCACATGCCACCATACCTGTCACCGTGATGGACGATGCGAAAATCGACACGCTGGAATCCTATTTCACGGGGGCAGCCTGGCTCGTGGACGCCCTGGTGGGCTCGGGGCAAAGCGGGGCGTTGCGTTCGCCCATCAACCGCGTGGTGGAAAAAATGAACGCCTCGGGGCTGCCGATCCTTGCCGTGGACATTCCTTCGGGTTTGGATGGCGACAGTGGTCAGCCGTTTAATCCCACGGTCCGCGCAGCCATCACGGCCACCATGGTGACTGGGAAGATCGGTTTTCAAAATCCGGCCGCGGGGCCCTTCCTGGGCGAGGTCCGCGTGGTTGGCATTGGCCTGCCCGCGAGTTTTCTTCCTTGAAATATTTTGCCACTTGCTTTCCACTGGTTCAAACCCCACAATCCTTTTTGGTGTTGAAAGTCAACAGTAGGAGGACCTGAATATGAGACGGTTAATGATGGGCCTCTTGCTGGGCGGAATAAGCATGTTGGGAGGACCAGCGATGGGCGCGGATAAAGCCGAAGAAGGCAAGCCAGCGCCGGCGGTTTCCCTCACGGCCGCCAGCAAGGGCAAGGAAATCAAGGTTGATCTCGCGGACTACAAGGGCAAGAAGAATGTGGTGCTGTTCTTTTATCCCAAAGCCATGACGGGTGGCTGAACCAAGGAATCGTGCGGTTTCAGCGGTCTTGCTGAAAAATTCGCCGCACTGGATACCGTTGTTTTTGGAATTAGCACCGACAAGTACGAAGACCAGCAGAAGTTTGTGGCCAAGGAAAAGCTGGAGATCCCTCTCCTGGCCGATCCGGATAAAAAGGTGACGGCTTCCTTCGGCGCGTTGGGGAAATCGGGAATGGCCTCGCGCTATTCCTATGTGATCGACAAAACCGGGACGGTGAGGAAGATCTACACCGCGGTGAAAATCGATGCCCACCCGCAGGAAGTGCTGGCGTTTATTGAAAAGAATCTGAAATAAAAGCCAGGATGAAATAAGAAACGGCGGGCAGATGCCCGCCGTTTCTTATTTGCACAAGTTAGGGCGTGTAGAAGTCCTTTGGCATTTGTCCCTTAAAAACGCCGAGGCGCCGGGTTGACCGGCGCCTCGTTGCTTTTCCAAGAATCGCGGTTTAGTACTGAACCACGAAGTCGAGGGCGAAGGTGAACAAGCCATGGGTGGGGTTGCCGCTCCCGTCCTGATACGCCCGTCCTTGGGCGTAGTCATAACGGAATTCCGGACGAACCCAAACCTGGTCCTCGCACATCTTGTAGGTCAGGCCCTGGGTCAGCGTGGTGTACAAACCGGTGTAGCCGGTCCGCACGCCCTGGGAATCCACAAAGAATTCCACGCGGCTGGTGGTGTAGGCCTTTTCGCTAAAGGTGTAGGTCAGGTAGTTGCAGAACCCGAACCAGTTGGCATAGCCCTGGAAGGTGCGGGTGGTGACGCCATCTTTCTCGAAGATGGGGTAGCTGGAATTAGTGTCCCAGTTATCAATCCACGAGAACATGTTGCAAGAAAGGAAGTCCCACTTGTCGTTAATCTTGTGGGCCAACCGAGCTTCCAACACATCGTAGTTGTTGACAGTTCCCAGGTACTGGTTGAAGTTGGGATTGGTCAACTGGGTGTTAAAGTTAACCACGGTCTTGCCATCATTGAGAGTTCCTTGCAACCCGCCGAGGTAAGCCGCCTGGGCCGCGGGGCCAAAGAAGACATCCGCGCCGCCAGTGACACCGTTATAGAACACCCATTTGTCATTGAGGTTGGTGCCGGTTAACACGCCGGTATGGGTGAAGGGGTTGTTCATGAAAGTCAAGGATCGGCTAACCAGTTTGTTCTGGGTCGGGTCGAGGCTTTCACTGTTGAGGATGGTGTAGAAACGGCCGACTTTGGTGTCCAAGCCGTTCATGAAGTTGGGGTTGTAGTGCTCAACATAGAACTGGATGGGATCGACGCCATAGGTGTTCGGCCCGCCGTCATTCTGTTTCAACTGGTTGAAGGCCAGGTTGTTGGACAGGGAGAAGCGGTAGTCGGTGCCGCCGAGGATCGATTCCAGGCGGAAGCCCCAAGTCGATTCCGCGGCTTTAGTATCAACCGCTTTATCGATGATCAGGGTGTTCTGCTCAAGCTGGAACTGGTTGGGCAGGTAGTTCATGGCCATGGGCAAGTTGCTGGATTTGGCAGTGGAGGCGGTGAAGCTGCCATCCATGCGGCCCTTGACGACAATGCCATGGTCATCGAGGAACCCGCCGAAATGAGTGCCTTCCGCAATGCGCATGAGAAGGAACTTGGGAGCTTCTTCTTCTTCCTTGGCTTCGGCCTTGGGAGCGTCGGCGGGTTTATCTGCTGGCTTAGCCGGGGCTTGCACCACGGAAACACTGGTCGGCGCCACGGGTACTTTTTCTAGCACGGGGGTCTGGCTGGTTGCCAGCAATCCACCCATAAACAAGGATGACCAAATCATAGGAAAGACCTCACTGTCTTGAAGGAAAATTGCCGGCATTCGACGCCTGCCCTTGGACCCAGGCTTGTTTGGTTAAGGGGAGTTAACCTGCCCGGAATGCACATCCATGTGCTTATCCGGAACTTCCTATCGTCAGTTAAAAGCGGTGTGATTGATAGGAAAGGCTTTAAAAGAAATGCCGAAAGGGTTTAAGGAAACCGAAGAATAGGGCCAACCGTCAAAGGGGGCCTAATTTAACTTGTAAAAAAAAGCCCCAGGCGAGCCGGGAGCTTTGTGAAGTTTGGCAAGACTTTAACGGCTTACCAGGCGAATGGTTTCCACCTGCGCAGGCTTGATATTGATTTGTTTTTGGTACAGAGCCCGGCCTTCGCCGTCTACCAGGTAGACCAGCCAGTTCCCTTCCTCCAAATGCGTGGTGAATCGGCCATTGGCATCGGTGGAAACCTTCACTTTTTTCCCTGGAATGGATTCATGAACCAGGATCAATTGCGCGCCTGGGTTGGGGATCTGGCTTGCTTGGACAATCTGCCCTTGCAGATTATTGGCTGAAATCGAAACGATTTTCTCAAGCTTGACCACGGGAGCCTTGGCTGGCGCCACCGGGGTGTTGAATCCCGGGTTGGTCCAGTTGGGAATGGCAGGGGCGCCCAGGCCGGTTCCTTTGCCATTGGCTGCTGAATCCCGTGCTTCCCCCACGCCTGGGGCTGCCGCCGCTGGGGCCGGGGTTGGTGTGGCTTTTTCGCTGACACCCGGGGCCGTGCCTGGGGTGCCTGTCGTGCCCGGGGTGGCGCACGGGGCGGGGCCGGCCAGAATCGGGCTGCCCACGGTCGTCGTGCAGCAAGTGGTCTGTGGTTCGTAGTAGTAAGAATATTTGTAGCTGGTCACCGGATTCACCGCGGTCTTTAACGAGTAGCTGGTCACAGGAAAATTCTGCGATTTCAACTGGTAGGAAGTTGCTGGCGAGCTAAAGGCCTGGTAACCGCACGAACTGGGGTCGTAGTAGTAGCTGGTGTGGTAAGTGGTAATCGGCTCGTAATAATAGCTGGACCGATAGGAAGTGACCGGTTCATAAAACGAGGTTTGTTCGTATGTGGTCACTGGTTCGTAGTAAAACTTTTGCACATAGCGAGTGTTGCAGTTTGGTTGGGTGGGGCTAGGAGCGGCAGCAGGTTGATAATAGGAAGTCGCGACCTTGGGTTGGTTGCAAGGAGGGACAGCTTTTCCTGCGGCCAGAGTCGGGTTGGCAGCCAGAGCCATTGTAAGAGCAACGGCGCAAAACCCTTGAAAATTACACATGAACCAATCTCCGTAAAAACCGGGCGCCATGAAAGGGGTCGCGCCGTGATTGTCCCGGGTGGGGAAAAACCGCAAAGGCCTTGGTATTTCCGCCTAATAAACCGGCATTCATTCAAGTTAATTGAGAAATAAGCCGCCGCAATAGGAGAACGACGGCGGAATAGTAATTTTTACAAAAGGAATCCGGAATAATTAGCAGGAAAGGAATAATCCTCCCCACTTGCCAGGTGAAAACCTGAGTTGTGGGAAACCTCTTCCCCAACCCTTAAATCCTCAGGGTTTTTTACTTAACCTTATATACAAAAACAACTTATAGCAACTTCTTCAACGCGGTCAGCGCCAGCTCATAATCCGGGTGGTTGGTGACTTCGCCTACATATTCAGCATGAACCACGGCCCCTTTGCCATCCACCACGAAAACGGCGCGGGTCAATAAGGGCAATGGCAGCCCTTCCAAAAGCACTCCATAGTTCTTCCCGAAGGAATGGTTATGGCAATCGGAAAGGGTCGACAGGTGGCCGATGTTTTCTGCCGAGCAATATCGCTTCTGCGCGAACGGAAGGTCGAGGCTAACGGTATAGGCGGCGACCTTGTCTTTCATTTGCGCCAGTTCCTGATCGAACTTCTTGGTCTGCATGCTGCAGACGCCGGTGTCGAGCGAAGGGACGACGCTGAAGAGGCGTGGTTTTGCAGGCGTGGAGGCGAGATTGACCACATCGAGCCCCACCAGGCATTGGAAATCCGGCGCCGTGTCGCCCGGCTTGACCTGGTTTCCCAGGAGGTTCTTGGCTTCGCCTTTAAAAGTAACGGAATGACTCATGTGCGGACTCCTTCAAGCAAGGGAAAAGGGGAACTGGGTGCGGGGGGTTGAGGAACCATGGCCTCGGGATTCCGCCGGGGATAGCCATAACGGTCGATGGCCCATCCCCAACGGCGATTGATCTCTTCCAGCAGGGCAGGTTCCAAGGGCTTGTATTTGTTGGTTTGATAATCCTTGCGGGAATCGAGGTAGCGTTGCACTGGCCCGCGTGTGGGTTCAAAATCCCCCAGCCCCAAGTGGCTGTAAATCTGCCGGGTGATTTCCATCGGTTCCTTCACCAGGTCCTCGTAGCGGACTTCAAAAAACCTGTCAGCCCGGATGAGTTGCTTGTCGCGGTCAATGGCTTTGTAAAGAATGTTGAATTCATTGAAAACCTTCTCGGGCAACTGCTGGTGCGAGGGGGTCTGCAGGCCGTGGTTTTCCCCCAGGGATTTCCACAGGTTTACCGTTGAGGGAAAGAGAGTGTACGGGTCGCGGACAATGTGAATAAAGCGCGCATCAGGGAACAATTCCAGCAATGTGGGAATTCTGCAAGTGTGGGTGGGGGATTTCAGGATCAGGCGGCGCCGATCGCGGAAAGTGATTTCCGCCAAAAACTCCTGAAACCCTTCCTTCCATCGTTGTTGTTCCCTTTTTTCCAACCGGTTGATTTCAAAGGCCTGCGGCATCGGCGCCGGGTTGTTCGGAAAGGCCACCCCCAGGTAAGGGGAGGGAAGGCCCATCATGCACAAGGCAAACTCGTCTTCCTGCGGCTTGTCCCAGCCAGCTTCCATGTTGTCCATCGGCCGCTTCGTCGGTAGCAAGAAATTGCAATACTTTTTGAAAAACCCTTCCGTTAACAAGAAGTGGCTGGGGTCGAGGCACTGATAAGTGTTGGGAAAATTGTGCCTCGGGTCGAGGATGAGCAGTTCATGAAGAAGCGTGGTGCCGGTGCGCCAGTGCCCGAGGATGAACACTGGCGGTTGGGTGATTGGCGTGTTGGAAGGGATGCTGCCGTAAATCCCCTGTTGCAAATAGCGTAAGGCCAGGTTCAAAGCGCTGATAGCGGTGATGTTGAAGGCGATGTACCACTTGGAAGGGTGAACGAGGAATTTGTTTTTGACTGCAAGGCGCAGCCAAGCGGGTAGGATGCACCCCTGCCACATGCGCGGGGCCCATTTTTTTTCTTTCTTCTTGCCGTTGTTTTCCGCCATGGCGCCTTTCCCAAGTTTGCTTTGCCAGGGTTCATTTTGGAGAACCGGCCCGGCACTTCAAGGAAAATGTGGGAACAGGCCCTTCGATAAATGGTGTCAGTTCATTTATAACTGCTCCGCCTTCCGCGGCCGACCACGCGGCTGTGGGCCGAAGGCGATGTGCAGTTGCCGCGCCAGGCGTTCGGTCCAAGAGGGCGAACCAAGGGCCGGCCGGGAAAAAACGGAGTCGCGATTGTTGGCGTGGTTGATCAAGCCTTCAGCGGTCGGCCTAACCGGGGATGAGGGAATTGGAAACGGAAAAATGAACTGACACCATTTATTACACCGGATTAAAACAACTCGCGGATAGGACCGCCGTGGTCCACGACGAAATGCGGCCGGCCGGATGGATCGGCGTAAGTGGTGTCCAGGGGGATGCCCATGTGCCGATAAAAAGTAGCCGCCAGATCGCCCGGCAGGATGGGCCGTTCCTTGATCGTGCCGCCATCCGCCTCCGATGCCCCAATCACCTGTCCGTGTGTCAGGCCGCCCCCGGCCAGCGCCATCGACATGATTTCCGTCCAGTGGTTGCGCCCATCGGTGCTTCCCTGCGTTCCCATCTGCGGCGTGCGGCCAAATTCCCCCATGGCCACCACCAGCACATCGTCAATCATTCCGCGCTGTTCCAAGTCCTCAATTAGAGTGGTGAACAGGTGGTCAAAAAGTGGCAACAGAGGTTTCAACCCCTTGCTGATGCCGCCGTAGGGCGGGATGTTGTCGCCGTGATTGTCCCAGGTGCCGCTGGCCGTGTGGTAGCTGAGATCGATGGTGACAAAGCTGACACCCGCCTCCACCAGCCGCCTGGCGAGCAAGGCTTGCCTGCACCAGAGATGCGAACCGTAGCGGTCGCGCACTGATTGCGGCTCTCTTTCCCAATCGAAAGCGTTACGGGCCCGGCTGCCGGCGAGGATCTCCACCGCTTGCTTGTTGAAGCGGTCCATGGCGTCAAAATTCCCCGTGATATCGAGATCTTTCCTCAGGGAATCCATTTGTTGCAACAGGGTGGAGCGCTCTTGCACGCGGTCCAGGTTAATGTCTTTGTGCAAGCGGAACAACTCGCCGGCGCTGTAGTTCCCGCTGTCCTCGCCGATGAGGGAATAAATGGGAAGTCGGGCGGCTTTCTCGCCCGGGAACGGGTCGTATTGTTTTCCCAGGTAACCTGAGTAGGCGATGTGAGAGCGTGAGCGGGCAAAAGTTACATAGGGCGGCATGGCCGGATGGTTGGCCCCATGATGCTTGGCCAGGATCGAGCCGATGGCCGGGTAATGGCGGGCCAGGGGATTGACTCTTGGCTCGGCCAACCGGTTGCCCGTTTGAAACACCGTGTTTGGTTCGTGGTTACTGCCCTTGGGATCTATCGAGCGAATGAGGGTGATGCGGTCGAGCATGGAGGCTTGCTTGGGCAAATGTTCGCAGATGCGCACGCCCGGAAGCTTGGTGGCGATGGTTTGGAAGGGCCCGCGGTTTTGCAATGGCCGACCGGGTTTGGGATCCCAGGTGTCGATCTGGCTGGGGCCGCCTGTCATCCACAAGAGAATGATGGCTTTGTTCCCGGTCGCCTGGCCGGCTTCTTTGGCTTTCAAAAGACCGGGAAGGGTCAACCCGCCAATGCCCGCCACCCCTGCTTTGAGGAAATTCCTGCGCGAGGAAACCACCAGTCCTTCTCTTTCCAGCGGATTGAGGAAGGAAAACGAATGCGCATGGGGATGGCTAATGTTTTTCATGGCAGGTCGGTGCAGTCTACCATGCCCTGGTGGCAAATCCAAGCAAACTTGGCGAGCAGCGTCATCCACTCATCCACGGGTAGAAATGACCCTTTTCTGCAGTAGTGTAGGGGGCGTGAGCCCCCTTAAAGTCGAATTATTCCACCAGATTCCCACCTGCAAATACCCCTCCTTCAAAGTCATCATCAAAGGAGAAGAAGGCATCGATCAAGGCCAGGCTGAGGCCGTTGAGAACATTGACTTGGGGCGCGCCGCCCGGCCCGGCGCCAGTAAGGATGTTGGCCCGGGTGCCATTGGTAGTGGGACTGGACCCTACTTCCACGCCTCCGATGATATTGCCAAATGTGCCGGAATCGAGAAGGATCCCCGCCAGGCCGTTGCCAAAGGCGTTTTCGCCGTTGGAACTCAAGCCAACATTAGTGTTGTAAACGATGTTGGCATGGGCCGTGCCGGAAAAACGAATCCCAGCGCCCAAATTGCCCGAGAAAGTGTTGCGCGGAATAACCGATTGCAACTCGCCGCCGATGATATTCCCATGGGCATCGCCATCAATGAGTATGCCGTTGGCCCCATTGGGCAGAGGGGTGAAACCGGAAGTGTTCATTCCCGCAATGTTGGGATCAACAGTAACCCCGGTGGCATTGCCGCCAATGTGAATGCCATTGCCTGTGTTGCCAGAGCAGACATTGGTTCTGAGCAGGTTGTCACCACCTGTAGAAGTGATGAGAATACCGTCCAGCCCATTGGGTGCGGCGGCGCCAAAGGCAAACAGCCCGTCGAAAGTGTTGAAGGAAACAAAGCCGTAGGCGAAGTCCTTAACTTCGATGCCGTTCAATTTGTTTCCCGCCGCCACATTTCCCAGTGGAATAACTCCGCCGACTTTCGTAAAACCCGAGGTTCCCTCGACAAGGATGCCATTGAGATTATTGGGGACTAGTGTGGTGTTATCAGCCCCCACGCCGAGAAAATTGGCATGGATTGTGACATTATCCGAGTCGGAAACGCGAATGCCATTGCCTCCGTTGCCGCTAATGACATTGTAAAAAACGAAAGGATTCTGCTGCAAAGTGCAGCCAATGATCTGGTTATCACTGGCATTGACCAGAGCGATGCCATCGCCGTTGTTGGCAATGGAAAAGAGGCCGTGACATTGGTGCCGATGTAATTCCCGCTTAATAAGTTGTCATTGGCGCCAGCTTCGATCAGCACGCCGTTCTGGCCGTTGCCCGAAATAAGGTTTCCCATGGGAGGCCGTGCGAAAACATTTCCCGTTGGATCATTCCCGGCGGTGGCCTGCCCGCCAATGATGTTTCCAATAGCCTCATTGGTCAAAAGAATGCCATTGAGAAAATTCCCGCGGTCCAGCTTCCCCGAGAAATCGCTGCCGATGAAGTTCATGGAGATCTGGTTAAAGATCGCCCCATCCACGCTGATGCCGTTGCCGCCATTGCTCGAAATGACATTGGAAAGTTGAAAGCTGAAGTTCAAATTGGCCTGGTAGCCGAAAGAGTTGGCCCCATCGATCACTATCCCCACGACAGCGTTGCCCATGACCGAATTGGAACTGGTAAGTAAATTGCTGGGAACACCATTGAAGTTCAAATCGAGCCAAGCGCCGTCGCCAAAGGTGTTATTGGCGTTTCGTCTGACCGATACCCATGACCCTTGTTGCAAATTGCCGTCGCCTGTTTGCAAAGAATTGGCGCTAAGAGTGTAAACTCCGTTTTCCACGCTGCTGATGCCTTCAAAATGAGTGATGAAGTTTTGCCCAAACTCCCCGTTAGGGTAGTCGTAACTTGTCCAGTTGGAATAGGTATTGGTCAGGGAGTTGTAATCGGCAATGTAACCATGGCTAAGCGCGGCATTGGGGTTGCCTGTGTTGCTGTAACCGCCTGCAATGGTGTAGCTTTTTCCGCCGTTGTCCCAAATGCCATAAACCGTGGTGGATAGAGAGCCGGGAAAAACAATGTCGGAAATGGCGTTATTGGCTATTTCGTAAAGGAAGGCATGTCCAGTGCCCAAGGGAGCGTTGCCTTCGGGGCCGTCGCCGTTGCCCACCGCGAAGCCACCCATGGTGCTGTGGACAAAAGTGTAAGTTGCGCCGGGATAGTTCATCGTGGTGTAATTTGCGGCGTTGGCAAAGTCGCTGGTGGTTCCCTCGAAGAGAAAACCATTGATCAAATTGTTGGCTCGGTAGGATCCCACCAGGCGGATTTTCCCATTGGCCAGGTTGTCGGGCCCATAGACGCTGGTGGTGTTTGCCCCGGGAAGATTCACTAAAAACGAGGTCCCCCCCACGCCGTTGATAGGGCCATCGTAAAGAACCCCATTGGAACCCGATGTGCCAGCAATGAGGAAGTTGCCCGCGGTGTCCGATGCGCGCACTCCTTGCCAAAAGGGCGCTGATGGCGCGCTGACACCATCCGATTTGAAATAGTCGATGCTGGACAAAGGATCGGCATTGCCAATCAAATTTCCCCCGGAATTGGAAGTGATCTTAACCCCATCCCCGGTGTTGGGCAAAGAAGTCGAGCCATCCAGGGCCAGGCCGATGTAATTATTGGCCACGGTAATATTGGCGCCATTCAAAGTGATGCCTGCGCCGGCGGCGCCACCAACGGAAAGGCCCTTGATGGATGAGTCTGTGCCGCCGGTTTCCAAGACCAGCCCGGCAAACCCGTTTGCGTTAATGCCAAAGGTGGGGACGGTGTTAGCGCTCAGGGCATTGATATCCACCGGGTCGGTGATGTTGGGCAGGGGAGAACCCAGGATGCCTGTTCCCGTGGCAGTGAAGACAATGGAATCCGCACCGGGACTTTCATTGGCGCTGGTAATGGCGTCTCTAAGGGATCCGAGCCCCAAGTTGTCGGTATTGCTTACGGTGAAGGTGGCCGGAACTGAGCGGTTTTCCATCCGTTCAAAGGACGGCACAAAAAACCGGGGGGGCCAAGGCGATTAAACAATGTCAAGTCTCCGTGGTAGACAATTTGGTTGAAGTCTAATTCAACCACCTGGTATTTATTTGGAAAAATACCTGCCGCGAACGGATTGGTTAACAACAGGATGCAGGCAACTGAAATGGCTGAATTAATTTTTGTAAGACCTTCAATGACCCAGATTTTATGATTGGTTGCCTGGCAAGGCGAGGAGGCGCCTTGCTTTCCACTGAGTTAAGCACTCCTCATGCGGTTCACTCCTCTTGACCTTTTTTTCCCATTCCGGCGACAATCCCGTCTTACCGTCGGTTCACCAGGAGAATTAAAATGTTGCGTTCTTTGGGTTTAATAGCTCTGGCCATGGTTGCGGTTCTCCCCGGCTTCGCCCGGCAAGAAATCCCCGTCATCAACGGAGCCTGGGAAATAACCACCATGATCGATGCCGGCGTAGTCATTCCTTTGAAAAATGTTCGCGAAGGCATTATCCGCGGGGGGCAAATCCAAATCGAAGGCAATGTCATGCGCTATGACTCGCCGGTGCCCGGGCGCAAGCGCGCGCTGGCCTTTGTCCTCTACAACGACCAGAACCCACGCGCTATTGACCTGACTTCATCCGAGAAATTTGGCTCCAAGGGAATTTTCCTGCTGGATAGCGACACGCTGTTACTTTGCCTCTGCTCCCATGAGTCGATGGAAAGGCCGTCGCTATTTGCCTCCACGCCTGGGAACCAATACACCCTTCTGAACCTGAGGAAGTTGAATCCTGGCAAGCCATTGCAAACGGCTCCGGTGGCCGCACCCGCGGTTGTTGCACCGCGACTGGCGCCTGCGGAAGCTTCCTCCGATGAGAAAATCCGCCAGGCGCTGGCGGGCACCTGGGGCCACCAAGACGACGAGCGCGTGGAGACTTTTACCATGAAAGCCGACGGGTCATTCAGCTCCACCTGGACTTACAAAAAATTCTTCCCCAAGCTTTTTAAAGGGGAAGAGCGCTGCAGCGGATCCTGGAAATTGAACAATGGCGTGATTATTGCCTACATCACCACCAGCACGGACGACCATTTGCGTAATCAGGTTTTCTCGTACCGGGTATCCTGGTATACTTCCACGGAGCTGGCCCTGATTGACCAGAAGGGCCGCATTCACCGGGATTGGAAATTGTTTCCCTAAACCCAGTGAAGGATTTACCCGCCAAAAGGGGCCTGGTCCATTGGACCGGGCCTTCCTGATTAATACGGGGATTGAACTAAACGGAGAACCTGCCATGCAGCGTCGGGGATTTTCTGTTGTTGCCTTGATGGTTTTTTTCACTCTGGCCCTGTCGGCCGCCCGCGGGGAAAACTGGCCGGCCTGGCGCGGACCGCGTCTGGATGGCATTTCCCAAGAGAAAAACTTGCCTTTTTCCTGGGATGAAAAAACCCATGTCTTGTGGTCGCTGCCGATGCCCGGCATGGGCGGTTCCACCCCGGTGATCTGGGAGGACCGCATGTTCCTCACCAGTGTGGCGGGGGAAGACCAGATTTTACTTTGCGTCAGCACGCAAGGGAAGGAACTCTGGCGCAAGAAGATGGGCGCGGGGGGGAGCAAAGTTCGCTCGGACGAAGGGAACGGCGCCTCGGCCTCCTGCTCCACCGATGGCAAAAAAGTCTGGGCCTTTACCGGCGCGGGCAAACTGGCCTGTTTCGATTTTCAGGGAAAGGAAATCTGGGCCGTCGATCTGCAGGAGCGCTATGGAAAATTCAAAATTCAATTCGGCATGCATTCCACCCCGGTTTTGCATGAGGACCGCCTTTATCTGGCCTTGATCCATTCCGGCGGGGCCAAGGTGGCTTGTTTGGAAAAAGAAACCGGCAAAGAGGTTTGGAAAATCGACCGCAAAAGCGACGGTCGAGACGAGTGCGAGCATTCCTACGCCTCCCCAACACTTTGGTCAGACGGGAAAAACGCCATCCTCATTGTTCATGGCAACGATTACGCCACCGGGCATTCTTTAAATAACGGGGAAGAAATCTGGCGCCTGGGCGGCTTGAACCCCAAGGAAAAATACAACACGACACTGAGGTTTGTCGCTTCCCCCGTGGCTGTCCCCGGATTGATTGTCATTCCCTCAGCCAAGAACGGCCCGGTGGTGGGATTGAAACCCGATGCCAGGGGCATGGTCACCATGGGCAACAGTTTCGAGCAATGGCGGCGGCCGGCAAACACCCCGGATGTCCCCTCGCCATTAGTTCACGATGGCCTGGTCTATCTCTGCCGGGAGAACGGCATCCTGATCTGTTTGGAAGCGGCGACGGGGAAGGAACTGTACCAGCAGCGGACGCATGATCAAAGGCACCGGGCTTCGCCCGTATATGCGGATGGGAAAATTTTTCTGTCGGCGCGTGACGGCACGGTGACCGTGGTCAAGGCGGGGCCCAAGTTCGAGGTTTTGTCGAAGAACAAATTGCCTGTTCAACTGACGGCTTCGCCGGCCATTTCCAATGGGCGCATCTATCTACGCGGATTTGAAACCCTGTACGCCATCGGGGAGAAATAAGGGAAAAGGCCGAAGCAGGCGCCGGTTAGAGCGTGATGCTTAGTCTCATTGCCAGCGCCTGCTTTTTTTACTCTTTTCCCCTTTTTAATGCTTTTCCCCGCACGCCCCTCTTTTCTCAAGCCTACAATTAAACAAGGGATTGCCAGGGTTGTGCAAGGAGAGCACGGTCATTTCCACAGGAAGGGGGATGCCATGGTCGCCGAGACCTGCCCGCACGAAGAGGACTCCGCCCCTGGAAGCGTTGAGCATTGCAACGCGGTGATTCCGTCTCTTTTCGTCGATAACAAATTCCACCTGCTTGAGGTTGCTAATCCTGGCGCTTATGCCGACTCTTTCTGGCGCGCCGGAGCTTGTTCAGTTCCCCGGCTTTTTCACCGTCTGACCTTGAGAGTGTTTGCTTCTCTATGGGTGGAGATTGAGAAACTCCGGAAGAAGTCGGAATCAGGTGGCATGAGCCAAGAAGTTTACACCGAGTCACTGCGGCGTTTCCAAATCATTGTGGAAAAAGCGGGCAAAGTGTTTCCTGAAAACCTGGTTCGCCAGGCTGCCAGCCATCATCCGCTCCTGCCTTCTCCTCCCACCGATTGGGAAAGCGTCTCCCGCTGACCTATTTCCCTTGCGTGATTCGAGTCTTTGCGGGCAGTGATGCGATATCATCCAGTTCCAGGCGCAATTCCTTGCTGGCGCCGCCACGATCTATCCTCAAAACGACCAGATGCTTCCCCGGCTCAAGTTCCAATACAGCAAAACCTTCCTTGTCCATGGGGGAAGGTTTGCCATCGACCCAGAAGGTGACCCCCTGGGGAGAATGAATTTTCAACCCGGCTTTTCCCTTGGCGCCAGTCTCAAAGGCGAATCGCACAAAGGATATGAAAAGGCGATTGCCCTCCAAGGCGCGGTTTTGCGTGAACTGGGGAAGTTCTTGCGGGAGTAAATCACCCTGGGCGGTGGCATAAACGGCCGACCACAAGAGCGGCTCGGCGGGGTTGGCGATGGCGTCATTCCCCATGCGTGATAAAACCGTGTAGGCTTGCGGGGTGGGCTCGAGGGCTTCAAACCTTCTCACGATGGATGCTTTCCCTGGCCCGTACGGCCCTGGTTTGCCCAGCTCGGATAAGAAGCGCGCCAGATCGAGAAGTTCCCCCCGCGTGAGAGAATCGATCAAGCCTTCCGGCATCAACGATTTCCCGTTCTTTTGCTCCTCGATTTTCTTGGCCGGAATGGCAACCTCACGATCCTCGGCGTCGCGCAGGACGAGTTCTTTATCATTTTGCCTGACCTTTACCCCGGTGAAAATTTTGCCATCGACCGTGGTCACCACCAGCGAGTGGTAATTTTCTTTGATGGCCTTGTTGGGGTTGATGAGCGAGTCGACAAGGTAATCCACCTGGGCGCTGGCGCCGAGGCTGGTGAGGTCGGGGCCAACCAGTCCGCCCGCTCCGGACAGGGCATGGCACTTAAGACAATTGAGATCCTTTCTTCGAAAGACGGCCTGGCCGCGCGCAGGGTCGCCCCGAAGCGTGACCTCCTTGACCAGGGCCTCGTATTCAGGTTGAGTCAGTGGGGCAGGTGCTTTGCCGAGGCCGCCGGCTTTTTCCAGCGCCTGGATAAGCGTCGGGGTTTCCCGGCCGGAAACCTTGGCCTGGCGGATGCCGATTTTTGCAGCGTCGGCTGTGATTTTTCCCTGACTTAATGATGCGACCAGGGGGTTGATTCCGTCTTTTCTGCCGAGGAAATAGCCAAAAATCTCTTCCGTGTCAGCGCTGTTTTGTGGCTGGTTTAGAAAAGCGGATTTGGTCAGGTTTGCTGCCAAGTTCAGGTCGACCCCGGCCAAATGCTTCAACGCCCCTTTACGAAACTCCACCGGCTGACTTTTTTCCACCGCCATGCGGGCAAGAAAATCAACCGAAGGCTTGCCTCCAAGCCCTTCAAGGCCTTGCAAGGCGCCGAGGCGGGTTTCCAGAGAAATTGAGGTCTGAGTAAGTTTCTCCAGAATCCCGCGGGCCGCTTCCAGCTTGAGCAGCCCGGCAAGCTTTGCTCCAGCCGGGGTGAGCGGACTGTTCTCCTTCGACAGAATTCCCAGGACAATTTGGGGATTCACCGCCGGTTTGACTCCCCGCTGCTGCATGGAATAGACCAGGCGATCTAGCCATATGGCGGCGCGCCTGGGGTCGGGGTTGGCCACGGCTTTCGACAGAAGCAGAGCGAGTTCACCCGGTCCGCCTACTTCGGCCAGATGGGCCATGGCTCCGTCCAAAGTTTCATCGGGGATCTTCTCTTCGCGGACCAATTCTCCCAATCGTTTGGCGACCTCGCCTCCACCGGAGGAACGCAGAGCGTAAATCAGGCGCTCGGTTCTTCCAAAAGAAAGTTCCCCTCGGGAGAAAGCGGGGAGCCAAACCGCTTCCAACTCTTGCAAGGTCTGCCAGAGGCTGTAATCGAGGAAGCGATCCATGGGCAGGTCGAGGACTTTCAAGGCGGCCTGGGCGGAATTGGGAGAAGGAAATAGGCCCAAAGCCCGGACGGCCTCCAGCCGCACCTGCGGATTCGGGTCGGTTACCAGTGGTTCAATTGCCTCCTTGGCGGCGGGGATTTTTTTTCTCCACATGGCAGTCACGCGGACGGCGGCGGCGCGAATGCGCGGGTCCCGAGCCCGCAGCAGGGATTGCAAGAGTTTTTCATTGATCTGATCGACTGCCTGGAAAGTCCACAAGGCTTCAAGGAGCAAGGGTTCGTTGCTTGAATCCAAAGCTTGGGCCCAGGGGTTCAAGGCGGGAATGGCGCTTGGGCCCCGTTCCACGAATTCGCGCCTGGCCATGTGCCGGGTCCACATTTCCGGGTCCTTGAGATGGTTCAACAATTCAATCGGGGTATCTTTCTTCAGCGCCGGGCGCGGAACCAGCGGCCTCCCTTTGGCAGTGACCCGCCAGATGCGCCCGTGGGTTTTGTCCCGGCGTGGGTCGCGGAAATCAACTTCACCATGTTGAATGATGGGGTTGAACCAGTCAGCGAGGTAAATGGCGCCATCGGGTCCCTGGCGGACATCAATGGGTCGAAAAGCTGGGTGGTTGGTTTTGATCAGTTCCGTCTGCTGGCGTGAGACATACCCCGCGCCATCGGGTTCGAGAGTGAAGCGACAAACGCGGTGTCCGCGGAAGTCGTTGGTGATCATGCTCTGCTGCCAGGAATCCGGCAGGTGCCTGCCGGATAGAATTTCCAGGCCGCAGTGCTTGGGGCTGCCGGGGTTGAGGCCCTGGACGATTCTTTTAGCGCCAACCGCGGTGGCATAGTAGCCGCGCGGGATGACATAGTTAATACCCTCTCCGCCCGCGCCGTCGGTGGTAAACGATTGCCCCCAGGCATCGAAATGATGCCCCCAGGAATTGACCAGCCCGCGCATGACAATGTCGAGTTCAAGAGATTGCGGTCGGAACTGCCATACGCCGCCGCCGCCCAGCCGCTTCGGTCCGTAAGGAGTTTCCAAATGGCTATGGATGTAAATCGCTTGATTAAAGTAGAGCAGGCCATCCATGCCCCAGCGCAGCGAGTGAACCATGTGATGCGTGTCTTCGGTGCCGAACCCGGAAAGGATGATGCGCTTGCGATCGGCCTTGCCATCGCCATCGGTGTCGCTGAAGTGGACCAGGTCGGTGCTATCGACGACATAGACGCCGCCATCGCCCGGCGCCAGGCCGGTGGGAATGAGCAGGCCATCGGCGAAAACAGTGGTTTTATCGGCCTTGCCATCGCCATCAGTGTCCTCCATGACCAGAATCTTGTCTTCTTTGGGCTGGCCCGGAAGCACTTGAGGATAAGTGGAACTGCAGGCGGCCCACAACCGGCCGTCTGTGTCGAAACAAATTTGGATGGGCTTGGCGAGCTGAGGGTCTGCGGCGAAAAGATTCACCTCGAACCCTTCCGCCACCTGAAAGGACTTCCTTTCGCTCTCGGGGTCGAGATCGACTTTACCCGAGGCGTTCTTCTGGGCCAGCGCCTGGCTTGGTGCAAGGGCTAAAAAGCCGAGCAAGAAAATCCCAAAGTAAACTTTTTGAAACAGCTTCATCAGCGAACCTCCGAAATTTTGTAGACCCGGTCCACCGTCTTGCTTAACTTTTGAATTTCCTTTTCCAGCGATGCCACCAGGGGATCAAACTGTGGGATTTCCTTGGCGTTTTGCCCCTGCTCGTGTTTGCGGAAACCAAACAAATAAGTTTCGTTCTGCGGTCTCCAACGGTGGAAGAACTGCTGATTTTTTTCCCGGATGGACTTTCGCAAAAGGTCCACCTGATCGTAATCGGGGCTTTTGGCAAGGGGGATCCCTTTGGCCCAGGCGGAGTGGATGCCCCGGGCAACCTCCACGCCGTCAATCGACAAGGAAAAAGTTCCCGGGAGCAGTCCAGCAATTTGCACGCTTCGCTGCCACGGGGTCGCGGGGCAACCCACTGGCGGGCGGGACCGCGGCAGCATGGTGTCCGTCACTTTCCAAGCCCCGGGGGATGCTTTATTCCAGGCAACCGTGTTGCCCTGGGATTGCGATTTTCCCGTGGGGTAGTCGAGGGTAAGTTTCCAAGGTGTTTCTTTGTTAAAACTCTCAGCGATGGCTGCCGAGGTCAGGTAATAGCCGGCGTTGCTGAAATGGATCCCGTTGCTTGTCAGTCGCGCTGGGGCAGACGCTGAACTTGTCAAACCCGCAGTGATTTCAAAGAGATCGATGAGGTGGGAATTATTTTTGGCGGCAATTTGCCGGATGGCCTGGCAATACGGGGCCAATTGCAGATTGCGGGCGCTGGCATCGGGGAGCGGCGGGGGAAGAGTTTCCTGCCGGTTAGGCGTCAGGAATAAAACACTGCTCCCACTCAAGCGCGCGTCCTGCAGCAGCTTTTCATAGCCTTTGGAAAAAGGTTCAAGCCCAAGCGGGCCATCGAACGATTCGTTCATCCCGTAGGCGAAAAGGGTCTTACCCGGATTCAGTTTCTGAATTTGCTCGACGAGCTTGCGGTAGCCATCATTGGTGGAGCCGAACACGGCGCGGGAGTGGCCGAACACGGTGTCGCCGCTCCAGCCCAAATTGCGGAAACGAAGCGGCTGGCCAGGGAGTCGCCGGGTGATTTCCGTTTCCCAATATCCATCCACTTGCTCATGTTCTATCAGTGCGCCGCCCACAAGAATCGTGGGGGGGACCTCTGTGGCAGGGGCTGGTTGAAAAGGGGGTAAAAGCGCCAGGAAGATCAAAAAGGAAGACATAAAAACCCCCGGTCCTTGCAGGCAAGGTAGATATCCTATCACGGGGGTAAAGAGGAGACAGGGGAAAGGGATTAGTTTTTCTTTTTCCTCTTGGGATTATTCCGCGGGCTGTCTTTTCCTGAGTGAATTGGGGCCAGGAGTGAAGGCGCCAGAAGGAGGCCCGTGGCTGCAGCAGCGGCTTGCAGGAATTCCTCTTTTTCCTGAGTGACGGCGATTGGCGCTTCGTCGGCTTCCGGTCTGGGCGCCTGAGTTGCTGAGGACAGACCCGCAAAGCTGTCCAGCATGCAGTCGATTGGCCCTGGCAATTCCGGATGGAAAGAAATATCGCCTTCGAAAATCCCATCGAGATCTTGGGGCGAAGAGTCTTTCCCTTCCTCAGGCGCCTGATCCTGGGGTTGATTCGCCTGCGGATTTTTCTCTTGCAGGGCTTCCAGCTTAGAAAGGACAAACTTCTTGAGAATCGCGCCGGTTTTTTCCAACGCTTGCTTCGCCTCTTCACTCAGAGAATTGGCGGTCTTTTCCAACAGAGTATCGATGCTGATTTCGAATTCACTGGGAACAACCACGGGCATGACCTGGTCGATCAGGCTGGCCATTTCTAGCCGGAGATGCTCCTGGGCCGACAGGGTTGTTTGCACGGATGCGGCCAGAAAAGTATTGGCCTGGAAGAAAGTGGAAGTAACCATTCTGGCAGTGTTGGCCATGGTCCTGGCATTTTGGGCGCCCAGGTCGCTAGGCGCCGTGCCCGGTTCTAGCGCCATGGCGGCTTCATCGTTGCCGTTGAGTTTTTGCAGTTCCATCCCCAGGGCCAGGGTATCTATTCCAACCGTGGCAGTGTCTGCGCCAACGATCAAGTTGGCCAAGAAATCCTGGAGCATTCCCGTGGCGGATGTGGAAGCGGTTGAAAATTCTCCTTGGCCGATGGCGTTGAGCAAGGAAGAGCTAAAGCTGGCTGCCAATGCGGAGGAAGAGGCGCCCGTGCCGGTGGAAGAGGAAAGGGAATCGGGGATTGGTTTAGGTCCGGACCCGCCATCCCTGCTGGAACCCCCAGAGCCGCCTTGGTTTCCCGAGGAACCGCCGAAACCCAGCACCATGGTCATGCCGGTCTTGGGCACCTCGGCGATAGCCATTCCGTCCCGGTTCTGGCCGCCGGTGGTCACTACCGGGGTAACGACTTTCCCTACTTGAGTGACTACCTGCGCGCCGGCCCAACTCCCCAAGGATGTCGTAACCGGGTATCTTGGGAAACTTTTTCCCTTCCGTGTTGGGCTGGACCTGCTCCAATTCAAATTCCGTTTGCCTGCCGGTCCATGGCTTTTCTTTTGTCTCTCCTTGGTTGTCCAGGGAAATAGGATTTGGGTAATGGCCATGGGCATTAAAGGTAAGTTTGCCTTTGTCCGGGGAGACGGTGCCCTGGTTGGGGTCGTACGAGAGTGGCGCGGGCGCGGCTTTTTTACCTCCCCGGGAGCCCTGCACCGCCGCATCGCTGCGGAATTTGATAGCCCAGTCAACGCCCTGGGAACACGGCTCCCCCAAAAAGCAAAAGCCCTGAAAGGGCGAAATTCATTGCCACAATCATGTGACCGGTTTTTTCCATGGACCAGCGTCCCGCCCTTACAGGACGGGGTTTTGGGCTGGGCATTACCCAGGGCTGCGGCCCGCGGCCTGTGCTATCTCATTCCGCGCCCTTGCCGCTTAAAACCATTCCTTTGGCGACCCGCCATGGTTTCGCCAAAGCGGCTTGCCGGAGACCGCCGACCTGGCCACGGAGGCGCTGCAGATCTGGTCCGCCGCAGGGCAATTGCGGCCGGTGAAAACCACAATTCTCTGGCCTGGTTGAGAAATCCGGTAAGTTGTGTATAGAACCTTTTCTCCAATTATACCGGGGAATCTTGTCGCCATGAACTCTTCCCTAATCGTCGTTTCCGGAATGGGAATCCTGGGCATTTTTGCCTTGTTAGCCTTGGCCTTGATGGTGATGAGTTTCTTAACTCGCCAGGGCGGTGATTGGCCGCAGGCAGGCAAAAGCCTCCTTCCCTGCCCCCGCAAGTCCAACTGCGTTTGTTCTCTAGATACCCGGCCAGTTTATGCCATCGCCCCATTTTCCTTTGAAGGAGATCCAGAAAGGGCATTGGAAAAACTGGATCACTTGCTTTCCTCGCTACCCAGGACCCGCATCGTGGACCGCCGTCCCGCCTACCTGCGCGCGGAATGCGTCAGTTTCCTTTTCCGCTTTATTGACGATGTGGAATTCCTCCTCGACCGAGAAAAGAGTGTTATCGAGGTGCGCTCGGCCTCCCGGGCGGGGTTCAGCGATTTCGGAGTCAACCGCAAGCGGGTGGAGTCGTGGCGGGAAATGTTTTTGAAAAAATAACCCCGCGCCGATTCACCCTCCCTTTCCCTGGGAATTCCAAATAGAACAAAAGTGTCGGGATAAAAAGTCGGAGGAAGGATTGATGTCGGGATTTGATCCGGGCCGTTATGGCGAAAGAATAGAGGAGTTGTTGCGTCCCAGAAGGCTGGCGCCGTTGGACCAAGGGCGGCCCAATCCCTCTACCCGCGGTTTGCTCGCAGCTCTGGCCGATGCCCAGGACTTCCTCGGCAAACCGGTTCGCGACCCGCGCATGGCGGATGCTTGCCGCGCTGGCATTTGGCTTTACCACGACTTCCTCGAAGAAGCTCACGCCATCAGCCAAGAAATCACCTCCACTGCGGGGAGGTACTGGCATGGATTGATGCATCGCCGCGAACCCGATTTTTCCAACAGCGCCTACTGGTTTCGTCGCGTGGGCAATTTTCCCATTTTTGACGAACTGGCCGAGGCCGCGCGTGAAATCGCCGGCGACGATCCTCCCGAGTGGGCAGCTTTTCTCAAGAATTCCCGCTGGGAACCCTGCGCCTTCATTCAACTGTGCGAGCAGGCCCTGGAGGGGAAAATTCCCGCCGTCGGCCTGTGCCAGAAAATTCAGCTCCGCGAGTGGGAGTTGCTCTTCGATTATTGTTACCGCGCCGCGGTGGGGTACGAGTAAGGGCGGTTTACCATGCCAAATAAACTGGATCCGCTGCAACTATTGCGGCCCAAGAGGAAAATCCAGGGCTATTCCGCCATCCTTCTCCCATTCCTTCCAGGCGGAGAAATCGATTGGGAAGGGTTTTGCCAGCATGTGAGGCGGACCCAGGTCGCCGGCCTAGTTCCCGCCATCAACATGGACACCGGTTTTGGCAACTTGCTGGACGATGCCCAGCGCCGCCAGGCCTTGCGGCTGGCCCGACAAACCCTGGGCCAAGGTGACTTTTGCGCCGGCGCTTTCGTTTCCAGCAATCCAGGCGAACCCTTTAACCTCGATGGCTACCGCCGCGCTTGCGATCTGATTCATGAATTCAACGGCCTGCCCGTGATCTTTCAATCCTTCGGGCTCACGCAACTGCCAGGCTTGAAACTGGTGGATGGTTACAGCCAAATTGCCCGTCACGCGCCACGATTTTTTGCCTTTGAACTGGGAATACAGTTCGCTCCGTTCGGCGCGATTTATTCCTTGCCACAATATGAAGGGTTGCTGGCAATCCCCCAATGCCTGGGCGCCAAGCATTCCTCTCTCGATCGTGCGCAGGAATGGCAACGGATTCTGCTGCGCGACCGGGTGCGCCCCGATTTCCTCGTGCTAACGGGCAATGACCTGGCCATCGACATGGTCATGTATGGCAGTGATTACCTGTTGGGGCTGAGCACCTTCGCGCCGGAGGCGTTTGCCCTGCGCGACAAGTATTGGGAAAGAGGCGATCAGCGGTTTTTTGAACTCAATGACCTGCTGCAATACCTGGGTTTTCTGGCCTTCCGCCCGCCAATACCCGCTTATAAACACAGCGCGGCCCAGTTTCTACATCTACAAGGGTTGATCTCATCTGATCGCACACATCCGCAAAGCCCGGCGCGCCCCGATTCCGACAAGCCCATATTTGAAGACATTTCCCACCGGTTAAAACTCCTGTTGGAGAAACCCCAGTGAGCGCCTACCGCAGGGTTTCCAGCTTAAAAACTCGGGAAGAGTTTTGTTCCTACCTGCAATCGGTGAACGCCGAGATTCCCCTGGATGATGCCTTGATCACCGGGCCTGGCGCACCCCTGGGGCAACCCTTTGAGGTGCATGGAAGGCAAGTAGGCAACCGTTTCGCCATCTTGCCCATGGAGGGTTGGGACGCAAGCCCCGAGGGCAGGCCAAATGACTTGGTCCGCCGCCGCTGGCAGCGCTTCGGCCAGTCAGGAGCCAAACTAATCTGGGGAGGCGAAGCCGTTGCTGTCCGCCCCGATGGACGGGCCAATCCGAATCAACTGGTGATCCAAGAGAAATTCCTGGCCGACTTCGCTTCACTCCGGGAAGAGCTGGTGAAATATCACGCGGCAAGTTTTGGCCGGACCGATGACCTCCTGATCGGGTTGCAACTGACCCACTCCGGCAGGTTTGCCCGGCCCAACGATAAGAAGCGCCTGGAGCCGCGGATTCTCTACCGCCACCCGGCGCTGGAGCGCAGGTACCCGGTGGAGGGCGACTCGGCGATTTTCACTGATGACGAAATTGAGACCTTGATCGAAGATTTTCTTCGCGCCGCTCAACTGGCCAGCCGGGCCGGCTTTGATTTTGTCGATATTAAACACTGCCACGGCTACCTGGGGCACGAGTTTCTCAGCGCCCATTCCCGTAACGGAAAATTCGGCGGCTCGTTTGAAAACCGCACTCGTTTCCTGCGCCAGATCGTCGCTGGCATTCGCGCCACTGTTCCCAAAATGCAAATCGGCGTGCGCCTCAGCGCTTTCGATTGGATCCCTTTTCTTCCCGGACCCGATGGCCGCGGCGTGGCCATGGAGTGGAAGGATGGAATTTATCCCTTCGCCTTTGGCGGCGATGGCAGCGGCACCGGGTCCTCCCTGGAGGAGCCCGTTGCTTTTCTACACCTTCTAAGCGACCTGGGGATCCGCCTCGTCTGCGTTTCGTGCGGCAGCCCCTATTACAATCCCCATATTCAACGCCCGGCGCTCTTCCCACCTTCCGATGGGTATCAGCCCCCGGAAGATCCCCTGGCCGGAGTCGCCAGGCAAATCGCCTTCACCGCTGCTTTAAAAAAACAGGCGCCGGAACTGATCTATGTTGGCGCCGGCTACTCCTATTTGCAGGAATGGCTCCCCTTGGTGGCGCAGGCCGCTGTGCAACAGGGCATGGTTGATTCCATCGGTTTGGGACGCATGGTTCTTAGTTATCCTGAACTCCCCGCCGACACCCTGGCGGGCAAGCCTCTCGAAAGAAAACGCATCTGCAGAACTTTCAGCGATTGCACCACCGGGCCGCGCAATGGCCTGATTTCCGGTTGTTTTCCTCTCGACCCGTTTTATAAAGGCAGGGAAGAAGCCAGGCTGTTACAAATCATCAAGCAGGGAAAGGAAGAAAAATGATCGCGCACTTCACCCGCAGGGAATTCATTGCTTCGACCGTGGTTGCTGCCGCTTTGCCCGCCTGGGCGCAGAACTTCCTGCCTAAACTCGCCGTCTCCACTTGGTCATTTCATAATTACTTTCCCAACACGCGCTATGGCAAGCCTGAATTTAAACTTGAGGATTGGTCCCTTGAAAAAGTCATTGGACATGCCGCAAAGAATCTTGATATCAGAAACTTTGAACTGTCCAGCGCTCACCTGGCCAGCCTGGAATTGCCTTACCTGGAAGAATTGAAGAAGAAGGCTGCCGTTGAGGGATGGAAATTCATCCACCTGAGCGACAATATGCGTGGCGTCAACCTGGCCCGCGCCGACGCGGGACAACGCGAAATGGATTTCCAGCGCTTCGTGGAGCTGATCCGCGTGGCCAATAAGTTGGCCATTCCTTCCCTGCGCGTCAACACCGGCGCCCCCGAGAAACCGGACTGGAATCTTGACATCACCATTGAGCAGTACCGCCGGCTGGCCAAACTAGGGAAAGAGCAAGGGGTGGAGATTATCATTGAAAACCATTTTGGCATTTCCGCCGACCCTGTCCTGGTGGAGAAAATCATCAAGGCAGTGGGGGAGAATATCAGCTCCTGCCCCGACTTCGGCCTGTTCAAGGAAGACAAGAACCGCTGGCCCGGGCTGGAGATCATGTTTCGCAACGCTCGCAGGATGTGCAGCGCCAAGTTTCACGGGTTTGATGCCCAAGGGAAGCCGAAGGACTTCGATGTTGAACGCTGTTACAAGGTTTTGAAGCAGAACAAGTTCCCTGGCTGGATTTCCCTGGAATATGAAGGGCCGCTGGAACCCACGGCGCCGCTGGCAACGATGAAAAAACTGGTCGGACAATGGCTGGGGTGAAAGCAATTACAAGAAAACACCCGAGCCCGGTGCGCTGGCGGCGGGTGGCCATGGTGAACCGTAACGAATTATCTTGATCCCCATTCCCTTTATAAAGGATAATAATTTTGTTTAGTCTTTTGAATTTTGCTTTGCCTGGGTGTGTCCATGGCTCTGATTATTGATTGCCCGTCTTGCGCGGCCAAGTTGAGGCTGGCGGATAACCTGATTGGGAAGCAAATCCAGTGCCCTTTTTGCAAAAAACCCTTGCAGATTCCCAGTCCGGAACAACCCCCTGAGGCGGCTCTTGGATCGAGCGCCAGCAAGGAAACTTTGCCGGAAGAGGAGATGGAATCCGGTATGGAAGAGCCGCCCAAAAGCAAAAAAAGAAAAAAGAAAAGGGTCAGAAGCAACTCGTCCGAACCAGAACCTGTAAATGAATATGCCTGGGCTTGGTGGCTGTACGGCGGAGTGGGGATTGTCGTGGTCGTGGCCGTTTTGGCCCGAATATTAATGAATCCAGAATCGAGTGGTCTGGTCCGTTTTTACGCCACGCAATTGATGATCATGCTGCCTATCAGCATGGTGATCTTTTTCGCCGCCGTGTTACTCAGCAGCCTGGTATTCGGAGAACTGGATATCGGGGAATTCCATGTGGCGCTGGTCAAAGCCTTTTTCCTTTGTCTCTTTGTCAACCTGGTGTTGCTGATTACTTTCGGCGGGATGATCTCCTTCTTTGCCTGGTTATTCGGAGTCATGGTCTTTTTCCGTCTTGATCCCTGGGAAACTCGCATCCTGGTTTTTATCAACTGGGCCTTGAATTGGATCCTGATCATGGTCCTGGCCGCGGTAATGATGTCCAAGTTCGTCAAAGAAGTGGAAAAGGCAACCCAGGACCCCAATTCGATGCGCGGGCACCCCGCCAGCAAATGGGCTGCGAATTATTCCCTCTCGCCAAAGCCAAATATAAATCAGGGCATTCCCGTTTATTACCTGCCGCGCAAGGGCTAGCCTTTTTCCCGTGAACGGGTCTCCATCACTTGCCACAACCACTCGCACCAATTGGGTGTTACCCAGGGTAACCCGGGAAGTGTTGGCCGATCCCACTTTTGGCAGGAAGGAATCCACATCCTTGGGATGGCGAACTGCTTTCTGATCCCGACATGCAACCCATTTGGGAGCGTCAATGGGAAGAGTTGGCAAGGGCCACAAATATTGCCTGGGGAAAAAAATGGCTGGAGAGGAAAAAGGTTCTTGCCAGGTGGGAAGAAAGGGGTATAGTGGTGGCATATGGGACGAAGTGGTGCTTAATGGGAAATTGGCAAGGAAGCAATTTTTTCGGACACTGAATACGGTTTCTTGCCAATGCTGCTGACGGGAACACACGACCGGACCTTGGATGAGAAGAAGCGTCTGGCTTTGCCGCGGAAAGTCCGCCAGGCCATGCGCAACCCCAAGCTGGTCTTTGTCACGCCGGCGCCAGATCAATGCCTGTGGGTTTACACCCAGCAGGGTTTGGAGACCCTGGCCGCTCGTTTGGATGCAAGTCCGGCAACGGATGCCGAGGCCAGGGTCTTCAGACGCCTTTACTTCGCTCAGACGGAAAGTGTCGATTTGGATGGCATGGGGAGAATCCTGATTCCCGACCGGCTGTATCAGTTCGCTTTGCTGGAAAAGGAAGTGGTTCTTCTTGGGGTGCGTGACCACCTGGAAATCTGGGACCAAAGGCGTTGGCAAGAATACCTGGCAAACCATGGGCCGCGGTTTGACTCGGTTGCTGAAAGAGCCTTCCCGGGAAATTAGGAGATTTAAACAGGCCGCCTGAAATCACCGGGAAGAGGCGCCTCCTCTACGAGCAGTAAGGAGGCGGTTCGGGGCGATCCTCCCAGCTTGCCCCAACCTTTTTGATTATCCCTCTTCCCCTTCCAAAGCCCTCCTGGCACTACCCAGCGCGCAGGAGGGCTATTTTTTTTCCTCAACCCCGGTTAGCATCCCCCCCCGTTCCAAGGCTTTTGGCCACGGCCGCCGTGGCGGGCTGGCTGGCGCGGAGTGTCAACCATGAACGGTGGTATTTCCCGCCATGTCAGCGTCCTCCCTGAGGAGGTCCTGCGCTATCTCGACCCCGCGCCGGGGCAGGTGATTGTCGATGCCACCTTGGGCGCCGGCGGGCACACTCGGTTGCTGGCCGAAAGAGTTGCCCCGGGCGGGAAGGTGATTGCACTGGATTGCGACCCGCGCATGGTGGAAAGCGTCCGGCCAACTCTTGGTGAGTTGCCCGTTGTTTTGGTCAACGGTTCTTTCGAGAACCTCAAGCAGGTCTTGCAGGATCTGGAAATGGAAAGGGTGGATGGCGTGCTGGCGGACTTCGGTTTTTGCTCCGACCAGATGGAAGATGCTGGAAGGGGACTTAGTTTTTCCCGCGAGGGCCCTTTGGACATGCGCCTGGACCAGAGCCGGGGACCGACCGCTGCCGATTTGTTATCTCGGCTGGATGAACGGACATTAGCTGACATCCTTTACCGTTATGGCGAGGAAAAGTTGAGCCGCAGAATTGCCAAAACAATTGTGACCCGAAGGAAAGAGACGCCGCTGCGGACGACAAACGATTTGGCGGAACTGGTGCGAAGTTGCGTCCCCCGTTCCGGAAAAATTGACCCCGCCACGCGGACCTTTCAGGCGCTGCGCATCGCGGTCAATGGCGAACTTGAAGCTCTCGACGATTTGTTGCATGGCCTGCCTTCGTGCCTCAAGCCGGGCGGGCGCGCCGTACTGATTAGCTTCCATTCCCTGGAAGACCGACAGGTCAAGCTGGCTTTCAAAGATATTGAGCAATGGCAGGTGTTGACCAAGAAACCGGTAATGGCGTCCGCGGAAGAACAGGATAGCAACCCGCGGTCGCGAAGCGCCAAACTGCGTGCGGCCAGAAAATTGTAGCCCCGGGAACCGCCCCTTGAAGGATCGCGCCCCGGACATTCTGCCAAGGAGGGTGGACGATGAAGAAGTCCCGTTGGATGGTTTTTGCGGCTTTTCTCCTCTTCTGCCTGACCACGATGATGGTCAGGCACCAGGGGACATTTCGGAAGTCGGGGCAAAAACCCCAGGCGGTTTTCACCCCCATGGGCCTGGCTCAACTGGAGGACAATCCCCATTTGGTCACCGCCATTTCTGCGCCGGAAAATCCCAGGGATGTTGCCATCCTGATTACCGATGCCAAGGAACCCCCGGGCTTTGCTCAAGAAGGGGAGTTGACCCTGACCGGGTTTCAAATACCTTCTGTGACGCCGCCTTTGCCACAAACCTCCGAGCCTCCCTTGGATGGCAAGGTGGCTCCTGTTCCCGCTGTGATCGACTTGGACAATCCCCCCCTTGGACCGAACCCACCGCCTGGCGCGGGGAAAAAAGAATCCCCAGCGCCTGGATTGAACATCGACCTGGTCTTGAAACTCATTGATCTTCTTTCGGGTTCTGGGGAGAAAAAGAAATCGCCTGCCAAAGAGGACGAGAAGAAAAACACTCTCACCATCGGCATCGGCATTAACTTTTCCACTGGCCCAATCTTGCGCATCGACTACAAGGGGAGTTTGGAAAAGCCGCAAGAGCCTGCGGCCAAGGAAAAATCCAAGCAGCCGGGGAAACTTCTCCTTCTTCCCGAGGGAAAAGAAACCGGCACTGTAACGCCAGCCAAAAACCAAACGGCTCCCAATTCAAATAAAGAAACGAAAGACAACGGTTCTTCACCACTGTCAGGCAAGCAATCCGCCGCCCCAAGTCCTTTGCTTCCCCTCACCGGGACTTTTCCCTGCCTGATTGATGCCGAGCGAAACCTGGTGGTTCCCAAGGAAGTCCTGGCGCAACTGGGTGAAGTGGAAAAGGTCCTGGTCTCGCCCGGGTCCGACACTTGCTTGTGGATCACTACCCCGGAGTTCCTTATTCGTCTGAATGATCGCCTGGAGAAATCGTCCGCCACCGACCAAGAAGTGCTGGCTTTCCGCAGGTTATTTTTTGGGCAGATCGAAAAGGTCCCTCTTCAGCAAGGGAAATTGCGGATCCCCGACCGTCTTGGCGCTTTTGCTTCCCTGGAAACCCAGGTGGCGCTGGTGGGAGTAGAAGATCATTTGGAACTGTGGGATTTGAAAACCTGGCGGAATTACTTGATGAAACCGGTCAGCCCTGCAAGCCCAGGTGGGCAGGAAAAACCCTAAGTCGGTTTTCGAAACTGGTTCCACAGGCGCTGAAGGAAGGAATCTTGACGATAGGTTTTGTTGCGAGAGTTCAATTTAGTCCTGGGAGGTGGTCTCCCGGGAAGAGTTTTGCAAGGCATAATTCATGGTCCAAGCCGGGTACTTCTCAGAAGGGCCGGCTGTTTTACTCAAGGAGGGGTCGCGTATGACCCGGGAAACCAAGGCTGGAATGGTGGTGGCCGCTTCGTTCGTGGGGCTAATGGCCGCTGTTCTGGTGAAGAAATTTGTGTTGAATCCAACCAACGGAAATACAGAAAACGCTGTCGCTCAAGCCACGGAAAAAGGCAAAAGCCCCGAGGTCACACCGATCCAGCAAGGGAATATCAACCTGGTTCCCGTGCCAGGGACAGTTGAGATCAAGCTCACGACCGCGGATGAAAAGAACCCTCCGCCTCCCGCCCCGGTAGAAAACAAAGACCCCAGCGGCATCCCGCCTTTGCCCGGCGCGGCCGCTGACAAGAGCGCCATCCCGGCCTTTCCGGGAACGACAGATAATAAAGGGGGTATTCCTCCTCTTCCTGGCGGAGCCAGCGATAAAGGCAATTCTCCCTTGCCTCCCGTGGATCCCCCGCCACCCACCAATGTTCCCGGGCCCGGAGTAACTATTCCACTCGCGCCTGCTGCGCCAACGACCGCGGTTCCTCCAATTGGCGGCTTGACCACCCCCCCGCCTCCCTCTTCAGGGATTCCTCCCATTCCTATTGTGCCCCCCGTCGGGGTTCCACCTATTCCAATGACACCAGGAAATGTGGAAACGGTTTTGCCCCCACCGGCTCCACCTGGCGTTACACCGGGCAACACCCTTCCCCCTTCTCTGGTTTCCCCTTTGCCGGGGGCGGGTAGCAACCCTGGCGCCCCATTCAGCCCCATGCCAACCACCGCGGTGATTACTCCGCCACCGCCCCCAGCACCTGCTTCGGGGTTAACCACTTCGCCTTTGACCTCGACTTCACCTGCTGGGGCCGTCGTTGGCCGCTCAAATGGATTTACTCCGTTCGATGCCCTCGAGGGCCCGCCTTCCAGATCTGAATTCATCCCGGCCAGCCCGCGAGGTGGGGTTCCTTTAGGCAACGGGGGTTACATTGCCCCGTCGGCAGCGCCAGGCAACGGCGGGTTTATCACGCCCCCGCCTGTGGCCTCTTCCGTCCCTTTGGGGCCAAATCAAATTCCTTCCGCGGCGCCCCTTGCTTCAACCAGCCCTTTGCCCATGACTACCAATCCGGGGGCTGTTTTGACTCTTCCTTCCACCGTGACCGCCCCAGCCGCTACTAATGGAAATAATTTTGCTTCCGCCCCATCGGCGTTAACCCCGCCCAAGGTGGAAACCTGGAGCGAGCAGGTTTATTTCTGTCAGCCAGGCGATTCCTACGCTTCGGTGAGCCAGAAGGTATACCTCACCGCGGATTATGCCAAGGCGTTGCAGTTGTGGAACGAGAACCATCCGCGCAACCGGGTTGACGCGCCGAAAACCGGCGTGCTTATTCCCGGTCAGGAACTTTATTTTCCCCCGGCCTTGGAGCTTTCACGCAGGTATGGCGCCTTCATGCCGAAGCTGTCGCCAGTTTCCAGCGTATCCCCGGCAGGGGGCAACCCCGTGTTTCCTGGGAAATAAGTGGTTTGCCACTGGAAATCAGCCGGGTGACCCCCGGCTGATTTCTTTATGCAGGCCCCGCTTCCAGCCGCGCGAATCCTTTCTCGATGGCCAGCGAGCGGATCTCCCCCTTCAGCGGGATCCCTTCCTTTTCCAATAGCGCTCCTGGGTCGATGGTGATGCCTCGATCCGAGACGGTAACACCGTGGATGCCGCCCAATTGGTCCTGAAGAAATTCCACCAGCATGTTTTTGAATAGCGAGGCTGGCATGCCAGAAATCGACAAGTTGTCCATGGACAACTCGATTTTCTGGTTGAGCAATCGCGGGGTGAACGCCACTTGAAACCCAACCGGGTAAAGCAAGGCGAAATACTTGCCCTTCAGCCAGGCCACTCCCGGTTCAAACCGTATGGCCAACTCTTTTAAATTGGGGATGGCGGCAAGCCGCCCGGCGACTAACTGGTTCAAGGGATCTTCATCGATGCGCAGCGACAGTTTTTCGATTTCCATTTTCTCTGACCTGATTCCTTCGGCGCCTGTGAATGTGGATAAGGTAATTTTACTCGAAAGTTCATGTCCTGCCAGCATTGCCTCCGGTGCGGGAACCGAACTTAACTGCTTTGCAATTGGCGACACACAGTTAAGGGTTTATGGGTTGGTCCTTGATCGCCATGCTGGAACCGTCTTTTCCTCCTCCCTGGGAACGCCAGGCTCCAGCCTGGCAGATTGATTGGCCGCGCTGGAGCGCGGCGATCCCAGCGAAGAACAAATCACGGCTCACGCTTGCACCCAGAGAGTGCTTGGCCCCTTGGCCTAGGGCGGAATCCACTCCGGCCTTCTTCTTGGCCCTTTGGTATTTAAGCCTGGCCCTGGATTTCCAGCGCCACATCGGGAAATGCCCCATCCTCCGTCACAGGGATGGCAAAAACCAACTCCAGCTTGTTGCGTTCTTCCAACAACTGGGTAACCAAAACTCGGACCTTCGTCCTTTCCGTTTGGAATGCCAGCGACTGGCCATTCAAGGCGATTTCCCTCGGCAGCAACTCCCCATCCACAACCAGGAAAACTTCCTCACCGGCAGCCAGCGGCCAAGGCCGACCATGCCTGCGAACACAAGTGAACTTTTCCGATTCCGCTAATGCCGCCAGCGCGCCAAGGGGGCAGGGCGCGTGGAAAGGGAACTCCTTGCCAGCTTGCAAAATCCACGGGCCGCGTAAGCGGATTCGGTGAGGAGCGCTTATGTTCCCTCCAGCGAGGTTAGTAAGGACGAATAATCCTGATGGGGAAACTCTCCTGGCGAGCCTTGCGCGTGCCACAACTGATTATTTTCCTTTTCCCTGGCCAGCAGAATTAAAGTGGAACTGACCGTGCCTTTTTCTTTTCCATTCAGGCAAATGGAGCCTGGGCCGGGGTGATGCATGGCGCAAGTTGCCTTCAACTGGGCCAGGCATGTTTTCGCGGCATGGCCTTGAGACCATTCCAGACCCCTGGCGGCTTCGACAATCCGCGGGTCGGCTTCGTCGTTGATTTCCCCGTTGGTTACCAGGTGCAGGCCCGGAGGTAAAGGGCGCACTTTCAACCAGTTTGAATGCATGACCACCAGGGCTTGCCCAGCATCTGCCAGGAAGAAATTGCCACCCGCATAATTGTGGCTGGACAGTTCCTTGACGGCCAACGACGACGCCTCGCTGGCATTTTTGCAATGCAACAGGTCGAGGGCCAGCAGGCCACGGCTGCGAGCGCCCTGGGGAACTTTGGCCAACCTGCGGTTGGTCACCGCCACCACCAACCCATGGGAATTGATGCCGATCCAGGTTCCCCCTTTTCGGGGGTCCTTTGGGCAAACGATCCCAGGGTTGCCCGCAATCCGAGCGGGAAGAGTTCCCCCACGGGAATATTCCTCCTCTCGGTTGGCGCCCAGGACTAAAGGGGCGTCATCCGCGACCCGGTAATAAATGGCCAGCAGGCACATGTGGAACTTTTCTCAGGGCTCTTTTTATCCTGACTGCTACAAAGGGGAGTGTGGGATATTTTGCTTTCAGGGCAAGCGAATAATTTGGGGAATGCTCATGACAAAAAAAGTGCGGCTGGGAATTCTGGGCGTGGCGAAAATCAACCAGCGCGTTTTCCCTTCCTTTTCAAACATGAAGCATACCGTGTTGGCGGGCATCGCCAGCCGGTCTTTGCACAGGGCCAAGGCCGCAGCCAAGGAAGCCGGCATCCCTTCCGCCTATGGTTCCTATGAAGAGATGCTCAAGGACCCCGCCATTGATGCCATTTACAACCCGCTGCCCAATCACTTGCACGCCGAGTGGACCATGAAAGCCGCCGACCATGGCAAGCATGTGCTGTGCGAGAAACCGCTGGCGCCCACGGCCAAGCAGGCCAGCGAGATCGTTCGCCATTGCCTTCTCCGTGGTGTCAAGCTGATGGATGGCTTTATGTGGCCGCACCATCCGCGTTCGGCGCGGGTGAAAACCCTTTTGAAAACGGCCCAGATTGGGGAACTTCTGCGCGCCCAGGGCAGTTTCACTTTTCACATGGACAACCTCGAAAGCAGCAATATCCGCCTCGATCCAGAAAAGGGCGGCGGCAGCTTGCTTGATGTCGGTTGCTATCCCGTTTATGGCATCCGCTGGGCTTTCGAACAGGAGCCGGTGAAAGTGCTGGCCATGGCCCGCTTTCACCGCGGTGTCGATGTGGAAATGAACGGCACGCTGTGGTTTGCCGACGGACGCATGGCCAGCTTCGATTGCGGCTTCACCATGCCAGTGCGCATGGGCTTGCAGTTGACCGGTTCACAGGGCGTTTTGGAAATTCCCCGCATGTGGCTGCCCGAGCCCAACGCTTCCTACCAGATCCACCGCGAGGGAGGCACGGAAATCCACTTCCTGCCCGGCCATGACCAGATCGCTCTCATGCACGACCATTTCAGCCAATGCATTCTTGAGGATAAATTTCCTGAACCCGGGCCGATGGAAGGGGTGAAAACTTTGCGGGTGCTGGATGCCTTGCTGCAATCGGCCCGCGAGGGAAAAGAGATTCGCCTGAGCCAGGCGTGAGCGTTCCCTTTTGGCGATGGGGACATTTCTAAATGTGGAAGACACGGAAAAATGAACTAGACACCATTTATCTATTCTACGACCACAACTCCAGCACCAGCTTGAGGAGCCCGAGTGAAATCACGGCGGCGTAGGTGCCGGCGAGGAGCGCGACCAAGCCGCCGACGGTGACCGCAGCAGCCCCGCGGAGCCGAAGCACTGAGCCGGGATACCAGCCGCGCAAGCCTCCAAGGTCGTGATCGCGCCGCCAAGCAGCGCGCGCCGCGGCCAGCACGAGGGCGGCCCAGGCCACCACGAAGCCGAGGAGTAGCGCGGCCAGCGCCCAGACAAGCCACTGCATAGTCATAAACACACCCTCCTTCGCCGAACGACCAAGATAAGTTGCCGGGCCG
>SHZZ01000075.1 GCA_009692005.1 Gemmataceae bacterium | reverse complement strand
AAAAAGGAACCAAACAAAGCCCCTGAGGCGCGGGCAATGGGTTCCTTTTGCTGGATATTACCTTTTCAAATAAGCGATCAAAAAAGCAGCGGAGCTGGGATACTTTTCATTGGGGGAATCCTGGTGAACCAGCACATACTCCACCCCGGCGCTTTTTAGTTTCATTGCCAGTCCAATCCCCAAAATGGCAGAGTGCGTAGGATCCTTCTGATTCGTACCCAGTTTTGGCGGAGTTTCTTGTTTGCCAAAGTACAGCCCAACGGGAGGATCGTCGGAGGTAACACTTTCAATTGGGGAATATTCCTGGATCCACTTCAAAACTTTTTCCCGATTGTCGAATAGGCTTTGAAAGTTCGGCAAGCCAAAAGCATGAGCGCCATATCCATAGTTGGGCATCCATTCACGGAGTTCTTTGGGGTCAAGGGAGGTTTGTGGCCCGTTGACTGCTGCGCAATAAAGGCGGGTGGATTCCCGCGCCACCGGATCATCGCTTTTTGGATCGGCCAGATCGGCATGGAAAGCCAGCCACAAGGAAGAACACCCACCCGCTGATCCGCCTGTCGCGCCAATCCGCTTCTTATCGATGTTCCATTCCTTGGCTTTCGATCGGACAAATTGCAGCGCCCTGGCGGCATCGAGGACCGGTGCAGAAACCGGGGGTTCAATTTTCATTTCAACCCCTTGTTTGACATAACGGTAGTTAATGGCGGCCACGGAAATGCCTTTGTTCAAAAATTGGGCAACATTGCCCACGCTGCTCTTATCACCACCCTGCCAGCCGCCGCCATGAATGTAAAAAACTACCGGCGTCGGTTCCTTGGACTCCGCCTGGTAAAAATCCAGAACTTGTCTTTCATGCGGGCCATAGTGAAGGTTGGCCACGGTGGGTTTTGCTTTAGGAACTGGCTGTTTCTTTTTCTCGCCCTTGTCCTGTGAAAATGCCGGGAAGGAAAGGGAAAACAAACAAACGAACAATAACAGATGTTTCAACATGGCTTGCTCCTAAAATACCCATGGCCGTAGAAACAAAATTATATTCCCATCTTGTCTGGGACACAATCAAAATGGCGGATTCTTCGATTAATCCAGGCGCACGCCGATTGATAACAACAGGTTTGTAAACCTTTCGGTATCACCGGTCTGAATGGTCAAGACATGATCGGGTGTATTGACAACTTTATAAAAATCCCACTTGGGAATCGGTTTCAAATCAAATTGCAACCCCGCCCCCCGGATGATTTTCCTGAAATCATTCCAGGCCTTTGGGTCTTCAGTCAAGCCGTAAGGGTCAGTGGACTCGTACATCATGGTGTTGATTTCGTCGATTGGCACTGCCGATAGGATAACTTCGAGAACCTGGGCGCAGGTTAAAAGATTGGGCGCCAGGTTCAAATGGATCAGTTCGGCGTTGGGGCCAAGCGTTGTCGAGGCGGGATAATGTCCGTCGGCAATGAGAATTTTGGCATGATGGCCTGCGCGGCCGAGAATCCGGTTGATTTCCGGGTGAATCAGGCGGTGAAGTAGCACGCGGGAATCCTCAAGAGAAGTTCTTTTGACCCATGATAGTGAAGGGTTGCCCTTCAGTCTATTTGGGGTCGAGTTGAAAAATGGATCCATCCCGGTTACCCAGGAAAACCGATTGAGAATCGCTGGACCATTGCAAGAGGACGGGGTTTGGCATTGAGGGATTTCCACCTTTGGGAAAAGCCCATTCCTTGGTGATTTTCCCCGTGTTGGTTTCAATGCAACGGACTACGGAGTCAGCGCAAATCACCGCCAGGCGCCCCCCAGCGGAATCGACTGCAAACGCCAAGGCAGGAGAGGTGGCTTCATAAATTGTTTTTCCCTTGGAGTTTTCCCGGTTCCAAGAGCGGATTTTTCCTCCCTTGCTCAAGGCGAAAATCTCGGCTTGCCGGGCCAAGGGAATGGCCAAATCAATAATCTGGTCATCCAGGACCGGGAAAAGCTGACTGGGGTTGGGTGTTTCCACCCCCAATTCCACGGGAATGACTTTGCCATCCTTGGTGCCAATAAAAAATAATTTTCCCAAAGGGTGAAAGGCGATGCAGGAAGGGGTGGAAGGCAGCGCTGGAACCGTTGACTTTTGAACCACTTCACCGTTGGAAAGATCCCGGACCTCAATGATATTGGGGGAAATCAGGGAGAGAATCCTGTTTTCTGGCAAATGGAGCAAAGCCAGGGTATCACCTCGCGAGCCACTGGAAAACCGGTTGACTTGTTTAAAAGGGGAGGTGGAGAAAACCAGCAAATCCCCCAGGTGATTTCCCGCCACGAGTGTTTTCCCATCCTTGGCCAGGGCCAAGGCCGATACAGGTTCGCTGTTTTCATTGAGAATTCCCAGGAGTTTGGGGCTGGTGAAATCCCACAAACAGAGTGAGCCGTCAGCGGCGGCCGAGGCTAGCAAATTTCCCGTCAGAGCGGCGGCCAAGGCTTTGATTTCGCTGGCGTGGCCTGGTTTGGGTTGAAATTTGGAATCCCGCCCCAGGTTCCATACTTTCAGAAATCCATCCATCCCGGTCGAAGCCAAATAATTACCATCCGGTTTGAAAGCCAAGGAGGAAATCCAATCGTCGTGGGCGCGCCATTGAAGCGGCTTGTCCAACTGGCGGAGATTCCACAAATAAATATTTTGGTCAGCCCCCCCAACTGCCAACTTTTGGGATTTTTTGCTGCTGTCGATTCCAGACAAGATCCCAGTCGGGCCTGAAAGTACTCTGGAGGGTGGAGTGCCGGCCTGGTTCAGCATGGTCAACCGGGCATTGGAAGAGGCGGCAAAAAAATGCCCGAAATTTAATCCCTGGCAAATGGCGGTCAGGAATTCCCCGGCCACGGAATGGGAAGCAATCTCGGCGCCCGTTTTGGCGTTTACCTCGTGAATGGCGCGGTCGCCTCCAGCCCAGTAAAAATTTTCAGCGCTGGTATCAGGCCAGATCAGGGAACTAACAATGGTTTTTGCCTGGATGATGCGCAGTGGCTTTTCCCCTGGCGGTTCCCAAATATGAATGCATTGGTCAGCTCCGCCAGTGGCCAGGTATTTTCCATCGGGGGAATAGGCCAGGCAAGTAATGGTGGCGTTATGACTCCGGTAGGTTTTGGCGCTGCCCTCCTTGTCCAACTGCCAGATCTTCAGGGTTTTATCCGCCCCGGCTGAAGCAATGGCTTGGCCTCCAGTATGAAAGGCAATGGCCGTTATAGCCGCTTCGTGGCCTTTTAATTGTTGCAATTCCTTCCAGGTGGAAGTGGACCAAATCCTGAGGATTTTATCCGAACCCGCCGCGGCGATTTTGGTCCCGTCTGGCGACCAGGCAACGCACCAAAGAGGAAACTTACCCGCGAGAAGGGAGATGTTTTGCTGGGAATTTTCCAGGTTCCAGGCATGAAGGGCGGAGTTACTGCCAGTGGCGGCAACCGTTTTTCCATCCGGGGAAATGGCCACACAGCGGATTTCTTGCAGGTCGGAAGTGAAGGCCTGCACACTCCGGTTATTTTGCAAGTCCCAGATCTTAATGGCCTGGTCAGTACCGGCGGAGACCAAGAACTTTCCGTCCCGGGAAAAATCGACAGAAAGAACCGGCCCCTGGTGGCCGTCAATGGTTTGTTTTTCCACCAGGGAACTAGAGTCCAGAATTTTCACGGAGTTTGGTTCGGACCCTGCCAGTGCCAGCGAGCTCCCGTCTGGGGAAAACCGCACTGAATAAATGGTGCCGCGGAATGGGGTTGATGCCCCTAGCACATTTCCGCTCTGTGCATCCACCAGGCGGACCATCCGGTCGGCGCTAACGGAGGCGGCAATGGCCTTGGCCGGGTGGAAAGCCACGCTGGTGATTCCCAAGTTATGCCCGGCAATATCGTGTTGGATTTTCCATTCGAGGGTGGAAAGGATTTTTAGTTTCCGGTCTTTGCCACCACAGGCCAGGAATTCTCCCGTGTGGCTAAAAGCAATCGCCGAAACCACTTCACTTCCAAGTTCCAACGATTTCAATTTTTTTCCATCGTTCAAATCCCACAAGCCGATCACCCGATCCTCGCCTGTTGACGCTATCCAGTTTTCCTTGGGGTGAACCACGACCTGATGCACGGTTTCCTTGTGAGCAACGATTCTGGCAAGGGGCATCCCAGTCCAGGCGTCCCAGGTGGAAATCACGCCGTCCTCGCCCCACAGGAGAATTTGCGGCAGGCGGGGATGAAAAAGGCAGCCGGTCAATTTGCCTGACTGGCGGAAACGGTGATCCCCCAGAATGGCTTTAACCCCTGTGGGTAAAGCCAAGGGGGAGGACGGGATTTTGTAAAAAATTTCGCGCACTTTGGAAAATGCTGATCCAGCGCCTGGCCCTTGGAAAAAATCCTTTGCGGATTGGATCTCTGGTTCCAGTTCGATGGAGTTGGAAAAATGCGAGGACCGGAGTTGCACCTTTTTGCCTAGGTCAAAGTCCTTGTGCAATTTTTCCAGGATTGCCTTGGAGTCAACCGGGGTAGGCTTGAAGTCGCCAGGCTGCATGCCCGCCAGTGCGCATATGAAAAGCGAGATCATCAAACTGAAAGCCAGGAATTGTTTCATGATCTCTCACCTACTTGGTGCAATTTTAGCAGGCTTTGAACGCTTTTGATTAGCAAAGTGGCATATGATCCCTTGGGAAGACGAAAACTCATTTTCAGGGCAGTCTTTCCGTGATGCAACTCATCTTCATGAGTTTGAGCCTTAAAATCCTCGGGGAAGTAAAAGGCCAGGCGTTCACCGCGTGAAAAAAACAATTTTCTACTGCCTGAAACTTTCATTTTTTCCAGAGTCAAACCCTCCTGGGAAAGCACTTCCTGGATCAAATTATGAAAGGGATGATCTGGGTCGATTTTCAGGCGGACGGAGGGCAGGGGGATCCGTTCCATGGCGTGGGAACCCAAGGGCATCCTTTCCTTAGGGGCCGGAAATTGATCTAGCTTCAATTTTAACGGATAAGTTTTTTCCTTGGGGAGTTTGCTGCGAATCCATTCCGCCAACACCAGGTTCCAAATATGGCTTTGATATGCCGATAGATAGAGACCGCTCAATTCCGGTCGAAGGCGTTCGGCCGCGGCCTTAAAACCTTGGGGATGGTGAACTAAATAATCGATAATACTGCGGGAATGGCATTTCCCCAGCCCGTCCTTGCACTCCGGCCAATTTCCCCAATGGTCTTGCAAGTGTTTTTTTTCGTGGCGGATGTCGGCTTTGTCATGAGCATAGTGCAGGGTAAGGGCTAATTTGAGGGCTTCCTCAAAATTCCCCAACACCATGTGCTTGCCAATAAAGCCATCCTGTAAATGGTTAATGGATCCAAACCGCTGGTCGTCAAAATAATTTGGCACGCCTGCCTGGGGCAAAATCTGGCAAATTTCCGCGAGCTTTTCCTTCTGAATTCCTGAAATGTTACGCAGGATCAGGTGAAACTGGTTGGCGTTGAAATGCGTGGCGCCATAAGGTTCTTTGTAAAATCCGGAAAACTGCACACGAATTCCTGGCAGGTTTAAAGAACGGTTTGGTCCGCCATGAATGGTGAAGTATTGCGTGGTTTGCGCATGCCGATCTTTTAACCCCCCGTAAGAAAGCCGCCTGGCTTCGATATTCCATTCTCGGCGAATCCGCATGAGGGCGTCAGGCGTGGTCCAGCCGGTTTTCTCAAGCTTGTAAAAGGAGAATGGGCCGCTGGAATTCGGAACAATCTCGGGAATTTCTTCCACGATAAAGTCAGTGGGCTTTTGTTTGATTTTTGATTGAGACACTATTTACTCCGGCTCGGGCGGTAATTTCAACTCCGGCGGGGAGTGTGGCCTAGCCGGTCGGACGCGATTAAGTTCCGACGATTGGGGCAAATCCTTCAAACTCTTTAACCCGAACACTTGTAGGAATTTTTTTGTGCTGCCATAAAGAACGGGTCGTCCCAAAGTGTTGTCGCGGCCCAGAATCCGTATCAGATTCTTCTCCAAAAGATGATGGAGCACTTCGGAGGAATTCACGCCACGGATTTGCTCGATTTCCGCCCTAGGAATTGGCTGTCTATAGGCAACGATTGCCAAGGTCTCTTTCATGGCAACGGTCAAATTCATGTCAGCCACGGGAATGGCCAGCCGGGCCAGCCAGGAATGGTAAATGTTCTTGGTCAGAAGTTGGAACCCCCCCGCCACCTCTTCGAGGAAAAAACTGGAATCATTGCCAGCCAAAAGGGAGGAGAGTTCATTCAAGGCTTTGCGGGATTCGAGGGCATTTGCAAAACCGCAAAGTGCGCTGATTTTTTTCGCGCTCAATGGTTCATCGGAAAGAAACAGCAAGGCTTCTACCCGGGCTAATTTTTCCTCTCGGGCAAAGGGCGCCAAGGATTGGGTGGCTCTCTCTCTTTTCCAAAAGGGAAGTCCAGTAGGGGCGGCTGCGATAATTGAAAAAAAACCACGGAACGGACTGGCCCCCCTTTGAACAAAATGGGCAATGACTGGATTTTTTCGTCCGGATAACTGAATCAACATTACCCCTCATTAAGGCGGGATTGCCAAGCCCATGGCTTTTCGGTTATCCCATTTAATAAATTATGCCAAATCCCAAGATTTTCGTGAAGGGCCTGGGGTTGGAATGGAAAGGAATCCCATGCAAGAAATCGATCTGATGTGGATGTTCGCACTGCTTATCACCCCTTTGGTATTTGGTTTTATCTGCCTGGGATTAGAAAAACGGGGGGGGGAATGGACCTATTGGCTGGCTGGCATTGGCGGGGCCATCACACTGGGCCTGGCCCTTGGGATCATTTCGCTTTTCAAATTTGATACGGTCGATCAATTTGGCGTGTTGGATGACGACTCCGTCCGAATTCAAACATCTTTGCTTGACCGGGGCAAAATGTCTGAGTTGTCTCCGGATTCCAATATTAAAAGCAGTTTTGACTGGATAGGGAAAATCCGCTGGATTCCGCGTCTAGGGATCGATTTTCATGTCGGCCTGGATGGAGCCAGCCTTTCTCTCATTGTCATGACTGCGCTAATTTTTTTCTTTGGCCTTTTGGCTTGTTGGCGAAATGGCGAATACTCCGGACGCTTGCTGGCCTTGCTGCTATTTGGTGAATCCATGGTTATAGGGGCTCTTCTTTCCTTGAACTGGGTGCTGTGGCTGGTTTTTTTGAGTGGGGCGGGAATTGTTTCTTTTATGGTGTTGCAAGGGTGGGCCAAAGGAAACCGTGAAAGCATTTTGAAAAAGTACCTTTCGAGCACGGTTGCCGCGGGTTTAATCCTGGCGGCCCTGGGCTTTTATTGCAGGCAATTGGACCTCAAGGCGTTTGCCAACCCGAACGAAATAAAGGCAGCCGAGAATCAACTGAAACGAGCCCATCCGGATTGGACCGATTCACAAATCCACCGGTATCTGAACTGGAATACCTATAACTTATTGGCGTTGCAGCGGGCCGGGATGGCCGCAGTTGAAAATAAAATCCCAGGCGCCGAGGCCGCATCACCTTTGGCGAATTCTACCGTGCAATCCCTTGGTTTTTTGGCCGTTCTGATTGGCGGTTTGTTAATGACAGGCCTGCTGCCGCCAGGGAATTGGCTTTCCCCTGTCCTGCAGGATTCTTCTCCTGGGGTTTCATTGTCACTGGGGGCATCCTTTTCTGCCCTGGCCCTGAGTGGGATATTGAAATTTGGGGTCAACATATTTCCTTTGGGATTGCTGCAATTGGCGCCGGTGATCACCTGGGCCTCTCTTGTGGCATTGCTCCTGGTTAATTTTCGTATCCTGGGTCTTTGCCGGAATTTTTCTATGAGTCCCTGGGTGGGGCTTTGGACCTGGCTGGTTTTCCTGCTTGCGCTGTCGGGCGCCTTTCAAGGCGAAATTAATTCCTGGAAGTCGAAAACCTTTTCTGGAGGATTGTTTTGGTTTCTTTGCGCCCAGGTTGCCTTTGCTGGACTGGTAATGGCCATTCACCTTGCGCGCAAAAGCGTTTTGGTTGATTCCCTGGATTCTCAGGTGGGATTAGGAAAAGCAGCGCCAGGAGTCATGGCGGCAATTGGGTTCTTTTCACTGGCAGTTTGCGGGTTTCCCTTGCTGGGCGGTTTTACCGGCCTGGCCATGTTTGTCCCGGGCATCTTCCAACTTGGCATTTTCCCAGGTGGGGTGTTGTCGCTCTCTTTTTTACTTTTGACTTATGGACTTTTTCGTTTTGCCTGGCAATTTCTTGGTGACATCCCGGTTATCCCTGCAAAGCAAATGCAACTAGGGGAAATGATTTTGGTGACTTCGATGGGCGTGATCTTATTAATGACAGGAGTGTTCCCCAACCTGGTCCTTTCCTGGATGCAGCCCAGCGTGGCAGCTATTCCAGAAATCATTCTCACCCACAGTAAATTTTAAAAACATAAATGCCATATTTTGATACCCATGCTCACCTGGATAGCCAAAAAATCGCCGATGACCTTCATGCAGTCATAACCCAGGCAAGAAACGCAAAAGTTGATGGCATCCTCACGGTCGCTACGGGTATTCTTTCGACAAAGCGAAATTGGGAAATAGCGAAAGCAAATACAGGCGTCTATTTCAGCGCGGGAATTCATCCGAATTCCGTTTTGGAATCGCCGGAAAACACTTTAGAAAACTTGCAAGAATGGCTTATCAGGAATCTCCCAGTAGCCGTGGGCGAAATTGGTCTCGACCGGTATTGGCACGACACTCCATTTGAAACGCAAATGGCATTTTTTGCTGGGCAGTTGGAATTGGCGCACGCGTTTCAGTTGCCCGTGCTAATTCATTGCCGGGATGCCTGGCCCGATATGCTGTCAGCACTCGAGACCCAGGAAAAAAGGCATGGGCCGGTCAAAGGAATTATGCATTCCTTTTCAGGAGATGAATATGCCGCCGGGCGGTGCCTCGAATTGGGCCTTCACCTTTCCTTTTCCGGCATGGCCACCTTCAAGAAAAATGATTTGTTGCGAAAGATTATTGCAGATTGCCCGCTAGATAGGATGCACGCGGAAACGGATTCTCCTTACCTGACCCCGGAACCGTTCCGGGGAAAAAGAAACGAACCCTCGAATGTTCCCTTGATCGTTGAAGCCTTGGCCAGGGCCAAAAATCTACCAGAGCCAACCATGGAAAAAGCTTTGTGGAAAAACGCCCACGCGCTTCTGGGTATTCCTTTGGCATGAACCTACGACGGGTAATTGAGAAAATCATCGATGGTGAAGATGGAATGGAATGGGCATTTTTTCTGGAATAATTCTTTGGCGCCTTGCAGGCGGTCGACAATGCAGATCACCCCGGCCACCGTGGCGCCGGCTTTCTCCACTTCATCGAAAGCTTCCATGGCAGACCCGCCGGTAGTCAGGACATCGTCCAAAATTACGACGCGGTCGCCTGCTTTTACCTGGCCCTCAATGCGTTGCTTACTGCCATGATCTTTTACTTTTTTTCTGACAAAAAAACCTTCAAGAGAAATTCCGCTCTGATGAAATTTTCCCAGCACGGCGGCAGTTAAGGGAATTGCCCCGACTTCTAATCCCCCAATGGCATTGGGTCTTAAGGCCTTGGCGACTTCAAACATGACAGTGCCAAGCAAGTCAATTGCCTGGGAATTAAAAAGGGCCTTTTTGCTGTCGATGTAATATGAGCTTGTTGCTCCCGAGGCCAGGACAAAATTCCCGCGCTGGAAGGCCCGTTGAAAAAATATTTGGAGAAGCTGTTTCTTGTTTTCATCCATGCTGGAGGCAGCCCGCTACGGGGAACTCTCACTTCTCCAAGTGAGAAGGGTGAATTCCCGTGTTCAGTTGCAAGTCTTTATATCCATAACTTTCTTCCAAGGGAGGGGCCTCTCCCGCGATGGGCCAGGAATAGGAATCGATTTTGATGGGCAGTTTGGATTCAATGTCGAAATAAACAATGTTCTTGAAAAAGAGAAAATGTCCGTCTTGGTTTTCCGGATGAGTCAACTCCACACGAATGCAAGTCCGGTCATAACAGGCAGCCTTGGAGGTCAGCACCAGGGTTTTTCCCCTTCTGGATTCCTCTTTCCATCCGTCATGCAATTCCGTGAGCAAACTGGCAAGGCCGGCATCGCTAATTTTGTGGCGGTTGTTGCTCATGGCCTTGGCATCGTTGATGTCCAAAGTCAGGAAGCCTACAGCGCCCAAAAAACCCGCCCCTTTTACGCGCATCTTGTTTGGGTCTTTGCCTGGCAGGTAGGAAACTTCCTGCCCCTTCAATCCACGGGGTTCCAGCCATTTCATGTGAAGCCGTTTCGGGTCCAAAGTCGCATGTAGGACGCTTTGGCTTTCGGGTAGCAACTTTCCCTTGATTCGTTCCACCTGAATCAGGATGCACTTGTAATCCTTAACTTTTTGAAATTCCTTGACCGCCTCGTAAATACATCCCAGCGGAACTTTCATAGGATCGATTTTTTCTTCCAGGGCTACCGGGTGCTTATTCTCATGGGAATTGCCTTGGTCCAGGTTGTGGTGCATATCCAAAACTGGTTTGGCGTTGGAGGCATTTCCCGTGAGGACGATGGCCAACCCGAAAAAACCGCCCAGGACAAGGTAAACAAAACGAGGTACTGGGTAATTGACCAGAGGGTTGTACATAGGAAACTGACTATCATTGGGGAAATTAGGCATAGGCAAACAGTTGCTCAGGAATAAAAATCAGCATAGTTCCCCTGCCAAGGTCAGTTGAATTATCAAAAAAGGCAAGAAACTCTTGAGGGAAAAAAGGGTAATCGGTGTAATAGATTCTAGAGTAATACCTGTTAGATTGTCCAGGGGAAGGTGGAAAGAATGGGAAGAATTTGCGGGCTGGAAATTCACGCAATTACCTCTGAGTTTTTTGAGGAAAATGGCTACATTTGTCACCTTCCCAACGCCGCACAGGCCTTGGTCATCGACCCGGGCAAGGATTCCCAGGAATTCATCAGCTATTTGCATTCCAACCATTTGGACCTAAAAGCAATTCTGTTAACGCATTCCCATCTTGATCACATTGCCGGGGTTCGCGATGTGAAAAAGGAATTCCCCAGGGCAAGTATTATCACCGGAATTCATGAGGGTCCGCTATTAACCGATGCCCGGGCCAATTTAAGCTTTTTTCTCGGGTTTCCCATGACCACTCCTCCCGCCGATATTCTGGTGCAGGATGAGGAACGCCTTGAGCTCGCGGGTGTTTGTATGCGGGTGGTGGAGATTCCGGGTCATTCTCCGGGGCATGTGGCCTTTATTCTTGAAACTACCCCGCCCATAATTTTTGGCGGGGATATCCTGTTCCAAGGCAGCATCGGCCGCTGTGATTTTCCCAACGGCAATTTTGAGCAACTGATTTCCGGCATCCAGGGCAAGTTTTATCCCCTGGATAACGCCACCAGGATTTTTCCCGGCCATGGGCCGTCCACAACCTTGGGCGAAGAGAAACAAAACAACCCGTTTCTGCAAAACCTTTCAATTGTCCCGCCGCAGGAGAGTTAGATCGGCCGTTTGTGCTTTCTCTAAAGCTTCCACGGTTCCAATAGGAAACCAGAAACTCAAAGGAATGGCTTCGACTCTTGATTCCCTGGCTAGGCGGGAGAGGTAATCCGTAATTTCAAATTCTCCCCTGGCGGATAATTCCAAAGGGAAATGAAATATCGACTGAGGAAATAGATAAGCCCCAGTGTTGGCGAGAGCCGGTCCCTGGATTTTTGGCTTCTCTACCATTTTTTCCAGGCTGCCATCGCCTTTCAAGAAAGCTACTCCAAAATTACAAGGGTCCTCTACCTCTTTGACCAGAACCCCCGCCTCGGTTTCTGCCAACCGGGCTAGGTCGTTCGCGCCAAAAAGATCGTCCCCGTTTAATACCAGGAATTTTCCAGGCTGAAGCTGACTTTGGCAGGAACGCAAGGCATCACCAGTTCCCCGGGGCAATTCCTGGCGAATAACTTCATAATGAGGAAAAAACTTTTGGCGCGACATGAATTCCTGGATCTGTTCACCCAGGTAATTGACCACAACCAGTACGCGGTCCACGGGCGGAGGCAAGGCGCCTAGAATCCATTCCAGAATTGGTTTTCCTTGGACAGGTAAAAGCGGCTTGGGTTTCGTTAAAGTGTGCGGTCGTAACCGGGTTCCCAACCCTGCTGCAAGAAGAATGGCATCCATGAAATGGGTTATCCTTTACCCGTTGCAACCAAGATCAAGTTTTCCGCCGGGTTCTCTTTCTCCGCCCCGGCGTCTCGTTCGATATCGGTGTGATTTCCCCGGGGGGGGGATCGGTGAATACATGCTGGGCGTTTTTCATGGCCAGTTCCATGAACTTATCCTGGCTGCGGAGTTTCCCGGCCTCTGCAGAGGGAACCACCTTTTTATATCCTCCTGCGCTGTCAAGTTCCCGCGCTTTGACATTGTCCTTCAGGGAATTTTCCAGGATTTCATGGATGACCCGGGCTTTCAAATCCGGCGGTTCAATCGGGAAGATGACTTCAACCCGTCGGCTGAGATTCCTGTCCATCCAATCTGATGATCCAATGTAAACCAGGGGATTGCCTTCATTTTCAAAATAATAAATGCGGCTATGTTCCAGGAAGCGGTCAATGATGGAGGTAACTCGGATATTGGAACTTATTCCGGGAATTCCAGGCCGGAGATTACAAATACCCCGGCAGACAATATCGATTTTCACACCCGCTTGCGAGGCCCGGTATAAGGCTTTGACAATTACGGGCTCCAGGAGGCCGTTGATTTTGGCGACAATGCGAGCAGGTTTGTCCTCTTTGGCCAGGGCAGTTTCTCGGCCGATTTGCTCCAGCATAAAATCTTGAAGCTTGCTGGGAGCCACCACCAGTTTTTTCCAGCGTGGCAGTTCGCAATACCCAGTCAGGTAGTTAAACAACGCCGATGCATCTTCGCAAAATTCATTGTTGCAGGTGAAATAACCGAGGTCGGTGTATATCCGCGCGGTTTGGTGGTTGTAATTCCCTGTGGAAAGATGCACATATCGCCGGATGCCGTCGTCTTCCCGGCGCACCACCAAAGCCACTTTGCAATGGGTTTTTAATCCGACAAAACCAAAAACCACATGCACCCCGGCTTTCTCCAACTCCCGCGCCCACAAAACATTCCTTTCTTCATCCAGCCGGGCTTTTAATTCAATCACCGCGGTTACTGCTTTGCCATTATCTGCCGCCCGTTGCAAGGACCGCACGATAGGGGAATCGCTGCTGGTGCGGTACAAAGTGAGCTTGATGGCCAATACCCTGTCGTCCTTGGCAGCTTCCTCAATGAAATCGGCGGTATGGCTGAAGGATTCATACGGGTGATGGAGGAGAATATCCTTGGCCCGGATGGCCTGCCAAGGGGCGGGGTACTTGGAAAAATCTGGCGCCAATTGCGGCAGGAATTGCGGTTCGTGCAGATTGCTGAACCCCGGCAACCCATGGATTTGAAACAACCCGGTTAAGTCGATCGGGCCATTGGAGCGAAAAACATCTGCCGTTTCCAATCCCAGGGAGCGAACCAGAAAAAGCTCGACTTCCGGCGTGGCATCCGACTCGATTTGCAAACGAACCGCCATGCCACGTCTGCGCTTACGGATTTCTTCCTCGATGGTCTTTAACAGATCCTCCACTTCTTCGTCTTCAATTTCAAAGTCACTATTCCTGGTTACCCGAAAAACCGTGGCATGGTCGATTATCATGCCGGGGAACAAGTCGGGCAAATGCGTCCGTATCACGCTTTCCAAGGGAGTACACGCGTATTTGCAATTTTCCCTGTTGGTTGTTGGCAGTGAAACAAAACGGGGCAGCACCGCTGGCACCTGAACCACTGCCATCAGTTTTTCCTGGGTGCGCGGCCTTTGCAAACTCACAACAAGGTTCAAGGATTTGTTGGACAAATGCGGGAACGGGTGAACGGGGTCGATGGCCAGGGGAGTGAGGACGGGAAACACTTCGCGTTGAAAAAAGTCGGCCAGGAAGGGTTTGTCTTCCAGAGTGAAGTCGGGCGGTTGGATAAAACGGATCCCTTCCTTTTCCAAGGCTGGGCAGATGTCCTCGTGAAAGCATTGGTAGGATTCTTGCGTCATTTTCAGAACTAGCAGCGAAACCTGATCCATTAGACTACCAACCGGGGTGCGATCCGCTCCCGATCCCAGCGCTACCCCCGCCTGAAGCTTTTGCTGCAAGCCCCCCACTCGGACCATGAAAAACTCATCGAGATTGGATTCCAAAATCGCCAGGAATTTCAGCCGTTCAAGTAATGGAACTCCCGCATCCTTGCCCTCTTCTAATACCCTGCGGTTGAATTCCAGCCAGCTAAGTTCGCGATTCAGGTATAGAGCCGGATTATCCAGGTCCATTGTGCTGGCCAAATTACTGGGATTAAGGTTCATGGCTGGCGCCTGCCCGGTTTACTTTTTTGCCGCCTGGATCATTTCCTGGAAAAACCCGGCCAGATCGGAATTCCCTTTTTTCTTGGCGAATTGCAAACCGTTTTCCGCCAGCTTCCCTGCTTCAGTATTGCAATTTACCCGCAGCAAGTTCTCCACGCAGGCGATGAGAACTTTATCATTCTCTGGCTCATTTCCGACCATTTCTTTGGTTTTTTTTACGATTCCCTGGGCGTCTTTAAATCGCACCAGGGCCTTCAGGAAATGAATTTCCAGGTCAGTTGCCAGGGCCGAATGCCCTTTTTCTTGCAATTGGCCCAGCCCCTTTTGCAAGCGACAGGTCATGGCTTCTTGATTTTTTTCTTCCCAGTCGAGTTCGCACAAGTTTTTGACAGCATTCAAATAGGTTCCTGGGTCGCCCGCAAGTTCATTACTGGCAATTTCTTTAGCAAAACGCCTGGCCAATTCCCCCGCGTCCAAGGCTAGCGCGGTCTTGAATGCAAGTTCCAATTCTCCCAGGGAAAGCGCTTCCACCTTTAATCCGGCCAGGTCGGCCGGATTCATGGCCTGAATACTCATCACGGCGCCAGGAGCGTTTGCGGTCGCCCCGTGCAGAGATAATTTGTGCCGCAATCGAGAAAAATCATAGAGGCCGTCATTTTGATTGCTCAACACTTCCTCATAAAGCCGTAGTATTCCTGGCAGTTTCTTTTTAAGCAGGGGGTGTCCCACGGCATCAATGGGGGAATTCCCTTGCAACGATTTCCGCGCCTGATGCACCCAAACTTCCTCAAAATATTTTTCCACCTGGGTCGCCACTACCTGACGCGATTTTTCCTTGTCTTTTCCTGTCAAGGGAAGAACCGCCCCGGAAAGGAGCAATGAACCAAAGTCACTGACTAGCAAGGTTTCCCGGATTTGATTCAAGGGAACGGCCAACCGGGTAATCCATTCGTGCTTCAAGGAATCAAGTTTTTGTTTGTCGTAGCCCCAGGAAAAAATCATGGGTGGAACCACCGTCAGGTATCCAAGGATCTTGGCAAATTCCTTGGTGGTGCTCCCTGAAGTCAGCAGGCCTGAAGCATTTTCCTCAAGAAGGAAAAATGTGATGGCCCCGGTTTGCGGGTCCTGTGATAAAGGGGTAATTCGCCGAGCAGCGCTCATTTCCTGAAGCCACTTCTCCAGCAGTTCTCCATTCGATATTTCCGCGATGATTTGATGGTTTACATAGTCGCTTTCGTTTTCCAAACCTTTACCAAACCTCATGATTTCCTGGAGATACGCTGCCAATTCCAACTTGTCAGGATCCTCTTCCGCCTGGATAAAATTCTCCAAGGTGGCCAGGCATTCCCGGTTCTGCCCAACCCACGCTTGAGATAATCCCAGGTTGAACCTGGCCGCCTGATTGCTGGTATCTTTCTTGAGGATTTCCTCAAAAACCCCTGGCAAGTTTTCCAGGCGCAGGTCCGGTGATTCGAGAAGGGGTTCCAGACCATTTTTCCTGGCTGGGTCCGAATCCGCAAGAAAGTGAATTTGCCCCTTAATGGTCTGGGGCAACTTCGATTCCGGTTTGGTAATCGAGGTTAGTAATTCGTTGATTTGTTGATTGTCGGGAGCAAACCTGGCAGCAGTTCGCAGTGCCGCCAAGGAGGCCAGCGAACGGTTTCGCCCCATTTCCGCCTCGGCGATCATTTGATAGACCCGGGCCAAGTTGTCACGGGCTTCAGGGTGATAGGCTTGGGAGGACTTTCGCAGGAGGATCAAGGCCCCTTCCATTTCACCCTCTTCGAGACGCAAACAGGCCTTGAGATAAAACCCCAAGGGGTAGTTTGCTTGCAATTGAAATGCTTTTTCGAGCTCGGCCTCGGCTTCTTCAATGCGCCCATTCAAGATCAAAAGTTCTGCAAAGCGGCCATGGATTTCCGCAATTCCGGGGTGAGCGGTCACGAGTGCTGCCATTTGCCTTAAGGAACTTTCCCCTTGGCCGTTGGCAAGGGCTTCATGGGCTTTATCAATTCCTTCCCAGAAAGTGATGCAACACCATTTGAATTTATTTCCACTTCCACAAGGGCAGGGAGAATACGGGTCCATGAAAAAACCACCTCAAGTCCGGGGACAAAAAACTATGGCTTATGGTAGGAGCAATTGCCAGGGGAAGCACTATGAAAGTGTGATTGACTCTCACTGCTTGCGATCTAAAATGAAAAAATCGTTGTAGTTTAAGGGCGTATAGCTCAGTTGGCTAGAGCGCAGCTCTGATAAAGCTGAGGTCCTTGGTTCGAATCCAAGTACGCCCATT
>SHZZ01000074.1 GCA_009692005.1 Gemmataceae bacterium | reverse complement strand
TCAGGCGGCCAACGGCGCCAGTTTCCTCATCACCCCAGAGATCGTGCAGGCGTGGGAGAAAAAATACCGGCCACTCGGACCCGGCGATGTGGTCCTTTTCAAAAGCGGTTACAGCGACCGCTATTACAAGCCGCTGGCCCTGGGTGGCGAGCGCTTTGTCCACACGGTGTTGCGCAAGGAAACGCCCGGCTGGCCGGCGCCCACGCCTGAATGCATGGAGTACCTGGCGGGGAAAAAAGTCATGTCGCTCGGGCTGGACGGCGCCAGCATGGGGCCCGTTCCCGATTTGGCGGTCGCCACTCACCAGGCAGGAGGCAAGCATGGCATGATCTGGACGGAATGCGCCAGCAATCTCGGCTCGCTGCCGACCACTGGCTCGGTCTACTGTCTATTCCCCGCCAAGCACGCGGGCGGATCGGGTGGGGAAGCACGGGCCGTCGGCATAACCGATCCCGTACTGGCCAAACGCCTGGCGGCATCGGCCCGGGCAAAAAGAATCCTTGACCTGTCCGTCACTCTGGATGAGAACCTGCCGGTCACCTGGCCCGGGGCATCGCCCGGGGAAGAGGCCAGCCGCTATGTCGCCAAAACACTCAACGCTTTTTCCAAAGCGCGCGGACCCTACTTCGCCCGCACCCACCTGCTCGATGGCAATGCTGGCACCCATGCGGTCCCTCCTGCCTTTTCCCTTCCTCCCAAGGGGTTCAATAACGACCGCTATTCCGCATCGGTCAGGAAAACCCTGGCCGATTATGAAGCCAAATATGGCAAGCGGGGTTTTAGCGCCATCACCGCCGAGAAAATTCCTCTCAAGCAAACTCTGGGTGAAGCCCACCTCGTGGATGTTAGCGATCTGGCCGGGTCGACCAAAAAAGAGGAGTGGCCCAAGTCGCCGTTGATCACTTTGGCCCGAGTCAAGCAGCACGAGAAAACACGGCCATTTCTACCGGGGGAAGTGGTGCTTTTCAAAACCGGGTATACCGATTTGAAATTCAAACCGCTGCCCGACTTGCCCGACATGGATGCCCTGATGGCCGCGCCCCTGGCAGGCAAGGCCGAGGGCTGGCCGGCGATTGAACCCGCCGCGGTCGCTTACCTGGCTGAGAAGGGGATCCGCTGCCTGGGGACCGATGGGCCCACACTCGGCGGGGTGGATGAGAATAATGCCATGCAGGTCTACTGGCTGGCGGCGGACAAGGGAATTATTCCGGTGGAGTTTCTCACGAACCTGGGCAAGCTGCCTGAAAAGGGGGCGTTTTTTCTCTTTGCTCCGATCCGCGTTCAAGGAAACCATGGCGGCTACGGCCGCGCCTTGGCCGCATATTAATTCCTGACAATCCTTGCCTGCCTTGGTGCAATGAAACTCTATTTTGTTTTACATCCCAAGATTCATGAGGGTTAACTTGCACATTCTTCCCATGGCTTTCTGCCTGGCCAGCCTGGCTTTGGCCGATTCGCCACGGGGCAGATTGATGGGTCCGTCGAACCGTCCGATCCCGTCTTTTTTCTCTTCCCTGGGTACGCGGGCCTCTGGCCCGCAAAAAGAGGAAGAAGCGGGCCAGAGGCCTGCGCACCCAGGAGGCAAACCCCTCAGCCACGCCCTGGGCTATCACATTCCGCGCCCTCGGCGCTCAAGAAAAAACTATTCCTTTGGCAAACCGCCTTGGCTTCTCCAATGCTGGTTTCCCGAGGCCCCCGGCCCTAAGGGGCCTTCAAGCATTTAGGTCATGGGGCAGGTGGTAAAGGGCAGCCAAACCCTGGAGCCCTGGGCGCGGTGATGGCTTTTCCCGCCACGATTTCCTTGAGCGCTTCCTCAAGATCTTGCCGGGCAGGCGCGGCCTTTCTTTTCCCATTGGGAGCATACCAGTCGTTAATGCGCCCCTGGTAAAGCGTTTTCCCCTTGGCATCGACCACCACCGCCTCAGGCGTCAGGCAGATTTTGACCCTTTTTGCCAGCGCTTGCTTGGGATCGAGCAATTGCGGGAAGAGGATTTTGTATTCCTTGCCATGCAAAATGATCTCTGCGGGAGACAAATCGGTTTGGCAATAGACGGCGAAAAACCCGATGCCTTTCCCGGCAAAATCCCGGTGAAGTTTTTCGTACACCGGGCAGAATCCGTTGGAAACCGGGCACTCGCTGTTCACAAAAAGGAAGACCGTTGCCTGATGGTTTTTCAATTCGCCGATTGCATGGATTTTCCCTTGGGCATCGGCTAGGGAGAGGTCGCCAATCTGCGCCTGGGCATGAATCCCGGCGAAGGAGACAGCCAGGGCCAGCAAGCAGCAGTTTTTCCCACCTGAGGCAATCAAGGTTTCTTGCCTGCCTGTTTCTTTTGGAGGAAGTCTTTCACCTTGTTGCGGACCAGCACTGGCATGGCATCGATTTCCTCGGCGGTAAATTTCCCGTCTTTGTTTTTATCGAACATCCAGCGCAGGCCTGGAGAGTTTTCCGGAATGGCAATGCCACCCGGGGGAATTAAGTCACTTGTGCGGACATTCGCCGAGGCGGCTTGCATCCCCGCCAGGCCACCGTCTTGTAAAAAACTAATCCGTATCAGGGCAGCCAAATCGGCGGGATTGTCCGGGTAGACCAGGACCGGGCACATATGCATTTCGTCCTTGGTCCCTTCACCCCAGGTGATTCGCTTTGGGGGGGTATTGGGATTGTTGGGGTTGTCCTCGGAGTTATCGTAGGTGACAACGGAAATGATCCTGGAATTTTTGGGCAGGGCTATCGGTTTGGCAAAGGAATAACTTCCCTGCCAGTTAAAGTCCCAATCCTTGATCCAAACCAAAGGGATTTCCTTGCCGTCGGGAGTTTCCACCCAGGTTTTCATTTCCCGCCCCAAGTAGTGCATGTGTGGGGCTATTTCCAGGGCATGACAATCGGCCGGCACGAGCATGGATATCCGACTTTGATGATCTTTTTTCCCAGCCGGGATATCAATATTCTTGGTTCGCAGACCTAATCCAGTAGCTTTTTTTAGAGCAGGCGTCTTGGTGAAATAAATGCCCACCTGAGTGCGGTCCTCCTCGTCCTTGCCATTGGGGTGATAATGGATTTGAAGGATGACATCGTCATTTTTGGTTACATGACGGCCAATGCCCGGAGGCAGGGGAGTAACAGTCTTTGCCGGCGACCAAAATCCCAACGCACCTGTCACCTGAATCCCGGGCCCGTCAAATACCGGGTAGCCATATTCATTTCGATCCGCAATGGACTTGGTTTTTCCCGTCCGGTCCAACAACACCAGGGCATGGTGGACCACCTTGGGATTGCCGGGCCGAAGTTCGATATGGGAAATGTCAGCATCTTGTTGGAAGGGCTTGGGTATGAGGAAGACCAAATTAAGGTCAGTGGCTTTGCCAGAGATTTTGTAAGGTTTAGGCATTTGAAGGATCAGGTCCGGTTCGCCAAGTTGCCAGCCGGAGACAAATTTGGGCGGGGGCTGCGCGAACTTGGCGCTGCCTTCCAAGGCCCCGGCCTTGGCCCAGCGGCTTATCAGGTCAATTTCCTCTTGGCTGAGCCGCCGCTCACCCACGAAATGTCCATAATTGGCGGCGGGCTTCCACGGCGGCATGGACCGCTCGGCGGTGACGCTGGCCAGGAAATCGGCGCGTTTGGCCGCATCTTTGTAAGTTAGCAGCGAAAAAGGCCCAATCTCACCCGGCCGATGACAAGAAACGCAATGTTTCCACAGAATCGGCGCGATCTGCCTGTTGAAAGTCACCGGTTCATCAACGCCGGCGCTGTCCGCTGCGGGCGCTAGCAAGGCAAGTAGGAGTGAATACCACATGAGGTTTTCCTGTAATAAGCGGATTTGAATTCTACTCTTTTTTGGACTCGTTAAGCCTAATTTGCCTGAGGGGAAAAATCAAGATGTTTTCCTTTTGGCCAGGCTGGGGCCTGGCGTTCCCAGGGAAGGGGAAAAAGACGGGGGTTGCTTTTGCCTGGTTCGCTCGCCCCACGGGCAATCGGGGGATTATTTTTTCAACTGATCCAGAATGGGGAGAAAATCCTTGGGATTGTTTTCCAAACACTCCCAGGTTCTCCTGATCAATTTCACCGCGGCCTGGTCCTGCGGTTCGCCCCTGGCCCGGCTTTCAATCGACCCCATGAGCAAACGAATAACCTTGGCCCAATCCTTGTTCTCGTAGGAATCGAGAGCCTCTTCGTATTTTTTCTTTTGCTCAAACCAAGCAGGGGAAGGATCGGCGCCGGCAGGTTCGTGAACCTCCACCGGGTCGGAAATTCCCGGTAGAAGAATTTTGCCGAGTTTGCGAAACTCACCACCAAGGGTTAGCCGGTTGCGCGTCGAGGTGGTGACCAGCATGGGCAGGGAAAAAGACTTGGTGGCATCCTGAACTCGGCTGGCCAGGTTGACGGTCAGCCCCAGCGGGCCATACTTGAACTTCCTCTGGCTGCCGGTGTTGCCCACCAGCGCCGCGCCGGTGTTTACCCCCACCCCCAGGCCGAGAATGAGCCCCTGCAGCAGAGATTTCCAATTGGCATTGAGTTCGGGAAAGTGGCGCAGCATGGCCAGCCCCGCCCGGCAGGCGCGGTCGGCGTGATCCTTTTGCTCCACCGGGGCGTTCCACATGGCGAGGATGCCATCGCCGGCGTAATCGACAATGACCCCGCCCTCGTTCATGATGTCTGCGCTCAGCCGTTCCATGACATCTTGCAACAGCTTGCAGATATCGACCGGCTTGAGCAGATTGGAAAGGGCGGTGAACCCGCGCAGGTCGGAAAAGAGGACGGTGATTTCCTGCTCGCGGCCGGTGAGAAGATCGGGCCGGCGTTCCAATTCCCGGACCAGGTCGGAGGAAAAGAACTGCTCGAAGTGAACTTTTGAACGAACAGCCTCCTCGCGCGCCAGCCCGGCGCCAACGGACCCGGCCAGAAGTTGCACAAGCTGGGCCTCCAGCCGATTTATGCCACCCCGCTTAAGGACATTCTGAATTCTGCAACCGTACAGCGCCCCGGCCACTTCCTGTTTCAAGCCGAAAATGGGAGAAACCACCGCCGCTTCCACCTCGGCCAGGGACATTCCTGGCGACTGCAGCAGGCTGAGGTCCTGAAAAAAGGTTTGCTTTTTCTCCTCCACATGCTGGAGCAGGGAGCGGCTGTATCGCGGGGACACCGTGTCGTTTGCGGTGTGACAGCCGACCATCTTCCATTGATTATCCCGTTTGAGGACCACCATTCCCATGTCGAGATCGCACATTTGCACGATGGACTGGGACATGCGCGAATAAAAATCCGGGCGGTCGACAAAAGTGGATTGGAACTGGTTGATGGCATCGAGCCAGGTGAGGACTTTTTCCAGCGACGGATGGCCGCTTTCCAAACTCAAGGTTCCCATCATGGGGTCGATGCCCCGGTCGAGATAACTCATTTGTTTGGGATCGACGGGAGTGGCGCCGTCCAGGTTGATTTCCTCGGGGGTGGGGAAGTGGAAATTTTTCAGTTGGCGGCTGGGGCTGGAAATTTCAATAGTAGTCTGGCCGACGGAAATCCGGATGGGGATTTGAAACTCCGCCTGGCTGCCAGGGTTGAGCGCCTTGGCGTTGGGAAAGTGCACCGGATTGTTGGAACTGAGATTGCCCACGCGAATCCCCGCCGGGCAAGGCTCGACCCAGAGCTGGTCGCGGGAAAAAAAGGGGTCCTGAATGATCACCGGCTTGCCCGGAGACGAGGGTGAACGGCCAAAAACCAGCCGCTCCTCTTCCAGATCAATGATCGTATCCTGAGAATCGTTTTTGACACGGACGCGAAACATTGGCCCCGCCCTTGTTGCTTAGAGAATCATCCTCCCAGTGGAGTGCGGTGAAAATGAATATGCTTCCACTTGCCCTGTTTTTTCTCCCAAACCCGCGTCTCGGCGCTGGCCACTGTAATGGGCCCCCCTTGCGCGTTTAGCTTTTGCACCAGGCGCACATAGGCGATAACCGCCATGTCGCCCGAAGAGTGAATCACCGGGTGGCACATGGTGGTCTGAACTTTTCCTTTGGCGCCGCCCAGGTCGAAATAGAACTTGTGAAAATCAAGTCCAGGCACTACCTGTCCGGGCGCCTCCGGTTCGATCGCCGTGATCCCCTCGTCGCACAGGTCCTTGTAAACATTCCAATCGCCAGACGCGATACTGTCCAGAAGTCTTTGATTCAGCGCCATTAATTCTGGATCCACGGTCATGCTTTTGCCCCAAGTGAAGGAAAATTCAATCGTCCTTTTCAACACTATAGCGTAATTGTTGGAACAAGTCCGCAAGTTGCCTGGGGGTAAAATGGGCGTTCAAGCCGCTGGGGTTGGGCAAGACCCACAGTCGGGCCGATGCCAGGTTTTCCTCTTGGGGACCAGTCTTGGCCCGCGGGCGGGCAAAGGCCAGGCGGAAGGAAGTCAGCCCCAGCACGGCCACCCAGGCGGGTTGGAACCTCTTCACTTTGGTCCTTAGGATGGCGGCGCCCTGGGTAAGTTCCTCGGCGGTTACCTCGTCCGCGCGGGTGGTCGCTCGGTTCACCAGGTTGGTTAACCCGTAACCCAGGGGAAGTAACCAGCGCTGTTCAAAGGGAGAGAAAAGTCTGGGAGTGAACCCGCCCGCGTGAAGAGCGGGCCAGAAGCGGTTCCCGGGCCGGCCAAAGTGCTTGCCGATGGCTGCCGTATACAACCCCGGGTTGATGCCGCAAAAAAGCACTTTTAATCCCCGCTGCAGCAGATCGGCAAGGCCCTGGTCCTTGGCCTTGTCCAGGTCGGCGGCAGTGGGTTTCCAATAACCTTTTGGCGGTGTCCCCATTTATGGCTTTTCTACCGCTGACGATTCCGGCTTTGAAAGCTTGGGCCGGAAGTAATTCAACCCGCGCTCGTTGATTTGAAACTGATCGCTCTTTCCCAGAATGGTTTCGGAATCACCCAGGATCAGGCAGCCGGTGTCTTTGATCGCGCGGCGAACCCGGTCCAGCGCATCCCGAGCCACTTCCAACGGCATGTAGATAAGCACATTGCGCAGCAGGACCAGGTCAAACGGGCCGCCCAGGCCGGCAAATGAATCCAGCAGGTTCAGTTTTTTGAATTCCACCATCTCGCGGATGACATCGTGGAGGAGAAAATTGCCATCCTGAAACTCCGTGAAATAGCGTTGGCGCAGTTCCATCGGCAGACCGCGCACCGTTTCCATGCGGGAATAGCGAGCGGCTTGCCCGCGTTTCAGCGCCTGGGGGGAAAAGTCGGTGGCCAGGATGCGGACCTTGTGTGCCAGGGGAAAATGTTCGCGGATTAGGAGAGCCAGGGAATAAGGTTCTTGCCCGGTAGAGCAGCAGGCGGACCAGATATTCAGCCCGCGGTTGGAGTGGGCCAGCATTTCGGGAAGAAGAACCGTCTTCAAAGTGTGAAAGGTGTTTTGCCCGCGGAAGAAACTGGTCTCTTGAATGGCCATGGACTCAAGGACATCTTCGACAAGAGGGGAAAAGGGAGCCTGTCGCACTTGATTGAAAAGTTCCCCCAGGCCGGGGAGGTTTTTGTCGTGACACAAGGCGCCCAGCCGCGATTCCGCCAGGTATTCCTTTTCTGGCCCCAGGTCCTGCCCCAGGCGCTCCCGCAATAAACGGCAGAGAAAGTCGTAATCCCCAGGGGAAACAGGAGCGATTGGCATGGAATCGACTTATCTGTTTGCCGGAGGGGTTTTCAATTGAGAGGTGATGGCTGCGCCGAGGGTTTGAATACTGACGGCCTCTGCCGCCAACCCTTCCAAATAAACCGCGCCGGGCATTCCCCACACCACGCTGGAAGCCTTGTCCTGCACCAGGATGGTTCCCCCGATTTGAAAAAGTTCCCGGCATCCGGCCAAGCCGTCCTGACCCATGCCGGTGAGAATGACAGCCAAGACTTTTGACCTAAAATGTTTTATCGCCGAACGCAGGGTCGTATCAACAGAGGGCCGACAGAAATTCTCCTCCGGCCCCTGGTGAATTTGCACCTGGTGTTTGCACCCGATTTTTAACAGTTTCATGTGGAAATCGCCCGGAGCCAGCAGGAATTTGCCCGCGGCCAATTCCATCCCGTCTTTGGCTTCAACCACCGCGTGGCGGGTCTGCAGAGCCAGGAACTCCGCCAGGTTGGCCGTGAAACCGGGAGGCATATGCTGCACGATCAACCCCGGCAGTGGGAAAGGCACGGGCAAACTGTTGAGAAGAACGCGCAGTGCATCGGGGCCGCCGGCAGAGCAGCCGATCACCAGCAATTCCGGGTGCGACTTGAGTTTGGTGGCCGCGGTTTTCATGCGCGCCGACAATGGCAAAGTCGTGATCCCACTCGTGGACAAGTTGATTTGTACGCAGGCCTTAATCCGGGGGAGGAGCGCCTTTTTCAAAATGGCCACCGTTTCCTCCGCGTTGCCGGTGACAGGCTTGCAGAAATAATCGCCGGCGCCCATGGAGATGGCATCGAGTGTGACTTCGCTGCCCCTCTGGACCAACGAACTGAAAATGATGACGGGAAGGTCGGGATTTTCCTTTTTCAGTTCGGCAAGAACTTCCAGCCCGCTGAAATGGGGCATATCGACATCGAGGATTACCAGGTCGGGCCTGGTTTTGCGGGCGAGTTCCAGGGCTTCCTTGCCATCGCGAGCGGCGCCAGCCAGGGAAAATTCACTGCTTCCCTCCAGTGTGGTTTGCAAAACTCGCCTTACCACCGCCGAATCGTCCGCAATCAATACTCGGATCATGCGAAATACCTGGAAGTCTCCAAGAAAGCCGCCGATTGGAAAGGCCCTAAAAAAAAGAGCCGACGATTATTCTATAGGTTCGTCGCCCGGAAAGTGGCCGGGGAAATCTTGAATGCCTGCACCAGGGTTTGCAGTTCACGGGCCATGGAGTCGAGCCCCTGCGCCGCCTGGTCGAGGTTTGCCGCCCCGCGAGAGGTATTGGTTGCCGCCTCCGCCAGGCCCACGATATTGCGGGCGATTTCCCCGCTGCCAATCGCCGCGTCCGCCACATTGCGGGTAATCTCTCGGGTGGTCGCCACCTGCTCCTCGACGGCGCTGGCGATGGTGTTCTGAATCTCGTGAATCTTGCTGATGATTTCCCGGGTCCTCTCGTTGGACCCCACGGCCTCAAGGGTGTCGGCTTGAATGCCCTGGATCTTGGAGCGGATGTCGTCAGTGGCCTTGGCGGTTTCCCTGGCCAGTTCCTTGACTTCGCTGGCGACCACGGCAAAACCCTTGCCGAACTCTCCAGCCCGCGCCGCCTCGATGCTGGCGTTCAAAGCCAGCAGGTTGGTTTGCTCAGCAATAGAGGTGATGAACTTGACCACATTGCCAATGATGGCGCTGTTTTCTCCCAGGCGCAAAACGGCCCTGTTGCCGGTCTCCGCAATCCGCACCGCCTCAAAGGCCACCTGGACGGCCTGCTGCGACTGGCGGGCGATTTCCCGGATGGTGGCGCCCATTTCCTCGGCGGCCGCCGCCACCGTGCGGATGTTCGTACTGACCTCCTCGGCCGAGGAGGCAATCAGGGAAGCCTGGCTGGAGGTTTCTGCCGAGTTGCTGGCCATCATGCGGCTGACCTCTTTTTGTTGTGTCGCCGATCCCAACAGCGTTTTGGAATTCGCAGTGATCGACGAAATTGCGTGGTGCGAACTGGAGATGGCTTTGGCCAAGGAGGAAGACATCTCCGCCAATTCGCCCTGGCCGAAGACCCGGGTTTCCGCAATCAGGTCGCCCTGGACCAGTTTCTCCAGGCGGTCGCGGGTGGCATGAATGGGTGTGGTGATCCCTTTGCCAATGTACCAGACCAAAAGGCAGGAAAACGCCAGTGCCAGGAAGGACAAGAGGAAGGCGTAGACCCGGTCGGCCTTGAACTTGCTGATACGGATTTCCAGCAACCGGTCGAGTTCATGCACCGCCGTATCCCACAGGGCAAAAGAGGCATCGAGCGCTGCGTGTCCCGCTTCAGCAATCTTGGGATCGGCGGCGTTGGCCTCCAGGGTTTTACTATCGGACAAGAGCTTTTCCAGCTTTTCCGCTGACTTGGAGAATTTCTCAAGCGGCCCTGGCAGTTCCTTTTGCAACAGTTCCGACTTCCCGAAAAAGGTCTCGTCCTCCATTAAAGAAGTGTTGGCGCTGGCAATCACCCGGTCGGCATCCGCTTCACGGAATAGCGCCAACTGACCCACCAGCGCCTTCTTGATTTCTTCCCGCTCCCTGCCCTTTTCGGCTTTCACCAGTTCTTGGTAAAGTAGCAAAATATCGCCAATCCGGTGCTGTGCCTGGGGCAGCGCCACCAGGGTCACATCCATCAGGTAAAAAGAATCCAGGTCCGGATCGAGAATGAGATTGGAGGTGTCACCCAGGTGGGTGATCATGGTGCGGACTTTTTTGAGCAAATGGTCCGAGTTTTCGCGAAAATCCTTGAGAGTGGCGCCATTCAGAGAACGGCGCAGGGAACCCCAGCCCCGTACCAGGGCTCCATTATTGGCGTCATCCCTTTTTCTTTTCCCCAGCCCCTCGGGATGAAATTGCAAACCGTCTCCTAGCGATTTATGGATTAATTCCACGGCCCGCAGCCCGGAGTCCACGGCCTCCTCTTCGCGGAGTGCGGCATTTTGCGCGGTTTTGTCCCCCTCAAGGGTTTTTACCACGGCCCAGCGGTGCTGTAATAACCCGTGCAGGGTTTTCTCCAGCGGCCTCTGGTAGGCGTTCCCCTGTTTTTCCAGGGAGGCGAATTCGATCCGCTCCTGGATTCCCGCCAGCATCAAATACAACAGCACGGAAATAGGCAGTAGAAAACTGCCGCTGATGCATAACAACCTTTGAAATATGGTCATGGGGATGCTCTTTCGCTTTCTTTCCATTCTTTAAATGGCTTGCCTGTTAGAATTTTTTCCTCATCGAGAATCAACAAGACTCCCTGGTCCAAGCGCAAAATGTTGCGCAAAAACGGGCGCAGGGATTCCGCCAAACTGGCCGGCACAGGCTGTTCCTGCTCCGGCTCGGCCTCCAGCACCTCTCCCACCGAATCGATCTGAAGACTGTACAGTTCCTGGTCCATTTCCAAAACCACGCTCAAGGATTGTCCCCCGGGGGTGTCAGGCAAACCGAGAAACTTTCCCAGCCTCACTGCCAGGACGATTTTTCCACGCAGATTGATCAACCCGTTGAAACAAGAATTGGCCAAGGGAACCCTTATGACCTCCAGGTTTTTGACAATTTCCTGAATGCGCCGCAGTTCCAGCCCGAAACGGTGCAGGCCAAGGAAAAAAGTCGCGAAGGATTTCATGGTCGGGGCGCCTCCGCGGATGGGAAGCCTGCCTGCGCCAGCAACCGACCCAAGTTGGGAAAGCCGGTAATGCGGCCGCCAATGATCCCCGAAGGAATCCCGCCGGCGGTTTGCATGCCGCTTTCCACCGGCGCCGAACCCGGAACTGTATCAATGATTTTTCCCACCGCCAAACCCAGCAACTCCCCTCGGTGCCGGTAGACCACTATCGAATAAGCGGAAGCGGGCGCCTCGGCCAAAATTTTCTTCCCTCCCACCAAGTCGCCAAAGTCGATCAATGGCAAAACGCCCTCGCGGTATTGCGCCACCAGCCTGGACCCCGATCTTTCCATCTGGCCAGGATCAAATACTTCCAAGCGTTCCACTTCTTCCAAGGGGATGGCAAAACGGGAATCGTCGGCGTCGGCGACCAAAAGCAAACTCCCGGTTTTTTCCGCCCCAGGGGTAATTTCGCTTGAGCTGATTTCTTTCCTCGACCCTTCCTCCTTCCTCTTGTCCAGCAAGGCCATCCAGCGCGCCAGGCCATGCACATCCAGGATCAGTTGCACTCTCCCCTCGCTGTTGATCGTGGCCCCAGAATAGCAGGAAAGATCCTTGAGCTTCCTCGGTAACGGCTTGACCACGATTTCATGGGTATCGCTGACCGCATCAACCACCAGGCCAAATTGCACATCATCCGTTTGCAATAACAGGATGGCCATGGAAGACGGCAAGTCCGCGTCCGGGTTTTCTTTCCCGCTGAGAATTTCTCCCAGGAAGAGGAGTGGAACCAGTTTCTCCCGATAACGCAGCAGCAAGCCGGCGGGAACCTTTTCCACCTGCCTCGCCAGTTTCTCACCTTCTAGACGCAACAGCTCTGTAATGTTGGCTTGCGGAATGGCCAGCGATTCTCCACCCGCCATAACGCTTAGCGCCCGCAAAATGGTCAAGGTCAAGGGAATGCGCAAATGCACCGTCGTCCCCTTGCCCTCCTTGCTTTGCACCTCGATCGACCCGCCGATCTTTTCCATGTGGCTTTTCACCACATCCATGCCGACGCCGCGGCCGGAAATGGTGGACAACTTTTCCGCCGTCGAGAACCCGGGCAGGAAGAGGAGTTGAATGGCGGCAGTGTCGTTCAGAGAAGCGGCCTGGGCTTCCGACAGCAGGCTTTTTTCCAGCGCTTTTTGCCGCACCCGCTTTAGGTCGATCCCCGCGCCGTCGTCGCTGATCACCAGGTTAACCTGGCTGCTTTCATGGTAAGCGTAAAGAAACAAAACACCTTCTGCTGGTTTCCCCGCCGCTTCACGCCGAGAGGGCAATTCAATCCCATGGTCGATGGCGTTTCGCACCAGGTGAATCAGGGGCTCCTTGACCGCCTCCAGCAGGGTTTTATCCAGTTCCGTCTCCGCCCCTGCCATTTCCAACCGCACCTTTTTCCCCAGGTCGTTGGCCGTTTCTCGCACCAGCCGTGGCAGCTTGCTGAATAGGTTCCTGATCGGCTGCATCCGCGTTTTCATCAGGTTTTCCTGCAGGTTGGTGGTGATCTTGTTCACCTGCCTCGCCGCCGCCGTCAGCGACGGCTCGTTCAACTTGGAAGAACATTGCAGCACCCGGTTTCTTGCCAGCACCAGTTCGCTGGCCAACTCCAACAGTTTGTCAAGGATATGCGTGTGAATGCGCACGGTGGCGTCGGCCAAATTGGATTTGTCCGCAATTTGGCTTTCCACCACAGAACCCATTCCACTGGCGGAAATCTGGGAGCCGGCTAAAAAGCCGGGTGTTTTTTCTTGTGAAATAATCGACGCATGGCTGGTAGTAACAGTGAGGCCAACTGGCGAGGGCGGAGGTTCTTCTTTGGGCTTCTGCATTGAAGGCGTTTTTTCCTTGGCGCCTGGCCCCGCCTGGCTGCTGGCCAGCGCTTGCAAGTTTCCTATCAACACCCCTGGGTCAAACGCCCCTTCTTCACCAGTTTTTTCCACCTGAGTCAAAAGCGCCTTGGTTGCGTCAAGCACCGACAAAAGAACATTAATAATGGGAAGGGAAGCGGTCAGGGCGCCGTCGCGGAGTTTCCCCAACAAGGTTTCCGCCGCGTGGGTCAGCTTTTCCAGTTTGGAAAAACCCAAGAAACCGGCGCTCCCCTTGATGGTGTGGAAGGCCCGGAAGATGGCTTTTAATTTTTCCTTGCCGGTAGTCTTTTCCAGGCCAAGCAAATCGGTTTCGAGAGCGCCAAGATTCTCATGGCACTCGATAATAAATTCCCGGATGGCATCGTCTAATTCAGCCATAACCCTTGGCTTTGTTAAAACAGGGGAAATAAACAAGATTTTAGCATAACACAGAATGCGGTGTATTTTAAATGTTAACTCTTGTTTAATATTACCAATATGTCTCAATTTGCCTGTGCTAGCTAGATTATCCAGAAATATTGGTATTTTTCCTCCCGAATTTAGAGGGGAACTGGCAAACGGTTTTCTTCTTCGCCCCGCGGCCCTGGCAAAAAATCCCACGGCCTTTGCTGCACCTCCGGGTCAAACGCCCCGATGGGGGCCCGGTGGAATCTCAGCCTTGGACAAAACCTTTTCAATAAAAACGGCAAATTGCCAAAGAAAGGGCGCCTCCTGCGGCTGGTTTTCCTCACGGGCCACGACCTGCGCCACGCGCATTTTCCCCACGGCGGCCAACTCTTTCAACCAGGCTTCCCCTTCACCCTGGGGCCTGAGCTGATTAGCCAATTCCTGCCTGAGCGTTTGCGAATCGGGGAACAACTCGCAAGCCGTTTGCATTAAACCGAGGGTGTCAGGCGTAGCTGGCTGGTTATTCAAAGTATCCAAAACCGTCCGGCGGATCAGGCGCAGCGCCAAGGGGATTTCGAACAAGGCAAGTCCTCGGCGGAGGCGGTGCAATACTTGCCGCAGCGTCAATACCCGCTCTGGCCAGGGGAAATTCCCCAGCGCATGAATGGCCAGGGAATAACAGTTGGGAAAAACCTCAAGGCATTTCCTGGCGGCCAGGGCGCCGGCGGGATTGTTCTTCACCTCCAATAATTTCACCAAGTATTTCCAGGCGGGCAAACATGCAGGTTCCTGCTCCACAAGGATTTCCAACTCCTTTTGCGCGGCAGGATAATCACCCTTGATAAAAGTGGCGCGAGCCATCTCCATTTTCCAGCGCAAGGAATAGGGCGCCAGCTTCCGCAAGAGCGGCTCTAATTCCAAGGCCTGATCTGGCAGGCGGATGTCATTCAAACGCTGGGGCAAATGAAGCAGGGCGACGCCATGGGGCGGCGTCCGTTCAACCAGGTTTTGCAAAAGGGCGCCCCCCTCTTTGACATCCGCGTGGCCCAAGGCTTGAAGCAGGTCTTTTTCCTCCTGCTGGGGCTTGACGGCGTGGTAGGTGGGAATTTCCCCATCAGCAAACGGTTGCAATTCCTGAAGAATCGGATGCGAGGCAGGCGCGGGTTTCCCTGGCATCAACGAGGTGTACCAATCCAGGCGCTCGCCGATGTGGTTTTCCAGCAGCCTGTCCCGCTTGACCTGGTAATGAGCGCAAGAGCGGACCCTTTCTCTTAAAGCCTTGTCCTGGTAAAGCATCTCCAGCTTGTTTAGCAAACTTTCCGGGTCGTGGCAGAAGAAGCCATTTTCCCCTTCACGAACGACCTCCCGATACGGTTCAAGCTTCTGATAAATGCCCGGAACGCCACGGGAACTGTATTCGAGAAATTTGACATCGGAGCGGCCGCGGTTGTAATCGGTGGGTAGCAAGGGCGCCAGTCCGACATCCAGGGAAGCGAGGAAACCGAGGTAATCTTCCAGAGAGCTGAAGTTGCGAAACTGTAGTTTTTCCTGGTTTAGGTGGAAGAAGGATTTGGCCAGGTCGTTGGTCATGATGGCGAGGCGGGCATCGGGGCGCCGCCCAAGCCAGCGCTCCAGTGAGGGAACGATATGAAGGAGGTCGGCGAAATGTCCCGGCGATCCGGCCCAGCCCACGGTGAAGGCCCGCTCTTTCAGCGGGGGCAATTCCGGCATTGAAACCAGGTGGTTTTCAAAAACCACCACTTCACGGGCCCCGAGTTCTTGCCACTTTTTTGCCAAGAACCGCGTGCTGGTCTGCACGCCATCGGCATGGCGCATGAGTTGGATGTAAAGTTCCTGCACCTCGCGATCGCTCCAGGCGGCGGCGATCGGGCTCCACGGCTGCAAGTCGAAGAAATAATCATTGGCCTCGAAAATGGTGACCTTGCCCAGCCGCCTCCGGTGGCTGCAGATGGCCAGCCAGTCCCAATCGTTGACAAACTGCAAAACCAGAACATCGGCTTGTTCAATCAATTGCGGTAAAAGGCGATGGTAGAAGTGGCAATCAACGGCAACCACGCCTGGCAGCGCGGCCAATTGCCTGGTTGGGGCATGCAGTCGGTAATGGGAGTCGCCATCGTGGCCAAAGTCGCAAATCTGCCCAATTAGCATGGCTGCGCCTAAAGGGTTTGCGGATCATCCATGCTCAAGAGTTGCGCGATTTCGTTGGATTTGAACCCGAGCAGCATCGGCCGCACCACATCTTTCAAAACCACGACATCGTACAGTTCGGTGACCAGCCCCTGAAGGCGGACCCACTCCACCACATTGCCGGTGGAAAGCTCAATGACCTGGAGGCCGCACCACGGCTCGGCGTCGCGCTTGCTCAGTTCCTGGTCGAGAGCCAAACCGCTGAAGGTCTTGTCTTTACGGGGCCCGGAAAGTCCGGCGATGGCGTAGTCGCCTGAAAAATCCAGGCCGCGCAAGTACCCCGGGCAAAAGGCTACTCGTTCCACCGCCCCGGTCTTCACATCCACCTTGCAGAAATAGCCGTTCCCCGAATCGTGGACATAAAGCTGCCCCCGGTAAACCCGGGGAGAATGAGGCATGGAAAGGCCGGAGGCCACCACATTACCGGTGGGCACCTCGAGAATGCAGCCGCCATCGTGTCGGCGGTTGCGCCAGCCATCGACGATATCGGATTTGCTGACGACGGTGACATACTTGCATTTGCCATTTTCAAGCGCCAGGCCGTTGAGATGGCAGCGGTCTTCCGGCGTGAGCTTGGAAAGGAACGGCGGCTGCCACAACGGTATGAAGCTGTGGGTCGGGCTGAAGGTGGCCAGGCAGCCGAAGGAAGTGTTGACGAAGACCACGCGCCCGGACGATTCCACCACGATGTCGTGGACATCGAGGTCGCCGGTGGTGTAGCCCACGCGGGGGACGAAAAGCTTGTCGAAGTTCTGGTGGGATTGCCCAGGCTTGAGGGCGTTCTCGAAGCGCCAAACCTGGTAAGTGGAACTGAGCCAGAAGCCGGTTTCCGTCGCGCACAAGCCCATGCAACGGGAGAGGGTGCGCTCGAAGACGCTGATCTGGCCATCGGCTTTGCGGCCGAGGAGGAAAATCTTGCCAGCCTGGTAGGTGGAGAAAGCCAGGCCGACCCGTTCTCGTTCCAGCCAATTCTGGAAATTACGCGAGGAGGTGACCTCGAGCCAGGGCTCTTCTGAAGTCAAGGAGATAGGTTTGGCGCCGTTGGACATTTGGCAATCTCACGGAGAATATTTGATGAGAAGAATTTAA
>SHZZ01000073.1 GCA_009692005.1 Gemmataceae bacterium | reverse complement strand
AGAAGTTCCCAATCGCATTCGAGGTCGAATACGACCCTGCCGCCATCAAGGAGGGACACCGCTATGCGGTACAGGTCAGGATTGAGACCAAGGGCCGGCTCGACTACATCAACGACACGACTATCGAGGTTATCAGCAACAGAAAGCCATCCAAGGATGTGAAGGCACCGGTCATTCGAGTCAGAAAATAACGCCGAGCCATCTCGGGCCATTGCGGTTCGAGTGGCCGAACCATCCGCTTCAGCAGACGGGGGCCGCGATTCTGGTTTCTTAGCGTTCACTTGCACTCAGCGCGGCCGCCGCGGCTGATCTGGGTCGTTATGCGGCTTGATAGAAGCGGGCGATTCCTACCGCCAGGAGATCCCAACATGAAATCGGTTCACAATGTGATCGTCACGGGGTTTTTGCTTTACACCACAATGTTCCCTGCCGAAGCTGCTCAGGCCGAGAAGAAACCTGCGGGAAAAGACCAGACCTACTTCCTCTCCGCGGCGCCGGACGGGGCGGTGCAGGTGAATGTGGTCCCCTCCAAAGAGGTGAAGCCGGGCCTCTATGTGGACCTCGCGGGCTTGCGGCTGTGGGTGGACAACGCCGACTCGCTCAAACGCATCCGGGCGAAAATCGCTGACCCGGCGGCAGTGTTTCATTTCGTCCAAGGTTCGTTGTTTGAGAAACTCCGCGAGACCGGCATCGAGCCGGACATGATCCCGGTGCGCGGAGAGGAAGACAAGAAGTTGGGCGCCGAAGGCATGGTGCTTCTAGAGGCCGGCGAGTTCACGCGCACCGGCGAGTTCAACGATTCCAGCGGCGGCGGCCTTACGATCTTGAAAGACGGCAGTGTCCAGGTGTCGCGCGGCGACAAGTACCGCGTGCGTGTGTCCTCGTTCCACATCGACAAGTTCCGGGTGACCAACGAGGACTATTGCAAGTTCCTCAACGACGGCAACGCCGCCTACTTGACACCATGGAATCTGCGCATCGGCCGCGTAGGCAAGTTTGTTCCCGCCGACCGGTCGCTGGCCAAACATCCCGTGGTGCTGGTCAACTGGTATCAGGCCAAGGGTTACGCGGCCTGGGCAGGCAAGCGCCTGCCGACCGAGGCGGAGTGGGAATATGCCGCCGGCGGCAAAGAGGGACGCAAGTATCCCTGGGGCAACGAGCCTCCCGATGAGACGCGCGGCGACTTCCCGGTCAAGTACCGGCACCCGGTCCCGGTCGATTGGTTTCCCAAGGGCGCCACACCGGAAGGGGTGTTCCAGATGGGGCACAACTCGGCAGAGTGGTGCGCGGACTATTTCGATTATGCCTCCTATGTCAAAGCCCCAAAGGGCGATTTGCTGATTGACCCGAAAGGACCGGAGCAGGGCTTCTTACCCAGCACATGGTTCAAGTTCAATGTGGCCATGAAAGGCTGGTGCAAGGCCACCAGGCCAGAGCACTTCACCTGCTCGAAACGGCACGGCCGCCACCCTCTAATTGATGCGGATGCCGGCATCAGCTTCCGCTGCGTGAAATCGGTGGAGTAACGCGATCCGTTCTGTGCGCGGCTTTGGCATCGGCTTTTTGACCATCGGCGGGTTGGGCTTGGTCGTCCCTTAGAGCAATGCCTTCGTTTTCCGGGATCGCGGGCAGGGTCCGTCTGCGCCCCCTCCTCCTTGCCAGCCGCGTGTGAGGCGTGATCCAGGGCTTGGTCATAGACGGCCCCGGCGGAATAATCAAGTAGGAGGCAACCTCTTGACCACGCTTCTTGAACAAGCGTTGGCGAAGGCTGCGCAATTGCCCAAGTCCGAACAGGAACTGCTGGTCTCCCGACTTCTCGCCGAGCATCGCGGAGGGCTGACGGAGGAGTTGGACCCGGGTCGGCTTTGAACTCGCGCACGGCCCGGCGGTTCCGCGAGTTGCTGGCAGCCCTGCCCACCCATGCCCGGCAGTAAAAGCGAGAGGCGTACCGGCTCTTTCAACAGAACCCGGACCATCCCGGCCTGCGCTTCAAGCAGATCCATGCGGACCCACCGATCTTCTCGGCGCGCGTAGGTATCAGCTACCTGGCCGGGGGGGTGCTCGACGGAGATTTGGTCGTCTGGTACTGGATCGGCTCGCACGCCGATTACGACAAGCTCCTGGCACAGTTGTAGACGCCGAACAAGCCGCGGCAAACGACCGGACCGGCCATTCCGATTTCTGGCGGTTCATACAGCGCTGGTGGCGTGAGTGGGTACACACGCCTCTGACCGAGAATGAACAATCGGCCGTGCGTAACTCGGTGGCCAGTGGCCGGTCGCGGAAGGCGGAGTGGAAATAAATGAACTGACAGCATTTATTTACCTGTAATAGCCCAGGTTCGTGGATAATTGAAGTTCGAGTGAACGAGGAAAATGTTCCGGGGGCCAAGCCATGAGTCGGCAAAAAGACTACTTGAACGAACATCTGCGCCTGACGCGGCGTTTTTTCCTCGGCGGAAGCGCTGCCTGCCTCTCCTGGCCAAGCCTCAGAGCCGAATCGCCCGAATTAACCGCAGCCCTGGCCAAACTGGAACCCTATTTCACCGTACCAGCCGATTTCCGCGATGTCTCGCGAGGCAAACCCCTGCCTCATTCCTTACCCGAGGCCAAGAGGCGCGAAGTCGGGCTGACCCGCGATACCTGGAAACTCGATGTCATTTCCGACCCGGATAATCCAGCCACCTTGAGCAAACAGTTCACCCGCAGAGACGGCACGGCCTTCGAATTCGCCGACCTGATGCGCCTGGCGGAAAAGCACGCGGTTCGTTTCCCCAAAGTCATGACCTGCCTCAATATCGGCTGCCCCCTGGGAACAGGCATTTGGGAAGGCGTGCCTTTGCGCCACCTCATTTGGCTGACCAACCCCAGCGCTAACCTGCGCCGCGTGTATTATCACGGCTTTCACAATGACGACCCCAAGCAGTTATTCCGAAGTTCGCTTCCCATCGGCCGAGTGCTTGAAGACCCTTACGATTTGCCCCCCGTAGTTCTCTGCTACAAACTGAACGGCCAGTGGCTCGATCCTAAAAGAGGCGCCCCGGTCCGGATTGTCGTGCCGGAGGCCTATGGCTTTAAATCGGTGAAGTGGCTCATTCGAATGACGCTCACCAATTTATTTCATGCCAACGATACTTATGCGGACGGGAACAACGATATCGACAGCCCCCTCAAGACCTTTGCGGCCACCTTGCTTGTTCCTTCAGTAGTCAAACCGCTGACCCCCATACCTGTCACGGGGTATGCTCAGGTGGGAATCTCTGGGTTGTCAAAAGTTCAGGTGTGGATTCACCCGGCAGGAAATCCCTGGCCGGCTGACGATCCCTATTTCACGCATGCGCCGTGGACCGATGCCGAGGTGCTGGGGCCACCCAAAGAATGGGGCGGGAACTTGCCAGGGGGGAAAATCCCGGTTGATACAATGGGTTTCGATCCGAAGACCGGTCAGGCAAAGTCCTGGCCGTTAAGACTGGGAAAAGTTCACTGGGCGGCGGTTCTCCCGGGCCTTCCCGCGGGTGAGTACACTCTTCGCAGCCGCACCCTTGACGAAAAAAAGCAGGCTCAACCAATGCCGCGCCCGTTTCGCAAAAGCGGACACAGCGCCTTGGAAACCGTGAATATCTCGGTGAAACCCGCGGATTGACCTCCTTTATTGGAGCGGATTATTTTCCCTTCATCTGGAAGAGCCAGATCAGAGCGGCGTTGGCCAACTGTTCCCCGGCGCCGACCGGAACCGGAGCAACCTGCGCATCGGCGCCATAGCCCCCTTCAGCCGCAGCCTCAATGGTCGGGAAGTATTGGTGATAGCCGTTACAGTAGCCGAAGAAAAAAAGCTGCCCGACTCTGGCCCTCTCGCGCAAGCGGTTGGCGTGCTGGCAAAAAAATTCGCCCGAGGCCCCGACCAAAGCAATCTCCCCGTTCAGCAGTGTAACGGTAATCCTGGGCCGAATGCCTTCGGCGTATTCGTCAGCAAAATTAGCAATCAACTCAGAGAAAAAACCCGCCGAATACATTTGCCGAATCAACGGGTTTGTCAGGTCCACCCGCGAATCGAAACGGAAACGCTCCTCCCGCGCGGTAATCGCTGGTTGCTTTGGCTGCGTGGGGGTAAGCGAGTTGGCCAACTTGACGACTTCCCGCCCCAGCGACTGGCCATAAGCGATATGATCCGGGTTCACTCCTTTATTAATGCTCAGGTCGCCTGAGGCCCCCTGCATGAAGACGGCCATGCCGCCAAGTTGTTTTTCAACCTCGGATTTCATGGCGCCTGGCCAATCGGCTGAAAACTTCAATGTCTGGGCGGGAATCGTGGTCGGGTGACCAGCAAAGTTCACTACGGTGGCAATCGCCTTGCCTGTGTCGGCGTTGTCAAAGCGCAGCACGCCTAGGGTCCGGTCCACTGGCTTGGGTTCAATTTTGGAATGGCGGTTGCGGTTAAAGCCATCGAGTTGTGTCGCGCCGGCAGCAACTTTTGCAGGAGCCAGGTTTTTGTCCGCTTCCACAATGGCCGCGGTGATTCCGTCTTCCAATTGCTTGTAATAGCGGAGCGCCGCTTCGAATTTACCTTTTCCCCGGCCTTCCGCATTGCTGAGTTCCAGCACCGGGCCATGATGCGTGTGCGAGCCAGCAATAAAAGAGTGCTGGATGCCGCATTGCTCCTTGATCCGTTGGCGAATGAGGACGAGGGATTTTTCCGAGGGTGAGCGACCAAGATCAAGGCCGACAATGGCCAGTTTGTTATCGCCCGCCTGAATGACCACGGCGGCAGCGTAAAGCGGGTCGAGCACGCCCTTGGAAAGCGCGTCGTGCCGGGCGCCGTAACCCCACATGGGAACCGGCTCCGCGGGCGTGATATCTCGCTTGGAAGCGCCGACTTTGAAGACAGCATCCGCGGCGGGGCAGTTTGAAGCAGCGCCCATCAAGAGTAGTGTCAGGAGAAAAGGCAGCCAAAGCGGGGTCCCTCTGGCCAAAGCCAAAGGGCGAGTAAAGTCTGCAGGGACATTTTTCTTAAAGGCCATTGGCTTCACCTGTGTTTCCCATGGGGGTTTTTGAATCGGCCAAAGCTTTGGCCAGGGTGACGAACTCGGAAGGCATCATGATTATCGTAGTGGTATTTTGTTCCGCGCCGACTTCGGAAATCATCTGCATACGGCGAAGTTCCAGCCCCATGGGGTTGCGGGCCATCAGCCCGGCGGCCTCGGCCAACTTCCCTGCCGCTTCCTGTTCCGCTTCCGCCTTGATCAAGCGAGCCCGCTTTTCCCGCACCGCCTCCGCTTCCCGCGCCATCGCCCGCTGCATCGACTGCGGGATTTCCACATCCTTCATTTCCACCATTTCCACACGCACTCCCCAGGCGGCGGTTTCTTTGTCCACAATTTCCCGCAGGGAATCATTGATGCGGTCGCGCCCCTTCAAAACCTCATCCAGCACATGCTGGCCGATGATGTTTCTTAAGCTGGTCAAGGCAATTTGATAAACCGCCGCGCGAAAGTCCGCCACTTCCAAAATAGACTTTGAAGGATCGACCACCCGGTACCAGAGCACCGCGTTCACTTTGACCGTGACGGAATCGCGGGTTATGGTTTCCTGGGGTTCGACACTGACGGTGATGGTTCGCAGGTCCGCCAGGCGTTGCCATTCGAGAAGGGGAATCAGGTAATAAAGGCCTGGGCCGCGGATGCCGACATAGCGCCCCACAAAAAAAACAATCCCCCTCTCATACTCCTGGGCCACCCGAATGCCTGCCAGGAAAAAAATAGCCAACAATATCAAGGGGATCCACCACATGCGTGCCTCCACTAAAAACGCCAGGCGAAATGAATCCCTATTTTACCTGGATCCCTCCATGAAAACAGAAAAATAATGGGTGGTGTCAACAGCCGCTTTTTGGCTTCAAATGGGCCTCGATTCAACCTTGATCAGCGGTTCACACTCGACGGGAAAATTGACGGAATTGGCGATGAAGCAAAGTGCGTGGGCCCGCTCATGCAGTTCCCTGGCCTTTATCGAATCCATCTCGTGTGCCAGGAGCACTTCTGGCTTCAAGGTGACTTTTTGAAATTTCCCGCTTTCCCCGGCGGTTTCTTTCATGACACCTTCGGCCTGATCCTGATACGCCAGCACGCGCACACCCGCTTCAGCGCACAGGTGCAAATACCAGAGCATATGGCAGGCAGAAAGCGAACTGACCAGCAAATCCTCGGGGTTATAGCGAGCGGGATCGCCACAAAATACGGGGTCGGAGGAACCTGAAATTATCGCCTTGCCCTTGCAAGAAATCTGATGGTCTCTGGAATAGGCATGATAGCCCGAGGTCCCCTGGCCCAGGTTGCCTGTCCATTCCACTTGAACCAGGTACCTATGTTCTCGCTGAATTGGGGCTGTCATGCGGTTTGCCTTTGGCTGTAGGGAATCGTTTCGCCGGTTTCTAAAAATCGTCGCAATAGCCGAAGATACAATCCCCAACAATTGCTTGTAACCCGGAAATGCTCATTCGCTTCCCGCCAGCCGCAATGATGGAAGCGCAGGCGGGCGCCTGGCCCCTCGGCGGTCAATTCGAAACCCACGAGGGTTCCAGTCCAGTCAGGATCTGCGTTGGTAATTTTAAGTTCAAAAACCCCGGCCGGCACAAATCGAACAACCACCCCTTCCCATTGGTAGCCTGGGCCGAAGTCGAGTTCATATATTCCACCCAGGATAGGTTGGCCGAGGGAACGGTGCGTCCACCACTTTTCTAAAAGTTCCGGCTGACTAACAGCCTCGAAAACCCTACCCGGGTCTTTTTGAATAATTAGATCATGAAGGATGTCAGGCATTAGTTGCCCCGGATTCCTGACGAGTTCCACCTTTTGAGTTTGGGTATCTTCCAAACAAAGAACCAGGAAAGGAAAGCAGGGATTTTGAATTTCTGCCACATGATTGCTTTCACTTGCGCAATCATTTCCTTACAGGAAATATCTGGCTGAATGAAGGCCCCATTGGCAAAGCAATAGCTGCAATACTCGGGGTTTTTAGCGCCATCAGCCTCGGTCCCACCCCCTAGGGGATCGTGTTTCATCGGCATGCCGCAGCTCTGGCATATTCGGCCACTAGAAAATTTAAACTCGAAACACCAGAGCTCTGGTTTCAATTCCGGCCCGAGGCCGCCAGGCTGGACTCCGGCCACCAGCGCTGATCAAGCCCGGCAAATCCTTCGATCCCATAGTGCTTGCGCAAGGCGCTTTCGTACCCGGTTTTCAACCCGTCTCGCATGAATTCCGCAAACACCCGCGCCCCCTTCAACCTCACCAGATAGTCCACCACGGCCACGCTCTGCGCGTAGAACGGGCCCACCAGGCGCGGTTCAGGATAGTCAGCCAGTTTCAACAATTTTTCGCAGGGAAAAAGCGCTCCCTCCTTGGCATGCCGGGGCAAGTTGTCCAGATTCCTTTGGATCCGCGAGCGAGGCTCCGAGAGGACCGACATCCCTTCGTCGGCCCAGCGCGGAACAGGCTGATCGCCCAGGCGTCCCGCGAGAACCACATGCGTCGTTTCATGCGGCAGCACACCAAGCATCAGGTTTACATCGTCGAGGCGCAGGTCGATCCGGCGAGCCAGGACCCGGCTGCCTTCCGTGCGCAAGGTCGAGTGCCCGGGGGAACCGGCCGGCGCGCCGGTGGCCTTGGCGTATTCTTGCGCATTGGTGTGCAAAAACAATTCGCAAATTGGGTTCCAGTCCTCGCCGACAGAGCCAAACCATTTCATGGCCGATTCCGCTCGAAAGGCCTCAGCGGCCTTGGCCATCTGGGTGGCTTCCTGCTGGGTAAGTTTGTGCCAAACGCGAAAGTTCTTCGTCTGCGCCAGGGAAAAGCCGTTGGAATGCGGGCCCGAATGGTGGACCTCGACTGGAGGCCCCACCGCTCCAGACGCAACAGGTGCAAGCACCTGGGGTGCAAGCCTGATTTCCCCGGTTTGGGCTGGGGCGCGCTGGTCCAGCGTGCTTAGCAATTGTTTGCCAAAAGATTGCATTTGGGGCGCCATGGCCAGGCAAATCCGAATCTCGTTGCTCCAGGCCGGGTCATGGGAATCCGGTCGGCCATTCATCGCCTCCACCACCGCGTGCAATCGGCAGTAAGCCCAGCGTTCCAGCGACTTTTCCACTACCCGCGGTTCCAAACGGCACGCTTCCTGAAAGAAACGCCCAGCAGCGCGGAAATTGTTCTTGGCAAATTCCCCCTCGGCCTGGCTCAACTTCCCTGAGGCCTCGAAATACTTTTGCGAGTTGGTGTGAGAGAAAAGGTTCTCACTGGGCGGATCTTCGATTTTAGCCCGGACCTTGCTTCCAGAGATTTCCTTCACCAGGGCGGGCTTGGTGGCCAAAGGAAAGCGGCTGCTTAACGGAGTTTTGACAGGTGTTTTGACAGCCAGGGGAGTTTTGATTTCCCTTTTTTCTGGGCTGGCCTCCGATGCCATGCCCCCTTCCAGGATGCTGAGCCGCCTCTGGATGCGGGCGCCTTCGGCGGCGGCCATGGGGCCTTGAAGTTCACCCAAGTAACCGCGGTAGGCATCTGCCAGCGATTCCAAATATTCCCGGTTGCCGTTGATTGATTGGATTTGTGATTCCAGAGCCGTTACCGCCGTCAGGTAATTGCCCTGGCGCAGGTTTATCTGCCCTTGCTGCAGAGCTTTCTGCACGGCCAGATGCCGTTGGATCTTGCTGTCCAGATCTTCCTGGGACAACGCCAAAGAAAAGAAAAGGAAGAGCCCGGCAAAAGCCGGGGCAAAAAACTTTTTTCCTGCCATGTCGAGCTTCCTTGCTCCGAGCAGGGCCGTTTGCGGCCCGGTTTTGGGTGCCGCCCAGGATGCCTGGCCTGTTCCTTGGCCAATTGAGGATGGGTCTGCCTCTTCACCTGGACAAAAGAAAAAACCGGTTCCGGCCGGCCTTTTCCCGCTTCACCACAAAGGAATGGGCTTCCTCATAGCTGAAGCGGCGATAGGCTAGGTTTGCTTAGTAAGAATTGCAAGGCGAGTTTTCCCGCGGATGAAAGGATGGGGGTTCAGGGAAAACAGGGTTCCCCTCCACTTCCTCAAAACCTCTTTCACCACCCTCGTATTGACTTTCTCCCATCCCCAATTTATATCCCTTCCCCTCTCGAAGGATCTTGGAGTGCACTAATTTCATGCCAGGACAAGACCGGGAATTTGTCGAAGGGATTTCTGGGAATTTTCCCAGGCTGTTTTCCCAAGGGTTGAATGACCCCGAGGAAACCGCAATTCCACCGGCCATGGCGGAAAAACACCTGGACTTAACCATCAGTCTGCCACGGCCCGGCCACACCAGCTTTGCCGCTTTCGCTGCTTTCCTGGCTCGGGAATGTTCCCAAAGAAACCTTTCCTTCCAGGTAATTCACGACGGAACCGTGGTGGAGACTTTGAGGAATTTGCGCGCCGGAATGTTGACCATCGGCTACCACCTCGATTTTTTTTCCCTTTGGCATATTCCCAGAGATCCCTACGCCGAACTGGCCCAAACGATTCAGGACCAGGGTGGCATACCCGTCAATCCGCCGGCCCGAGCCCGAGCCCTGACAGACAAGGCCAATGCCCATGGCGAACTGTTTCGCAAAGGCCTGGGAGTGCCGGACACCTTGATCATGCGCCCGCAAAACCGCGATGACCTGACCGCACCGGCGTTAAACCGTTTTCTGCAAAAGCGCCTGGGTGCGCCCCCCCGGGGATACTTTTTGAAAACGGCCAACGGTTTCGGCGGCAAGGGCTTGACCTATTTCCGAGCCGCCGAGGACATGCTTACTTCCGCCATAATGCAAACCCTGCGCGAAGCCCGCGACGACGCTTATTTACTGCAAACAGAAATCGAATACCCCTTTGTGGAAATTGCCCCCGGAGTCCATCGCCCCGCTTACTGGCGCATCATTCACTGCCTGGAGGAATCGTTTCCCTTCTGGTGGAAACCTGCAGAGTTTTGCCGGCCAGGCGAGATGAGTTACCTGCCCCTGACACCCGAGCAAGTCAGGCAAATGCGTTTGCAGCCTCTCCTCGATTATTCTCAGGAACTGGCCGAACTGGGCGGCCTCGACTGGTTTTCCACCGAATTATGCCTGGCCGAAGAGCCCGTCCCTTCGCGCCACCAGGTCCGCTGCCTCGATGGCAAGATTCGTCCCGTCGTGGCCATTGATTATTTCAACGATCAGTGCCATGTTGATGTGCAAAGCCGCTGGCATGGCGCACCGCCGGATGCTATCGTTGAGGCGCTGGCGAGGAAATTCGTCGGCAAGGCGCTGGCTTTGGCGCGCCTCTTCCCACAAAACTTGGCGGCCTAATTCCTCCGCATGCTTCCCGGTTACAACACTAATGGCTTTGCCCATCATCGGCTGGAAGATGCTCTGAAAATTCTGGCCTCCCTCGGTTACCGCTCCGTGGCCCTCACCCCAGATGTTCAAACCTTGAACCCTCTGGAACCTGGCTGGGAAAGCGCCGCCAAGGAGATTGCCAAGGCGCTCCGCGATTTCGGCTTGCAAGTGGTGGTGGAGACCGGCGCCAGATTCATTCTTGACCCTTGGAGAAAACACCAGCCCACCCTCCTTTCCAACCAGGTAAAAGAACGGAAGACACGCCTCGATTATCTTTTGCGCTCGGCAAGGCTGGCCGAAATCCTCGGTTCCAACACCCTGAGTTTCTGGTCCGGCAATGCCCCCCCAGGAGCAACAGAAATACAAAGTTGGGATTTTCTGGTGGAGGGCTGCGTCACCCTCCTGCGGCAACTGCAAGGCTCGCCGGTCAGGTTGGCGTTTGAACCCGAACCGGGGATGTTCATTGAAACCATGGCGCAATTTGAAAAATTGTTCACCCTGGTTGACCAGGAGCGCTTTGGTTTAACTTTGGACATTGGCCATTTGGAATGCCTGGGAGAAACGCCTTTGGCGCCTCATGCAAATCGGTGGGCTGATCGATTATGGAACATACACCTGAGCGACATGCGGCGGGGGTTGCACGATCATGTTCTTCCTGGGGAAGGGAGCCTGGATTTTGCCGAGGTTTTTGCCGGCTTGAGGCGCGCCGGTTATCAAGGAGGAATCCACTGGGAACTCAGCCGCCACAGCCATAACGCGGTTGAAACCGCCCGACTGTGCCATGCCTTCCTGCGGCATCACGGGATTAGTTGAAACCGAAATTCCCTTACTAATCTTGAGCGTCATCGACGGGAAATCTTCGGGCCTTCCTGGCAGAGAATTGTTTTCCCTGGCATCGCCGGGCTCCTGCCCGGCTTCTTCTTTTGCCAGGCTGGAGCCTGGCGGTCTTGGCGAAAACATCCGAGGCCCCTTAAGGAACAATCGGGAGCTACGAGATCTTTTTTTTTGGCCCCCTCACCCCGCCCTCTCCCCCACTGCTTGGCAGCGGGGAGAGGGTGGAAAAAGGCGAGCCCGGGGAAGCCCAATAAGTGTTACCCAAACAGAGGTTTGCTGTCCGGGCTGGTGCCACCCCGGAGAGGTGTGGTTCTCGGTTTAGACGGCTTCACCGGCTTGGCCGGCTCCTCAGGCGCCTCGGGTTCCACCGGCGCGGCTTCCAAGGCCTTTATAGATAGCGAAATTTTTCTTGAATCGGCATCAATACTCAACACCTTCACCTGAACTTCTTGGCCGATTTTTAGAACATCACCTGTGCGGCGGACCCGCGCTTTCGAAAGTTCCGAAATGTGGGCCAGTCCCTCGATCCCGGGCGCCAGTTCAATGAAAGCGCCAAAGTCGGCCAGGCGAGTGACTTTGCCATTCATCACCGCTCCAGGCCGGTTGTCGCGGGAAAAATCGTCCCACGGATTCCCTTCCAACTGCTTGAACCCCAAGGCCACCTTGCGGTTTTCCAGGTCGAGGCGCAGCACCACCACTTTCACTTTTTGGCCGGGTTGAAAAAGTTTGCTGGCATCAACGGTTCGAGACCAGCTCATCTCGCTGATATGCAGGAGTCCATCGACGCCGCCGAGGTCGATGAAGGCGCCGAACTGTTGCACATTTCCCACGATGCCATCGCGGACCTGGCCCTCAGCCAGTTCGAGCCAAAGTTTTTCCCTGGCCTCGGCGCGTTCCCTTTCCAAAAGGTCGCGGCGGCTGAGCACCAAGTTTTGCTCAAAAGGCTCGACCTCCGTCACCATGCAATTGATTTTCTGGTTGAGGTACGGCTCCAGTTCCATGACGCGGAACATTTCAATCTGGCTGATCGGCATGAAACCGCGCAGGCCATGCACATCGACCTCCAACCCCCCTTTATTCACCCCAGTCACTCGCGCCTCAACAACCATGCCAACAGCCACGGTGTCCCACGAGGCATTGCTAACGACTGCACCCTTTCGGCTGAGCAAAAGCAAGCCGTTCTGGCCATCGAACCCCTCAATTTTCACTTCGACATCCATGCCGATTTCCGGCTTCCCCTCGGGGAATTGCAGGATGGAGAGAAGCCCCTGGGTTCTGCCCCCCGGCAATTCAATGAAGACATCCTGATCGTGGATGCGAAAGACTTTGCCGGTCTTGGTCGCGGGCGTAGGCTGGCCTTTGGTTCGCTTCGGAGCCGGTTCGCCTCCCAGGAGATCGCTTTCCGTCATGCCGGCCATGGCCTCGGCGAGTTCCTTTTCGATTTGGTCGTCCCATTCTCGGGCGCCACCGCCGACGCCACCTCCATAGTTTTGCGTGTGTTGCAAGTCGAAGACTTTGCCCGCGCGGCCCATGTTGTAATTGGGCCTCGGCTTGGGTGGAATTGGCGACAGCGGTTGATTTGTTGTTTCATCAGTCATGGTTAAACTCCAAGAGTGAATCCCTGTCACTCACATGGGGATTATAGGAGAAAGGGAAGGAGAATTTCCAATAGGAAAAGGGAGGAAATAATCGCAACGGGGAATTAACCCCAGTTTCTGGTTTTCTCTCCGCGGAGTGGCTGAATAAATATTCCCTGACGACTGGTTGTGGCTCGATTATTTGAGTTCCCGAACCCGTAAGTTTTTGAAATCTGCCTGGCCGCCATGGTTCTGCAGCGAAATGTACCCTTTCAACGGCTTGGTGGCAATTTCGGGAATGGTTGACTGATCGGCATCGATGATTTTTTCCCCGTTGATGGCGATGGTGATTTTCGGGCCTTTGCAAGTGATTTCCATGTGGTTCCAATCCGGGGCAGGCTTCACGGGGTTCACCAGCGGGGCGACATAGCGATAAAGCGAGCCGGTGGAATGCTTGTCGGGCTTTTTCCCAGCATCGTCGAGTAGCTGGATTTCATAGCCGGCGTAAGAAGGGCGCGTGGCAGTGGAGCGCTTGGGATCGAAAACCACGGTGCGGATGCCCAGGCCGCTGTTGCAAACCGACTGCTTGGGGTTCTCCTTGACGGAAAGTCGGTAATCAAGGGCCAGATGGAAGTCAGCAAACTCTTTTTTCTCGTAACGAAGGAAGCCAAAACTTTTGCGGGTGTTGACCATGCAGGAGATCATGCCGTCGCGAGCCACCCAGACGGGCGCGGTTTTGCCGTCCTTGGGAAACTCCACCACCCCTTCGGCCTTCCAGCCGTCGAGGTCTTTGCCATTGAACAACTCCACGCCGACAGGCTCTTGGGCAAAAACGCATAGGCCGGCAAGCAGCAAGATACCCGAACGAATAAACACCTTCCGCCCCCCTTCAAGATTTTTTGCTGGCGCGAACTGTCATGTGCAGGTGATTTTTCCCGGAGGTTTGCCAATCAGCCAGAAACCTCGGCGAGCCAATTTTCCAGGAATAGTTTCCACCTTCCAAATGGCCCTTGGAGGCATCGCCGTTGAGAACAAGTTTCAAGGCGTCTTCGCCGCCTTCCTCCTCGATGATTTGCAGGAGAATTTTCCTGCGATTGGCGGAAAACACCTCGAGGCGCTTGTTGAGCAACTTTTTGGCGGCCATGGCCAGGGGCTGGGGTAGGTCTTTGAAAGCGACTCCGGATTTAGCCAAGGCCTGGCCAGACCCGCCCGGCCCCTTTAATTTTGCCAGCAGGTCTTTGTCCAGGCCTTTCGCCAATTCCAAAAGCAGTTTTTCCTCTTCCTCCCAGAGTTGCTGGACTGGGTTGCCGCCCAATAACACCGGCCCGAATTCACCACTGCCGACTGTACCAAACTCGGCATAAATCAGGGTCAGATGGTGCTGGGCCACGCGGACGGAAAAAGGCTTTCCATCGGCTGGCGAACCAAAGAAGTTTAAATAACGGCGGTTCGCCGGGGTTTGCTTGGCCACCGCCAGGCACCTTTGCGCACCGTAGTCGGAGGTCATCCCTTGAATAACTTTATCCACCCAGGCGACCTGCTCGGCGTTCAGCTTGTCCAAGGAAAGTCCCTTGCGTTCAGTGGCGGGAAAAATCTCGGAGTACTTGTCTTTGTCGTCAAAGGGTTTTAGCGCCAGAGATTTTTGCTCATCGGAAAGGAGATTGAAAAGTGCAACCGCGGCCTTGCGGGCCGAGTCGTCATCGCCTGCCGCCGGGGAAAGGGAAACAATCCAGGCGAGTGCGGAAAAAGCCAATATTGAACTCAGCCAACCGAAAGATTTCATGGAAGCTCTCCTTAAAATAGCCCGGGGATGAAGATATTAACAAATCGGGCGGCAGAAAGTACTGAAAATGGGGGAGGAATTTGAAAAGGCTTGGACTCAATGACTGTAGCCAGGGCGGATGACAAAGTGAATTCCTAAAATGGCCCCATGGCTTATTCTTGGAAAAAGTGCTGGCCGTGGATCAAGGCGCTGCTGTGGCTTGGAGTTTTTGCCGCCGTCGCCTGGCAGTTCTTCCGCATCCTTGAAAACGAAGGGCTGCGCGACCCGGAGGGGAAACGCCCGGCCGGGGAAATCCTCCTGGAGCAATTGGCCTCGACAAGTATAAGCGGCGTGCTGCTGTGCGGATTGCTTTATCTGGTGGGGATTGGTTTTTCCGCCTGGTACTTTCACGACCTGTTAAAGGAAGCGCGCACGCCTCTGGGATTCCCCTTTGCCTTGCGCTGTTACTACACCAGCCAGTTGGGAAAGTATGTTCCGGGCAAGGGGATGGCGCTTTTTTTGCGCATCACTTCCTCAATGCAAGGCGGAGTGCCAGCGGCCATTGGAGCCGTGGTTACGGTTTACGAAGTGCTGGTGACCATGGCGGCCGGGGCTTGCCTGGCGGTACTAAGCGGGTTGTTTCTGCCCCAGGCCAGGCAGGAGCATTTGGCAGGGGCGGTTTTCCTGCTGGCAGTTTCCCTTGGCCCGGTGTTGCCCTGGATATTTCCCCGGTTGGTGCGGGTCCTGGCTGGGCGGTTCCTTTCCAAAAATCAGCGGGATTTCATTCCTATAAGCATTTCTATCCTGGTGAAGGGGCTGGTAATCACCGGAATTGGCTGGTGCATTCTGGGCGGGAGCTTGCTGGCCCTGTGGCAGGGCATGGATGCCTCGAGCGCGTGGACCTGGCAACGGCTGGGCTGGTGCGTTGGCGTGGTCACCCTGGCAGGGGTGAGTGGTTTCGTGGCCTCCACGCCCGGGGGGCTTGGCGTGCGGGAGATCCTCATCCAGGCGATGCTGGCGGGCAGCCTGGGGGCGCGGGCGGTGACCGCGGCGATTTTGCTGCGCCTGGTCTGGACTGTGGCGGAAGTCGTGGCCGCGGCAATCTTTTTCTGGATACCTCCCTCGCTTCCCGCTAAAAACAATTCAGCGGTAGTGGGAGATACAACCCAGTCAACGCAAGGCACACCATGATTTCCTTGATCATCCCGGTTTACAACGAAGCAGAAAGCCTGGAAACCTTGCATGGGGAAATCCTGGAGGTTGCCAGCAAACACGGCCTGGAAGTGGAAATCGTTTTTGTCGACGATGGCAGCGCCGACGGGTCGTGGAACCGAATCAAAGGCCTGGCGGCGATACACGCCAACACCCGGGGCCTTCGTTTCCGGGGAAATTTTGGCAAGGCGGCGGCGTTGATGGCCGGTTTCCAGGCGGCCAAGGGGGAGATTTTTATCACCCTCGACGCCGACCTGCAGGATGACCCCGGCGAGATCCCGAACTTTTTGCAGAAACTGGCCACAGGCGGGCCACCCGCCGACGGGCTCCCCGGTTCCCCTTTGGATGTGGTCAGCGGCTGGAAGAAAGTCCGCCACGATCCCTGGCACAAAGTTTTTCCCAGCAAGATCTTCAACTGGATGGTCAGCGCCATGACCGGCGTGCGTTTGCACGACCACAACTGTGGCATGAAGGCCTATCGCGCGAATATTTTTCAAGAGGTGCGTCTTTATGGGGAACTGCACCGGTTTATCCCGGTGCTGGCCGCCGCCCGCGGATTCAAAATCGGCGAACTGGTGATCCAGCACCGTGCGCGGAAATTCGGATTCTCCAAGTATGGCGTCCGCCGGTTCTTAAAAGGCTTTCTCGATCTGCTAACAGTTAAGTTCCTTACAGGTTTTGGCCAACGGCCACAGCATCTCTTGGGGGGCTTGGGGTTGCTTTCCTTCCTGGGGGGAAGCGCCGGCCTGGCTTACCTGGCGGTCACCTGGGTCATTCGCCTTTGGCATCCGGATTGGTTCCCTGCCCTGCATGACCGGCCCCTGTTGATTTACGCTGCAGCCACTTTGCTCCTGGGGGCGCAAATGATGTCGATCGGTTTTTTGGCGGAACTGGTTACAGCCTACCAGGGCAAAGCTTCCGATAGTTTTAGCATTCAAGAAGCCACTAGTGAGCAAATGAACAGATAGTCCTGGACTTCTTTTTCCTTTTTTAGTTGACTGTCATCCACGGATAGAAATGTCCCCATCTGGCACAGATAGAAATGCCTCCATTAAGCTGCTTTCAAAGGAGGCAGGCAATGGAGACGATAACGATGAGTCGGAAGGAAATGTCACGGTTGGAATGGATGGAGAAGGTGAAGCGGAAAGAGCTTTCACTTTGGACGGCATCGAGCAAGATGTCGCTGAGTTACCGCCAGGCCAAGCGCCTGAAGAAGCGCTTTGAG
>SHZZ01000072.1 GCA_009692005.1 Gemmataceae bacterium | reverse complement strand
GTTAATGCCATCGTTTACTGCATTGACACTGAGGGTGTTGTTTGCAAAATCCATAGAATTGGTAGGGGTCAGGCGGTTTTCAAGTTCCTCAATGCGCAGGACGCCAAGGCTGCCACCCCACTTGGATGGCCGACCTTTTGCTTTCTTCCGACGGGACAGAAACGAGGAAAAAGAGTCCAGCCATTGAATCGCCATGGATAACCCCTGGAAAAAAGGACCCCGGTATGAAAAGTAATGGCTTCCTGCCTGACAACCAAACCTTTTGCCTATTTATCCTAAACTGGCCTAATGCAGCATCTTGACCACTCTACAAGACGGTAATAACCCTTATCAATATAAGACGCACCCTACTTGGCCAAGTTTTCCGAATTCTCAATAATACAACATGAATTACCCTTAAAACCAGAAATATTGCGCTTTTCAGTTTAATTAAATTAAAGGCAATAATTTACACATACGGCATCCCTTCACCATTGCATCCCATTTTTTTTCAGGTTGCCCGGTTGATTTCACCCGCTTTTTGATTTCCCAAGTGGGGAGGAAAACGACGGGCCCATTGAATCGTCCGAGCCCGGAGGCGTGAGCGACGGGTTCTTTCTTCTTTTTTTATTCCTCCCCGTCAGGCACCCTTGCACCAGTGAGAGGAATGATCCCCCTCCCCGCCAAAACCTGCCAAAAATTCCTTCCAAAAAAAAGCCAATTGAACTAACCTTTCTCCAGGCCTTTCCCACTGCAAAACAGGTCACCCCCATGATCGCGGAAAAAACCGTCTACGATGATGTCCCCTACGGGAGCAAACCCTTTGCCATCACCCACCCGGACCGACTGGCGGCCATTGCCGGGCTATTGGGGCTCAATCCCCCCAAGGTGGAAACCGCCCGTGTGCTGGAAATCGCCTGTAGTAGCGGCGGCAACCTCCTGCCCATGGCGGCCTTCCTGCCCAGCGCGCATTTCACCGGCATCGATTTTTCTTCACAGGCCATCGACGAGGCCAACCAAAGCGCACGCCAGGCCGGATTGAAGAACATCCAATTCCTGCACGCCGACATCGCCAATTTCAACCACGACGGGCCGCCTTTTGACTACATCATTTCCCATGGCGTTTTCTCCTGGATTACCCCGGCGCTCCAGGAAAAGCACATGGAAATCTGTTCCCGCTTCCTTTCAGCCAACGGCGTCGCCTTTGTCAGCTACAATACCTTCCCCGGCTGGAATATGCGCGGCATGCTGCGCGATCTGATGTCGTACCACGCCAAGAAATTTGCCTCCCCCCAGGAAAAAGTCCACCAGGCTCGCCAGTTCATCGAATTCCTCGCTTCCACCGTGCCCAGTGAGGGAAACCCCTATGGCGCCTTCATCAAATTCGAACTGGATTTGCTGCGCCAAAATCGGGATAGCTACATCTACCACGAGCACCTGGTGGGAGAGAACCACCCGTTTTACCTTCACGAATTCGTGGCCATGGCTCGCAGCCATGGATTGGAATACCTGGCCGACGCTGACTTGAGGGCCATGGCCCAGCTTGATTTTCCCGACAGTGTGAAAAAAGTGCTGGAATCCTCGATGGACCGCATCGATTGCGAGCAGTACATGGATTTCTTGCGCAACCGCATGTTTCGCAATTCGCTGCTGGTGCGCAGCGGGAATCAGCCGAAATTGAATGTCGATCCGAAAATTATGGAGAATTACCACCTCGGCTCGTCATTAAAACTGTCAGGCGAGGCCCGGCCGCTGGAAAGCCCGGAGCCAGATGTTTACCCGATTAATGGTGGTGGAGAAATCGCCATTAGAGGTTCCTGTGCCAAGGCTTGCTTCCGCATTTTGGGAAAAGCCTGGCCAGACCGCATCGCCTTTGCCGATTTGCTCAATCAAGGGATTGAAATGGTGGGGAACTCCCCTCTGACTTCGGAAAAAATTCAGGCCGAGCGCAGCGAACTGGCAGGCGCTTTCCTGCTCGTTTTTCTTAACACCCCCCCGATGGTCACCGATATTTCCTTTCGCCCAATGACATTTCCCAAACAGGTGTCGGCCAAACCCCGTTTAAATTCCTTCAACCTCCTGTCGGCCAAAAACAACGGCGCCCTGTGCGATCCGCGCAACCTGATCACGGAATTGGGAGCTACCGAAAGATTCACCGTTACCCTTTTGGACGGCAGCCGCAACTGCGAGGATTTCTCCTCTTACATGACCGAGGTGGCCTTGGCCGACGAGATGAAGGTGCATGAAAAAGAGGTGGTGGTGACCGACCCGGCGCGGTTAAAGGAAATTTTCACCGACCAGTGGCATACCCTGCTGAATAGCCTTTCCCAGCTAGGATTGCTGGAGGAATAAAAAGGGAATTGCCATTCCCCCCGGGAACGCCGGGCTCCAGCTTGGCCAGGCGCCAAGGGTAAAATTGCCCCCTGCCCTGGCAAAGTGTTGCAACCCGCCTCCCTACCTAGTAAAACGGATGGGTCCAAGTCCTGGGAAGGATTCTGTTTATGCGCATCGCCATGTGGTCCGGGCCGAGAAATCTATCCACCGCCATGATGCGGTCCTTTGCCAGCCGCTCGGACACCTTCGTTACGGATGAACCCTTTTATTCAGCTTTTTTAAAAGAGTCCATGCTGCCCCATCCCGGGGCGGAAGAGGTCATCCGCAACCATGAATCCGACTGGAAAGCGGTGCTGAAGCACCTGAACGGGCCGATTCCCGATGGGAAGAAAATCTGGTATCAGAAGCACATGGCTCACCACCTTTTGCCCGGGATGGATTGCGACTGGGTGCAGGATTTTCGCCATGCCTTTCTGATCCGCGACCCCGTTGCCGTGGTGGCCTCGCTCACCGGGTTTATTCATTACCCGACCTTGCGCGACACCGGTTTGCCGCAACAGGCAGCCATCTTTCACGCGGTAAAGCGCTGGACGGGAAAAATCCCCCCGGTGATCGATTGCAAAGACCTGCTGGCGGACCCCAGGGGCATGTTGTCCAAACTTTGCGCCCGGCTGGAAATCCCCTTTGAGGAATCGATGCTATCGTGGAAGGCGGGAATCCACCCGACCGATGGCTGCTGGGCCAAGCACTGGTACGCCAAGGTGGCGCAAACCACCGGCTTCGAGGCAGCCAAGGAAAAAAGGATCACCACCCCCGAGGAACTGGAACCGATCCTCTTCGGCTGCAAGGAAATCTTCAGCTTCCTTTATGAAAACCGCATAGTTCCCTAAGGCGTTATGTTGCAGACATTCGACGAACGAAACAATAACCTTCTGGTGAATATCAACGGGAAGTTGCTGCCCCGCGATCAGGCGGGCATCAGCCCGTTTGATTCCGCCGTGCAGGGTGGCGACGCCGTCTGGGAAGGTCTGCGCCTTTATCAAGGGAAAATCTTCCGCCTGTATATGCACCTTGACCGCCTGCGCGACAGCGCCCGGGCACTGGCTTTCACCTCCATCCCCACCCATGAGGAACTGCTAGAAGAAATCCGCCGCACCCTCCAAGCCAACCACATGACCGATGGCGTGCATATCCGGCTGACCCTCACGCGAGGGGTGAAATACACCAGCGGCATGGATCCGCGCTTGAACACACAGGGCCACACGCTCATCGTGCTGGCGGAACACAAGCCGCCGGTCTATGACAAAACCGGTATCCGACTGATCACGAGCGGGATCCGCCGCCCGGGCCCGGATGTGCTCGACCCGCGCATCCACCACAACAACCTGCTCAACTCGATTCTGGCCAAGATCCAGGCCAACGCCGCCGGCGCCGACGACGCGCTCATGCTCGATTCCCGCGGCTTTGTCGCCGAGACTAACGCCACCCATATCTTCCTGGTCCGTTCTGGTATGGTCCTGACGCCGTTGACCCACGCCTGCCCAGAGGGCATTACCCGGGGCGCCGTCCTCGATATCTGCGCGACTCAGCGCATCCCCCATGAAATACGCGACATAAGCCTGGCGGAAGTCTACCGCGCCGATGAAGTCTTTTGCACCGGCACCATGGGCGAGGTGGTTCCCGTGGTGGAGATTGATGGAAGGAAGATCGGCGAAGGCCAGCCGCGAAGCGTCACGGATAAGATCTGCCGCCATTTCCAGAAAATGGTGCAGCAAGAAGGCGACCCGGTGCTGTAACCCTTTCCCATTTCTTCCTGAACAAGAGTAAAAGCCAGGGCGATTTTGCCGGCCGGCCCAAACTTGGATCGATGAGAATAGTCGATCTCCCCCTTGCCCGGGCCCAGGGCCCCGTTTACAGTTGAATCCTGGGGCAGGGTGTATTTCCCTGGACCCAAATTCTGCCAGCGCTCTTTCCCGCACGGATCCTTCGCGGGGGCTGGGGAATCGGCAAGGCTGGTTTGGATTACCACCCGCTTACTTATTGCTGCTTACCCCGGGGTGCGATCATGACAGAACTGATGGTGAAACCACGCATGGGATTAGTATGGAAAGCCATCTGGCTGAGTCTGGGCCTCGGCTTGATGGCGGCCATGGCCAGCGCTGCCGACCCACTTCCCGTCAACAAGGCCAACTACAAGCAGGCCCTGCACTTCAACACCAACTTCCTCAAGCAATTCACCTATGACACCGCGGTAAACCCCAACTGGATCGGCAAAGGCGATTCCTTCTGGTATGCCTTCAAGACCAGCAAGGGAACGCAGTACTGGCGGGTGGAGCCGAAAAAGGCCGAGAAGAAGGTTCTTTTCAATCACGGAAAACTGGCCATGCTGCTGTCGGAACAGTTGCAAAAGCCAATGGACGCGGCGCTGTTGCCCCTGTCGCGCCAGTCGATGAACGACGAAGGGAGCAAGTTCAAATTCATTGCCGAGGAGCTGGAGTTCGAATACGACCTGGCGGGAGAAAAACTCGCCAAGCTGGGCAAGCCTTCAGCGCGGCCGTTTGGCCCGCCGGGCGCCCCCGGTTCCCGCAAGCAGTTCCAGGGCAAACAAAAAACCGGAGAGCAAAAAACTGGCAACTTCATTCCCCAACGCCCGACCGGACGCGCCCAGGATTACCGCGTCTTTTCCCCCGACAAAAAAGCTTATGTCTTCGCCCGCAACCACAATCTGTTTCTTTCCGAGGAGAAGGGCCAGGGCTTGCAAGTCTTGCCCTTTCCCGCCTGGGCCGCAGACTTCGCCATCAATCTCACTCAGGCCGGCTGGCTGGCCCTGGGGCAATCGGCCTTGCGTGAAGCCAAGGCCGCGCAACTGACCAGCGACGGCGCCGACGATTTCAGCTTCTTCCGCATGGCCACTTTTGGCGATGGCATGGATGACGAAATCGGCCCCCCCAGCGTGCAATGGTCCAGCGACTCCAAGGCCTTTTACGCCACCCGAGTCGATGGTCGAGGGGTGCAAGAACTGTTTCTGGTAAATTCCCTGTCGATGCCGCGACCGACTTTGGAAAAGTACAAGTACCCCATGCCGGGCGAAGAGGCTTCGCGGAAAATGGAACTCTTTGTCTGCGACCGCGCCAGCCAGAAACTTGTAAAGGTGCAACCGAAGTGGAAGGGTGAGGTTTATTCCAACTTGCACTGGGGAAAAACGCCTGCCGAGTTCCGCTTTGTCCGCCGCGACCGCCTCTGGCGCCATGCCGAACTTTGCTCCATGGATGTGCGCACGGGGGAAACCAAATGCCTGATTCCCGAGGGCTTCGAAAACGCCAGCATCAACTTGATGCCGGTGCAGTATCTGGAAGAAACCGATGAAATGCTCTGGTGGTCGGAAAGAAGCGGCTGGGGGCATTTCTACCTCTATGACCGCCAGGGCAAGCTGAAAAATGCGGTTACCTCTGGCCTGTTCCGCGCCAGTAAAGTTGTGGCGGTCGATGCCAAAAAGCGCCTGATGTACTTCCAGGGCAACGGCCGTGAAGCCAACGAAAGCGTTTACAACCAGCATCTGTATCGCGTCAACCTGGATGGCTCCGGCTTGGCCCTGCTCGACCCGGGGGATGCTTTCCATCAGTCGCGCTTGTCACAAACAAAGGAATTCGTGGTTGATAATTACTCCCGCACCGACCTGGCGCCTGCCGCGGTGCTGCGCGATCAGAACGGGAAAGAGATTCTCAAGCTTGAGGAAGGCGATCTCGGCCGCTTGAAGGATGCCGGCTGGAAGTTGCCTGAGCGCTTTTCCGTCAAGGCCGCAGATGGGGTGACCGACCTGTACGGCAACATGTGGAAACCGTTCGATTTTGACCCGGGCAAAAAGTACCCGGTCATCACCAATGTCTACCCCGGGCCGCAAATGGAGGGCGTCACCCACACTTTTTCCGCCTTCAGTTCCAACCAGCAATTGGCCCAGCTTGGCTTCATCGTCCTTCAAGTTGGCCACCGGGGAGGCGAGCCGTCGCGTTCCAAGGCTTACGCCAATTTCGGCTATTACAACCTGCGCGACTACGGCCTGGCTGATAAGAAAGCCGCCATCGAGCAGTTGGCCGCGCGTTTTCCCTTCATTGATATCGAACGGGTGGGGATCTACGGCCACTCGGGCGGGGGATTCATGTCCGCCGCCGCCGTGTTGCAGAAACCCTACAACGAGTTTTTCAAAGCAGCGGTGGCCTCCGCGGGCAACCACGACAACAACATTTACAACAACGGCTGGGCCGAGCGCTATCACGGCATGAAGGAAGTGCCGCTGGCTGGCGCTTCACCCGCACAGGAAAACAGTAAGGAACTCCCAAAAACCAAGTTTGAGATTCAAGTCCCGACCAATGCCGAACTCGCCGCCAACCTCAAGGGCGCCCTATTGTTAGTTCATGGGGAAATCGATAACAATGTTCATCCTGCCGGCACCCTGCGCCTGGCCGACGCCTTGATCAAGGCCAACAAGCGCTTCGACATGCTCATTCTTCCCGGAAAAAGGCACGGGTATGGCGACTATATGCCCTACTTCCAGCAGCGCATGTGGGATTTCTTTTCCGATCACCTGCTGGGCGATCGGCAAAAAGGAGCTGACATTTCTACCAAGGGCAACCCGGGTAACTAACTCGAGCGCGCGGAAGAAGTGGAAAATCAAAAAGGGAACAGGGCACCTTGCTTACAGTTTGAATTCTATTCCCCTACTTCACTTTTCCTTCGCGAACCTTGCGGGCAAATAACCGGATGTCCTCTGCCAGCAGGCCCGGTTGTTCCATCGCAGCAAAGTGACCTCCTTTGGTCATCTCGGTCCAATGGAATAATTTGCCTCCCATGTTCCTTTCCACCCAGGCCCGCGGAGGCACATTGATCTCCTTGGGAAAGAGCGCGAAACCCATCGGCGCAGACTTCCCCGTGTTTTGAAATACTGCCATCGATTCCGGCTTGGCCCAAGGGTGCGACGATTCAAAATATATCCGCGTCGACGACGGCATGCTTTCCGTCACCCAGTAAACCATGACATTGGTGATCAGCTCATCGCGAGTGAAACTGTTGAATAAGTTTCCGCCGTGGTCGCTCCAGGCCCAGAATTTATCAACGATCCAGGCGGCCAGCCCAGTGGGGGAATCGTTGAGGGCGTAACCAATGGTCAGCGGCCGGGTTCCCTGGATCGACGAGTAGCCATAATGGTCGCCCAGTTCCTTCTTGCGCTGTTGCAGCCGTTCCATTTCTTTAGCGGTCACCCCGCGCATGGGGTCTTCCATCGGCTGGCCTCCCGATGGAAAGTTGCTGTGGGCGCCAAGGCAATGCCCGCCGTCCGCCCCAGCCATCCAGCGCACGATCCCGCCGCCCCAGTCGCCCCCTTGCGCCAAATATTTTTCATATCCCAGCCGGGCCATCAGCTTGGCGATTACCTCGGCCATCCTTTGTGAACTCCAACCGCGTTCTTTGGGCATTGAGGAAAAGCCAAACCCCGGCAAGGAGGGGCAGACCACATGAAAGGCATCCTCGGCCTTGCCGCCATGCGCCACCGGGTCGGTTAGCGGCCCAAGGATCTTGTAAAACTCCACGAACGAACCGGGCCAGCCATGCACCAGCACCAACGGCACAGCGTTTTTCTCTTTCGATCGCACATGAAGAAAGTGCATGTCGAGGCCATCGATTTTCGTGGTGAACTGCGGGCGGGCGTTGAGTTTTTCCTCCTCGGCGCGCCAGTCGTACCCAGTTTGCCAATGCCGCACCAGGTCTTTCATGGTTTCCACAGGCACGCCATATTCCCATGTGGTTCCTTTGATCTGATCGGGCCAGCGAGTGCGAGCGAGGCGGTCGCGCAAGTCGAGCAGGGTTTTATCCGGTACAGCAATGCGGAAGGGATTCACAGCCGGGGACGCCGGTTTTTCCTGGGCCAAAGCCAATGAAAAGACCATTCCAGCCGCGGCCATAAAAAACAGGATGCGAAACTTCCCCATGGCGCCCTCCCCTTGAGATTGAAAACGACTCCGGTGTTTTCCCTTGAAGTTCAAGGCCCCCGGTTGAAGGCTGCTTCGTTTCTATGCGCAACCACACTCTTGCTGACGGGGCTCGAAAGTATTCATGCCGCGGGCGGCTGGGGCTTCACCGGAAGTTTCGTCTTCGGGTCGATGGGGAAAACCGCCTTCTGTTTTTCCAACCCCTCCAGCATTCCTTCCATCAAGATTTTCAATTGCTTCGGGTTGGCCTTCACAAGATCCTTTTGTTCAAACGGATCGCTGGCCAGGTTGAACAACTGATAATGCGACCCCCCCGACACCTCGGTGGGGAAGTAGTGGTAGATTACCTTCCAATTGCCATCGCGATAGACTGTGAAGTAATCACTGCGGTGCGGCGCGTGGGGATAATGCATGAGGAACGCCTCCGGGCGGTAGGCATCCCGCTTTCCCTCCAGCAAGGAATGCAAGAGCCGCCCGTCCAGCGCGTGGTCGGCCGGGCTGGCCAGCCCGGCGATTTTCAAAACTGTGGGAAAGAGGTCGTAAACCGCCGCGTGCTGGGTTTGCATGGCACCGGCGGCAATGGGGAGAGTTTTTTGCACCGGATTATTGGCGTTGGGTTTCACCCAGGAAGCGATGAAGGGCACCCGCGTGCCGCCTTCGTAATGCGAGCCTTTCTTGCCCCGCAGCGGAGCGGCGCAGGCCACTTCGTGCGGCTGGCCCAGGGGCGCGTCGCTGCCATTGTCCCCCAGGAAAAATATCACCGTGTTCTCCCCCACACCAAGCGATTCCAAATGATCGAGCAGATTGCCCAGCGATTTGTCCATGCCTTCAATCAAAGTGGCGAAGGCCTGGGCCGGAGGCGGCTTGCCCGATTGCGCGTAGTTTTTGGCAAAACGCGGGTCGGAGTTGAACGGAGCATGAACCGCGTAGTGGGGGAAATAAAGGAAGAAGGGCTTGCCCTCCTTCACGGCCTTGGACACCTGGGCGTTGGCCTCGAGGGTGAGTGCGTCGCTGAGGAAGGTATCGCTGCCATGGTACTTATCCAGGGAAGGCACGGCATTGCCTCCCTTCTTGGCATTCAAATTGCCGTAGTTTTGCTTCCCGTAATAACTGCCCGGGGAACCAAAAGAAGCGCCAGCGACATTGACATCGAAGCCGAGGTTGGCGGGGTTGGACCCTGCAAAGGCCCGCGGAGCGAAATGCCCCTTGCCCACATGGATGGTGCGGTAGCCGTTGGCTTGCAGCAGCGCAGCCAGAGTGACATCGCCTTTTTTCAATCCTTGCCAGTTCCACTCTGGCGGGCCGTTTGGCCCGCGGTTGTTGCTGTCTGGGTTGATCCAGTTGGTGGTCCGGTGCCGCGCCGCGTTCTGACCCGTCATGATGGAAATCCGCGTGGGGGAACAAACGCTCATGGCGGAAAACTGGTTGAAACGGATGCCCCGCTTGCCCAGGCGTTCCATGTTCGGCGTGCGGTAATACTGGTTCAGCGGATAGATCTTGGGCTTCCCTTCCTTATCGGTCAGGAATGGAAGGGATGTGTCCATGATGCCCATGTCATCAACCAGGAAGATTACGACATTGGGTTTGGTCTCGGCGGCAACTCGGCTGGCGAGAAAAAGAAAAAGCAGCCCCACCCAAGTGATTGACTTTTTCATCGGATTATTTTTTTCTCGCCTGTTCGGGAAAGTCCTTTTCAAAGCGCTGCAGCATGGCCTCCGTGTCGGCGGGAAGGAAGTAGATTTTACCGCGAATCTGTTTGGTCTCGCCCGGCTTCAACCCGCCGATGCGAAAATCGTTGTGAATGCAGGTGATCACGCCGAGGAACACCTCCTGGTACGGTTCCCAGGCCATGGCCATGACCTGCTTATCATCGGCGGAAAAACAGCCGGTCAGGCCGTTGGAAGGAACCAGCCTGCTCAGCGGCCGGGGGTTGACATCGTCCCGGCTGACACCCTTGGGGCAATAGACCTGCCCAGGAATGTAGCGGGCCTTCTCGGCCCAGGGCTCGGTCGGCATGCGCACCATTTTGTTGTCGATTATGAGAAAGCACTTGCGGGCATATTGCGGCACTCGTTCGCGGGCATCCTTGGTCGTGGCGCCGGTGAAGTTTTCCACCCGCACGCAAGGCTGGGCCCAATGCGCCTGCGATTCCTCTAGCGTGGGGTTGCGGGCCTGCAGGCGGAAATCCACTTCGTCCTTGCCAGCCGTGATCGTGTGCTCCACGGTAACGCCATCGGCAAGGGTGTCTTTCAAGCGGATGACTTTCCCATCGGCGGAAGCCGAGACGAGTTCCGCGCGATGGCGGATCACCGTCTGTCCCCAGTCGCGGTCGGTGGAACCCGGTCGGCAATAAGCCTCCAGGTAGAGGATCTTCATTTCCCGGCCGGGGAAATCACCGCGAATTGTCAGATAGTTCTTATCCCAATGGAGTTTGAGGGTGCTTTCCCCCGCAAAGGAAACGCCAGCCAGGCCAAGAAACAGGATGGCAGGTGAAAGATAATTTCTCATGAGTGAGCCCCTGTTCCTTAATCTTTAGAACCGGCGATAGCAACCTCCTGTTGCCACCCGGCCAAGGGTAATTAGACCCCTTTCTCACTTGAATTCCAGGAGATAAGTGAAATAGTTGCCGGCGTGCGGCGGTTCGCCTTCAGGAGCCGAGCCGATGATGAATATTTTCTTCCCTTCTTTTTTGAAGCCAAACGGCTTGTCGGTCAGCGGGTCGGCTGGCAAAGGCACTGCGGTAATTTGCTCGATGGAATCGGGCCAGCGGCCGTCGCGAGCTGCCTGTAACCGAGCCGCTTCCACCACGCGCAAGGCGGCGATTTGCCTTTCCAAACGGCAGGAGGCCTCCAGGCATTTTCCCACCGAGGGCAGCATGACTGGCGCCAGGTAGCCGGTGCCAACGGGCGAGGTGAGCGAGGCTTTTCCCCTGGGCAGTTTCATCTCCATTTCTTGGATTTTCTGTTTGGCAATCGGGTAGGGGAAGTGCCGCCAGCGCACCAGGTCCTGGTACATAAGGTCGTAGTGAAGAATTTCCGCCATGAAGACCACTTGCAAGGCGGGCAGCTTGTCCAAAACGGCTGCCGTCAGGCCATGGCTTTGCAGCAGAGTCTTTGCCGACGGCGACTGCTTGCTCAAGTTGTTCTTTAGTTCCCGCGCGTCCACCGCGGTTTTTTCTTCCTTCTCATTGATGCTGGCGCTCGCTCCCAGGCCGATCAGCTCTCCCACGGACTTGTCGATCTCTTCCTGGGAATAGGCGCGCGGGGGTTTCCCATACACCATCTCCCTCAGACCGGGAAAAGTGCTTTCAAAAAAGAAGGCCTCGCCGCCAAAGCCCTGGCGAATGTCCACCAGCGGCGTCGGCAAGGCAGTCAGGGCCCAGTAGAAGTTCGGCGATCCTTCTTGCTGGATCAATTCTTCCAGCCGCGTAAACATGATGCGGGAAATGGCGATTCCCACCAGGGATTGAATGAGAGTCGGGCCATTCCCCAAATGATGTCCCAGAACCAGCCCGGTGCGAATGTCGCCGATGGCGCCTTCCACATCGCCTTGCTTCAAGCGCACCCGGCAATCCACCGACAGCGCGCGGGCGATTTCCCGCATCCCCTGCACATCCGGCAGCAGCATCAAGTAGCCTTCCTTCTTCAGCTTGGCCACCATGTCCCAGTCGCAATGCGAACGCAGCGACGCCTCGCGAACCTGAGCCAGCATTCCCTGCGGCTGATTGATTTCCTTCACATTCAACTCGGCCAGCGGTTGCGACAGCCACTTCTCTTGTTTTTTGAAGTAGTCCTTGTCCTTGTGGTAGGTCATCCATTCGGGGCTGAAGGCGCGGTAGTAGCTCTGGGCGGCGTTGCCAAACACCAGGTCTCTAGTTTCCGGAAAAAGCGGATAACGGAACACAGGCCGCGGTTCATCCTTGGGTTGCACTTTCAACAGGACCACAGGCAGGCTGGGCTTGGCGGGTTTTTCCTGCGTTTGGCAAAACTTCTCCCCGCACAACACCAACAGAAAGGAAAACAGGCAGGTTTGAACAAAACGCATGACGCCTCCGAATTAGAGACGGGAAAATGGAATCGTGTTATCGCGGGAGCTTTCCCCGAAAGTGATAATAACCTTTGAAAGAGCCCGGCAGGAGAAAATCACGGGGTTTTCCGCAGCCGGTCGTTGCGGCGGTGCATCGTTCATGGTCCAAAGAAAACCCGGCGGGCCCTCGGCCCCAAGGCATCGGCCAACGCGGCGAGCTTGGATGCCTTGCCGGCCTCGGTTAGGGGTTTGTTCTTCGCTGGGATCGCCAAGCGTCAGCGACGGGTATTGAAGCAAAGAGCGGTTTACTTGTCCTTGGCGGGAGATTTCCCTGGATTGAAGAGGCGGTTGAAGTATTCCGGGTCGTAAGGGTTTTCAGTCTCCTTGACTGGCATCTTGGACTTTTCTTTATCCTTGGCTTCCTCTTTGCCAGCCGTGGCAAATTCACCCATCTTTTTTGACTCTTCGCTAGCTGGGAAAGCAGGTTTCCCCGGGACAGGGTTGGTCGCTCCCGAGGCGCTTCGTTGCGCGGTCAGGCGAACCCAGCCCTCCAGGGTTTTAAAGGCTTCGGAATCACGGCCCGCCAAGGGCGGCTTCGACCCGCCACCGTGAATCGTCAGTGCCTTGGCCAGGAACTGGCTGTTTTCCGGCTGTTGAATATTGACCTGGGAAAGCACCGCCGCCAGGTTGTGCTGCATGTTCTTGCGATTCGCCTGGCCGACCTGGTAGACGCGATGCAGCTTGAAATTCCCGCCCTTGTTGACGGCGTGGCAGCTTGCGCAAGTGTTCATCAATATCGGCTGCACGCGTGTGGAGAAAACACTGAGCGATTCGTTGGCCACTTCAAAAGGCAGAGTGGGTAAAGGCTCGGATTCCGCCGGGTCGCTGGGCAAATTCTTGCGAGCGATTTCCTGTTCCAGCGAAGCTTGCAGATGGAGCAGGAGTTTTTTACTCGGCTCGTGGTCGGGCCGTAGTTCACACAGCGCCCCAGCTTCTTCCACCGCCCTTTCCCTTAAACCGTTGCGCACACTCCAACCCACCAGCCGCAACCGTTCATCCGGGTCTTCCAAATTGGCCCGCGAACGCAGGAAACGGAAAGCATCATCAAGGGAGGCGCAGAGTATCATGGCGCTTTTGGCGGGCACCCAGGTTTCCCCTATGGTCCGCTTGATGCGGTAGCGCGCGCCGACTTTTTCAATGTCGCCTTCCAGAATGCGTTCGTTTTCCAGAAGGAGAACCTTGCCTGTTTCAGGCAAAGGGGCCTTGGAGGGTTCCTGTTGAAAGGCAGCCAGAAGGAAGAAAAGTAGGGTGTTCATGGAGGAGTGGATAGCGTCGGTTTTGGAGTTCGTCAAGGGGAAGGAGTGTGGGCTTGGGTTTGCCTGGATTACCTGGATTGGTGCAATAGGGGGAAATTGGCTGGCCGAATCAAGTTCTCCGCCTTTTCTGCCGAAGTTCCTTGCAGGAAATCACCTCGTTTTCCCAAGGATTGGGTCATGAAACGCCACGCTTGGGCCTTGGCCGCAGCCTTCGGTTTGCAATTCATCCCGGCAAGCCAGGCTGCCGACGATGGCATCCCCATGGACTCCAACCCAGAGCATAGCTGGCAGCAGACCGGTTGGGCCAACAGGGTGAAAAAACACGCCATGCCGACTCATTCCCCAGGGTACGGCGGGTATTGGGTGGGTGGCGCCTGCGTGAAAAATGGCGGAGCGCCCGGGCCGGTTGACGGCACCTATGGCCGCGATTATTTCGGCCGACTGTTTGAAAGAAAAGTCGTGCTCGGCTGGTGTTTCAAGGATAAGGCCAAGGGGGGCGCGGGGAACTACGCCACCGACAAGGGCCCAGTGGTGCCCAATATCTTCGCCATCAAGCTGCCCGAGGCCGGACACTAAACTTCCACGAAAAGACCCGGAGCTGAAACCAGCGAGACCCGTCTCCATCGCTGGGGAAAGCTCCGGGGCTGTTTTCTCACCGCTGAATATGGCACAGGTGTTCCAGCGCCAGCATCAAGGCGTGCGTGCCCTTGCGGCCATACCCCTGCGCGCGCACCGCTTCGTAAAGCTGCTTGGCCAGCGCCAGCCCGGGCAGGCAGAGGTTCATCCGTTCCGCCTCGGCCAGGGCAATGCCCATATCCTTAATGAAGTGTTCGACAAAGAAGCCGGGTTCGAAATTACGGTCGATAATGCGCGGCCCGAGATTGTTGAGCGACCACGATCCCGCCGCCCCCACGCTTACCGATTGCATCACCGTCTTCAGGTCGAGCCCGGATTTATACCCGTATAGCATGGCCTCGCAGATGGCGATCATGCCCGAGGCAATGAGGATCTGGTTCACCATCTTGGTATGCTGGCCGCAGCCAGGGCCCCCCTGGTGAACAATGGTTTTGCCCATGCATTCAAAAAGTGGCCGCACCGCCTCCATAATGGATGGATCGCCCCCAACCATGATGGAAAGGGCGGCGTTGCGCGCGCCGATGTCCCCGCCCGACACGGGGGCATCGAGAGAGTGCACGCCCTTGGCTTTGGCAGCGGTATGAACTTCAACCGCCAGGGACGGTTCGCTGGTGGTCATGTCCACCAGGATGGCGCCGGGCCGGGCCCCGGAAAGCGCGCCGTTTTCACCCAGAAGAACTTGCCTGACATCCTTGGGGAAGCCGACAATTGAAAAAATTACATCGGCTTGTTGCGCCACTTCCATGGGGGAGGCGGCCCAAGAGGCGCCCGCGCTGATCAGGTCGGCGGCCTTTTCTTTGCTGCGGGTGTAAACAATGCCAGTGTAACCCCCCTTGAGAAGGTGACCGCACATGGAACGGCCCATGACGCCCGCGCCGATCCAACCGATTTTGGTTTTCCCCGCTGCCGCCGTGGCTGGTTGCATGGCTGATCTCCCAGGTGATAATTGCTGCCGACCGAGTTAGGTTAAGCGTGGCGAACAAGAACGGCAATTCAAGAATGGGAAAGAGAGCACGGCCCTCGCCGTCCGTGCCATCTGTAACGCCTGCGGCACGGGTTGTTTTCATTAACAAATTTCCAAAATTTCCCCGACCCGCAAGAGCACAAGGTATAATGGAACGCACAGACGGAAAGGCTTCTAATTTTGGGGTGAAACCCGGTGCAGGCGCTGGTTCTGATGTGCGAGGACGCTCATGCGTTTGGCAGGATGGCAGGTTTTACAACAGGTTCCCATCTGGCAAGACAGTAGACTCAGCCTGGCTTTTTACGGAATGTTGCTGGCGGGCGCGTTGCTCCTCGGAGCCGGTATCATCGCCTGGATAAGGCGACGGATAGCGAACGAGGCGCGCTGCCTGGCCGAGCGACCCGAAGACCAGCTGACCGAATTCCGCAACCTGCTCGATTTGGGTGAATTGCAGCGGGAAGAATTCGACAAGGTAAGAAAGGTGCTTGGGAAGAAAATGGAAGGGGCTGGTCCGGTCAGCGGGGAAAAGAAACCCCCAGCGCCGGAAAATCCCCCCGCCAGTACGCCCAACCCCTGATTTTACCCACTTGTCCTTGCCTCTTTTGGCTTCCTGACCGTAGAATTCCCCACCATCCTTTTTACCCGGCCTTACTCCCGGGGATCGAGGCAACGGCGCGGGCCTATCCCGGCCACTTTGAGGAGACTTCATGCCGACGAAAGATTCCGGACCGGGGGGCAAAAAACCCACCGCCGGAGCCTCCGGGCGAAACCGCAATGCTTTCTGTTCCTTCTGTTCCAAAAGCTACCGCGATGTCGGGCCGCTGGTCGAGGGACCCGCAGATGTGTTCATCTGCGGCGAATGCATTGAACTCTGCCAGTCCATTATTGATCAGGAAAAGCGCCGCCGCGGGTCAGGCAAGCAGCCCTTTTCCCATATCCCCTCACCCAAGAGCCTCAAGGAAAAACTCGATCAGTATGTCATTGGTCAGAATCGCGCCAAGAAGGTTCTCTCCGTCGCTGTGCATAACCATTACAAGCGACTCAGCCTGCAAGGGACCGCCGGGCCCAACGATGTCGAACTCGAAAAGAGCAATATCTTGCTCATCGGGCCGACGGGCAGCGGCAAAACCCTCCTGGCCAGGACTCTGGCCAAGATTCTCGATGTGCCATTCGCCATCGGTGACGCCACTACGCTTACGGAAGCCGGCTATGTCGGCGAAGATGTCGAAAACCTGCTCCTCAAACTCCTGCATTCCGCTGACTTCGATATCGAAGCCGCGCAGCGTGGCATCGTTTACATCGACGAAGTCGACAAAATCGCCAAGACCTCGCAGAATGTTTCCATCACCCGCGATGTCAGCGGTGAAGGCGTGCAGCAAGCCCTTTTGAAAATGCTCGAAGGCACGGTCAGCAATGTCCCCCCACAGGGCGGACGGAAACACCCCGAGCAACAGTACATTCAGATTGATACCACCAACATCTTGTTCATATGCGGCGGCACTTTCGTCGGACTCGATGAAACCATCTCGCGCAGGCTGGGGAAAAAGACCATCGGGTTCGGCAGCAACCCCGAAGACCGCGAGCGGAATCTCGGCACCCTGCTCAACCAGGTCACCAGCGACGACCTCATCGGTTTCGGCATGATCCCAGAGTTCATCGGCCGCTTGCCCGTCCTGGCCCCGCTTGACCCCCTCGACGAGGATGCACTTATTCGCATCCTCACTGAGCCGCGCAATGCCCTGACACGCCAATATCAAAAACTCTTCGAGATGGAGGGGGCGGAACTCGAGTTCGATTCCAGCGCTTTGAAGGAGATTGCCTTCAAGGCCAAGGAGCGCGACACCGGCGCGCGCGGCTTGCGCAGCATCGTTGAGGAAGTCATGCTCGAAATGCAGTTTGAGCTGCCGGAAATCGAGCATAAGGCCAAATTCCTGGTGACGGACAAGGTGGTGCTGGGGGAACAGAAACTGTTCGATTCGAAGTTGCCATTATCGATACCGGCCGCCACCGAAGCGCAAAAGCCTTTTGAAGGCACGGGCGAACACGAAAAAAAAATCCGCATAGCTTGAATGGCGGGGGAATTGACGAAGCCCCCTTGGGGAAGTATCCTGCACAGAGCCGGACAAGAGTCGGCGAATTGGGGCTGTGGCGCAGCTGGGAGCGCGTCTGAATGGCATTCAGAAGGTCAGGGGTTCAAATCCCCTCAGCTCCACTAAGT
>SHZZ01000071.1 GCA_009692005.1 Gemmataceae bacterium | reverse complement strand
GGTGGCGTCGGCGAGTTGCTTCTGCCAAAGCTTCGCCGCCTTCGGCCGCTTGGCTTTCACCAGCGCTTCATGCACCGACAAAGCTGGCACCAGCATCCAGGCGCGTCTTTCAAACACCGCCTTGACCCGCAAAAACGACAGCAGCACATGCAGCTTGTTGCCATAGTTGGACAGCGTGCTGGAGGAGTTGAAATCCTTGAACTCGTCAAAATTCTCGGCAACACACGGGAGAATGACAGATAGCAGCCTGGCCGCCTCCTCGCGGGTGATGCGGTCCCCCAGGGCTTGCGCCAGTTTTACCGGGTGCAGGGGGTCGGGATTCTCTTCCAGCGCGCGCAAATACTTGTCTGTCCCGTGGCGCATCACGCCGAGGAGGTTTCCCAAAGTCATGAAGCGGGGGTGAAAGATGTCCTGGCCATAGGTTTCGATGAAATCGCGAACGCGGTCAAACAGGTTGGTGTCGAGCAGCGCCTCGCAGGAGGAGAGTTTCCCTGTCAGGCTTTGCGTTATCCACAATTTTTCAAAGGGCTCGAGAAGCTGGCTGAGGAGTTCCACCAGATCGGAGTCGTCGATGTCGTCTGCGATCTCGGTTACGGACTCGAGCAGGGCGGAAAAGGCGAGTTGAAAATGAAGGTTGAACTCCGAGACGCCCTGGCCCTTGCCAGGAGCCGGATCCTCCATTTTAACCGCCAGGGTCAGCAAGGCGAAAGTTTCTTGCACCAAACCCAGGCGGGGCAGATTCAATAGCAGGAAGTTGAGGCATTTTTGAATCAGGCGCACTTGAAAGATCCGCCCGGGAGTTCCCCCCCGCGACAAGGGCAGGTAGAGCAGTTTCTCCTTGGACAAAAGTTTCGTAAAGGGGGCAAGAGCCAGGCGGACGGGGGCGGGATCGCCGGCGACGATGGCCCGCTCTAAAACGATGAAGGCCTCCTGCCATGGTTCCCCTGGCGGCTGATTCGCCTCGCCCAGGGCACATTGGATGGCGATGACCGCGCGCGCCTGTTCCACCTCGGTGATTACCAGCCAATGGACCAGCTCCTCGCGCAGTTGTGCCCGCCGTTGATACTCCATCAGCGAGTCGGCGTCATTTCCCGGCTGGGGAATGGGGTAATTGTGCCAGCGGATGGCAAAGTTCCTCAGGGCCTTCAACCGCGAACTGGCCAGCTCTTTCCACCTTTGCAAAGCCTGGAGGTCCTTGCTGTTGGCTTCGCTGCGCATGCCGAGGTAATAAGCGGTGATTTGCCACAAGCGCGCCAGCGAGTGCAGGAAGCGCAGATTGCTCAGCAGATCCTCGGCCTGTTCCTCCAGGTGAAACGAGGAGTCCGGCCTCGGATCCGAGATGCCGCCCTCGTGCCTGTCGCCCTGGGTTTCCTGAAAACTCATCGATTCGTAGGCGGAATGGAAGGGGTCATCCTCCTTGGCCGCAGGGTCGGGGAATACATCGTAAAGGGTGCTCAATCCCCAGATCTCCTCGGCGTTGGCTTCCAACTGATCGAAAAAAAGGCGAACGGCGGCGTGGCGCCCTTCCACCTGTGAGGCGTTCATTCGTTCTCGGTGCACCACCGTGATCAGCAGCCAGCGGGCTGCCAGGGCGTGGAAGGAATGTCTGCCGTTCTCCAATGGCGTCTGCATCCCCTGGTTCAACCAGCTCATGAGCAGTCCCTGCGTGGCCACCTGGTCGCCCTTGCGCAGGAGCAAGTCGACCACGGTAGAGTAGGCTTGGGTGGTGTGAATGGAGGCCACCTGTTCTTTCCAGAAAGCCAGGTCGGCCAGGGTTTCTCCCCGGTGATACCACTTCAACAGGGCTCGGGCCATGATTTGCGCCGAGTAGAAATTCTCGTCCCCATGGACATGGCGCACTCCGTCCACCTCCCAGGAGGCGAAGCGATCCCACCATTTGGCTTTGGCCTCCAGGCCTTCTTCCAGTTTGGCCACCAGAGCCTCGTCGCCGTCCGCCGCCGCCAGGGACATCAGCCGCGAGATTAACAGAAAGATCTGCTCCATGATGAGGAGAAGCTCGTCGACGCGGGAATCGCGGGCGCTGTCCTCGCGAGCGGGTGAGAGTGGAAAGAGCCCCTGGAAGCCGAGGATGTTCCAGGGGTCTGCGAGGGCGCCGCACTCGATGCCGCGCTGCACCAGTTGAAAGGCTTGCCCTGGGCGTTCCACCGCCTGGGCCCCGAGCCCGCGCTCAATTTCGACATGACTCAGCCGCAGGATGCCGAGAATCTCGGCCAGAATCCTTCCCGAGGCGGCTTCGATTTTCCTGGCCTCGGCCCGCGCCGAATCGAGATGTCCCATGTTGGCCAAAAGCAGTGCGAGAAAGCGGCGCTGCACATGGGCGGCGCGTTTCCGCCCTAATAGGGTGTTGAGGCTCTGCCTGGCCTGCCCGAACGCCTGCCGAGCTTGCTTCTTCCCTTCCCGCAAGCGCGTGCGCCGCGGCTCTTCCTGCAAGGCAATCAAGGATTCGTAAAAGGTGTCGCGCATCCGTGCCACCCGGGGCACCAGAGTTCCCAGGGAGGCCGAAGCCTCGTGCGTGCCTGGCAGGATGCCTGTAACCGCCGAGGCCATGAGGATGGCGCCGGCCAGCACCGCCGCGGTTTCAAAGGCCTGCTCGGCGTCCCCTTCCTCCTGCATCTGCAGAAAAATATCCAGCAGCGATTTACGCAAAACCAGCCTGCGAAACCGCCCCTGGTTGTCGATGCAGTGCGGGTCCCATTCGCCAAAAAAGAAATTGGGGCGCAAATTTGCCGGGTGCGAGTGATCATACCCCCGCACATCGAGAGCGATTTCATCCAGATACTCCAACTCGAGCCGGGCCTCGTGCAGGAGAGAAGGGTCGCTGGAGCGGAGAATCTCCAGAGCCTGGCGCACCAGCGACTCATACGGTCCCCAGGCGAAGCCGGAAGCGCGGTGGTAGAGGGGAACGCAGCAGAACCACTCGTGCGGGTAGGGCTTGCCCGACGGGCGCGTTTCCAGAATTGCCACCGGCCGGTAGCCGGTGAAGTCGTTGATGCGTTCAAGAGCCAACTTGAGAAAGGGCTCCGGCTGGCGCGGGAAGCCTTTCTCCAGACCCAGCTTCAAAAGTGTTTCCAGCGCCCGGGCCAGGAAGAAGGGTAAAAACATGTCGGCGTCATCGAGATGCCCGAGCAGGTCGGAGTGAAAGGCGCGGTAAGCCTCGAGAAAGGGCGCCAGGAGTTCCAGGGTCTTTCTTGCCTGGCGGTCGTTCTTGAAAGCGGTGGCGCCGGCGGCCTTGAACTCGTCGAGCCGTTCCTCCAGCCATTGAGCCAGAGTCAGCCAGGGCTGCTTGTCGCCGTGATTGGCCAGAAAGGCGTAAGCCTGGTTCAACGAGGCGTGGCAGCGGGAATCGGGCCTGCCATCCGACAGATTCAAATACCCGAGTATTTTTTCCGCGCTGACACAACCATCGAGAGCGGTTAACAAGTCTTCCACTGCTTTAGGGCTCCCGCGCGGCTACTTCTTAAAAAAAAACCGCAGATCCCAGATCTTTACCGTGCCATCACTGGATGCCGACGCCACCAGCCGACCACCAGGGTGATAGGCCACCTGCATGATCTCCTGCGTGTGCCCCTTCATGGCGACGATTTCCTTACCTGTCTCTGGATCCCAAAGCCGAACCGTGTTATCGCCCCCGGATCCTGAAGCGATGGAGTCGTCGGTGGGCGAATAGGCCACAGTGCGGACAATGTCGGCGTGGCCCTCGAAGGTCTTTATCAATTCGCCGCTCGAGGCATTCCAAAGTTTCACCAGCTTGTCTCCCCCCGACGAGACAATCTGCTTCCCTTTTTTGCCGTAACAAGCAGCGGTGACCCAGTCGGTGTGCGCCTTCCACGATTTCAACTCCTTGCCTTCCTTGACATCGATCAGGCGAATCCAAAAATCGTAACTGGCGGTGACCAGGGTCTTGCCATCCGGTGAGAACTCTGCGGTGGAAACCCAATTGCGGTGTTCCGGCATGGCCACCGTTTCCTTCCAGGTGGCAGTGTCCCAAACCTTGAGAGTGTAATCGTTGGATGCCGTGGCCAGCAGCTTGCCATCCGGGCTGAAGCGGACATCGCCCACGGAGCGGACATGCCCGCGCAGAAAGTGCAGCTCCTTGCCATTGGAAGCAAGCCAAATTCGGACGCTCTTGTCGTCGCTGCCGGTGGCTATCAGCTTGCCATCGGGGTTAAAGGCCACGGCCCAGATAGGGGCCGTGTGCCCGGTGGCCACGAAGAAATCTTTGCCGGTGGATGCGTCCCATACCCGCAGCAGGTTATCCGAGCCGCCCGAGGCGACCCGTTTTCCATCCGGACTGAAGGCCACCGCCTTGACGCCGTCGCTGTGGCCGGTGTAGTTCACTAAAACTTTTTCTTGGGAAAAAGCCAAGGGCGCGCAGGCCGCCATGACCGCCACCATCCCGCCGCGAAGAAACGCGTTCATTCTTTCCCCTTTTTCTTGTCGCTCTTCATCTTATTCAGCCCTTTCTTCTCGGGATCGAAGTCGACCACAGGCAGGGGAAAATCTTTCGAAGGAACATGCCCGGCCTTGAGTAATTTCTCGATTTTCGCCGCCATGTCGGGGTGTTTCGCTGCCACATCGTTCTGCTCCCCTGGGTCGCTTTCCAGGTTGTAAAGCTCCAGCTTGTTCACCCCTTGGGCCATTTTTTGCTTGACCCCTTTCCATGGCCCCCACTGCGCCGCCTGCTGCCCCCCATAGGCCGGGAATTCCCAGTAAAGATACTCGTGCTTTTTCTGCTCGCCCTTCCCCAGCAGGGTGGGGAGAATGCTAATCCCATCGGTATCCTCGGGTATGCGGAGCCCGGCCAGCTCGGCCAGCGTGGGTAGAAAATCCTGGTGACCCAGGGGAAGAGCCGAGGCCGTGGCAGGCTTTATTTTCCCCGGCCATGCCGCGACGCAAGGGACGCGGATTCCTCCCTCATAGAGACTTCCTTTGAGCCCGCGCAGCTTCCCCGCCGATTGAAAAAAGTCCGAGTCCGATCCGCCCACCCCGCCGTGCGTCGGCCCGTTGTCACTGGTGAAGACCACCAGAGTGTTCTCGTGTATCTTCAGCTCTTGAAGCAGATCATTGATCCGCCCCACGGTGCGGTCGAGCCGGGTGACCATGGCGGCGTAGGCGGCTCTCGGCGCGGGATGAGCCAAGTAGCCTTTCCCCCCCGGGTAAGGCGGGTCGGGAAACTTCCCCTTGTAAGCGGCCAGAGAATCATCGGGCACTTGCAGCGCCAGGTGCGGAATGATGAAGGGTAAATAAAGGAAGAACGGACGGCTGGAGTTGCCGCGAATGAATTTCAGCGCTTCCACTTCCATCAGATCGTGCGAGTAGTTTTTGCCCGTCAGCCCCGCCGTGTTCCCCTCGATCTCTTCCTTCTTCCCATTCCGCCAGAGGTAGACCGGGTAGTGGTTATGAGCATGGCCCTGGCAGTTGTAGCCGTAAAACAGGTCGAATCCCATGCGATGTGGCGGCGAGGTCGAATCCGGTCCGCCCAGGCCCCATTTCCCCATCGCCCCCGTGGCGTAGCCCGCCCCCTGCAACAGCGAGGCAATGATCGGCGTGTTGGCCGGCATGGGAAACTGCCCTTCCGGTTTGATCTCGCGGTTGTTGCGCACGACGGCGTGGCCAGAGTGTTTCCCGGTCATGAGCACGCAGCGCGAAGGGGCGCAGACGGCGTTGCCGGAATACCAGCGGTCAAAGCGGATGCCGCGGGCGGCCAGGGCGTCGACATGCGGCGTTTGAATAATCTTTTGGCCGTAGCAGCCGAGCTCCCCCGAGCCGAGGTCGTCGGCCATGATCAGGATGATGTTGGGCTTGGCCGGAGCTTCAGCGGGCAGCGCCGAAGCCAGCAGAAGTGTCAATAAGGCATTCATGATGATGGTCTCCCGGGCGACAGGGAGTATTCTCCCGGGGAGTGTATTGGGGCGCAAGGGGCAAATAAAAGCGATGTCGGCTTACCCGCCCGCCAGCTTTTCAAACTCCTCTTCACTCAGGATTTTAACCCCGAGTTCCTTCGCCTTGTCGAGCTTGCTGCCGGCCTTTTCCCCCGCCAAAAGATAATCGGTTTTTTTCGAAACACTCCCCGCCGCCTTGGCGCCCAGGTCGCGCAACCGTTTTTCGATCTCCTCCCGGCCGTAATTCTTCAAACTGCCCGTCACCACAACGGTTTTGCCTTCAAATGCAGCGGCCTTTTTCCCCGCCACCGGAGTTTCAGTCATCCTCACCTCCGCCGCCTGCAAGCGCTCCAGCAGTTCCTGATTCTTCACCAAGGCAAACCACTCGCGGATGGTCGTGGCGCGCTCTGGCCCGATCCCTTCCACGCGCGCCAGCTCCGTCTCCGCCGCTGCCCCAAGCGCTGCCATCGACAGGAACTTCCGCGCCAGCACATCCGCCACCGTTTCCCCCACATGGCGGATGCCCAACCCGGTTAGCAGGCGAGTCATGCCTCGGGCTTTGCTTGCCGCGATTCCATCCAGGAGATTTTGCGAGGAAGTTTTCCCCATGCGCTCCAATTCCACCACCTGCTCCATAGTGAGGTAATAAAGGTCCTCGATGGATTCAACCAGGCCGGCTTCCACCAGCAGATTGACCGTCTCTTCCCCCAGACCTTCAATATCCATGGCGTTGCGGGCGGCGAAGGCCCGCAGTTTCTTGCGCAACTGCCCGCCGCAATCGCTGCCCGTGCAGCGGTAAAAGGCTCCGTTGGCGTCTTTCTTCACCGGCGCTCCGCACTCCGGGCAGTGCGCGGGAAACTCGAAGACTGTTTCCTTTCCCGTGCGCAAGCCGGGCTCGGAGCGGACCACATAGGGAATGATCTCGCCGGCTTTTTCCACCACCACCATGTCGCCGACCCGGATGTCCTTCTCCTTCAAATAATCGGAGTTGTGCAGCGAGGCGCGGGAAACGGTGCTGCCGGCCAGGCGCACCGGTTCGAGATACGCCACCGGGGTGAGCGTTCCTTGCCTCCCGATTTGCAACTGGATATCCACCAGCCGGGTCAACCCCTGCTCGGCGGCGAACTTGTACGCCACGATCCACCGGGGCGACTTGCTGGTCATCCCCAGCTTTTCACGCTGCCCCAAGTCGTTGACCTTGATCACCAGGCCGTCGGTCTCAAAGGGCAAGCTGCTTCTTTGATCGGCCCAGGAATCGCAGTAGGTGATGACTTCTTCAATGGAAGCAAGATGTTTGACATGGGGGTTGACTGGGAAGCCGAACTTTTTCAAGGTGTCGAGAAGGTTCACCTGGGTGGCCAGGGTGAGGCCTTCCACCGCGCCGGTGGCGTAGGTGAACAGTCGGAGTTTTCTGGCGGCGCACAATTTCGGATCGAGCAGTTTTAACGACCCGGCGGCGCTGTTGCGCGGATTGGCGAAGGGGTCTAGCTCTTCCTTTTTGCGCTGCTCGTTCAAGCGGGCGAAGTCGTCGCGCATCATGAAGACTTCACCGCGGGCTTCGAACAGGGCTGGCGGCCGCGGCGTGTCGAGCTTCAAGGGCACGCCCCCCACGGTGCGCAGATTGTGCGTGACATCGTCGCCGGTTTCACCGTCACCGCGGGTCACGCCAGCTTTCAAGAACCCGTTCTCGTAAACAAGCGAGATGGCCACGCCATCGATTTTCAACTCCACCACATAGGTGACTGGCTCTTGGCCCAGAATTTTACGCACACGGTGGTCGAATTCTTTCAAGTCCTCGCTGCTGTAGGAATTGTCGATGGAGAGCATGGGCAAGCGGTGGCGGACCTGGGTGAATCCTGCGATGGGCTGGCCGCCGACTTTTTCCGTTGGGCTGTCGGGCAGTTTGAACTGCGGATGGTTTTTTTCTAATTGCGCCAGTTCGCTCAACAGGCGGTCGAATTCCCGGTCGGAGATTACCGGTTGGTTTTCCACATAATACAGGCGGTTATGCTGCTGTAATTCGCGGGTGAGAGATTCAATCCGCTTCTGGGGACCGGGCATAAAGCCTCCGGCTTGTGCAAGGGAACTTGAAGGAAGTATTTTACCCCAGGACTGCCAACAAGGGAGGAAAAACCGTGGGGCGAGCGGAGCATGGGTGGGCAACTGGAAACTAGGGGCCTTTCCCAGATAGAAATGTCCCCTTTTTCGCCTGGGTGCGCGGGCCTCTGGCCCGCATAAAGAAGAAGAGGAAGAGAAAAGCAGCGGGCAAGATGCCCGCGCACCCAGGAGGGCAAACCCCACAACGGCGCCAACACCCAACGGGTACGGGGAACGACCTGGGGGGCGCTGTTACCAGCGGAAGCCATACTGCATATAGGTGGCTTCCGGCGACTGAAGGCTGCCGGTCTCCTGGAGAAAGCGGCCCTGGAAGAGTTTCGAATAGCCGACCAGAATGTTCTGGTGTGGCGAGAGAGTGAAGTTGACATAGAAGTCGAGTTCGTTGCCCACATCGGAGCCGGCATTTCCCGAAGGATCCCTGCGCAGAGGTTTGCCGCCGGCGCTGTAAAGAAAATCGCGGCTACAAACCAGGTTGAAGTGATGAAACTGCAGTGTGGAGGAAATCCAGTTGCAGGGGAAGACGACCAATTGGCCGTTGAGGTCGTTGATGTTTTGCCTGCCGACAATGTCGATGGCGCCAAAGTAGTAGTGGCCGAAGGGGAACAACTGCTGAAAGGTGCTGAACTGGTTGCCTTTAAAGGGGTAGGGTGTGCCGGAGGCGAAATCCTCGGCAAGCCAAAGCTGAGGCTTCAAAGGCAGCTTTTCAAAGATATAACCGCCGCTTATGGTGAAGGCCCCGGTGATCAGCGTCTGGTCCGACCAGCGTCCCACTTGAAGGATAGGTTCCACATCGTAAAGCCAGTCTTGCTCGCGGCCGTAAAAGCGGGATCCCAGGGTCGTGACATTGAAAGTTCCCGGTCGGCGGTCTTCTCCCAGGGCCACGCGGTTGGCCTGGTCGAGATTCAAGGCGTAAAAATCTAAAAAGGTTCCCGGCTTGGGCTTGTGTGTCAGCCACAACCCGGTGAAATTCTGGCCGTTGTCCTGGGAGTTGGCCGAACCTAATTGCGGCACCACCGGCTGCACCCAAAACAAATCAAAATTCCATTTCTCGCCTTGCGTGAAGAGCTTTACTCCCTGAAAAGTCCGGCGGGCGTTGGCCCATTCCAGGGGTGAGATCAGCCGCTGCGACCCGTAGAGAAGTTCCTGCCGGCCAGCGCGAAACTGCACGGGATTGCCACCCGGGCGCTCCCCCAATTTGAACTCGACAAACAGGTCGAGAAATTCCGCCTGGCTGTAGTCGAATACGCTGGGTGGCAGGTTTTGATGAATGCTTTCCGCGTCGAGAAATTCAATGTAAAAGCGGAACCAATCCTGGTAGGCGATGTCGCCATAGACATCCTGGCGGAAGAGATTGAAGTTGTCGTCCTTATTAGTCAGGAAACGGTTGACCTGGTTTTCGAAACGCCAGCGAAACTCACCCCCCGTAGTGAAGAGCCAGTCATCATGGATGTGAATCCGCTTGAAGAAATCGCAGTAATCATGTTCCTCGGCTGTGGGGTTGTCGAGGTAGCGCCAATCGGCATCGAAGAAAGGGGCGGCTCGCAGGCTAAAAGTCGGGTAGGGATATTTTGGACGGCTTTTGCGGTTGCGGTCTTGCAGCACATCGCGAAGGGAATAATAACCTTCGCCCTTGGGGAAGATCATGGTCATCCCGGCCGGGGGCATCGGCTGGTAAACGGGCACCTTTTTCCACAGTTCATGCAAAGGCGCCGGGGGGGGTATTTCACCGAGAACTGCCGTAGGCTTTTCATCCTCTTCCGCCAAAACCTCCGGCGATCCGAGAAGGGAAAAGGAAAAGAAGGCCAGCCAGGCAAGAAGTATTCTTTGGTATTGGAAACCCAAACCAACCATAGGGACCTCGGTAAAAGCAGCACAGGTTCTATCGGAAGAAAAAGGCGGCAAATGGGTTAAAAGAGGAATAAATGCCCCAGTTTACCGGCCAGGCGAGGGAAAAATGCCTAAGGTCCACTTCCCTTGCCCTGTTTAACCTTGCCAATCCCTCCCGGTTTGAATGGGAGGAAATCCTGGGAGGCCGATGTAGGGAAAAACGCCACGACCAGGGTCCACCTATTTCTTGTTGCAGCCACCGACGCCAAGGAATATTATCGACCCATGAGATCCAAAATACTCTTCTGCTTAAAAACCCTGGCCATTGCTTACCCAATTCTCTTGGTGCTTTTGTTTTTCTTTCAACGGAACATGATTTATTTGCCCATGGGAGGGCGCTCTGGCGACCTGGAACAAACCATGACCTTGCCCATCGCGGAGGCCAAGGTGCTGGTTTCGTTTCGCGAGAAGGAAGGGCCCAAGTCGCTGATCTATTATGGTGGGAACGCGGAATATCCGCCGGATAGTTTGCCGGGGATCGCGGCCGCCTTTCCCCAGCACGCGGTTTTCTTGCTCCACTACCGGGGATACGCCGGCAGTAGCGGCAATCCCAGCGAAAAAACCATCGTTGCGGATGCCCTGGCCTTGTTTGATGAGGTGGCGAAAAAGCATGGGGAAATAACTCTGTTAGGCCGCAGCCTCGGCGCCGGCGCTGCTGTGCAGGTGGCCAGCCAGAGAAAACCGGCCCGCCTGATTCTGGTCACGCCGTTCAATAGCCTCCTGGATATTGCCGCCAGCCGTTTCCCCATTTTCCCCGCCCGCTGGCTGCTCTTGGACAAATACGAGTCGTGGCGATTCGCGCCGCAAGTGGCCGCGCCTACTTTGATCCTTGTGGCTGAGAACGATGACCTGATACCTCCGGCCAATTCGAAAAAGTTGCTGTCGTGTTTTGCCGAAGGTTTGGCCAAGATGGTCACCCTGGCCGGGGCGGATCATAATACGATTTCCTTCCATCCGCAATACTACCGTTTGATGGAAGAAACCCGTTGAACCTCCAAGGAAATCCTGTTCATGGAAATTGTTTCCCCGCTGCTGGGGCTGATTTTTCTCAGCGCCATGGGTCAGAACGGAATAATCCCCGAGCTGCCCAGCAACCCGGAGGCCCTGGCGCGCATCCAGGGTTTGAAGCCCAATGAGGCGGCGCTGATCGGCAAGGCCAGCTTGCTTGGCGACTTCAACGAGACAGCGAGAAAATTCGAAATGCACAAGACCGGCCCGCGCGGTCGGGATTTTACCATCAAGATGGTCTGGGCTCCGGAAAGGAAAAGGGTTCTGTTTTGCGGCGCCAACCACGGCGTTCCCCACCGTCTTAACGATGTCTGGGAGTTTGACCTCGGGGCCTTGACCTGGGTCATGCTCTACGCTCCGGACAATCCTCGCGACTACCTCGGCCTGGGCAAGGATTTCTCCGATGTGGAATTCAAGGACGGAGTCTTGATAACCAGACGCGGCGGCCCCGCCGTCATTGCCCACACCTGGTGGGGACTGGCCTACGACCCCGTGCGCCGCCAGATGCTTTTCATGAACACTTGGGTGACCGACATGAAAAAAGCGGTGCAGCAACTGGGAGGCGACCCGGAGCAACTTGATCCTGGCCCGCCCTTGTGGGCCTTCACTCCGCAAAAGGCCGAGTGGAAAATGCTGGCGACAAAACGCCCCTTCCCCCGGCCGATCTTCGGCGGCTGGCTGGAGTTCATCCCGGAGTTAAACGGCGCCCTCTGGCACGCCAACAACTGGCAAGAGCGGGCCTCATGGCTTTACGATGCCAAAAGCAACTCGTGGAAGAAGCTGACGGGGAAAAATGAACTGGACAGTTTTGAAAAAAATGCCGCCGAACCGGAACAGGTTGGCTACTACGACCCGAAGCGCAAACTGCTCATCGCTCACCGGCACAAGGCCACTTCCCACTACGACCCTAGAAGCAACTCCTGGAAAAAAGTCATCGACGCCAGCAAGGATTCCACCGAGGTTCCTTACGGCCACGATGCTTTTTCTCCCATGTATCACGATCCTTCCACTGGCCGCGGCATTTTGGTTGAGTTCAAAACCAACACGCTGTGGAGCTACGACCCCGATCAAATCCGCTGGAAAAAGTTATCTCCCGTTGGAGACAAGATGCCTGAAGGGAACAAAAGGCTGGCCTATTTCGATCCTGAACACAAGGTCTTTGTGATCCTGCACGACACCACGGTTTGGGCCTACCGCCTTGACCAGAAGTGATCAACCCGGGGACCAGATGGTGGCGGTTATGTAGCGCTCGCCTTTAAGCGTGTCGTGGAAGTAGTAGACGGTGACGATTTTGCCATCGGGGCGCTGCACGCTGCGGGGGTAGCCGACATCGCGGCCGCCGCCGTCGCCGCGCAAGAGTATCTCCGGCCCCCAGGTTTTTCCCTGGTCAGCGCTGATCTTGGCGCGCATGCCAAACGGGGCGGCCCGGTAGCCGTAAGTCAGGCAAATCCTTTCATCCTTCAAGCGGATCATACTGGGCGGATTGCCTTCACCCGTGTCGGCAACAGCAGTCTGATCCCAGATCCAATTGTGTCCGCCATCTTTGGTGCGGTAGGCGTCGATCCAGCTTTTCTTCCCCAGTCGGCAGCGGATAGTGGTGAGCAATTCATTTTCACCCAGGCGCACCGTCGAAGGCATGATGCCATACCCTTCGGGCTCCTGGCCGATCCAGGAAAGAAACTTCCACGATTTTCCGCCGTCGGTGGTGCGGACACAAAGCGGCCGGCCCTCTTTCCCATTGGCCTTGGCAGCGGTGAGGAACAGGGTGCAATCGTGTTTGCCATTGACCAGATAATCGGTGCGCGCGGCGATGCCCGGGGTGTTGAAGAGAGGCAAGCGGAAAGGGCCCAGCCAGTTTTTCCCGCGGTCGAGGGAATAAGAAAAGCGCGAGGGCCCCTCGGTGGTGGAGGTCATGCGGGCAGTCAGGGCGAAATCGGGGTGCGTGAAGTCGACGCCCCCTGGGCAATCGGCCCATTCGGGTTCCTTCAATCCAGGCGGGGTGATGCCATGCAGCCCTTTTCCCGAAGGGATCAGCGACCCCTTGGTTGAAGGGTTCTCAATCTTCCAGGTCAATCCGCCATCGAGGCTGCGGGCCAGCAGGTGCTCCTCTGGTTTTTCCCGGTCGATGCTGTGCCTTTCCAAACCGAGGTCTTTGTGAAAGCCTGCGCTGAAGCCGACCAAAATTTCGTTCCCCCAGGCCCACAGGCCATGGTTGGCCGGCCAGCCGCCAAAGCGCCCCGGCTCGGCGTAAACTGTTACATGAGGAGTAGCCTCGTTCTTTGGCGCTGCTGAAACCGGCTTCGGCTTTTCCAACAACCCTTCATAGGGAACCTTCTTCAGATCGATCCCCCGGTAGGGAAGGGTGTCCGGGAGAATGCGGACGGCAGTAGTGGCTTTCAGGGGAAACTTCCCTTCGGAATCGAATTCCAGCTCCAGGAAAAAGGCGGTCCACCCCTGCATGGGCGTATCAATCCTGGCGGTGTAAGAACCGTCCTCGGCGGGCTTCACTTCCTTGGAAGTGTAAGTTTTGCCGATCGTTACCAGGCGGAAGTCGCGGGCCTTGGCATTGGTGGCCTGCCAAAGCAGGGCCTTCCTGACAGGCGCGCCACTCTTCACCCGGATTGACCCGTCTTTTTCAAACGACCAGGAATATTTCGGCCGAGCCTGGTTGTCGATAATCATCTGGTAAAAGGCGATGATGTTTTGCGCCACTTCGGTGTCGCGCAGGGAATGGTCGGCGTTGGGGAAATAGCGCAGCAGCTTCTCTCCAGGCAAATCGTCGAAATAAAATTGCGACGAATCGGGGCAGAAGAACTGGTCGCCGGTCGAGTTGAGTATGTACTTGGGAATGGTGAAACGGTCGCGGTAAAAATACGGGTCTTCGATGTCGTAGAGTGCTTTCAGCCTGGGATGGTCGTGGCGCTGCAGGATCTGGTGGGCGTAGTAGTCGCCTATCGCCCTGGCCCAGAAGCCATACACCTCGGCATGATGCCGGATGGACGGATCGACCTTCAAAATATCGATGACGATGGGAAGTATGGCGACGACGCGCTTATCAACGGCGGCGGTCATCCAGGTGGTCCAGCCGCGTTTCGACCCGCCCGCCACCACGAAGCCATCGACCTTGATCTGATCCTTCAGGGCCCATTCCTGGATGCAGTCCATGGCGCGAACCGCGCTCTTCACCATTGGCAGTCGGGCCGGCCAGAGGCCATCCCCGGTTTTCAAAAACTGGTCCCAGGTGTAGCCGATCAGGTCGTCTTCTTTCCTCGGAATGCCATCGTTGTGAAAAACCAGCGGCTGATTGGGCACCATGCGCAACTCCGCCACGATGCTGCCGGTTTCCTGAGCGATGAGCGCCAGCATGGGGTTGATGGCTTCCGGCATGGGGCTGTTGTTGGCCCCGCCGGATATCATCAGAAACGCCTTTTTGGTTTTCAAAACCTTGGGCTGGGCGATCACCAGCCAGTGCTGCCACACTGGCTTGTCCACCTTTTTTTCATTCAACCACGATTGCGATTGCAAATGGATGATGGTTGTGGAGGAAGAGTTGCCCGGAATCGTCTTGGCGACTTTCCACTGGTAGGCGGGATCGGGTTTTTGAATGTATTCATCGAGGGAAGTTTTGCCGTTGATCCTCGGCTGCTGTGCTACTAGAGGATAGGTGAAGGCCAAAATGGCGGCCAGGGCCGTAAAGAATCTGCTCATGCGCGGGTCTCCCGGAAGAGAAGGAAAGGGCCAGCGGAGCAATTCTAATCCGGCTGCGGGGTCGTCGTCCACCAGGAAGCGGGGATTTCATTTGCGTTTACTGTCTTGGCCCGTACCAGACGCCCAGTCCTTCCCTTTGCGTAAAGCCCTCCGACCCTTTCCACACATACCGGCAGATCAGCTTGATGAAATCCCATTTGTGCACGGTGTGAATCTTCCTGGCCGAGGTGACGACCGTGGGTTTGGCTATGACGAACTTGCCAAACTTCTTGATCATGCCTGCAAAGACCAGCTCTTCCGAGGCGTAATACTTTTCGGGAAAGCCGCCGGTTTTCTCGAACGCCTCGCGAGTGCAGAAAATGAAACAGCCGCCCGCCAGTTTCAGCAACCGCGCCAGCCGGGTGAACAGGGCCAAAAGCAGCCCCAGCCACCAGGGAATGGGGGAGTCGAAGCGGAACAAGCAGCCTCCGCCCGCCGCCCCTTTTCGCATCTCTTCCATGCCGGCGCGGATGGCCTCGGTGTTGGCACAGGTGTCGGCATCGATGAAAAAGAGAAACTCGCCTTTGCTTTCCTTGCCCCCACTATTACGAGTCGCAGCGATCTGACGATGCAACACTTCCACCACTTTAACCCCGTGCGAGCGGGCGATTTCGCCTGTGGAATCGGTGGACGAGTCATTGACCACCAAGATCTCGAACTCTTCGCCGATGGTTGCCGCCGCCCCTTGCAAGGCGGTCAAGGACGGCCCGAGGTACTTTTCCTCGTTATGAGCGGGGATAATGAAGGAGATCATGCCGTTATTCTCTTTCAGAAGACCGATGGAAGCAAGCTGGGAACGCCAGGCTCCAGCCTGGCAAAAGAAAAGCCACCACGCTGGAGGAAGCGATTTCAGGAAGGCCGAACTATTTCTTTTCCTAAAAGGTCCTGCTCTCTTTTTCCGGTCCGCCCTTGAGATGCCATTCCCCTCGTGGATAATGGAACGATGCCAGGCGACCCGCCAGCCACCGCGCCCCTTCTGGAAATGAAGGGGATAAAAAAGTCCTTCCCCGGCGCTCAAGCGTTGCAGGGTGTGGATTTGCATTTGCATCAGGGGGAGATACTTGGGCTGATCGGCGAGAACGGGGCGGGGAAAAGCACGCTGATCAAGATACTTGGCGGTGCGGTGCATCCCGATGCCGGGGAGATCCGCCTGCGGGGAAAGCTGTTGGGCCAGATTCACCCGGCCCTGGCCCGCGCCGAGGGAATCGCTGTCATTCACCAGGAGTTCGCCCTGGTGAGTTCATTAAGCGCTCGGGAGAACATCTTCCTGGGCAACCCGCCCGGGAACGGTTTCCTGATCCGCCGAGGCGAGGAAAGGCGGCGGGCGCGGGATTTGCTCGACAAACTCGGGGCGCGCTTTTCCGAGGAAACCCTGTGCGGGAAACTCAGCGTCGCGCAGCAGCAACTGGTGGAAATTGCCAAGGCCCTGTCGGACAAGGCGCGCCTTTTGGTCCTGGATGAACCCACCGCCGCACTGACCCCGCGGGAAACCGAGGCGCTCTTTGCCCTGGTGCGCCAATTGCGCTCCGAGGGAATCGGCGTCATTTACATCAGCCACCGCCTGGAGGAAATTTTCGCCCTGGCCGACCGCATTCAAGTGCTTCGCGATGGCAAAGAGGTGGCGCAAGCGCCGGCGAGGAATGCCAGCCGCGCCCAGGTTATTCAATGGATGGTGGGAAGAAATGTGGAGGTGGCAAGAAGCGCGACGGCCGGTCCTGCACGCGGAGAAATCCTGCTTGAGGCCCGCGGCTTGAACAGCCAGGGCAAAGTGCGAGATGTCTCACTCGCCATTCACGCGGGCGAAATTGTCGTACTCACCGGCCTGGTCGGATCGGGCAGGACGGAGACAGCGCGGCTGTTGTTCGGCGCCGAACGGCCCGACTCGGGGGAAATCCTCGTCCAGGGAAAAAAGGCGGCCTTCCACTCGGTGAGGGGCGCCATCGCCTGCGGCATCTGCATGCTGAGTGAGGACCGCAAAGGGCAGGGGCTGATTCCCCGCCGTTCTCTGGTGGAAAATTACTCGCTGGCCTCGCTGGGCAGGTTTTCAAACGCCGGTTGGATGCAAGCTGGGAGAGAACGCCAGTCGTTTCTGGAAAAACAAACGGCGCTGGGCATCAAGGCGGCCAGCCCGCAGGCGCACATTCGCGCCTTGTCCGGAGGCAATCAGCAAAAAGTTCTCCTGGCTCGCTGGCTGGCCACCCAGGGCCAGGTCTTCATTCTCGATGAGCCGACCCGGGGCGTCGATGTCGGCGCCAAGGTGGAAATCCACGACTTGCTGCGTTCGTTGGCCAGGGAAGGGAAAGGCGTTCTGGTGATCAGCAGCGAATTGCCCGAGGTTTTGGCGCTCGCTGATCGTATTCTTGTCATGCATGAAGGGCGCGTCACCGGGGAGATCTCCGACCCGGCGGCGGCCACTCAGGAGCGGATCATGGAACTGGCGGTGCGATGAATTCACCCTTGAAGAAACGAAACTGGCTGGCTTTCCTGGCCGACCATGGGATGGTGGTGGTCTTGTTCCTGCTGGCGGGGATACTGAGCTTTTGCACCTGGGCCGAGCAACATCCCAATGACGCCGCCGCCGGCCGGGCTCTGGCCACAAGAATGAAAAGTGAAACGGATTTGTCCGCGGGAGTGATCCTGATTGCCCGCGAGGAGGCGGAAGATACGCCCTTCATTCAGGGATTGCAAGAAGGGTTTAAGTCGCTGGGAGTTTCTGTCAGGCAGGTGGCGCGGGGCGCCCCGGCGCAGGCCAGGGAGGTTCTGGAAAAAGAAGCGCGCGAGAAAACTCTCCCCGCTGCCGTCGCCACCAACCACATTGCTTCCAAATGGCAGGTGCTCGACCGCCTGGGTGAAAACTTCCCCTCGTTGAGTAAGATGCGCGTCTTTTTCCCGCAAAGCTACTACTGGCCAAACTTCCTCAAGCGCGACAATTTGCTCAACATCGCCAACCAGATCGCCGTCATCGCCATCCTGGCCATTGGCATGACGCTGGTCATCATCACCGGGGGTATCGACCTTTCCGTGGGAAGTTTGATCGCCCTGTCGGCGGTGGTGACAGCTCGGTTGATCCGGGATTACGGCGGGGGCGTGGAGGCTTCCAACCTGGCGCTGCTGTTGTGCTCGCTTGGTGCCATCTTTGCCTGCGCGCTGTGCGGCGCCTTCTCAGGCGGCATGATTACCCTCTTCGCCATTCCACCTTTCATCGCCACCCTGGGAATGATGCTGATCGCCGGCGGCTTGGGTTACCTCATCTCCCACGGCGAATCGATCGACCGAATTCCGGAACGGTTCATGTGGTTGGGGCGAGGCGCCGACCTCTTCACCCTGCCCAACGCCGTGGTTTTGATGATTACCCTTTATTTAATTGCCCACCTGCTGATGACGCGAACCGTGCTGGGCCGGTGCATTTACGCTGTCGGGGGAAATCCGGAGGCGGCGCGCCTGTCGGGCATTCGCGGTGAAAGAGTTTTGCTGACGGTTTACGCGCTGTGCGGCGCCCTGGCTGGGCTCGGCGGCGTGGTCATGGCCTCGCAGTTGAAAAGCGGCGCGCCCACCTATGGACAGATGTACGAACTCTACACGATTGCCGCCGTGGTTGTCGGCGGCACTTCACTGGCCGGGGGAGAGGGGAAGGTTCTTGGCACCCTGGCTGGCGCCTTGATCATCGCCGTTATTCAAAACGGCATGAACCTCCTGGGCTTTGAAAGCAACACGCAGAAGGTGATTCTCGGCTCGGTTCTGCTGGTGGCCGTGCTGCTCGACCGCTTGAAAGCCCGGGTCAACTAGGCGGGGGCCGGTGTTGGCGAGC
>SHZZ01000070.1 GCA_009692005.1 Gemmataceae bacterium | reverse complement strand
GCAGGATTTGTTTTTGCTCAAGCCCCTAAGCAGGTAATCCCGCATGCCCAAAAATCCATGCCCAACCCCGCTTACACCGCCGAAGAAGCTATTAAGCGCATGAAAGTGCCTGAAGGTTTTACGGTTGAAATTGTTGCGTGTGAACCCGAAAGGAAGCTGGGCGCTGCGGGACAAGCCGCCTATCGCTGCCACCGGCATGGGCGGGCTGGAAGTGCGCAAGGCGGCAGAGCGCGGCAACATCTTCGACCACCACAGCGTGGTCTATGAATACGACGACGGCGCCAGGCACTTCCATCAGTGCAGGCAGATGACCAGTTGTGGCCGTGATGTCTCCACCCACTTGTGGGGAACCAAGGGCTATTCCCATGTGGAGAAATATCTCATCAAGGACCCGGAGGGGAACACCTCTTGGAGCTACAAGGGGGAAAAGAACATCATGCACCAGACGGAGCACGATGAATTTTTCGCGGCGCTGCGGGCGGGAAAGACCATCAACGATGGCGAGTACATGTGCCGCAGCACCATGCTGGCCATCCTGGGCCGCATGGCCGCCTATTCCGGCCAGCGCGTCACCTGGGACCAGGCCATTAACTCCAAAGAAGACCTGTCTCCTGCTAATTATAACTTTGGCCCCTTCCCCACGCCCAAAGTCGCTGTTCCCGGGGTTTACAAAGTTTTCTAAGGGCCAGGCCATGAAAATGTTCCTCGACAGCGCCAAAACCGACGAGATCCTCCATGCACTCGAGGTCTGGGACATCGACGGCCTGACGACCAATCCCCGCCATGTTCAAGCCGCCGGCAAACCCTTTCGCAAAACCCTGGAGGAAATCGCACGCCTGTTCGAAGGCAAGAACAAACCAGTCAGCGTCGAGGTTAATCCTCATCTCACTGAGGCTCCCGCCATGGTCAAGGAGGGGATGGAACTGTCGGCGATGTCGCCCTGTTTCGTGGTCAAGATCGGCATCAGCGAGCAGGGCTGCCTGGCCATCCGCGAGTTGACGAAGCAAGGGATTCGCGTCAACGCCACGCTGATTCACACGGCGGCGCAAGCCTGGCTGGCGGCGCGGGCCGGGGCCGCCTATGTCAGCCCTTTCCTCGGCTGGAAGGAAGCGCATGGGGAATCGGCGGCCAACCTGATCCCCGAGGTGGCGAGCCTTCTTTCCACCCATGGATATTCGGCGCAAATCATCGCGGCAGCGATCCGCAATGCCTGCCAGCTTGCCGATGCAGCGCTCGCAGGCGCTCACTGCGCCACCGCCGCTTTCTCCCTTTTACAGGAAGCCCACCAGAACCCTTTCACCGCCTACGGCGAAAAGATCTTTCAAAACGCCTGGGATGCCACACCGCCTTCCTGACCGTCGAGACTTGCCATGACGGAACTAACTACTGCCAAGCAGCCTCCCTGGCACCGGGAAGTCAACTCCTACCAGTGGCTGGTGCTGCTGATCGCTTCGGCAGGGTGGATCTTCGATGTTTACGAAGGCCAGATCTTCAACCTGACCAGGGCGCAACTCTTGCCGGAACTTCTCCAGGTTGATCCCGCCGATCCCAAGGTCAAGCAGTATGGCGACATCTTCTTGGGGATTTTCCTGGCCGGAGGGACCTTCGGCGGCCTGCTATTTGGTTCACTTGCCGACCGCTTTGGCCGCAGACCCGTGCTGATCTGGACGATCCTGTTTTACTCGGTCTTTTCCGGCCTGACTTACCTGGCTCAAACCGTGGAACAGGTGGGCTTGCTGCGGTTTTTGGTGGCCATGGGTGTGGGGGGAGAATGGGCGGTGGCGGCAGCGCTGGTTGCCGAGGTTTTCCCACCCCGGGCCCGCCCGCATGCCTCCGGGATTTTTCATGCCTCCAGTGTGCTTGGCGTCTTGCTGGCCAGTCTGGCAGGGTTGCTCGTTGGCGCCCACTGGCGCTACGCCTACTTGTTAGGTGTCTTGCCGGCTTTGCTGGTGGTCTGGGTTCGCTGGAAAGTGCGCGAGCCGGAGGCTTGGGAAAAAACTGCCCTTAAAAAAGAGCAGCCGGCCCGGCGAGGAAGTTTTTTTGAGCTGCTGGGCGATCCGCGCTGGCGAGGAAAGGCGTTGTTGGGCTTGCTCCTGGCCTCCGTGGGGTTGGGAACCTACTGGGGAGTCTTCGTCGCTGGGCAAGACTTGGCCCTGGAAGCGCTCCTCCGCGACGGCGTGCCACGGGAGAAAGCTGTCGAGGAAGCCAAGTTCGCATTCGGCTTTGTGCAGTCGGTCGGCGGCGGACTGGGCCTGTTCACCTTTGGCCCGCTGTGCGCCTGGCTGGGGAGGAAAAAGGCCTTCCTCCTGGCACAGTTTCTCGCTCTGCTCATTGTGCCAGCAACCTGTTTTATTCCCGGCACCTACTCGCAGCTTTTACTCTTTTTGCCGGTCTTTGGTTTTCTCACCACCGGTTTGCATGCCGGCTACGCCATTTACTTTCCGGAATTGTTTCCAGCGCCCTTGCGGGCCACCGGGTCGGCATTTTGCTTCAATGGCGGCAGGCTCTTGGCCGCTTCCATCCTCTTTTTCTCTGGTTGGTTGAAAGCGCAACCCGGCATCGACCTGCGCTTGGCGGTGGCGCTTTTGGCCTTGTTGTTCCTGGCCGGAATGGCCGTCACCCTCTGGTTGCCGGAAACCAAGGGCCAAAGGTTGGAATAGCGCTTGGGCCTTGCCTCTGGAGGCTGACCCTGCCGCCTAACAAGGGTTAGCGAAAATAGCGGGTGAAGGTCTCCGCGGTTTTTTGTGCCGCTGTAAGGGAATCGGGCCATGGGAGGCACTCGGCCGAGACGAATCCGTTGAAGTCGATCTTTTTCAACGCTTGGCCGATTGGTTCAAATGCCGTGTGCCCACAGCCTCCCGGTCGGCGGTTGCTGTCCGCCAGGTGGACATGCCCCAAAAGCGCGCCGCACTTGCTCAGCTCGGCCGCCAAGCCCACTTCTTCGATATTCATGTGGTAAAGGTCGGCGAGAAGTTTCAGGGAATCGCCCGCGCCCACTTTTTCACAAAGTTCCCGCCCCTCGGCCAAAGTCTTCACCAGGTTGGATTCATAGCGGTTCAACGGCTCGAACAGAAGGAAAGTTCCGCGCGCCTGAGCATGGCGGGAAAGAGTGTGAAGAGAGTCGGCGAGATAATTCATGGCGGTGGCCTGATCGACTCCTTCCCCGTGGCGGCCTTGCAAGGAGCCGAGGATGGCCGGGGCGGCGAACTCGGCGCCGGCGTCGATCAGGCCTTTGACGAACTCGATGGCTTTGGACCGGATGGTGGCGTCGGGCGATGTCAGGGTCAGTCGGTGCAGGAGCCATCCGCCGCCTGTGCCCAGCGCTGCCAGTTTCAGCCCGTGCGCCTTCAGAGTGTTGCCGTAATCTTGTTGCTTCAGCCCCTCGGGTCCGGGGGAAAAAATTTCCAACCCGTCGAACCCCAGCCGCGCCGTCTCCCGGCAAGCGGCGGCTAAATCGTGCCAGAAAACAAACGGCCCTCCCCGCGCCTGCTCTACCAGGCTGATGGTCAATGCTGATCTGGCCATGCGCAACCCTCCCTTGTCGGGCGCAACCTCTATCGTTACCCTTGGGAATTGTTGTACGATAGGCGGCGAACAATCCAAGAATGGAGCGAATTATGCGATGGTCGATGGGAATTTTATGCCTGGTTTTCTCTTGCGGCTATGCCGCCGACGCCCTGGCCCAGGATACTCCACTGGCCATCGTGCAAAAGGGGATCGAGGCGCAGGGGGGCAAGGCCGCCCTGGCCAAGGCTGCCATCGTCAAGCGCACCAGCAAGGGCAAGTCCTTCATCGGCGCGGAGCAGGAATTCACCGACACTTTCCAACTGGCTCTGCCCGAGCGCATGAAATTCACCTTGAACCTCGGCAAGGAGAATTTCTCCATGTGCCTCGATGGCGACAAGGGCTGGGCCCTGATCGGCGGGTTTCCCAACGACTTGCCCAAAGACAAGGTCGATGAGATGAAAGGCGAAGCGTACTTTTTGCATGTAGTCAGCCTGACGCCCTTGTTGGATTCCAAGGCGGTGTTAACCAGCGGCCAGGAGGGAAAGGTGGGGACCAAGCCGGCGGCCGTGGTGAAGGCGCGTCTGGGCGCGGGAACCGAGGTGACTTTGCATTTCGATAAAGAAACCGGTTTGCTCTTGCGGGCCGAAAGGAAGGCAACCCAGTCCGGGGTGGAAGTGCTGAAGGCGGTGGACTATTTGAACTACCAGGCATTTGGGGCCGCGCGCATGGCCACGAAAGAGACGCATTACCTTGGGCCGAACCGCCTGGCGGAGATCCAGGACATTCGCTACGAGTTTCAAGAGCGCGTGGACCCCGCCGTGTTCAAGAAACCATGAGGGCTCGACCTTCAGGGCGATTAGTTTCTATGCGCATTAATTATTGTCGTGGGACGACTGGAAAGGGCGCCATGGGGTTGTCCTTGAGGCCGCTGCCGGGGCGTACGACCCCGCCGAGGCCGAGCGCCTCCGGGTGGCGAGCCAGTTTATCCGCGAAGGTTTCAAAATCCCGCAGGATGCGATCCATGCGCGGCATCAGCTTGGCGGCGGAAATAAAAGCCGCGTCGAGATTGTTGTACAGCGATGGGTCGGTGAGAAAGCGCTTGAACGAGCCGTCGGCCTGGCCGATGACACGAATCAATTCGCGCAGGTCGGCAACAGCGTAGGCGCTCTTGTCGAGGAACTCGTCGAGGTTTTTGGCGATGGAAGGTCCGCGGTCGGCAAAGGGCTTGATGAACTTCCTGGAATCGGCCATGAACTCTTCGACTTGCTTGAAAGACTCGCTGAACTTTTGCGCCAGGAGTTTCATTTCTTTCATAGTGTCGTCGGTGTTTTTCGCCAGCTGATCGAGGTTTTCCGTGCCTTTCCTTAGGTTGCGGATCGCCGCAGACACCTGTTTCTGATTCTCTTCATTCAACAAATTCCCCAGTCGGTTCAAGTCCTCCGCGGCCTGGTCGATGATTTTCACCACCTTGTCCTGGTTGGTTTGCACTAGGTTATCGAGGCGCTCGCCGACTCGCTGGTACTGTCTGGCCAGGGCGCTGTACTCTTCCAGGGTTTTCTTGACTTCGGGAACGACCTCCTGGCCTTTCTTGGCCAGGGTGGTGAACTCATTCAGGGCTTCCTCGACCTTGGGTCCGAGTTTCTCCAGCCGTTCCATCGACTTGCGCATTTCGTTGAGCGTCTCTTGCGTGGTGGGCACAATGTCGGAAGCAGTGGTGAGCAGGCTGGCAACATTGGGCGCGCGCACGCCCTTGACCGTGCTCCCGAGGGGGATTTCCTGGCGGTCGGCCTCCTTGCCTTCCTCTTTCTTGGGAACCAGGTCGATGCTGCTGTCGCTGCCCAAAAACCCGGTGACCAAAGTGGGCTGCTCGTACTTGCGGATTTTGTAATTGCGCTCGATGGCGATATTGATGAGGACAAGCCCGGTGGCATCGTCGAGATGAATGCTGACGACCTGGCCGATGCGCACGCCGCTGCGGCGCACGGGCGCGCCGGAGGAGATTCCGGGGGCGTCGTTGAAACTTACCTGGTAGGAGTTGGTCGGCTTGAAGAAGCCGGGAATGCTGCCAAACATGATGACCATGGTGCCCAATAGAAGGAGCGAGCCGATGACCACGAGGCCGATTTGAATCTTCATTTCTGGGTTGCGCATGGTTTAGCTTTCTCCATTCTCTTGCATGGCGAGTTCGATCAGCCGTTCCCTGGCTTCGCCGCGGATAAACTGGCCGACGCGTTCGTCGGGGCAGGCCTCCAGTTCCGCCGGCGTGCCATCGAAAAGGATTTGCGGCTCCAGGGATTTTAACCTGGCCAAGGGATGCAGCAAAACGACGCGGTCGGCGACGCGGTGCACGGTCTTCATTTCATGGGTGACGACGATGCTGGTCACCGGGTGGGCTTTCCTGGTTTGCAAAATCAGCTGGTTGATGACATCCGTCATGATGGGGTCGAGGCCGGTGGTCGGCTCGTCGTAGAGCATGACCTCCGGGTTCAAAATGAGGGCTCTGGCCAGGCCGATGCGCTTGCGCATGCCGCCGGAGAGTTCCGCCGGTTTTTTTTCCAACACGGCGCTGTTCAAACCAACCTCTTGCAGCCGCTGAGCCACCCTGGCGCGGATTTCTTCCTCCGAGTGGCGGCCATGGGCGGCCAGCCCGAAGGCGATGTTTTCAAAAACCGTCATGCTGTCGAAGAGCGCGGCGCCCTGGAAGAGAAAGCCGATGCGCAGGCGCTGCTTCTGCAAAAGGTCCGGGGGCAGGTCGTTCATGTCCCGGCCGTCGAAGAGGACTTTTCCCTCGGAAGGTTGCATCAGGGCAATGAGTGTTTTCAACAAAACGGTTTTGCCACACCCGCTCTCGCCGATGATGGCCAGGGTTTGTCCGCGGGGAATATCGAGTGAGATGTTGTGCAGGACGCGGTGCCCCGCCAAAGTGAGGGAAACTTTCTCGAGCCGCAACCAGGGTTTGTCACCGGACATAGGTGGCTCCATTTATTCCGGTCCGAAGGCGCGGACGGTGAAACTGGGCCAAAGGAACCGGTGCAGGTTGTTGAGAAACAACCCGAGGAAGAAGTCGAGGACGAGGATGGAAATGAAGGAGAGGACGAAGGCGGAGGTGGCGGCTTTGCCCACACCCTCGGCGCCGGCGCGGGAATGAAATCCTCTTTGGCAGGCGATGAGGGCGATGGCGCCGCCAAAAAAAAGCGGCTTGATCAACCCTGTGGTCAGGTCCCACAGGCTGATGTGTCCACGGGCGTTTTGCCAGTAGTGATAGGGATCGATGTGGTAAATCCAGGTGCAGATGAGCGACCCGCCAATCACTCCCATGAAGTTCGCCAGGATGGTGAGAGTGGGAATGAGCAGGACGCAAGCGAGGAAACGAGGCAAGGCCAGGTAATGAATGGGGTCCATGCCGAGGCAGGTGAGAGCGTCGATCTGTTCGGTGACTTTCATGGTGCCGAGCTCGGCGGCAATGGCGCTGCCGACACGACCCGCCAGCATGGTTGCGGCCAGCACGGGGCCGAGTTCTCTTACCACGGAAACATTGATGATGTGGCCCAATTGCGTGGCCAGTCCCAGGGCTTGGAACTGGGCGTGGGCCTGGACGGCGAGAACCATGCCAATGAATAAGCCGGTCAGCGCCACCACGGGAACGCTTTGCACGCCGACCCGGTAGCAGATGGGGATGAAAGTTCCAGGGGGAAGTTTTTTGGGAACAGTGGCCAGCACTTGACCGCAAAAAAGGGCCATGTCGCCAAACGCTTCAAGCGCCTGGAGGACCTTGGTCCATCCGGTCTTCATCTCTTGCAAGGCGGAATCAGCCATCCTGCGCTCCGGCGGGCCTCCTTGCCCAATTCTGTTGCCTGTGGTTTCAATCGGTTTTCACCGTGTAGAAACCTTTCACGCCTTGGCTTCCCATGGCCCGGATGCGAGGTTCAAGTTGGGGTTATAACTGTTATTCCGGCTGGTTGGGCCATTGTGAATGAAACGCCACCGCCTGCCCATTGACCCATTGCACCCAGCCTTGGCGGTCCGGGTCCCAGGAGAGACCGTTGAATTCACCCTCGCGGGAAGGGCGCGGGGTTCCCCAGCCGAAGGCCTCCTCGCGGGCCTTAATCCGCACGGCAAACAGTTCCATTTTCCCGGCCAGGTAGAGGAAAACCCCCATCAGGATGAGGAAGAATTGGCCGAAGTAAGCCCCGGCCAGGGCCATGACCAGAGCGCCAACTGCGCCCAACCGCGCCGACACGACGGTGGCTTTGAGCAATCCCCAGCGCCAGGCGATCAACCCGCGCAGCACCCGGCCGCCATCCATGGGGAAGAAGGGAAGCAAGTTGAACCCGAGCAGGATCAGATTTCCCAGGCATAGCAGGCGGAAAAAAAGGACCGCCATTCCCCAAAGTGAAAAGCCTTCGCCCCAAGTGTCCAGGAATTCCATGCCTACGGGATGGGAAGTCAGCCAAAAAGGAAAGAGCAAGGCGGCTAGCGCCAAGTTGACCACGGGCCCGGCCAGTGCGATCACCAGTTCCCCAAAGGGGTCGCTGGCCATGCGTTCCAGCCGTGCCAGCCCGCCAATGGGGTAGAGGGTGATGTGGCGGGTGGAAATGCCGAACCATTTGGCGGCCAGGGCGTGGCCGAACTCATGCAGGACGACACAAAGAATTACCCCAAAAAATAGGCTTAATTGGAAAAGAGTTTCAGAAAAAGGGACTTCCCCCAGGGACTGCAGGACAAGAAACAAGGGGAGAATCCAGAAGGAGGGGTGGATAAAAAGAGGAATGCCCAGGAATTTGCCAATCTGCAGGGAACGAAACATAAAAACCCGCGCTGGATGCTGTGGTGCGGCCAATTTTCTGGGAGAAGTGTGGAAAAACGGGAAATTCCTCCCATTTTCCGCGAACTTTTACCTCCCAAGCGACAATATAATTATATGGAGGGGTTGCAGGCCTACGCAGGTCCGGAACCTAATAAGGCTGGTTCAAATCCAGAGGTTCGGAGCGAAATTCCGCGCAAGCTGGCCTGAAATAAGAGCAAGTAATCCAACTCCAGGCGTCACCATTAGGGCGGGATCTCTCGGCGAAGTTCCGCTCGCTCGGCTCCCAAAAAGAGGGCTTAAGTCATGAAACGCCAACCTGATAAAAAAGGGAAGAAGAAGGTGATCCAGGTCTGGAGTTATCCCCAGGCCAAGAAAGCCTTTCCCTATCTGATGGAAGTAACTCGCTCGCTTCGGGATAACTATTTGGAAATGCGGTCAGCCAAGCACCGCGGTTCACGGATTGAAAATTCCGGCCAGCATCGCAGTCGGCATGATTTTATAATTCTTCAGGAAGCGAATGATGCTGAATCCCGGGCCACGGACCGTTACGAACAGGATGTTGAGGAACTTGGCGCCCTGGGTATTTTTGTGGTCTCCCCCCTGGAGGGGTTGATCGCTGTTCCTTTCGTGGAGGAGGGGCAGTTGGCCTGGTTTTTGGTCGACCTCCACGCCGATACGCCCATGAAATACTGGCGGTTTCAATCCGATCCACTGGAAGAAAGGCGCCCCATTACCCCCAAACAAAAAGGGGCGGCCTGGGTCAGCGGTTGAAATCTCCAGAAGGAACAGGACCTGGCGGGAGGATCCGGCCAGGCCCTGTTTTTTTTACAGCAGAATATTGCCGAGAAAAACTCCCGCGATCGAAAAGTAAATGACAATCCCCGTCACATCGACGAAGGTCGCCACGAACGGGCTCGAGGCGATCCCAGGATCGACGCCAATGCGCTGGAAGACCAGGGGCAGCATGGAACCGACCAGGGTGCCCCACACACAGATGCCGAACACCGACAGGCCAATGACCAGGGCCAGCGACCAGCGGTCGAGCGGCGGGCGCGTAAGTGAGCACCTTTCAGGGAAATCGTAAGTGAGCATGCCATCAACGGGGGCTGGTTCCTTCAAATCAAAATTCTCGGGCAGGCGGATGCGTTCGGCCTCGGGGCTGACCATGGTCTGGGAAATGCCGCCGGGAATCAGGTAGATGCCGCTGGTTTCGCGAACCAAGGGCGCGCTGGCGGGAACTTTGATGGTAAAGGCTTCATGGCGCGGGTGCGAGCTGCCGCGAACGCTTTCCGGAGTAAGCGAGGCGCGAAAGAAGCCGATCAGCCCGAGGGTGACCCCAAGGGCCACTCCCATGAGTAGTTCATGGCGGAAGATGCGCAGCCAATCGCGACCGCGCACTTCATTCAAGGCCAAGGCCCGGGTTATCAGCGTCGCTGCCTGCGACCCGGAATTCCCCCCCGTGGAGATGCACAGCGGAATAAACAGGCTGAGGACAATCACGCGGGAGATGGCGTCTTCGAAGTAGGACAGTGCGGTGAAGGTGAAAAGCTCGGCGAGAAAGAGGCAGGAGAGCCAGACGGAGCGTTTTTTCCAAATGAGGCCGAAACTGGCCTCCAGGTAGCGGTCGCGCACGGGGCCGACGCCGCCCATTAAGTGGGCGTCTTCCGTCGCCGCCGACACCACCGCGTCCATGGCATCGTCGTGCGTGACGATGCCTATCAGGCGCGAGTCGGCATCGACCACGGGAATGGCCAGCAAATCGTAGCGGGCCAGCAACTGCGCCACCTTTTCCTTTGGGTCGGTCACCCCCACCGTGACCAGTTCCGTTTCCATGATGTCAGCAAGGATGTCCTTGCGCGGCGCCAGGATCAGCGTGCGCAGCGACACCACCCCTTGCAGCCGCCTTTGCTCGTCAACCAGGAAGACATAGTAAATAGTCTCGCGGTCGGGGGCTTGCAGCCGCAGCCTTTCCAGCGCATCGTCGACAGAAATGTTGGCCGGCAGCCAGGCGTAGTCGGTGGTCATGATCGAGCCGGCGGTGTCTTCGGGGAAATTCACCAGCGAGGCGATGTCGCGCCTTTCCGCCTCGTCGATAAGGCGCAAAATGGCGTCGCGGACCTGCGGTCCCAGCCGGCGCAACAGGTTGGCTCTGTCGTCGTGCCCCATGTGCTCGATGAGTTCCGCCATCTGCTGCTTGCCCACCCCATGCACCAGCCGCACTTGCTCCTCCGGCGGCAGGTAGGAAAAGATATCCGCTTGCTTGTCGATGCCAGAATGCGAAAGAAAGCGCCAGGAATCTTCAACTTTGAGGTGGTCGTCAAGCGCCTCGGCAACAGTGGCGGAGTGCAGCGCTTCGGTAAACTCGCGCATGGCTGCACCATCGTTTTTCTCGAGGATGAAGCGGACTTCCGGGGAAAAAAGTGGGTGTGGCATGTGAAGTTTCCTCGAAAGAAGAGAAGACTAGGGCGCTTGAACGAGAAGATTGTCAATCAGCCGGGTGGAACCGAAGCGGACAGCAACGGCGGCCAGGATCTCACCTTGAAGACGGCCCACGGGCGCCAGAGTGCGGGTATCCATCAGGTCGGCGTAATCCAATTCCGCCCCGGGGATGGCCTTTAGCCTTTGACGCAGCCGACCGGCCAGTTCCGACGCGTCCCTGGCCCCTTGGACGATTTCCTGTTTCAGTTCTAACAGCGCCTGGTAAATTCCTGGCGCCCGCTCTCGCTCCAGCGGTGAAAGATAACGGTTACGGGAACTCATCGCCAGACCGTCCGTCTCGCGCACCGTCGGGCAGATGACCATCTCCACGGGCACATCGAGATCGCGGACCATCTTGCGTAAGATCAGCGCCTGCTGCGCGTCCTTTTGGCCGAAGAAGGCGATGTCGGGCAGAACTTGGTTGAACAATTTCAAGACCACGGTGGTGACGCCGCGGAAATGCCCCGGGCGGGCCCGCCCGCACAGCGCCTCGCCGAGACCTTCAACCTCAACCGAGGTTTGAAAGCCCAAGGGGTAAATTTCTTCGGCTGAAGGATGAAACGCCAGGGCCGCCCCAGCGGTTTCGCAAAGACGCAAGTCGGCTTGCAACGGCCGCGGGTAGAGGTGAAAGTCTTCTCGCGGGCCGAACTGCTTGGGGTTGACGAAGAGGGAAACGACAGTGAAGCAGTCCCGTTCCCGGGCCGTGCGAATCAGGCTGGCGTGCCCCTCGTGCAGCGCCCCCATGGTGGGGACGAAACCAATGGTTTTCCCCTCCTTCCTGGCCAGGGAAACTTTTTGCCGCACTTGAACAATGGTTGTAGCCGTTTCCATTACTTTCCTCGCGCCTGCAAAACCATGCGTAAATAGGAGCGAGGCTCCCACTGCGTCAGGCCGAGTAGGGCTGCGGTGGCGCGGACCAAATCCGCCGCCTGGACGCTGTCGCCGGAATCCACCAGCACTTCCACCTCGGCGAATTTCCCCAGCCCTTTCACCTCATCGAGAGAAACCGTGACCGCGGTTCCTTCCAGTTGCACCTGATACACCAGCCGAATTTTCTCCACCCAGGCCACTTGCCGGTATCCCAGCGCCGTCAGCATTTCCGCATGTTGCTCAAAGACTTCCTCTTTTGATCCCAGGGGAATCTCGATTTCATTTCGAATCTTCACTTCCCCTTCCTGCTTGGGTCCTTTGTAGGTGAAAAAGCACTGGCCATTGGCGCAGCGGATGCGGAAGGCTTCCCCCGTTTGTGCAAAGTCGCGGTCCGGTGCATTCCAATAGAGGTCTTGCTCCTCCAGGTGGTTGGGGCCGTTAGCCCCTTGGCGGGTCAAAGCCTCCAGCGCCGGTTGAAAATCTTCCAGGCGGAATTTCTGCTCCACTTCCATCATGCGTCTTGGCTCCTTCTCGCGGTTTCCCCTCCCACTACAATATCCTGACTGTTCGTGGGAAAAAGACTCTTTGAGGGAATTTATGCCGGATTTGCACCGCGTTTGCCCCTTGTCGGAGCTGCCCGAGGGTGAAGTTCGCTCCGTGGAAGTTCACGACCGCGTGGTCGCTGTCTTCCACCACCAGGGAAACTATTTCGCTGTCGATGACTTCTGCCCGCACCAGGGGGCCTCGCTTTCTGGCGGGCATGTGGAAAACGGCTGCGTCACCTGCCCCTGGCACGCCTGGCGCTTTCATCTGGCCGACGGCGCCTGGGCCGACAACCCCAAGTTGAAAATCCGCTGCTACGGCATCGTGCAAAAAGACGGCGACCTTTTTCTGGAATTATCCCCGCCCGCCAATACCAACCCCATCTGAGGGAGAAATGTCCATGCCTGCCAAGATCGACTGGTACTACCACCGCAAGGGCTGAACCTCGTGCAACCGCGCTCAGGGGTTCCTTGAGCCATTGCAACCCGAAGTGAAGGAAATGGTGGATGCGGGGAAAGTGCGGCTTGGTCGGCAGCAAGCGCTGGAACTGGCCAAGACTGTAAAGACCCTGGTGGTGGCGCGCGGGAAGAAAATCATCACGGTAGATCTGGTCAAGGATCACCCGGGCGACGAGGCCTTGGCGGGGTTGTTGCTGGGCCCAACCGGCAATTTGCGCGCGCCCACTTTGCGCCTGGGTAAAACCCTGCTGATTGGTTTCCATGAAGAGGCTTATAAGGAACACCTTGGGTAAGGCTGGCATCCTGACAGGCCCAATTTTCCCTGTCAATTCTTCAGGTGGAAAACAGCCAAAGCCACAAGTGGTGGTTATCTTTTCCGGGCCAGCGCGGTTATAATGTGCAGAGGGAGCTGGCCTCCCCTATCTTTTTCTGGTCCCGCACACGGCTAGAAAAGGGTAATCCTGTGGCCAAAGAGCAAGGGAAATCCCTGCTGGCGGGCCTAGTTGTAACCGTGCTATTGTCCTTGGCTCAGGTCAGATGCGGCGCATCGACGCGGCCTTGGTGGGATATGTTTTCGCCACCCTCTTTGCCGCATTCGCCATCACTTATCGTTATACTCTGTGGCTCCAGCGACCACCCACCCAAATGTACTGGAAGCGGGGCGTGTGGGCCTTTTTCCGCTCTCCCCCTGCTTGGAAATCGACAGTTCGCGTGGCACGCAGGCTGGTCAGCATTTTCCTTTTGAACAGGTTCATCTGGCGGCGCAGTTTTTCCCGCGGGCTTTCTCATTCCCTAATCCTTTGGGGTTGCCTGACCGCTTCGCTGATCACCTTTCCACTGGTGTTTGGCTGGGTTCACTTTGAAACCTTGCCGGGCGGCTTTACCTTCTACCAGGCGTTTCTCTTCGGCTTCCCCTTGTTTTCCTTTCGCCATGAATCGGCCCTGGGTTTGTTCCTTTTTCACGGGCTGGTTTGGTCATCCCTGGCGTCTTGATGGCGTTCCATCGGCGCATCCGCGACCATGGAGCGGCAGCGGCGCAAAATCTGCAAGAAGACCTGATGCCCCTTATCCTTCTCTTTGCCGTCGCCATCTCAGGCCTGATGCTCACCGTCAGCTACACCTGGATGAAAGGCTCCGGTTATGAATTCCTGGCCATCTTTCACGCGCTGGCGGTAATTCTGACTCTGTTGTGGCTCCCTTTTGGCAAACTGTTCCACATTTTTCAGCGGCCGCTCCAGGCAGGTGTGGTTTTCTACAGGGAATTGAACCAAACCACCCAACAGGCTTCGTGCCTTCGTTGCCAGCAACCCTTTGCCGGGAAGATCCATGTCAACGACCTGAAGGAAGTTGAGCAACAGCTTGGGTACCAGTTTGAATTGACCGAAGGAAGCGGCCATTACCAGGAAGTCTGCCCAGCTTGCAGGAGAAAACTGCTGGCCTTGGCGCAGGGAAAGGTGTGGAGACAAACCCACCCGGAGGCAACCCATGACCGTTGAACGCAGTGGCAACTCGAAGGTGGATTCCCGTTTTGGTCCGCTGCCTTCCTACCCAACCGGGCAGCGGATCGACGCCACCGTGAACCCGGACAAGCTGGTGAAAACGCACTGCTGTTTCTGCGGGCAACAATGCGGCATTCAGCTCAAAGTGAATGGGAACGAAGTCGTGGGGTTTGAACCGTGGGAGGAATTTCCCTTTAACCGCGGCATGCTCTGCCCCAAGGGAATCCGCAGATATTTGCAAGGATCACATCCCGACCGGCTGACCCAAGCCCTGTACCAAGACCCTTCCCACCCGGAGGGATTCCGCCCGATGAATTATCACGAGGCCATCGGGAAAGTCGCCAGTGAGATTCATCGCATTCAGGAAAAGCATGGCCCCAATGCCTTCGCCGTTCTTGGCGGCGCCAGCATGACCACTGAAAAATGCTATCTCCTGGGAAAGTTCGCCCGGGTCTGTTTGAAAACCCGCTTCATCGACTACAACGGCAGGCTATGCATGGTGGCGGCGGCGGGTGGAAACAAGAAAGCCTTTGGCATTGATCGGGCGGCCAACCCGACCAGCGATATTCCCCTGGCCGAGGTGGTCTGGGTGGGGGGCGCCAACATTGCCGAGTGCGCCCCGGTCACCACTTCTTATATCTGGCAAGCACGCGAGAACGGCGCCAAGATCATTCATGTGGATCCGCGCATCACGCCGCTAGCCCGGACCTGCGACCTGATCCTCCCTATCAAGCCGGGTCGTGACGCCGCCTTTTATGCCGGCGTCCTTCACCTCATGATCGAAAACGATTGGCTTGACCATTCCTTTATTGAAAACCATACCGTGGGATTTGAAGCAGTAGCGCAATCGGTAAAGGAATGGACGCCGGAAAAAACCGCCCGGGTGACGGGCATTAAGGAAAGCCTGATCCGCCAGGCGGCCGAACTTTGGGGCCAAGCCAAGACCAGCTTTCTCATTCACGCCCGTGGCATGGAGCAGCATGGCCATGGCGTTTTGAATGTTCTTTCCGCCATCAACATTGTGCTGGCCAGCGGCCGACTCGGGCGCCCCGGATGCGGCTATGCCACGCTCACCGGCCAGGGCAATGGCCAGGGCGGGCGCGAACATGGGCAGAAAGCCGACCAGGTGCCCGGGATATTGAAAACCCCGAGCACAGAAACTTCATCGCCTCCTTCTGGGGCATCCCCGAAGCGGAAATGCCCCACTCTGGCGTCGATTGTTACGAAGTTTTCCGCAAGGTGGAAAAAGGCGAAATCAAGGGTTTGTTCTCCTGGTCTTTTAACCCCGTGGTCTCCCTGCCCGACAACGAGTTCATCAAGAGGATGCTGCAAAAGCTGGACTTCTTTGTCTGCGTTGATTTTTTCATGAGCGAAACAGCGCGCTTTGCCCATGTCGTACTTCCCGGGTCGCAGCACGAGGAAGACGAGGGAATCGTTTGCACCACCGAGGGGCGTGTGATCAAGATCAACCAGGCGGTGAATCCGCCGGGCGATGCTCGCCAGGATTGGCGGATCTTGCAGGACATCGCCGGGGCGCTGGGCCGTCCGCGCGGCTTCACCTTCAACCATCCGCGGGAAATCTTCGAGGAGCTGCGTCTGGCCACTCGGGGCGCGGTGGCGGATTACTCCGGCATCAGCTATGAGAAAATCGAAAAGAACCACGGCATCTTCTGGCCCTGCCCCCATGCCGGTCCCGATGGCCAGGAGATCGACCACCCTGGCACGCCGAGGCTTTTTGAACCTGGATCGTGGAACCCGATCGCCAAGGGCGCAGGGCCTTTTTATTTCCCCGATGGCAAAGCCCGCTTCAATCTGGCGCCTTATCACCCGCCCACCGAAGATGCCGACCAGGATTATCCCATCCTCCTCACCACTGGCCGGGTGGTTAGCCATTTCCTCTCAGGGAACCAAACCCGCAGGATCGGCCCGCTGGTGGACCAATGTCCCGAGCCCTTTTTGGAAATCCACGAAGAGTTGGCCAGACGATTGGGAATTGCCCCGGGCGCCCAAGTGATGGTGGAATCTCGCCGTGGCAGCGCCATTTTTCCCGCTTTGGTAGTGACCTCCATCCGGCCCGATACGGTTTTCGTTCCTTATCACTGGGGCGGGGAAAAAAGCATCAACCGCGTGACCATCCCCGCTCAGGATCCCATCTCGCGGATACCTGAATACAAGGTGTGCGCCGTCCGCTTAATAAAGGCTGATAACCCAGGGAGCGCTGATCATGCCGGTCCAGGATGAATTCTTCATCGATCCGAACCGCTGCATCGGCTGCCAGGCCTGCGTGCATGCTTGTTCCGAGTGCGAAACGCACAAGGGGCATTCGATGATTCATCTAGATTACCTCGACCGCGGGCATTCCATCCAGACAGTTCCCACGGTGTGCATGCACTGTCTCAGCCCGGTGTGCGCCGATGTCTGTCCCGCCGACGCCATCAAACGCATGCCCGATGGGCGGGTAATGACCGCGCGCAAGCCCCGCTGCATTGCTTGTTCCAATTGCGTGCTGGCTTGCCCCTTTGGCGTGCCGACGGTCCGGTCCGAATTGGAGCTAATGATGAAATGCGACATGTGCTTCGACCGGACCAGCGCTGGCAGAAAACCGATGTGCGCCCCGGTTTGTCCGAGTGGCGCCCTCTTCTACGGCCCCCGGGCTCAAGTGGAACAGTTGCGGCCCCGGTCCAAAGCGGTGAGGGAGTTTCATTTCGGCAAACAAAAAGTTACCACCCTGGTGAGCGTCATGGTCCCCGCTTCACACCCGTCCCAATGCATCGACTTGACCGCTTCTCTGCATGACCAGCCAAATTGCGGTTTGCTTTCCTTGACCTTGCTCGAACCCGATTTTTTGGAGAACGCTCATGAGTCCTGACCACGGGTTTTCTCGGGAATATCCCGATGGCCGCCCCTTGCAGGAGCAAGGCCTTTTCCACAAGAAGTTTCCCACCGATACGGACGAGGACAACCTGGTTAGCCGACTGGAATTCACCAAGTGCCTCGTTCTGACCAGCGGGGCCATGGCCGCCGGGCAATGTTGGATCGCGGCCAACAGCCTGCTGGGGGAAAAGGCAATTTACCCCGAGAAGGCCATTGTCAAGGTGAGCGAACTACCTCCGGGCGGGGCGATGGTGTTCCACTATCCTGGGGACGAACCGTGCGTGCTGGCGAGGCTGAGCGAAGATAAATGGGTGGCCTACGGGCAAAAATGCACGCACCTGGCCTGCGCGGTGATTCCCAGGCCCTCGCATGGGGATCTCTATTGTCCGTGTCACCGGGGATTTTTTGAAATCGAAAACGGGCGCCCAATCGCCGGCCCGCCGCGCAGACCACTCCCCCGAGTCACCCTGGCCGTTCGTGATGGGGTTATCTATGCCACGGGCTGGGAGGTGCGCAGCCAATGAAACCCCAACTCACCCAAAATCAAAAAGGCACTATACTCGAGGGGGTGCACTGTGGAATCATCCTCCTGGTGATCTTGCAGTTTTGGCTGCTGACCGCGACGATGAACGCCTGGCTGGGTGGCGAGGCCAGCGTGGCAGTGGCGGCGTTTATGGCCAGCGGGCTTTGCCTGCTGGGGAATCACTGGCTGCTGGGAAAAACCCTGATCCATTTTGACAAGGACTGACATGGGCAAAGCCAATCTGCCGCCGAGCATCTTCGCTCTGGTGATGGCGACAGGAATCGTTTCGATCGCGGCGGGTCTGGCGGGGATGGCCACCTTGGGCCTCGGTTTGTTTATCGCCAACTTGTTTTTCTATGGGGCCCTATGGTTGTTCTTGCTGGCGCGTTTGCGGGTTCAACCTGCGGCGGTCTGGGCCGACCTGCAATCCCACTCACTCGCGCCCGGGTTCTTCACCTTGGTCGCTGCCACCTGCCTTCTGGGTTCCCAGTTCATCCTCTTTGAAATCTCCCCACTGGCTGGACTGGTGTTCTGGTGCGCGGGGCTGGCTTTCTGGTTTGTACTTACTTACACCGTGCTTCCCTTATTAATGCAGCAGGAGGAAAAGCCGTCTTTGGAAAAAGGACTGAACGGCGGCTGGCTGGTCACCGTGGTGGCCACACAGTCGGTTAGCGTGCTCGGCTCGCTGGTAGCGGAGCAGTTTGGGGGCTTGAGCCCGTTCATCCCCCTGTGCTTTTGGCTCCTGGGGGGGATGTTGTATGTCTGGCTGATCTCGCTGATTTTCTACCGGATTTTGTTTTTGCCTCTGGCGCCAGGCGACCTGACCCCGCCTTACTGGATCAACATGGGCGCCATGGCCATTTCCACCCTGGCGGGAATTCGCCTGACTTTTCTGGCCGACCGGTCCCCCTTGGTCGCCGAGCTTCTGCCCTTTATTAAGGGGGCGACTTTGTTGTTTTGGGCCACCGCCACCTGGTGGATTCCCGTGCTGCTGGCGCTGGGCGGGTGGAGACATTTGAAGAAAAAAGTCCCGCTGGGGTACGATCACGGCTACTGGTCGGCGGTCTTCCCGATTGGCATGTATTCGGTTGCCACCCGGGGGGTAAGCGAGGTCATGGGCTTGCCTTTTCTTCTTCCTCTGG
>SHZZ01000069.1 GCA_009692005.1 Gemmataceae bacterium | reverse complement strand
GGGGCGGGCATCCTAAAGTTGCGAAAATGGGCTCTATGGTTCTCAGGGCCTTTGGCCCGGATGGAAAGGAGGATCTGGTCGATCCCTACTATGCGCGATCCCTGGATTCGCATGGCGAGGATATTGTTCTCGTTGTCCCGCCCGGGATGGAAAAATAGCGCGCCCTGATTGTCCGACCCCAGAGCATTTACAAAGAATCAATTACCCCGCGGCAGAACTCAGACGGAACCAGGAATCTTTCTGCTGACCTCGCCGAACAGGGGCGAGTCGAGTTCCTCGGCGAGAATGGCGCGGGTTTGGCTGGTTTGTTCCAGAAGGCCATGGAATTCCCGGTGCAACTCCTCGACAGAAATTCGCGCCGAGCGCAAGCCCTGGGTCGCCTCCGGTTCCCGCACTTGCTCGACGAGTTCCTTTAAATCGGGAACTTCGGAAGTGGACCAGACTCGCTGCATGACCCAGAGGAAGCCGGGCAACAAGGTGCCGAGGAATACCAGCAGGGCCATGCCGTAGAAATTCCAGGGCAGGTACTCGTGAGCAATCCAGCCGCTGGCGGCGCGGTAAAGTATGTCGCCCACGGCGACGCAAGGAAGCAGGTTGCCCAGCACGGCCACCATCGGGCCAAACTTTTTCCTTCCGGCGCGCTCCCCCAGCCTTTCCAAATCCGCCCGCAAAAAAGCAATGATCTCGTCCTCGGGCTGTTTTTTCCTAAACTGCGCCGCGATCGATTCAAAAGCCGCCCCCACACCCATCAGGCCCCAGCCTTTTTTCTCCTGTGCATGCGCCTCCGATTCTTCCTTTTCCTCCGTCGGCAGGGGAATCTTCAGGTCCTCGAGTTTCAAGCGGACAAAATGGCGGATCGATTCCACTTCTTGGCGGAAAGCCGGGCCCAGCGCCGCCGCCACTTTCTTGTAAGGCAAATGCCCGCGCAACATGGCCAGAAGGGAACTCAAACCCAGGCCCACCAGGCCAAAGAGCGAGGCTCGCCCCATGAGGATCTGCCCCAGCGACCAGGAAATACCCAAGGCGGCGAAGCGGTTGCGCACCCAGATGGGCAGCCAAAGGAACAGGCCGACGCGTTCGCCCGCCTGTTGCCAAACCTGTTCCCTTACCAGGGTTTTCAAGGCATCGGCGCATTCGCTTTGCCGGAGCGCCTGGTAGTAGGCGTTGCGCAAGCGGGCATCGAGCTGCGCTTCCACTTCGCGCAGCCGGGCCAGGTTGGCTTCAATGCCTTTTCCCAGAGCAGGGTCGAGAGCGTGCTTCAGCCGTCCGAGGAACTGGTCCATGGGTAAGAGGGCGCGCAATTCGGCGCTGCGGCGGCCCAGAAGGGTTTTCCTCAGTTCTTGAAATTCCGGCTGAGCTGGTTCAAGACAACTGATGAAAAAGCGGGTGCGCGGCCCGGGGGAAAAACCGAGTTCAATCAGCCGCTTGTCGAAATCCGCACGGATTTCCTCCTTCTCCTTTGGCCAGTAATCCGCCTTGGTCAGCACGAAATACCAGCGCTTGCGAGAACTCCATTCCTCCACTTCCTGGTGGATGGCGAAGTTGGCCCGCTTCTCCGGGTCGGTCACATAGACGACGATGTCAGCGGCGTGAACCAGGCGGCGCGTGCGCTCGCGGTTGGCCTGATCGACGCTGTCGATATCGGGACAGTCGGCCAGGACGACTCCCTCGAGAGGCGCCTCGATCAGATCGACTGTGTCGAGATCCAGGAAGCCTTGCAAACCTGAGCGGTCGCGAAGGGAACAGGCAAGCTTCGGTTTAGAAGTGCAAGGGCGGACGGCGGAAGAAACTTCGGAAGCGTTGGGCCGGTCGAGGAGGAGGTTGAAGAGGTGGGATTTTCCGACGCCGGTGCCGCCCAGGAAGACAATGAGGACGGGGCGGATTTCCGGTCGGTCGAATTCGATGCCGCCGACCGCCTCGCGCAAACGCAGTGAGGCCCGCAGGGTTTCCGGCCAGGTGCTGAAGCGGTCGCAAAACCCGGCCAGCCGCCCCGCCTTTTCCTTCAAGGCCTGAACCTGAAGATTGCCCGGATTCATGCCGCCCCCCCTTCCTTCACCTGCTCTTTGATCTGCCTGGACAACCCAGCCAGTTTTTCCCGGGGCAGCCCTTCGAGCAAAGCCCGCGAGGAGCGCAGCCTCTCGAGAAGGCGATCGGCCCAGGCGCTGTTGAGATACGGATCCAATTCCCCAGCGCGTTGAATCTTCCAGCGTTCTTGCGCCGCACGGGCCACGCTCATCAGGTTATTTTCCTCGAAGAATTTTAACCCGATTCCCCCTACACTCGCCACCCCCGAGGCCAGGGCGATGGCGGTGAAGGCGCCGCCGGTGATAAACAGATCGACCACCAGCACGGCCGTGGAGGCGCTGATAATCACTTCCGGCACCGTGGCCAGGAACCACGACTTGGTCTTGTTTTCCCTGGCCCAAGTTTCAAGGTCCTTGCGGGCCTCGGATTCCCAATCGACCCCCGGCGCCGGCGGCGAAAGTTTTTCAAATTCCCTCAGGGCGGCGTCGCAGCGGCTGGCGCTGAGCATCCCCTCCTCGCCTACCAGATCGGGCCAGGCGCCTCGCCAGCGCTGGGGCAATTGCAATACCGCTTCGTGCAATCGCGAGCGTTCCAGGGCCTCGCGCTCTTTCAACGGGGGAGCGTCGCCCCGGTTTCCCTTGAGCCAATCGGCCAGGTCGCGGATCTTTTTCCCACCGTTCGACAGGTACTCGAATGGTTTGGAAATCCAGCGGAGAAATGTCCCGCGACGGCGTTTTGCTTCCTCCACCGTGATCTGGATCAACCGCCCGGCGGGAAACTCGTGATGCGCGATCGACTGCGCCCATTGCTTGATTTCCGAGCGCGTTGCTTCATCGCGAAGGCGCAAAGTTTCTAAACGGGAGGCCAGTGTGCCAAGGAAGTTGTCCACGGCGCGGGCCGCGCCCAGCGCTGGTTCCAATAACCCGCTCAGGAGGATTTTCTCCCCCTCCAGGCCGGCCAGAAGGGAAAGCAATGATGGCCGGGTTGGGTCGATCGGCTGGATCTGATCCAGAGCCGGGACCGCCGACCGGGGACTGAAAAACGCCTGCGACTCGCGCAAAAAATCAAACAGACTCTCGCCGGTCGAGCGCCGCTGCTGGAACCCCTGGATGCCCCCGGCTTTTTTCAAAAGGTCGTTCCAGATCTTGCCCGCCTCTTCACGCGGGTCGCCCGCCTCAGGCGGGACCATGGTGATCAGGTAGGCCAGGCGGGCTGACTTCCTGCAGCAGCGAATCAATTCTTCCACCACGCGGTCGTCGGCGTAAGCGTTGGGATAAACGAGAAAGAGAACCACCTCGGCCCGTTCGAGCATATGGTGGGCCTTGTCCCAGTTTGATTTTTCCACTGCATTGAAGTCGGGGACATCGACCAGGACAAGGTGAATCCCCGATACATGGGCGGCCTGGTAAGTGGCATAAAGGAGTTTCGCGGGGTCGTCCGAATTGCGGATGTCTTCCGGCCTCACCAACTTCACGCAACGGCTGTCTGGAAAGAGCGCAGCCAGGCGAACGGGGTCGTCAAGCGAACCAGGCACCGCGGCGGCGCACGACATGGAACAGGGGCGGAGGGAACCACCTGCGGGAACCTCTATGCCTGTCAGCATGCGAAAAACGGTGCTTTTGCCGGCGCCGGTCGGACCGTAAAGCGTGGCCACCAGCACCGGTTTTTCCCCTTGTTGCAAAAAGGCCGCATGGCGTTTGCGCAATCCTTCCCAGCCGTCCAGGGTGGCGGGGGAAACGCCAGCGGCAAGCGCAACCTGTTCCCCCAGCGCGAGGAATTCTCCCGCTAGCTTGGATAATTTCTGGATCTGTTCCAGGTGCTGGTTCATCCGTTGCTGACAATCTCGCCTGGGGTTAAAAGGTAAATTTTCCCTTAATTCTTGTGGCCCGGCCATAGGAAAGAGAGCTAAACACTGCCGACCCTGCCCATGGAGACGGAAAAACCCCGACTTTCAACCTAAATGTTGTCCACCCACGGGACCTATCGGGCTCCAGCCAGGCAATTGAAGAAGCCCCGCGCTCTGCCCGGCGATCCCAACCTCAATGCTCCTGGGCGCTCTGGGCGCATCCTTGCTACTTTTTTTTGTAGTAATGCCTCCCGTTTAGTGTAGTCTGGCAAAAAATGGAATCAGCTTATGCGTCAAAACAGAATTCTCTTCACCCTATTATTACTTCTTGCCTGGCCAGGTTTCACTTTTGCTTTTGAGCCAGCAAAGCCCAATGTCTTGTTCATCGCCGTCGATGACTTGAACGATTGGGTCGGCTGCTTGGGCGCCCAGGGCGGTCACGGCCAGGTTAAAACGCCCCACATAGACGCCCTGGCCAAGCGCGGATTGCTGTTCAGCAACGCCCACTGTCAGTCGCCCTTGTGCAACCCCTCGCGAACCAGCCTGCTGTTTGGCCGACACCCCTCGTCGACGGGAGTTTACGGTTTGACCCCCGGCCCCCGGTCCGCCCCGAGTTTGGAAAAGGCCACAAGTTTGACCCAGGCCTTCCTTAAGGACGGCTACCAGACTATGGTGTGCGGCAAAATTTATCACGATGGATCCATCTTGCAAAAGGACCGTTTGAAGGAATGCGCCATCTGGGGCCCAGCAGTGGGAATGCCCAGGCCAGCTAAACCGTTTACCGCGACTCCGGGCAAACACCCGGCCATGGATTGGGGCCCCTTCCCCGAGGACGACAGCGCCCAGGCCGACTGGAAAACCGCCAGTTGGGCCTGCGAAAGACTTGCGGAAAAAACCGAGAAGCCTTTTTTCCTCGGCGCCGGTTTCCGCCTTCCCCATGTCCCCTGTTACGCTTCGCAAAAATGGTTCGATCTCTACCCTTTGGAGAAACTGCAACTGCCCGCGGTTTTGGAAAACGACCGGGAAGACACGCCGAAATTCTCCTGGTATCTCCATTGGAAACTGCCGGAACCCAGGCTGTCGTGGCTGAAGCAAGCGGATCAGTGGAAGCCGCTGGTGCGCGCCTACCTGGCTTCCATCAGTTTCATGGATTCGCAAGTCGGCCGGTTGTTGGAGGCGCTGGAAAAGTCCGGGCAGAAAGAAAACACCCTGGTGGTGCTGTGGTCCGACCACGGCTGGCACCTCGGCGAGAAAGGCATCAGCGGCAAGAATTCCCTGTGGGAACGATCCACTCGCGTGCCCATGATCATCGCCGGGCCGGGAATTAAGCCCGGTGTATGCGCCCAGCCCGTGCAACTGCTCGATCTCTTCCCTACTCTGGTGGAGTTTTGCCGCTTGAATAAGGTCCAAGGCCTGGAAGGGCACAGCCTGGTTCCCCTGTTGAAAAACCCCGGGGTGAAATGGCAGTGGCCGGCCATCACCACTCACAACCAGGGCAATCACGCGATTCGCAGCGAGCGCTACCGTTACATCCATTACGCGGACGGCTCCGAGGAACTTTACGATCACTGCGAAGACGCGAACGAGTGGTTCAACTTGGCGCTGAAGCCGGAGTATCGAAAAATATTGGGGGAGCACCGGGCCTGGCTGCCCAAGGTCGATCTGCCGCCGGTTCCAGGCAGCGCCCACCGCGTCCTCACCTGGGATGGCAAGACCGCCGTCTGGGAGGGAAAAGCCATCGACTGGAAAGAACTTGAGGACTGAAACTTTCCCAACCCAGGGTTGTTTAATTGGCAGGAGAGGATTCATGAGCGGATTAATGACGGCGCTGGTTTTGCTTTGCGGCCAGGCCAGCCAACCCAACATTCTTTACCTTATGGCCGATGACCTGGGCTTCGCCGATCTCGGTTGCTATGGCCATGCCTTTAACGAAACGCCGAACATCGACAAACTGGCCAAGGAGGGCATGCGTTTTCGTTTCGCTTACACCTGCGGACCGAACTGCCAGCCGACCCGCGCCGCCCTGATGTCCGGCCAGTACGGCCCGCGGACAGGCATTTACACCGTGGGCAACATCAATCGTTTCGACTGGCAATCGCGCCCGTTGCGCCCGGTCGAAAATGTGGAACAACTGCCCTCTGGAAAAACCACCCTGGCCCAGGCCATGAAATCTGCCGGGTACGCCACCGGGCATTTCGGCAAATGGCACCTGGGCAACCAGGGAGAATTTCACCCGACCAAGCGCGGCTTTGATGAATCGATTGTCTCCCAGGGCAAGCATTTCGAATTCAAAACCGTGCCGCCAGTTGACTACCCCAAGGGCGCCTACCTTGCCGACTGGCTCACGGATAAAGCTGTGGATTTCATTCAAAGAAAAAAGGACAAGCCCTTCTTTTTGTGCCTGCATCACTTCGGCGTGCATTCTCCTTTTGAAGCCAAGCCCAACCTCATCCGAAAATTCCAGATGAAAAAGGCGACTCTGCCACATCATGACCCGGTTTACGCCGCCATGCTTTACTCCGTCGATGAAAGCGTGGGGAAAATCTTGGCCCTGCTCGATGAATTAAAACTTCGAGACAACACCCTGGTGATTTTCGCCAGCGATAACGGGGGGGTGGGCGGCTATGCGCGAGAGGGCATCCGGGGCGCGCCCGATAAAACCGACAACGCCCCCCTCCGGGGCGGCAAGGGTATGCTTTACGAAGGAGGCATACGCATCCCGTACATATGCAACTGGCCGGGAAAAATCCGCCCCGGCAGCGAATCTTCCACTCCTATTTGCAGCGTCGACCTCTTTCCCACGCTCCTCGATGTGGCCGGGGCAAAAAAAACTGCCGCCCAGATTCTCGATGGCGAGAGTTTCCTTCCCGTTATCCAGGGTGACGGCGGCACACCACTAAAACGCACCGATATCTTCTGGCATTTCCCTGGCTACCTGGGCGCAGGGGAGAATTCTTATCGCACCACTCCGGTCAGCGTCGTGCGCAGCAACAACTGGAAACTTCTGGAATTCCTGGAAACCGGAAAACTCGAACTGTATGATGTGGTCGCTGATGTTGGCGAAAAAATGGATCAATCAGCCAGGCGACCGGAAGTGGTTCGCGATTTGAAAGTAAAACTCGACACCTGGCGAAAAGGCATTGGCGCACCCATGCCAGGAAAGAACATCCCGCGGGCGAATCAAGGTAAAAAGAAAAAACAGGACTGATTTAAAGGAGTCATCATGCGTTACTTGACCGCTTTGGCCTTAATGTGCGCGGCGCTTTCCAGCGCCACCGCTGCAAAACCCAATGTGATTTTTATCGTCGCTGACGATCTCGGCTACGCCGACCTCGGCGTGCATGGCTGCAAAGACATCCCCACTCCCCACATCGATGCACTGGCCAAGAATGGCGTCCGCTGTTCCAACGGGTATGTCAGCGGCCCTTATTGCAGCCCCACCCGCGCCGGGCTGATCACCGGCCGTTACCAGCAAAGGTTTGGACACGAATTCAATCCCGGTCCGGCCGTTAGCGCCACCATCGACCTTGGGCTTTCACTCAACGAAACCACCCTGCCCCAGGTCTTCAAATCCGGGGGATACCGCACCGGCATGGTGGGCAAATGGCACCTCGGACACGCCAAACAATTCCTCCCCACCAGCAGGGGATTCGAGGAATTCTATGGCTTCCTCGGCGGGGCCAACCCCTACCTCAACCCGCCTAATATTTTGCGCGGCGCTGAAGCGATCAAGGAAACCGATTATTTAACCGACGCCTTCACCCGCGAGGCCGTCGCTTACATCGACCGCCACAAGAGCGAGCCGTTCTTCCTCTACCTCACTTACAACGCCGTTCATGGCCCCTTGCAAGCCCCGCCAAAATATCTGCAGCGCTTCGAGAAAATCCAACCCCAGGGCAGGCGCACTTATGCCGCCATGCTTTCCGCCCTGGACGACGGCATCGGCCTGGTCATGAACAAACTGAAAACCGAAAACCTTTTCGACAACACCCTGGTGTGCTTCATCAGCGACAACGGCGGGCCGGAGAATGTCAACTTTTCCGATAACGGGCCCTTCCGCGGGCAGAAGGCCTCCACCTGGGAAGGGGGGATTCACATTCCCTACTTCCTTCACTGGCCCAACGGCCTGCCCAAGGGCGCGGTCTATACCCAACCAGTGATTCAACTCGACCTCTTCCCCACCGCCCTGGCCGCCGCCGGGGTGGAGGCGAAAACTAACAAACCCATCGATGGCGTCAATCTGCTTCCCTTTTTAAATGGGGAAAATAAAGCCGCCCCGCATGACGCGCTTTACTGGCGCTTTGGCGCGCAGATGGCCATCCGCATGGGGGATTGGAAATTGATCAAGGCCCGCGGCGATGCCCAGGCCTTCAACCGTTCCGAAGTGGCGAGCGCCATGGGCGCCAACCTTTTTAATTTGAAAGAAGACGAAGGGGAGAAAACCGACCTGGCCGGTTCCAAGCCAGAAAAGGTAAAGGAATTGCAGGAAGTCTGGAACAAGTGGAACGCCACTTTGGAGAAACCGACCTGGGGCCAAGGCGGAGCGAAAAAGGGAAAAGCCAAGAACAAGGAAAAAGACCGCAAGGACCTGGACTAATCACTCATTACATTTATTGGGTTGATTATTGCGTTCAACATCTTCATTAGGAATTCCATGGCTGACAGTTTGTTCGATTTAAAAGGAAAAGTGGCGGTGGTTTCCGGGGCGGCCAGCGGTTTGGGAAAAGCCACCGCCCTGGCGCTGGGCGATCACGGCGCCAGCCTCCTCCTTGCGGACTTTAACGCTGAGGGTTTATCGGAAACCAGCACATTGCTGCAGGCAAAAGGCGTCTGCGTGGTCAAGCAAACCTGCGATGTTTCCCACCCGGGGCAAATCAAGGACTTATTCGCCACACTCGACCGCGAGTTTGGCAAAATCGATTTCCTCGCCAACATTGCAGGCGAGGGGATTCTCGTTCCCCCTGAAAAACTCACCCAGGAACAATTATCCCAGGTTTTTCAAAATCTCGTCTTTGGCCGGTTTGCCATGTGCCAGCAAGCGGGAACCCGGATGCTGGCCCAGGGCGGCGGGTCGATCGTCAACATCGGTTCCCTGGCCAGTATCACGGGGATGGGCCGCGGCCACATCGCTTACAGCATGGCCATGGGGGCGGTGGCGCAAATGACCCGGGAACTAAGCACCGAATGGGCTCGCCGGGGCGTGCGCGTCAACGCCATTTTGCCCGCGCAAGTCAAGAACCCGTCATTGGAAAAGCGCATGGCCGCCGACCCGGGATTGGAAAACCAATGGCTGATGGGAATTCCCCGCGGCCGTTTGGGCATGCCAACCGATATTCAAGGGCTGATGGTCCTGCTCGCCTCCGACGCTTCGTCGTGGATCACGGGCGCCTTGATCCCCATGGACGGCGGCAACCTGGCAATGAATTCCGGCGGCACCATCGGCGGGTAACAACCGATCCACGGGTTAACAACGGGATATCTTTTGGCCTTCTTGGGAAGAGGTTTGTTCCTCCTGGGATCGCCGCGCTCCAGCGCGGCTTCTTTTAGCCAGGCTGGAGCCTGGCGTTCCCTTAAAGAGGAAAAAGAAGGGTCCGTCGAACCGTCCAAGGAGCCAAGCCCGGAGGCACCCTCTGGGGTGCAAAATTAATTCTTAGGAAAGGAAATTTGGGAAAAGATCTTATCAAAGTCCTTTTTGGCAGACAAAAAATCCCCTTGCGCAGCCAAAAAACGAATTTCAACGCAGGCTTTGCTGCCAAGGTAAAAAAATGAATGCCATTCCAAATCGGGATTTGGAGTCTTGTAATTTAGAGTAAAGCATTTTTTACCATTTAGAACCACCTCTTCCTCCTTAGAAAATTTCACTTTAGGCTCCATTTTGACAAAATCCTTTTTAAAAAACTTCTTCATTTCAGCAGAAGAAATCTTAACCTCCTCGTAAAGACAAATCACCACTGCGTCATATTTTTTATGTTGAAGTTGGTCTGCAATAATCCTATCACCAGGTTTGGGCGGCGGAAGGGTCTCCCTTTCCCAAACACGCGAATCGTAGGGAAAAGAGAAATACCCTTGGGGGTGGGAAATGGTATTAATAAAGGAATTATCACTCCCGGGATTAACTGGGGTTTCCGTTTCCCTTATGTCCTGGTTTTTTTTTAACCTTTCTATATCTATCACCCGATCCAATATGGTCTGATTTTTTTTCCCCGTTGCTATCTTTTCCACCTGATAATTTTGCCCAGGTCGCTCCAACTCCACTTCCTTTGGTTTAAAGTATAGCAAGGCCACCCCCGCCAAACACAGAAAGATGGCACCCAGCCCCATGAAACGGCCAACTTGCGTTACCACCTTGCCACTGGGATCCATGGTGCCTTCCTTCATTTGCCCGATATCGCGACTCCCCATGAAAACAGTGCGCGGCGCCAGAAAAAAAATGCAAAACAAATTAATAAACCCAAAGACCGTGAGGGCAGATCTACTGCCTGAAAAGTTGGATGTTAACACGGCCATCACGCCAACAAGGATTGGCACAATCAGGGTGATAATGCCAAGAGAAAGGATCTTCCCGCCGCGGTGGTCGGCATACACCTTCTCCTCGTTTATCTTTTTGGGTTTCGGCGAAACAATGGCTTGCTTCACGCCGGGGGCTACTGCATTTTCCACTTCAACGGCAACTTCACTGAATTGACCGGGTTTCTCGAGAATTTCAAGAAGGTTTTTGCAAAAATTGCAACGGACGCGTTTTCCGATCAAACGGGAGGGGATAACAAGGATTTTCTGACAATGGTCACAGGGGTATTTAATAGATTCTGTCATGGCTGAGCTCCATTTTTACAGGGGCCTGGACCATACCATTGATAAAACAGATTTACAATGAAATTAACCAGGTTTTGTCCTGTACAAGGATACCCGTCGCCCACGCTTGGCAAATTTATCTGCCAGGGTGGAGCTTGGCCTTCCCGTTGAGAGGAAAAAGACGGGTCCGTCGCACCGTCCAAGGCCCCAAGGGGCCAAGCCCGGAGGCACCCTCTGGGGTGCAAGCGTCAGCGACGGGTTTTCTTTTAAAAATGGCCCTCTCCCCCACTGCTTCGCAGCGTGGAGAGGGCGAAATTAGACGACCATGAACCATGCAACGCGGCGGAATGGGAAAGCCTTGGCGCCTCGGGTCAATCAAGGATTAGCGGTATAAGGAGGCGGCACCGGTGGGCAGTTCAAACAATTCCTTCACCTCGGAATCGGTCAACACGCGGTTGAAAACAGCCAGGTCATCCATGTGGCCGACATAGGCCGCGCCCAGGATCAGAAAAACCTGCGCCGGATCCCAGCCAAAAGTTAAGTCCCAATTATCAATCGACCCATGCAACTTGCCATCGAGAAAGAGTTTCCCCCGCGGCTTGGCCTCCTTGTTATTGATGTTTTCCAGGGTGAAAACCACATGAGTCCACTTCTCGCGGGTGAAAGGCGCCTTGGCCACCTGCACCATGGGCCGCTTGTCGAACGGGATTTGGGCCCAGGAAATATTGGTTGGATTCCAGATGTGGGTTAGGGGCCGAACAGCGTAGCGGAAAAAGCGCGGCGTTTCATCCTTTGACCACTCGAGAAAGATAAAGCCTTTCTTGCTGTCGTTGCCCACAATTTGCACCGGGTCGCAGTAGCCCGGCTCCAGATCCTTGTCGGGGTTGAGCTTGAGCCAAATGGAAACCGTGGCGTTCCAGTTCTTGTCGTTGTAGTTGAGGATCTTGTTGCTGGAAAACTGCGGGCGGTAGCTGCCCTTCTTCGTGAACAAAAGGGCGTTGCCAAACTTCCCAGCTCCTGGGGCGATCTTCACTTCCTCGTTGGCATTGGCCTCGAGCAGTTCCTTTCCCAGGCGGTAGTGGGCTTTTTTCTCACCAAGGGAAAACCCAGCGTGCAGGTCCTTTTCAAAGGGGACATGCAGAGTGAGGGCGGATTTCAAACTGGTTGCATTTTGCCCCAGGGCAAATAAAGGAGAAAACAGCAACCAGCCAGACAAAAAGCCGATGAGCCTGCGCATTTCCCTACCCCCTTCGCCAAAGTACCTTCTTTGCTTTCCAGGGCCATGGTAGGCAAGGGGTAAAACAGATGCGAGAAAAATTCCTGGCATGAAACCAGTGAAACATCAACCCAGCGCTGACCCGAAGGAAAAACAATCTCCCCGGGGCGGGAGAAAATATGGTAATTTGAATTCTACCCGCCTGAAGCTTTCCCTACCTGATGAGGCCATGAAGAGTGAATTGGATTTCCTTGTGCCTGACTCTCCTTTGCGGAAGCGACCCCGACTGGCGGGCATACAGCCCGCTTGTGCGGCATGAGGCGCCCTCTGCTGCCGTTGGCAACCCCATCGACGCCTTTATCCAAAAATCGCTGATCAGAAAAAAACTCAAGCCCTCGCCTAAAGCCTCTAAAGAAGTTCTTCTCCGCAGGTTGACCTTCGATTTGACTGGCCTGCCCCCAACCCCTGAAGAGTTAAAAGAATTCCTTGCCGACCCTGCTCACGCCGCTTTTGAAAAGCAAGTCGACCGGCTGTTAAACTCTCCACGGCACGGCGAGCGCATGGCCCGCTTGTGGATGGACGCGGTTCATTTCGCCGAAACCCACGGCCACGACCAGGACCGTATTCGCCCCAACGCCTGGCGGTACCGCGATTACCTGATCCAGTCCTTCAATAGCGACCTGCCTTACTCGCGGTTCATCGAGGAACAAATCGCCGTCGATGTTTTGTATCCCGCCGAGTCGAATAAACTTCCCGCCCTGGGGTTCCTCGCCGCCGGGCCCTGGGATGAAAGCTCTTTGCGCGACATCCGCGAGGACAGCATCGACCGGGACATGGGGCGCTACCTCGACCGCGACGATATGCTCACCACGGTGATGGGGACCTTTCAGGGTTTGACGATCCAATGCGCCCGCTGCCACGACCACAAGTTCGACCCCGTGACGCAAGAGGAGTACTACAACCTGCAGGCGGTTTTTTCCGGCATGGGCCGTGGAGAGAAAGAGTACAACGCCGACCCGGCGGTAGGGCGTCGGCGCCAGGCCCTGCAAACTTACTTGACCATGATCGAAAAAGGCGACCCGGGGGTAGCCGCAGATTTGCAATCCCCCGCACTCACCAGGGAACTTCTCGCCTGGGAACAATCGCAAGTCTTCGTGCCAGTGATATGGAAGGCAGTAACGCCAACGGCGCTGGTTTCTGAAGCGGGTAGTATTCTGGTCAAAAAAGGCGATGCCATTTTGGCCAGCGGCCCGCGCCCGGAGAAAGACACCTACACCATCACTTTTGAAACCCCCGCGGCGATCACGGCGGTTCGTTTGCAACTTCTGGCCGACCCGGCGCTGCCCAAGGGCGGTCCCGGCAGGCAAGACAACGGCAACCTGCACCTGACTGAATTTTCCCTTGGGGGAAAAGTAGCAGGCTCCGCCGCCGAAAACTTCTCACTCAAGCCGCCCTCTTCCGATTATGACCAGCCCGGTTGGACCGTTCTGCATGCGGTCGATGGCAACCCGGCCACCGCCTGGGGAATCTACCCGCAGGTGGGCAAGGACCACGAAGCAGTCTTTCCCATAAAAAACCCGCCGACCGCGGGAACCAAGCGCGAGTGGACCATCAAGCTGGCGCAACTTCATGGCAGCGGGCACCTCATCGGCCAGTTTAGAATTAGCGTCACCGAGGCAATCAACCCGGTGGTTTCGCCATTGCCGCCCGAGGTGCAAACCGCCCTGGCCGCGCCACGGGAAAAGAGGTCGAGGCAGGAATGGGATAAAATCGGCCGCCATTACTTGAAGCTGAAAACACAAAAAGAACTGGACACACTTCCGCCAATGGAAAAGGTCTACGCCGGGGTGGCTGATTTCAGCCCCGATGGCAGCCACAGGCCTGTGGACAAACCGCGCCAGGTTTTTTTCCTCAAGCGAGGCGACATTCGCAAACCGGGCAAAGCAGCCGAGCCGGCCTCCCTGGGGTTGACCAAAGACATTCCCGCCTCCTTCCACCTCAACAATAATTCCACCGATGCCGGGCGGCGCTCGGCGCTGGCACGCTGGCTGGCGGCCAAGGACAACCCGCTCACTTGGCGCGTCATGGCCAACCGCCTTTGGCACTTTCATTTTAACAAGGGCTTCATTGCAACTTGCAACGACCTTGGTTTAATGGGCGGGCAGCCTTCGCACCCTGAACTTTTGGACTGGCTGGCTGTAAGAATCCGCGACAGCGGTTCGCTCAAGGATTTGCACCGGCTGATCGTCACCAGCGCCGCTTATCAGCAGACATCCGACCACCACCCGGGCAACGCCGCCATCGATCCTGACAACCGCTTTCTTTGGCGTGCCAACCGCCAGCGCCTGGATGCCGAGCAGGTCCGCGATGCCATCCTTTTGGCCAGCGGCCGGCTAGATTCACGCATGGGCGGCGCCTCCGACATGCAGTTCATCCTGCGCCCGGGCAAGCATGTCACCCCAATGGCCGATTACGAAAAGTTTCTCTGGGACCGGCCCGCAGGCCACCGCCGCAGCGTCTACCGCTTTCAGTTCCGCACACTGCCCGACCCGCTGGTTGAATGCCTGGATGGCGTCGATGGTTCGCAACCGACCCCGGTGCGCAATCAATCGTTTACCCCGCTGCAAGCGCTGGCGCTTTGGAACGATGATTTTATCCTGGCACACGCCCGCGCCATCGCCGATGCTTCCAGCTTGCCAGCAAATGAATTCCTCAACGATGCCTGTGTGCGCCTGTGGGGCAGAAAACCCACTTCCCAGGAAGCGGCCCTGTTCACTTCCCTGGCGGGTTCCCTTCCACGCCCCCAGCTTGTTCGCGTGCTTTGCAACTGCAACCAGTTTTTGTTCATCGACTGAAAGACTCCCGAATGAACCCCCCCGTCAATCGACGAAACTGGCTGCAACAAACCGGCTGCGGGTTCGGCCTGCTCGCTGGCGATTGGATGGCGCTCCGCGAAGCCCAGGGGAGCGATGCAAAATCCGGTTTGAACGGAGGCATTCACCATCGCGCCAAAGTGAAAAGGGTCATTCAGCTTTTCATGAACGGCGGCGTCAGCCAGATGGACACCTTTGATTACAAGCCCGAGCTGGAAAAAAGGCACGGCCAGCCCTTCAAGCCCGATTCCGATGAGAAAGTCGAAGGCGTCACCAGCGTGCCGGGCAATCTCATGAAAAGCCCTTTCCCCTTCAAGCAACATGGACAGTGCGGGCGCTGGGTCAGTTCCGTTTTTCCCAACCTGGCCAAGCGCGTGGACGACATGGCCTTTCTCATGTCGGTGGCGAGCAAAACTAATGTGCATGGGCCGGCCAGTTACATGATGAACACCGGTTTCGCCCTGCCTGGCTTCCCTGCGCTGGGGGCTTGGCTGTCGTTTGGCCTGGGCCGCCTGGGCGACAACCTGCCCACATTCGTCGTCCTGCCGGACGCCCGCGGCCTGCCCTACAACCAAAAGGGAAATTTCTCGGCCGGGTTTCTCCCCTCGCAGCACCAGGGAACGATTCTGCAAGCGGGCGCCAGCCCTCCCATCCACGACTTGTTTCCCTCGGAGAAGGAGGCGGCATTTCAAAAGGGCTCGGTTGAAGCGCTGGCCCTGTTGCAAAAAATTAACCGCGAGCATGCCGCCCATCGATCCGGGGATTCGCGGTTAGAAGCCCGCCTTGACAACTACCTTCTCGCCGCCCGCATGCAGCAGCACGCGCCGGAAGCGCTCGACCTCACACGCGAACCCGCCGCCATTCAAAAAGCCTACGGGCTTGACAACCCGGTGACGGCGGATTTTGGCAAACGCTGCCTGCTGGCCCGCAGGTTGGTGGAACGCGGCGTGCGTTTCGTTCAGGTCTGGAGCGGCGCCGGCGGCGCCTCCAACAACTGGGATAACCACACCGACATTATTAAAGAGTTGCCGGCCATCGCCTCACAGGTTGATCAGCCGGCTGCCGCCTTGCTCGCCGACCTGAAACAGCGCGGCCTGCTCGACGACACCTTGCTAATGTGGAACACGGAGTTCGGCCGGCATCCGTTTACCCAGGGCGCAACCGGACGCGATCACAACATGGGTACTTCCGTCGCCTGGCTGGCCGGCGCCGGCATCAAGCACGGCTCCTCATTCGGGGAATCCGACCCCTGGGCCTGGCGAGCCGCAGAGGGCAAACTTTTCTCCTACGACATCCACGCCACCCTTCTTTACCTCATGGGCATCGACCATGAAAAACTCACGGTGCGCAACGGCGGCGCCGACCGCAGACTCACCGATGTCCATGGCAAGGTGGTTCAACAAATCCTGGCGTGATTGTTTTTCCCTTCAACCCGCATTAACTTGGCTCACTTGCACGCAAAAGTTCTTAAACTAGGGGAAATCCCGTCCTCTCTTACTGGGAGTCTTTCATGTGGCATTTCCTGCGCAAAATCTCGCTGACCCAGTGGATCCTCATCTCCATGGCGCTCGGCGGGGTGTTCGGCTGGGCTTTCCCTTCCACCGCACAGGACCTCCGACCGCTTTCGCAAATCTTCCTCCGCATGATCAAGTCCCTGATCGCCCCTTTGCTCTTCGCCACTCTGGTAATCGGCATCGCCGGTCATGGCGACGACATGAAGCGCGTCGGCCGACTGGCCTTCAAATCGATTATCTATTTCGAGATCGTCACCACGGTGGCGCTGTTCATCGGCCTGTTCGCCGTCAACCTCACCCGACCTGGAGACGGCATTTCCCTGGAGGCGCCCAAAGAGCAGGGAACAGAGTTCGCCGCCAAGCAGACGACACTGGCCGGGGTGTTGGAACACATCGTTCCTAATTCAGTTTTTGAAGCCGCCGTCAAGAATGAAGTGCTGCAGATCGTCTTCTGGTCGATTTTGTTTTCCATCGGCGTGACCCAAGTGAGCGGGCCCCACCGCGAGACCATCATTCGCGGGCTCGATTCACTGGCCCAGGTCATGTTCAAGTTCACCGGCATAGTCATGATGTACGCGCCCATCGGCATCGGCGCGGCCATCGCCGTCACCGTGGGCCATAGCGGACTCGGCATTCTATTCAACCTGGCCAAACTGATCCTCACCCTGTACGGCGCGCTGGTGGTGTTTATCCTGGTCGTACTGTGGCCGGTTTCCAGAATCGCCCGCGTACCCTTGGGAAAATTCTTCCGCGCTGTCAAGGAACCTGCACTGATCGCCTTTTCAACCACTTCTTCCGAAGCAGCGCTGCCAAAGGCCATGCTCGCCATGCAGTCGATTGGCGTGCCCTATCGCATCGTCGCTTTTGTCATGCCCACGGGTTATTCATTTAACCTCGACGGCACCACCCTGTATTTGGCGGTGGCGTCGGTGTTCGCGGCGCAGGCGGCAGGGATCGAAATGACCTGGGGACAGCAGCTCGTCATGATGCTGACTTTGATGGTGACGAGTAAGGGCGTAGCGGCGGTGCCGCGCGCCTCACTCGTCATCCTTTCAGGAACCCTGGCTTCATTTGGTCTGCCACTGGAGGCGGTGGCAGTCATCTTGGGGGTGGATGAACTGATGGACATGGCACGCACCACTGTCAACCTGGTGGGCAACTGCCTGGCCACGGTGGTCATGGCCAGGTGGGAGGGTGAATTCGACGACAACGCCGAACCCAATGGCGATCCTGCCGGGTAACTTCCCGGCGCATTACTTTGGCCTCAAGGCCTGCATGCCTGGTATTTCTCTGGAATAAAGAGAATCCTCTAGGTTTTACATTTCCCACAGGCTTCCTCCTCCTTTCCTATACAAGGATGGAAAATATTAGGCTTCGGGTCCGAGGCGGCCATGCCTGATACAACCAACCATTGATTTATCCAAGGCCCCAAGGCATCCGAGGCCCTAAGGGGCCAAGCGTGAGCGACGGGTTTCTTCCAGGATATACAAGGTGTAAAATTCTTTTGAAAATCCCCTTTATCATTGGTAGGATTTAAGCCCCTAGTGAAATGGAGCTCAGCCATGCCAGAATCTATTAAATACACTTGTGACAATTGCCAGAAAATCATGGCTATCCCCCCCGGTTAATCGGCAAATCTGTCCGCTGCAAATTTTGTAAAAGCGTTTTAAAAACCTCCGAGGAACCCCTTCAAGCAGATGCGCTAGAAACCCTTGCCGATTCCCATGATCGTTTAGGTGACATTGCGGCGGATGAAGGGAATTTGGCCGCCGCCCGGGAACATTTCCAAAAGGCTCTGGAAATCAGGCGAAAACTGGCCGAGGAATATGCCACTCACAGTGATCTATGGCACCTTGGCATTGCTCATTATCGTTTGGGCAACATTGAGAAGGCCTTAGAAAATTTAGCCGCACCCTGCTTATTGTGATTTTAAAACAATTCGCGGATGGGGATGCCGTTGTCAAGAAGGTGTTGCGGTCTGCCATTGGGATCATTAATGGTGGTTAATGGATTGATGTTCAAGGATTTATAGAGAGATGCAAAAATATCCTGGAAGGTGACAGGGCGAGCAACCACCCGTGCGCCATGATGATCGGTAGCACCAATGGCTTGGCCTCCTTTGAAACCACCGCCTTAACTCAACTTTTGCAAATTGCAAACTCAGACTACAAAATATAGGTGAATTGGCATTTAATAGCAAGGAAAATAGGAGGGCGCAGGATGCGCACTATTTTTCAAGCCAAGGAGGGCGGGGCGATGCCAGCAATTGTGGAGTTTCCGCAAGGGGTACTAAAAGCGCTTTCTGGATTTGCTCCCATCTTTTCATGGGAACCGCAACGCAAGTACTTTGCAAAGTATTTCACCAGGCTCATGGCCGCCCAGACTAAAACAGCCACGGGATCAACTGTTTGATTGTGAATGATGTTTTTTAAACGGCAAGCAGGATCCGTCTAGGGTGAACAAATCTCTGTGCACCGCCCTGAAATGGACATGGCACCAAGCCTATCTTTTCAAGAAAAGATGCTTTCTCAATTGGGTTTGGTGTGCTTTGCAAAAGTTCGGGGATGACTAATTCAAAGATGTGGATGCTAATGTCCTAAAGAGGGGTGGGAGAGGGGGAAAGGGCTATTCCTCCAAGAAACGGTTGCTACCTCCAGACTGGAAAAATGGGCAGATTAGGAAAAATTAATTGGAAGCGTTGGGCTGGTTTTGGGATTATTGTTTTTATGGACTATTATTCATGGAGCTTTTTCGTGGAGATCTTAAATGTTAGAAAGCACATGGTTTCACCGCTTTTTTAAGTTCCAAAAAAACAAACCATTCAAAAAAGCACCTCCCGGCTGGAAGCTCGATCTCCTTAAAAAGAATCCCTTCCTCGGTAGGCCCATTCTGGAACGCTTGGAAGCCCGGTTGGTGCCGGCCGGGGAGTTCCTGCTGCATAGCAACCCCGGCGCTAGCCAACGAATTTTCCTGGATTTTGACGGGCATACAGCCACCGGCACCCTCTTTAATACCCCCGAACGGCCTGTCATTATTACCCCGGCTTATGATGTTGACCTCAACCCCGGTTCGTTTTCGACCTTGGAATTAGCCAACATCCGCGAAATCTGGGAACGGGTTAGCGAGGATTTTCTCCCCTTCACGGTCGATGTCACCACCGAGGATCCCGGGGTGGATGCGTTGATATATTCAGGCACTTCCGACACGGAATGGGGAATGCGAGTTTGCATCGGTGGCGACCCATTT
>SHZZ01000014.1 GCA_009692005.1 Gemmataceae bacterium | reverse complement strand
CAGCGTGGCGCCAAAGTCGTGGTATTTCTCTCGAAAGAGGGCCAGGACTCGCTGACGCTGCCCTGCATCGACCTTCCGTTGGATGGCTTGCCCCGAAGACCATGGACCAGACCCGATGCTCCCTGTTCCTCAAAGCGCTTCTTCAGGCGCTTGGCCTGGCGGTAACTCAGCGACATCTTGCTCGATGCCGTCCAAAGTGAAAGCCCTTTCCGCTTCACCTTCTCCATCCACTCCAACCGTGACATTTCCTTCCGACTCATCGTTATCGTCTCCATTGGCTGCCTCCTTTGAAAGCAGCTTAATGGGGACATTTCTATCTGTGGATGACACTGCAAAGGCTTCCTTCCCAGGACTTTTTTTTATAAAGTTTATACCATTATTTAGTGGTCTTGCCCTGGCCCGTTATTTACAGGGATTACCCATGGGATATGGTGACTTTATTAAACGCTTTCAGGAATCCTCGCCAGGGTGGTTCCGACTTTGGCGCCTTGGCGATGTAATTCAAACCTTTGCCATTCTGGGATTCCTGGCCTGTCCGGTTGGGGTCGCGGTTCCCCTGGCGAACCAGCCTGCAACTTTTATCGAAACCTTGAAAAAGGGAGCTCTGGGGGTTGCCTTGGCGGTTGGCCTTTGTTTGGTCATCTTCTTGTGTGGCTGGTTAATGAAAACAGCGGCCCGACGATTTGGCTTCCCCAATTCCCTTTTGCCCCAGAAAGATAATGACCGAGTTTAAGAGCGCCTGCCCCCGGATCGGCGTTGCCAGCCTGGAACGAACGATCGCCTTTTACCAGGGTCTGCCCGGTGAATTAGTTTCCCTGTTCCCGTATTAGAGAAAAAGGCAAGTTTTACGGGTTTGAAGCGACCTCAGGCCACTTGCTTCGCCTTTCCTGCATTTTCGGAGTCTTTTTATTGAATCTTTCTTCCCCAATAGGTAAACTTCATGCTTGAGCCCACCCTCCACTTTGGAAAATCACTTTTTGGAGACTTGGCCATGGCAAAAATCAACCGTAGAGAGCTTCTCTCCGATGCGGGTAAAGGCATGGTAATCGCAAGCGTGGGTTCCGCTTTGGCTTTCGACTTGGGCATAGCCCCGGCATGGTGCAAAGAAACCCCCGACCGCTTGTCGTTCGGGAACCTCGATCCGCTGGTAGATTTCATTCAAGAAACCCCGGCGGAAAAATTGCTGCCTCAGGCGGCATTGAAACTGAAAAGCGGAACCAGTTTGCAAGACTTGGTGGGGGCGGCAGCGCTGGCCAACGCCCGCACCTTTGGCGGCGAGGATTATGTCGGATTCCACACGCTCATGGCGCTGGCGCCGGCCCTGGCCATTTCCCGCGAGGAAACCGATTCCCGAAAAGCCCCCCTGGCCGTCTTCAAAGTTCTTTACCGCAATGCCACTCGGCTGGGAGAAAAAGGCGGGGCAACGGCGCAGCATGTGCTCAAGCCCCTTGCCTCCGATGCGGGAAAATCCCCCACACCCAACGGGGAATCCCTCCGCGACACCGTGCGCAAGCAGGAAATGGAAAAAGCCGACCAGGCCTTCTCCTGGATTTGCCATAGTTCCCCATCAGAAGCTGTTAACCCGCTCATGGTAATGGTCGATGACGGCGCTGATGTGCATCGCATTGTTCTCGTTTCTCGTTCGCTCGATCTCATTGGCTTGGTGGGGAAAGAACGGGCCAACACGCTTCTGCGCCAGTCGGTTCACTATTGCGTGAAGGCAGAGAAGAACAACGGTTATCACAAGGAAGTTCGGGCGGTTCTACCCAAGGTGCTGGATGAAAACAAATTGCTGGGCGCGGTAAAAACCACGCGCCAGGCCGATGACCGTTGGGTGGAAGAAACCAGCATGGCGATCTTCAAATCGTCGGCAGCGCAAGCCGCGGGCCTGGTCGGCGCCTCCCTTCGCGAAGGCATGAATCCCAAACACATTTTCCAGGCCATCACTCTGGCGGCCAACCAACTGGTGTTGCGCGACCGCGGCCGTTATGGCGGGCAGATTCAAGGCACGGTCAAACCCGAAGGCAGCGTGCATGGCGATTCCATCGGTGTGCATGGTTGCGACAGCGCCAACGCCTGGGGTAACATCGCCTTTTCCGGCGACTGGCGCACATGCGCCACCAGCCTGATCATGGCTGGTTACCAGGTGGCTCGCGACCGTGTGGAACGGGGCGGGGAATTCCTTACCTGGACTCCTTATCCCCGAGGCGAACATTTGGAAGAAACCCGCGCCATTGGCCAGGAAAAACTCCTCAGTTCACTGGAAGAAGCGGTCCGGGCGAAGAATCAGGGGCGCGCCGCCGCGCTGGCCTGGCGCCTTGGTCAGGAAGCGGGACAGGATCGCGAGGCCTTTGCCCTGCTCAGAAAATATTCCATCAGCGAGGATGGGGCCTTGCACGCGGAGAAGTTCTACCGCACCTCGGTAGAGGATTACGCCCACACCCGGCCGCAGTTCCGCCCGCGGTTTTTGGCCGGCCTGGCACGCGTGGTGGCCAGCGCCTATGGCTTCCCTGCGCCGGGCCTGATTCAGGCGCGCGATGTCCTTGGCGTGTAATAGTTCGCATTAACTCAAGCCCCGTGCGAAAGCCCGGGGCTTTTTTGTTTGCCGATGTTCAAAGCATTTCAGCGCCCGGGTTTCTTCATGTAATAGAAGTAACCGTCTTCCGCGCCGATCAATAAATCCCTTTCTTTCCCTTCCAGTTTGATGGTGGTGGGGCTGGTGTCGTGCCCGGCCAACGGTTTGGAATGCATGGGACCCATCGGCTGAAACCAGGTGACCCCGTCTTTCATCCCTTGATTCTTGAACCAGTCAGCGTTTTTGGAATTGACGAGCAAATCGGGCAGGCCGTCGTCGTCCCAGTCGGCCAGGGAGAGTTTCCTGCGGCCGGACTTGCCCGCGATTCCCGGGTTCAATCGCAAGGGCCCGGGTGAAGGGGCAACTAATTTGCCATCGCGGTCGAAGGCCGCGCCACCCGGGGCATGAAAGACCCGTTTGCCCGGCAGGAGAAAATCCTCTTTCAACGACGCTGTGCGTTCGAAGAAAGCGAGGTAGCCTTCGTGGTCGAGCATGATCAGGTCGGGCTTGCCATCGCGGTTCCAATCGGCGACCAGGGGGGTGGTGCGCCATTGGGTAACGAACTGGTTTTGCTGGGGCTTCCACCAGTTCCAGTCGGGGTAGGGGGGTTCACCTTTCCCCCTGATTGTGAGAGGGTGGGGGGAGGAAAAAACCGGGCTCTTCCTTGGCCCCAGATTTTTCATCCATTCGACCTTTCCCCAGATGGAGTTGAAAATCAAATCGGGGAGGCCGTCGGCATCCCAGTCGTGAACGCTGAGAGTTGTGTATCCCCACTTGGCCTCGGCGGGCCCCTGGATGGAGCCGTTGGGCCCGGCCATGATTCTAAAAGTCTGGCCGTTGGATTTCAGCAATTGGGGCGGGGCCCAGCGGGAAGGAGATCCTCCCTGGTTTTCCACCCAGCCGATGTACCCGGCGGTGTTTCCTGAAACGATGTCGTCGTCGCCGTCGCCATCGAGATCGACCGCGACTGGTGTGGCCAGCGCGCCGAACTTTACACAATCGGCTTCCTGTTGAAAAAACTTCGGGGGGAGAAAGGCCGGGGCCTTTGCCTTCATGTCGCCGGTGTTTTCCACCAGGGCAACACGGCCGTCTTCTTGCCCAACCACAAGGTCGGTGTCGCCGTCGGAGTCCCAATCGAGGGCGGTGACAACGATCATCTGCAGATCCATGAGCAGCGGTTTTCCCTGGGACATAAGTCGTGTGCCAGGTGCATAGATCGGCTGCTGCCGCGAGCCGGTGTTTTCAAAATAGGTGAAGCCATCGAGGAATTCGCCGCAGATCAAGTCGAGGTCGCCATCGGAGTCGAAGTCGGCAAAGCAGGGAGAAGGTGTGCCAAAGACATCGAGAGTCTTGCCCCCGGCCAGGAGCTTTTTAGGCTGGGTGTACTCGGGCTTCTCCTTGCCGCCGCGGTTTTCCAGCAGGTAGATCAAGCCGTGCAGGGGTTCGTTTTTCCACTTTCCCAAAGGATCGAAAGCATTGTCCCAGCCGTAACCAGTCCAGTCTTCAATGGCGATGACCAGGTCGAGGTCGCCGTCGCCTTCATAATCGACATACTTCCATTGATTATGGCGAACGCGGTTGGGGTGAACATTGGTCTGCAGGTTGAGTTTCAGCGGTTTGTCGAGGCCGGAGTTTTGAAAGTCCGGGTACTCCACGCCTGGTCCAAGCACGCGGACCTTGCCTCCCTCATTCGAGGGCGTGATGTTGAAAGCGCCTTTGCTGAGCTTCCTGGCGGGCTTGAATACGGGAAACTTTACTTTCCCTTGCGGGTTTTCAAACAGCCAAACGCCATTGCTGGGAAAATCGGGGCAGACGACGATGAGATCAAGGTCGCCGTCGCCATCAGCGTCCATGGGAACGGGCCAGGCCCATAGGCCCACGCCGAGATCGACGGCCAGGCCTGGGGAATGGTAGCGGAGTTTTTCCAGTTCAGGCTCTGCAGCGGGGCACAGCTCGGCAAGCGCCAAAAAAGCGGCCAGCATACAACACGATTTCATTTCCCCGTCCTATTGAGGTAGAGTTTGACATTCTTGGTGGCGCGGCCAACAGCGACGATGTCGATCAACCCGTCGCCATTGACATCTGCAGCAGCGAGGTCTTCCACCGCCACGCCGCCTTCATCCAGGTCGCTGCGGGCCCAGCTTTTTCCCATGCCATCGGAATTGGTGTAAAGCCGCACGCCCAGTCGTTCGCCCTTCATTGGCGACAAGTCGTCGCGCACGCCGATGATCAGTTCATCCCCAGGCTTGCCATCGAGGTCTGCGCACCAGACGCCGTGGCCCCATTTCAATTTCGCATCGACTACCTGGCGGGTCCACAGGGCGCCCTTGGCTCCGGGAGTGTAGACAACCACCTGATTGCCATGCCAGGGCTCAATGGTGGCGATATAGGGCCTGCCGTCGGCGAGGGTGCCTTGCTTGATTTCGCTGGCGCCGCGGTTCCCTTTCAAATTCTCCTGGTTGCCCTCGCCAATTTTCTCCGTCACCCACTTGTCTTCTTTTTGGGCCACTCGATGAACGCCTTCGTAGGTGGCGGTGATGAAATCCATGCCCTTGCTCCCCTGGCGCGGAATGGGAAAGAAGTTGTGCATGACATGCAGTGATTCGCTGAGGACTCTGGGAGTCCAGCGGCCGGTCTCAGGGTTGGCAGGAATGGAATAAGCGATCAACCTGACGGGGTTGCCATCCATCCAGTTGGATTCGCGGGAGCTGTTTTTTCCCATGAGTGGGCCGAGGATGAGTTCCTGTTTGCCATCGCCATCGATGTCCGCGAAGCGGATGCGGTGGACGGTGGGTTCCTCGGCGATGGTAAAGAGTTTCCAGGGCTGGTCGATGTCTTGCCCTTGTTTAAGCCATTGAAGCGTGCCGCCGGTCTTGGTGTTGAAAGGTTTCCAGTCGGCGCCCAGAGCGATGTCTTTTTTGCCGTCGCCGTCGATGTCGTGGATGGCGAAGCAGACATTATCGGGCTTGGATTGGCCCTGAATAATGGTGTGAAGTTTCCAGGTGGGATTTTCGAACCAGATGAGACGGTGGGAATCGACGACGAGGATGTCGATTTTGCCGTCGCCATTGATGTCGTCGAGCGCGGTGGCATAGCCGACGGTCAGGGAGCGGTCGATAGGAACAGTCTGAAAAGAAAGTGGCTGGGTCGGCAGGGAAAGAGAAACAGCGACAATGGTTAAAAACATCTGAGAAAGCCCCGAAACTAGGGACAAGGATAAGGGTAGAATGTGTAAGATACCAGGGTAGGTTGGTGTTGTAAATGAAGGAGGGGACCTGAGTGCGAGATTCCAGCCGGGTCAATCAGGAAGGTTTTGAATCTTGGGTGCGGTTGAATACCGGGTCGGCTTTGGCGTACGCGTGGTCGCTGTTGCGCGATCATCACGCCGCCGAGGACATTGTCCAGGATTGCATGTGCCGAATTTTGGCCAAGGCTGACCGCTACGACATCCTTGGAGATGGCCGTAAAATTCTTTTCCGCTCCATAACCAATGCCTGCATCAACCATTCCACCCGTTTGCGATTGGTCACCGGAATGGATAGTGAGGAAGGCAGGCCCTGGGGCGAATGGCTGGAAGACACGAGCGTTCCCTCGCCCATGGAAACTATCCTGGGGCAGGAGATGGAAAATTCCATCAAAGAGGGTTTGGCCCAACTCACCATGGAACAAAGGGCGGCGATCCAGATGAAAAGTATAGGTTCCTCTCTTGGGGAAATTGCGCAAGCGCTGAAAATCACTGTCACACACGCGGGAGTTCTGGTTCACCGCGCTCGAAAATCAATGTCCAGGCACCTGGGGCTTCGAGTTGAGGAGAGTATCGGATGAACCGAGACGATTCCCATCCTGTGGATTCCCTGGTCCAGCGTTACCTGGAGCGCCAGGCGGGCGGCCCGGAGGCGGAGGCCCTGTCGGAACGCATCCTCAATTCAGTTCGCGTTGCACAAACCCCTCGGGCTTCAAGAAAGACCGCCAGGTTCTTCTGGTTCACAGCCGCCCTGGCAGCTTCCCTGATGGCTTTCCTGGGTGGGTGGTATTTGCAACCGTTGCAGGCCAATCCCCAGGCTGTTGTCCGCGATGCCCTTCAGGCTCATTCCCTTCCAGTTGACCGGTTGTACCTGGTGGAAACCCGGCTCGATCCGCGAAACCCGGTCAGCCAAATGCCCGGGGCCAACCATCTCAAAACCAACCTATTGTGGACGCGCGGCAACCATTTCCTACTTGTCCCTCCCGATGGGAAGAAAACTTGGGCCATGGGCCGCGACAGCGACAATGATTTCTGGATGGCCATACCGGGCAACCCGGGCATGGGAATGCGCATGCCCATGGAGGAATTGCCCGAGCCGGTGCGCGCCATTGCCGACCTTCTCACCATGCGCATGGAAACCTTGTTAAACGATGTTTTGGTCGATTTCCATCTCGAGGGAAAATTCAACGAGGGAGGAATCTTCACGGTGGCGGCTTACCCGAAGTTTCCCGGGCCGCAAACTCGCGTCAGTTCCGTGTTCATGGAAATCGACTCCCCCACAAGAGTTGTGCGCAAGGTGGTCATTGCCAAAATCAACCGCGGGCTGCCCGTGGCCAATGTCACTTTCCGCCTGGTGGAAATAGGAAATCAACCCGATAATAGTTATTCCCTGGAAGGCCACCTTGGGCCGCAAGCGCAAGTGCACCTTCCTTCCGATAAACCCAGTTTCGTTGCCATTGTCAGCCGTTTGCTGAATCGGGCGGCGGAAAACAAGCGATCTCCACGGCCGGGGTCACCGTAATTTTGACCCCATCAACCCTGTCCTATGGGAGTGTTCCATGTTTCGTTTGCTCTGTTTAAGTCTTTTCGGCTCGGCCTTCGTAATCGCCACCGGTATTTCCCTGGCTCAGGATGAAAAGAAGGAAGAGAAGAAAAAGGGTTTTCAACGCGATCCCGCCGTTCAGTTTAAGCAATTGGATGCTGATGGGGATGGCAAGCTGACCTTGAAGGAATTCAAGGAAGCGCAGACCAAGATGGCGGAAAAAATGGCCGAGAAGGGCTTTACCAAGATCCAAGAGGTCTACAAGGAAAAGCCCGACCTGCTCGACAAAATGTACGCCGCCTACGACAAAAACAAGGATGGCTCAGTCACCTTGGAAGAGTTCAAGGCAGGCCAAGAAAAGGCCCGTGAGCTGACCAAGGATTTATTCTTCAAGAAGAAGAGTTAACTTGATTTGCTGGCAGGGTTCGCGGACAGTTTCGCGGACCCGCCGGTTTCTTTTCCTTTCGCCAGCGGAGTCTTGATATGTTCTGCCTTCCTCTTCTTTTGCTGGCCTTTCTGCCAACCAGTCAGGCCGGTTTTTCCCAGCAGCCCAACAGCCCAATTGCTGAACCCGCCTGGAAGAACCTGAACCGTGGCCCGCTCCAGCCGGGTGAAATCGACACCCTGTTGGAAAAAGAACTGTCCCGCCTGGGGAAAAGTCCCGCTCCACTCTGCTCTGATGCCGACTTCCTCCGCAGGGTTTGCCTCGACATGACCGGCCGCCCGCCGACACCAGAACAATCCCAATCATTCCTGAGCGCGAAATCACCGAACAAACGGCAGAAATTGCTGGATGACCTTCTGGAATCGGATGACCATGCCCGCTTCTGGGCCATGTATTGGGGCGAGGTCATTCAGGCGAAAGTCACCGACCGCAGGGCCATGCTGGCCTACCGTCCGTTTGAGGATTGGATGACCCAGCAGGTGAAAAAAAACACCCCGTGGGATCAGGTGGCTCGGGATCTGATTTGCGCCGAGGGGCAAGTCATGCCAGGAGAACCCGCCAACGGGCAGACCTTTCTAATGCTGGCGCACTTGGGCCCCGATGCCCCGGTGGACCGCGCCGCCGAAGTCTCGCGCATTTTCCTCGGCATGCAGATTCAGTGCGCCCAGTGCCACGACCATCCCAGCGACATTTGGAAACGAGAACAGTTTCATCATTTCGCGGCTTACTTCGCCCGCACCAGCGACCGCCTGGTCTTCGCCGGCAACAACCGCTTCGGCTTGCGCGTGGTGTCGAAATTCTTCGGCGAACACCAGATGCCTTTGAAGGATGATCCCAGCAAGTCGACCCGGATGAACCCGAAGTTCCTCGATGGGCAGGAGGGGCCGAAATTCGCTTCGGATGTGAAACGGCGCGAAGACCTGGCCAAGTCGATCGTGGACAAGAACAACCCCTGGTTCGCCGCCGCTTATGTCAACCGCGTTTGGGGGAAACTTCTCGGTCAGGGATTTTATCAGCCGATTGACGACATGGGCCCGCAAAAGGAAGCGGTGCAGCACGCGGCGTTTTTGCGGTTGGTTGGCGCCTTCCAGGGCGGCAATTACAATCCCAAGGAATTCTTGCGGGCTGTCGCCATGACCCGCGCCTACCAGCGGGAAACCCGCCTTGGGCAAACCCAGGACGAGCACCTGCTTTTCAGCGCGGTATACCCGGCGCGCTTGCCGGCCATCTCCCTCTGGCAGGAACTTACCGGTTCACTCGGGCAGGTGGGTGGCGCCTCAATGGTGCGCGTCAACCCGCTGATTTTTGCCCGCTCGTATGAAGGAATGTTTCGGGAACTCTTCAAGTTCGATCCCTCTGCAAACCCGGACGAGGTGGAAGGGGGGGTGGCGCAAGCATTGTGGCTGATGAACAGTCCGCAGATCGAGGAAAAAATCCGCGCTCGCGGCTTCACCCTGCTGGGAAAGATCCTGCAAGACAATCCGGATAATTCTCAGGCGCTCAAGGCCATTTATCAGCGGGTGCTTTCAAGGGAACCGACGGCGGCAGAAGTGAAAAAGTGCCTGGAGCATGTGAAAAAAGCCCCCGACCGGGCAGCCGGTTTCGAGGATGTCCTGTGGGCCCTGATCAATTCCACGGAGTTTCAAACCCGCCGTTGACAGTCGGCAAAAAGGAGAACCCCATGTGGATGCGTTTGGGAGTGGATGGAGAACGGGTGGTCAGCCGCCGGTCTTTTTTTGAAACCGGCATGGCCGGGGCCATTGGCTGGAAAGCCGCCGTCATGGCCAACGCCAGGGAACTGCAAAAGCAAGGCAAGTCGTGCATCCTGTTGTTCATGACAGGCGGGCCCAGCCAGTTGGAGACATTCGACCCCAAGCCTGGGGTGAAGAACGGCGGGCCGACGGAAAAAATCGGCACGGCGGTTTCCAGCATCGACATTGCCACCGGCTGGGAGAAAACCGCCGCCCAGATGAAACATATCGCTCTTGTCCGCTCCATGACCAACAATGTCGCCGAGCACACCCGAGCACAATACCACTTGCACACCGGTTACATTCCCGCTGGCGGGGTCAAGTTTCCCACGCTGGGTTCCACTGTCTCCAGCCAACTCCCGCCACCGCCGGGCGATCTGCCTTCCTTTGTTTCCATTGGCACTCCAGGCAACACCATAGGTTCTGGGTTCCTTGGCATGTCCCACGCGCCCTTCACCGTCAACGACCCATCGCGCATGCCGAACAATGCCGTCCGCGGGCCGGGTGTCAATGATTCTCGTTTCGGCGGAAGGCTCGATTTGCTTGGCGATCTGGAAAAGGAATATGCCCGCAATGGCGCCAAGGAGAAAGTCGAGGACCACCAGGCGATCTACGCCAACGCTGCCCGCCTGGTGCGCAGTCCCAAGCTGGAATCCTTTGACATTTCCAAGGAAAAGGACGGTCTGCAAGAGAAGTACGGTAAAACGCCTTTTGGCCGCGGCTGCTTGCTGGCACGCAGGCTGGTTGAACAGGGAGTTCCCTTCGTGGAAGTGGAATCCCGCGATTGGGACACGCACTTTGATCATTTTGAGCGGATTAAACCGTTGAACTCGGCGGTGGATGCCGGGTTTTCCGCCCTGGTGGAAGACTTGCATCAACGCGGTTTGTTGGAAAAAACTCTGGTGATTTGGATGGGTGAATTCGGCCGCACGCCGTTGATCAATCCGCGCACCGGGCGCGACCATTACCCGCGGGCGTTTTCCATCGCCCTGGCGGGAGGAGGCATTCGCGGCGGCCAGGTGATCGGCGAAACCTCATCCGATGGCATGGCTGTGAAATCTCGACCGGTTACCGTTCCGGATCTCTTCTGTTCTTTCTGCCATTCGCTAGGCATAAGCGCCCGGAGGGAAAACCCGGGTCCGCTCAACCGCCCGGTCAAAATCGTTGACGGCGGCCAGGTGGTCAAGGAACTCTTTTAGCCAAAGCAGTCGGTTGTGGCCAGGCTCCGGACCGGTTGTAACAACAGAGTTCATTGGACAAACAGAACGCCGTCGAAGAGTTGGCCGTGGCGTTTCCCCTCACGGGTGATGTCGAACCCCGCCAAGTGCAGGCCCTTGGCTGCTCCTTCATTAATGAAGCGCACTGGCACGGAAATCGTGGCTTCCCCCGCCACCCTGGTGGCGATTACCGCGGGCTCGGCGCGGAAGCCCTTGGCCAAGGCGATCTGAATCTGAATCTCCATCGGTTTGACGGCGAAATTTCGCAAGTACAAACGCGCCTCGGCGCTCTGGCCCTTCAGCACCACGCGGTACGGTTCCAGCCGCACCCAATACGGGTCGTACATCCAGCGGTAATCCGGCTCGATGCTCAGGCGCGTGAAGTGGTCTTTCAGCTTCAAGGCGGAGGCCAGGCCGCGGTCGATCAGCGCCTTGGGCTCGGGTATGGCCCAACAGTGCCCGCCCAGTAACAGATCGGGCTTCAGTTTCTGCAAGTACTTGGCGGCGTAAATGTAACTTTCCTCAAGGATGCAACTGTTGCGCGCCACCACGGCTTCGTGCCCGGTCTGTTTCGGGTCGGCGGAAGCGCCAAAGGCATTGTCGCCGGTGAATGCCACTTTTTTTCCATCGATGTCGCCATGCAAACAAAGGGCGAACTCGGTCTGCCCGGGCATCCAGTCGGCGGTGAGAGTGAAGCCTTCCCAGTGGAAAGTTTCGCCATCGCGGAGAATGCGGTCGAAGGAAATGGAGTCGATCCCTTTCCCGTAGGTGTTTATCTGGGCGCAGTAATCAAAGTGAAGCGGGCGTTGAACCAGGGGGACGACGCGGTCGAGGGTCCAGAGTTTGGCGCCGTATTTCTCGCGCAGGTGAGGCGCCTCCAGACAGTGGTCGCCATGCATGTGCGTGACCACCACGACCTCGATGCTTTTCAACCCGAGGCGCTCTTGCATCAGCCGCAGGGCCTTGTCGAGGAATTCCTTTTTGAACAAGCCGCAGTCGACGACCATGGCTTTGCCGGAATCAGCCAGCAGCATATGGAAGTTGGGCCAGTAATCTGGGCCGCGGAATTTGAACAGGTGCTTGGAAACCTGCCAAATGTGCGGCACCACGGTCGGCTGGGAAACCCGGTCTTGGTCGGCGCTGGCGAAAGTCATTACCTCCCAGCCGCGCAGATAATGCTGGTTCATCTCCCGCAGGGTTTCTCTGAAACGGATGAGCTGGGCGCGAGGTGAGCGGACCGGTTCCCCATGCGAAGGCAGCAACCAGGCTGGGTTGAATCCTTCCAACTGCCCGGCGGCGTTGTGCAGCGCGTAAATTCCCTTGCTGAACCCATAATCCCATTCGGAATCAAACCAGGTGTGCAGCTTTCCCCCGGCCAGCATGGCATCGCCGGAAAACGCCAGCCAGCCCTCGCTCGTTTTCAACAAATACGACATTCCGCCCGGGCTGTTGCCGGAGGTGTCGAGGCACCAGAACTCGCGGCCGCGCCAGTTGAAGTCGTCCATCTTTTGAAAAGTGAGGTCAAGTTTTAGGGGAATGATGGGGGGCCGGACAAAACTGGCGCCATGCACGGTGAAGGCATCCCCGAGGGTGGGCGCGATCTTGCGAAAGGAGGTTGGGTTTTCGAAAAGGGCGCGCTCGGCTTCTGGCGCGGCGGTCTTGGCGCCGGTTCCTATTAACCGCGGGTGCCCCTGGCACTGCTCGCGGTGGTGATGCGTGAAGAGCGCCCATTCGATTTTCTTCACGCCGATTTCATGTAAATGATCGAGTACCGCGCCGGCGCCCAAGTCGATCAGCAGACCCGCGTCGCCGTCCCTCACCACATAAACATTGCAGGTGTCCTCGAAGAGGAAGACATCCTTGGAGATTTCCCGGAACTTCATGTGCGCCTCCCAGGGATTGCGGGTGAAAAAGTTGATTCATTGTCCCCGAAGGGTTTGTCCTTGGGTCACTTCGGCAAACGGCCGGCCTGGCGAATTTTTTGCAACTCTTCCACCAGTTCCTCATGCTTCTTGGGCTGCTGTTTGGCCAGGTTTTGCTTTTCCCCCGGGTCGGCGGACAAGTTATAAAGCTGTCCGGCTGGGTCGTTCCCCGTTTCAGTATTCGTGGCCTTGGTGACCTTGACCCCTTTCCCTGGAGCAATGTACTTCCAATTTCCTTTCCGCAAGGAAAGAGCGCTGGCGCTGGCGACATGCGACTCTCTGCCCTGGGGAGAATCGCCCAGCAGGGCGGGAAGGATCTGCTTGCTGTCGGTCTCCTGGGGGGCCGGGCCCCTTGAAAGCGCGGCAAATGAAGCGTGCAAATCAACCTGCGACACCAGGGCATTGGACACCCCCGGTTTGATGCGGCCTGGCCAGGAGACGATAAAGGGGACGCGGGTGCCGGCTTCATAATTGCTGTACTTCCCGCCCCGCCAGGGGCCCGCCGCTTTATGATCCCCCAGCTTCAGCACGGCATCGTCCTTGTAGCCATCGTCAATCACCGGGCCGTTGTCGCTGGTGAAGACGATCAAGGTCTTGTCCTTCAGACTCAGCCGTTCCAAAGTGTTCAGCAATTCGCCCAGGCACCAGTCCATTTGGGCGATGGCATCTCCTCGGGGGCCCATCGGTGTGGCGCCAGAAAAGCGGGGGTGAGGCGCTCGCGGCACATGAATATCTTGTGTGGCGAAGTAAAGAAAAAAGGGTTTGCTCTGGTTCTGTTCGATGAATCCGATGGCCTTTTTCGTAAAGACATCAGCCATGTCCTCATCCTTCCACAGGGCTTTGGTTCCGCCCTTCATGTAGCCGATCCGGCTTATGCCATTGATCAAGGCCATGTCGTGGCCGTGGCTGGGGTGCGTTTTGAGCAATTCTGGATTGGCTTTTCCGGTGGGCAAGCCGGGGAAGGGTTGGCGGTAGTTGACTTCAATCGGGTCGGCGGGATCGAGGTTGGCCACGCGGCCATTTTCGACATACACACAAGGGACGCGGTCGCCGGTTGCTGCCATGATGAAGCTGAAATCGAAGCCCACTTCGCGGGCGCCAGGCTTGATTTCGCCGTTCCAATTGGGGCCGCCCTCGGGCCCGAGGCCGAGGTGCCACTTGCCCACCGCACCGGTGGTGTAGCCGGCCTTTTTCAAAGTGAGTGGAAGAGTTCCCCGGTTGGTTTCAATAACCAGCCCGGCATCGCCTGGCAGCACCCCGGTGCCGCGCTTGCGCCAGGGGTATTCTCCCGTAATCAAAGCATAACGCGAAGGGGTGCAGGTGGCGGCGGCGCAGTGGCCATCGGTAAAGCGCAATCCCTCTTTCGCCAGCCGGTCCACCTGCGGTGTTTTCACCCGCGTGGCGCCCTGGCATCCTATATCGCCAAATCCCAGGTCATCGACGATGAAGACGAGAATATTGGGACGGGTGGCATCCGCCGCGAATGAGCAAGGCGCCAGGGACAGCGCCATAAGCGCCAGACACCAGTGTTTCATGTTTGTTTCCATTTCTAACCAATCCGAGTCCGCAGCGCCAGCGACGGGAAATTCAATCCGTGAACGCTTGCGGCGCTGATGCCATTACGCTATTCCACCTGAAGGAGGCCATTCATCGCCATCCAATGCCCAGGGAAGGTGCAGACCATCGGGTAGTTGCCTGGTTGATCGGGCGCCTTGAAGTAAATCGTGAATTTGTCCGAAGGCATGACCACATCGGTGTGGACGAATACATCAGGCGAGTTGGGAACATAATGGCGGACAATCGCTTCCGGGTCGCTGATCAGCGCGTTGGCGAGCTGGCCGACGACTGGCAGTTTTCCCGGTTTCAATATCGCCAGGTTGTGCGGGACCACATCGGGGTTGTGAAAGGTCAGGGCCAGCAACTCGCCCTTTTTCACCTTGAACTGGTTGGGAATAAAGGAGAGGTTTGGCCCCGCCTCGACCTTGAGCGCCCGCGTGCCGCCGATCGGGTACTTCCACTTGTTGGGCAAAGTCTTGATGGCAAAGGCCAGGTCCGATTGAATCGGGTGGGGGTGAATGGCCTTCTTTACTGGTTTGTAGGAGGGGTAGGCGGTGAAGTCGTTGTCGAGTTCATGCACGGTGGCGATGAGGTTCACGGGCGCCCCCGGACCCACTTGAAGACGCAGCAAAAGTTGATTGACCGGTTGCAGGTCGGGAATTTCCAGGAAGACCGCTTTGCCCCCTTCCAGAACATGGGCCGCGGGAATGTCGAGAAGGTCGTGTCCGCGCAAGCCGAAATGGGAAGGCGAATACTCAGCCGACCCGTAGGCGGCGGAATACCGGTAGTTCCAGGCCATGGCCAGCCGGCTGGTGGTTTTCCCAAGAAGACTGGCATCGACAGGGGAGCTGAAGCGGAGGTAAACGCCGTTGGCGTGGGAATGGATTGCCACCGGCAGTTGCACCGGCGCGCCGGTGTAGCGCACCCGTTGGAACGACCCTTCCGCCATGGCGTAGGTTCCCCATCCCTGCATGCCAGCGACATAGAGTTGCCCATCGGTTGGGGAGAACTTTCCCCGGTGGGCGCCGGAAAGGAATTCACCCGGCAACAGCACTATCGCTCCTTGCGGCTTGCCCTTGACCTCGTCGCGCAAGAGCAGCATGTGTGAGCAGGCGCCGAACGAGAAGTGGATCATTTGGTTTTTCAACGGTCCCCATTGATCGGAAGTTACCGTGGCCTGTCCGCCAGCAGAGTTATCCAGTCCCCGCGGGAGGTAGACGAGGGGTAAATCGGGCGCGGCCCCGTTCTTCGGTCCGCCAGAACCGAAAAAGCCGCCTTCCTTTACCTGGCAGATCATCGAACTGGGTGTCCAATCCCCTTCGGAACAGGGGATGGTAATCTTGCCTTCGGGTGTCAGGCCAATGCCATCGGGATTGCGAAAGCCGGTGGCGAGCGACTCGGCTTTCTTGCCATCGGGGGAGACGCGCATGGCGCCCTGGTTGCTCGAGGCGAAGTAAAAGGAGCCGTCACTGGCGCGCACCAACCCGCAGAGGAAGTCGTGGCCCGAGGGCGAGGTCTTGTAAGCGTTGCAAAAACATTCGTGAAAGTCGTACTCGCCATCGTTGTTCAAGTCGTGCAGGCGGGTGATCTGATCGCGACCGAGGACATAGGGCGCATCGTTATGAACGACCATGCCCAGAGCCTGGTGCATGCCCGACGCGACTTTTTTCCAGGTGGCCTGGGTGGAGGAAGGCTCAAGTCCATCGACGCGCCAGACATCGCCCTGCATGGTGCAGACCAGGCCGGCGCCATTGGCCAGGAATGCCAGATCCCCCGGGTAAAAGGGGGCCTTCCAGGGGTTTTCAAACGGCACCTCGATGGTATCGATGGCGTAGGGCGACCCTTTTCCCAGGGAGATTTTGCCCGTGATTTTTTGTGGAAAGCGCATCGGTGGGGCGTTCAACACCGGGGCTAGCGAATGGACTTTTCTCGGCGCCACCTCGCGGTGATACTTCCCCTCGCGCACCCAGGGGGAATCGAGATATTCCACCCCGTCAATGGAATAAGCGAAGATCACGCGGTTGCCATGCCTGTAAAAACCATGGTAGGTAAATGGCTTGTCGAGCTTGCGTCCCGAAGGGAGGGGAAGGATCGTGCCGACTGGTCTGAGACCATCCATGAATCCATGTCGGATGTTGGAAAAGCTGAGGAACCCGCCTTGCCACAGCGTTTCATAGTTAAGTGTCTCCGGGTTAAAGCAGACGGCCATTTCGCCCTGGTCGCCCAAAAGGACGCAAACGGCGCGTGGCACCATGACCCCGGGGCCGCGGAAGACTCCGCTCAGCACTCGCCCCAGGTCGGCCTTGTTCCAGTTGCTGCTCTTCCAGGTTTCCTCGTTTTGGTTCCCCCAGTGGCCGTGCTTACCCATGTCGAGCCCGGGGAACGCCTCCACCAGCAGCGGCCTCTTTTCTAATGAGGCGAAGTGCGCCGCCTGCTTGAAATAAAAATCGTACAGTCGTTCGCGGTTGACGAACGATTCCCACGATGGCCAGGCAGCTTTTTCCAGCGGATCGCGCAGGTAAGTAAAGGTGGCGGGTTTCATGTCCATGGGGCGCATGGCTGGCATCAGGCCAACGGCTTTCGGATCTTTTCCCAGGTCGAGGAGGAACTTTACCAGGTCGCGCCGTTCAATGGGTGTCATGGCCTCGGCGATGCCGACCGGCATCAGGCTGCCCACTTCCTTCATTTCCTCGATGTCGTCTTTATTGAGGTTCCATTCCTTGGAAGTGGAAGCCTCTTTCAACACGATTTCCTTGCCGTTGTCTTTTAGTTTGTATCCTTGCAGGAATTTCCCCTTGGAAGTGACCAGGCTCCAGGCCTTGTACTCGTCTTTGATTTGCCGTGATGGCCAGAGCAGGCCTTCCACGATTTCCTGAGGTTGAATGCAGGTGGCGATTGCAGTCAGTTCCGGCCCGATCTGTCCGCCCTGAGCGCCGACCTTGTGGCAGGAAACGCAGGCGTATTTGGCGGAAGCGAAGACCCTGGCGCCGTTGGCGCTGTCACCTTTTTCTTTGGCCTCGGCCAAAAGCGCGCTGGCCATTTGCGGGTTGTAAGGGATCTCTTTGAATGCTGGTGGTGGTGTTTGCGTCAGCGGTTTAGGCGGTGGCGGGGCCACACGATTAGGCACTGGCGTGCGTGGAACTGGCTTGGCCCCTGCAGGTTCCTTCTTCATCTTTTTCACCAGCCAGGCCAGGCCGTCGAGATTATCGTGGAGGGTAAGTCCAGCATCGTGCTGGGTGTGGCCGAGAATGCCGATTGGTCCCTTGTACCCTGTTTTCAAAATGGCCTGGAGCAGTTCCAGATCCTTTTCCCCTTGGCCAAGCTGCAGGATCTTGCGGCCGGTTTTGTCCCCCTGCGCGTCCATGCCGTTGATATTCACGCAAAAGAGCCAGGGTTGGATTTTCTTAAAGGCCAGGGTGAAGCGCTCGAGGTGGTCGTGGCCATGGTGCAGGTTGTAAACGATGCCGACATTCGGTTCGTTGAGGAGTTGCATGATCTGGGCCTGGTTTTCCGGCTCGCCAAACCAGCCGCCATGGTTGTACAGCCCGACGCTGCAGCCGATTTTTTTTGCCGCTGCGGCGATCGGGCGGATCTGCTCCACAATTGCTTTTAGCTTTTCTGGCTGCCCTTTGCCGGGCGCTGGGTCTCCCATGGATATCCAGAGCTGGGTCCGCACCTGGTTCCGCTCCAAAGCTTCCAAAATCTTTTTGGCCTGGGAGTTCAACCCGCCGGGGAACCAGAAGGCCGTCAGCTCGATGCCTTGTTTTTTCAACTGGGCGATTTCTTCATCGAAAGTGGGGATGTGCTCATCGCGCCAGTCGTAGGCGAATTTCTGGAACCCGAGGCGTTTCAGCATTTCAGCCCGCTGGGCCGGGGTGCGCTTCTTGGCATCAAAGGGGACGATGCACCAGGCGACCAGGTTTTCCTTTCGGTAGAGGGAGTCGGGGTTGAGTTGTTCGGCGGGCCTCCCCTGGCCAGCCAAAGCCAGGGAAAACATCAAGAGGAGGGACTCGGTCATGAAACAGGATTCCTAAACCAGGGTGTGCCTCCGCGTCAGGAGGGTTGGTGCATTCTAATTGCGGGGGTGCGTTCGGGCAATTAAAAGTACCGGCAGAGTCGCTCGCATTTGAACTGGGGCATTCTTTCAGAACCCGAAGCGTGAGCGACGGATTGGGAAAAACTGTAAGGGCAAAGGCGCCTAAAAGTAATTTTCTACAAGACAAACCGGGTAATCCGTCCTACCCTTGCAAGTGCCGAAGGTTGCTGGAAAATGCCTGGATCATGTTTTTGAAAGGCCAGCCATGAACGAACAATTGCAAAGCCGGAGAAACTTCCTTTCCCTGGCATCGGGGTATGCCTTGAGCGCGGTTTTCCCCGCCTGGGCGCAGGGGGAAAAAAGCGGTTTTCCCGTGCGCGCTATTACCAAGGGACCGGGGTTTCACTGGTTTGGCTATTACGACAAATTGCAATTTGACCCCTCGTCCAGATTTGCCCTGGGAATGCGGGTTAGTATTGAACACCGGTCGCCCAAGCCCGAGGACGCCATCCAAATCGGCATGGTGGACCTTCAGGACAAAGACAACTGGATCAACCTGGGAACGAGCAAGGCCTGGTGCTGGCAGCAGGGGTGCATGCTGCAATGGCTGCCGGGGTCGGCGAAGGAAATTCTCTGGAACGACCGGCAAGAGGGCGAGTTCGTTTGCCATGTTCTCGATGTGAAAACCGGCAAGAAGCGGACTCTACCCCACCCTATCTATGCCGTGTCTCCGGATGGCAAAACCGCCATCGCCGCTGATTTTCGCCGACTGCACGACACTCGCCCGGGTTATGGCTATGCTGGCGTCCCCGATCCATCACTCGAACTGGCGCCCAAAGATTCTGGAATCTTCTCGGTCGATTTGCAAACCGGAACGCAGAAATTACTCTTTTCCATGGCGCAATTGGCGGCTTTCGGCGAACTCTCCCCCAGCATGAAAGGCGCCAAGCACTGGTTCAACCACCTGCTTTTTAACACCGATGGCTCGCGCTTTGTTTTCTTGCACCGATGGAAACCGGCCGAGGGGAAAGTTTCCTTCAAGACCCGCATGGTCACCGCCAGGGCTGATGGCAGCGATCTTTTCGTATTGGATCCTTCCGGGGAAACCTCGCACTTCATCTGGCGCGATCCCAATCACATTTTGGCCTGGACCAAACCCGAAGGCAAAGGCGCGGGTTTTTATCTCTTCAAGGACAAAACTGCGGAGGTCTTGCAAGTCGGCGCGGGCATCATGACCAAGAACGGCCATTGCTCCTACATCCCGGGCAATGACTGGATTTTGAACGATACCTACCCAGACAGGGAACGCTTGCAGCACCCCTACCTCTTTCACCTCCCCACCGGGAAAAACCTGCCCCTGGGCCGTTTCCTTTCTCCCAAGGAATACGCGGGTGAATGGCGCTGCGACACCCATCCTCGCTTCAGCCCTGATGGCAATTTGGTTTGCATCGACTCGCCCCACGAGGGTAAAGGGCGGCAGTTGTACCTGATCGATATTTCCGGAAGAAAGGCTTGAGCCAAGGATTGAGGATTTCCGCAAACTAAAGGAACCAATGCGGTGAGATTCCTTTTGCTAGAATACCTTTCTATCTGAGAATCGAAACCTGTTAGAGGAGAGGTCAATGTTATTTGGCGAATTCGATTGGGGCCGCATGCTTATTTTCGGCACCCTTGGCGGTCTAATTGGCGGCATCTTCGGTGTGGTTTCCTACCTGACCAAAAAGAAGGCCAACAAATAAATTCCAGACAACTCCCATAAGCCGAATGGTTTCCCTGCCCTTCATGAGGATGAATGGCAAAGGGGCCCAATTTTCTATCCCTGGCTTGCGGTCCTGGCGATTGGGGCCATGATAAATCTGTCGGCGATTTTCTTGCATTTCAACGCCGGCAACAATGACTCGGTTCAATACTATATCGGCGCCCGCAGCCTGCATTTGACGGGTGATCCCTATCGCTTGTCCGCTGAAGAACTTGGCGTTGAAAGCCGGCACTGGGCTTTTTGTTACCCGCCTGGAATGGCTTGCCTTTTCCTCCCTTTTGCCTGGCTCTCATTGCCGGCGGCTTCCTGGCTTTGGCTGTCGCTCAATTTGCTATTTTCCCTGCTGCTAGCCTGGCAATTGGCCCGGGTATTGAAGGCAAACAATCTTGGGAAATCCGCTTTGCTTGGCGCGGTCCTTTTGTTTGCCAGTCCACCTTATCTAGGTGGATTGCTAATCGGGCAATGTCACGCCTGGATAGCAATTCTGCTGGCCGGGGCTTTTTTGGCGCTCTCGGGTGAAACAAGCCTGGAGAAAGGGCAATTTTCTCCCAGGGAATTGCTTATTCGCGATTCCCTCGCCGGCCTTTTTCTCGCTCTGGCCGTGCTGAGCAAACTTTTCCCCGGGCTTTTGATCTTGGCGTTACTTTTAAAAAAGCGCTGGCGGCCAGCCGCTGTGGCCGGGGCCGGGGTTTTACTTTTTCTTCTCCTTACCGCGGACCAGCACCTGGAGTTTTACTGCAAGTTTATCGCGGCTAATTTCTATCCTACGGCCAGCGCTTTCAATATCTCCCTGGGGGGCATGGGTGAACGGCTGTTCCACGCGACCCCCTATGCCGGCCCCCTGACCGATTCCCCAGCGCTCTGCCTGGGCTTCAAAGTGGCAGTCATGGGAATATTAGCGTTTTGGGTTGGCAGATGGTGGTTCATAAACCGGCCAGGATTTGCCTCACTTTACGCCGCGGGACTTTGCCTTATGTTGCTGGGTAGCCCCATTGCGGGTTTCTATCATCTCAATCTGGCTTGGCTGGCGGCAGCAATTGTCTTCCCAACTTCTGCCAAGGGAAATCTTTCCAGAGCCTTGCTGATTACAGGATTGGCCTTAACCTGGATCCCTGTTGATTTTTCCTTGGGATCTGATTCGCCCTACGCCTGGCAGCGGGAGGCTTTTCAATTCCTTCGCAACGGTTGGGGATTGTTCCTTCTCACCCCGCAAACTTATGGCGTTGTCCTGATTCTGGCGGGGATCCTGCAAGGGGCGAAAGAAAAGCCAGGGACAAAGACTGAAATGGGGCAGGGCGGGTTATTGGCCTGACGATTTTCATTTGGATAGCAAAACTAAAAACCCCTTCTGGCTTCATGGATGCATTAAGGCAAGGGAGGGGGTGTCAAAGGGAATCCAGGGTTTGCAAGAGACCGGCCATTTCCCCTAAGCCCATTACTTCGGTTTGATTGCTCAAGGGAAACCGTTCTCGGCCGGAATGGATCAAAAAATTCCTGTCGGGCCGGAGGTCCTGACAGGCTTCAAAAAACCCTCGGCTGGTTTTCCCTGTCTTGGAGCGTTTTATTTCAAAAACCCAGCGCTTCCCTCCAGGAAGCTCCATCACTAAATCCATTTCAGCGCCGGCGCTGGTCCGGTAAAACCCTGGCACCGTGCCAACAGGCGCGGCTTGAATCAGGTTTTCAATCACGAATCCTTCCCAGCTTCCTCCCGCAACGGGGTGACCAAGAACAGCGCTGGCATTCTCAAGGTGAAGAAGGGCGTGCAATAACCCGCTATCGCGGATATAAATTTTCGGCTTCTTGACAAGGCGTTTCTTCACATTGATATGGTAGGGTTGCAGCCTGCGTAATAGGAGCAAGTCCACAAGCAGGTCGGTGTAACGGTTAATGGTGGGGTTGCTCACCTCCAAGGCCCCGGCCAGTTTGGCGGAATTCAGCAAAGAGCCTTGGGTGTGGGCAATCATAGTCCAGAATCGGCGCAGGGTTTCTCCCGGTAGCCGTGGGCCGAATAGAGGGATATCCCTTTCCAGATAGGTGCGGATCATGTCTTTGCGCCAGGCCAAACTGTGGGGGTTATTCGCTGCTAAAAAACTATCGGGAAACCCTCCCCGCAGCCAAAGAGTTTCCATTTCCTCAATTGGCACCTCGAGAATGCTAAAGGGATTCAAATCAAGAAAGCTGATCCGCCCTGCCAGGGTTTCCCCGCTTTGCCTTAATAATTCTGGGGAAGCCGAGCCGAGGAGAAGGAATCTGCCAAACCGTTTTCCCTTGCGGCGGCCCTGGTCAATTAGGCCCCTGAGAACGGGAAACAATCCTGGCAGGCGGTGGATTTCATCGAGGATTACCAGCCGGTCTTCAAGGCCAGCAAGAAAGGGGCCCGGGTTGGCGAGTTTGTCCCTTTCCAAGGGGTCTTCCAGATCAAAGTAAAGGGCCTTTTGTTGTTCAGCGATTTCCAGGGCCAAGGTGGTTTTTCCCACTTGTCGCGGCCCGAGAAGAGCCACAGCCGCCTGGCGGGAAAGGGCCAAAAGGATCTGGTTTTTAGCCTGTCTGACAATCATTCTTGCAATTCTAACATCATATATTAAAAATACAATGTTGTTTAGATTTTCACATTATTATTTCTTGGATTATTCTCCGCATTTCTTTATTAGTAAAACACTTACACCAATTAATCTGGCCTGGTTGGCACCCCGATTCTTCCTCGAAATTGCCTTTGAATCTTCGTTTACCTCATCAACCCTTTTAGCTTATTCCTTACCCCCACCCCAACTGCTTTGCAGCGAGGCGGGGGTGGAAAAAAAAGGCGGCCCGTCGTACCGTCCAGGCCCCAACGGCCCGTCTTTTTCCCCTCCCCGGGAACGCCAGGACCTTGGGGACAGGCCCGGGGACACCAGCAATATTTCGAAAGCCCAAAAGGAAAACCCTGGGTGCCGGCAAAGAAGGACCAACCCATACACCCTTAACTGGGCGTCGACAAAAGTGATAGCAGTTTAAAACCTTGCCAACACACAATTAGACTTTGAAAAACCGTCAGCAAAGTTTGTGCATTTATCGCATTCAACTTATCTTAATCTAAATTCCTAATATGCAAATTGCAAAGGAATTTTGTATTCCAGGGTCATGTTGGCGCTAGAACTCCCACGAGTTTCGCCCGGAATGTCTTCTGACGATATTCTTTATTAATAAACAAGCGGTGCTAATAATGGCTGGTTCGGCCCCACAGCCGGGCGAATTTCACCAAGTCTCCCGCAAACAGCAAGACCCCAATAACCGCCAGGATCAAGATTTCAGTCACACCAATTCCAACCGTTCGCCCGACCAAGATGATAACGGCAAAAAGCTCCAAACCGATCAACCCCTTTATCGTAATCTTGCGCCGTTCTTCCCGACTCAGGATTGAATCGGGTTGGTTTCCTTCCCAGATCAAGCCCCCGCACAGTGGGCATGATGTGGTTTGCGCCGGGGGAATGATTTCCACTTCCACAAGCCGTTTGCAGATCGGGCAATAGAAGCCCTTGCGCTCTTCGCCCGGCGAGGACAATGCAACCATTGAGACCTCAGGTTGTTTTTCCGGCCCTGATCCAAATTATCCCGCGCGGGAAAAAATCGCAAGGGGTTGAGCGCGAATGTTGGCGCCAACGGTGTCCTTCGAGTAGATTGCCAAAGCCCGTAGGCACCTACCTGACCATGAGGAATCCTCCCATGCGCTTATGTCGCATTAAAACTCCTGCCGGACCCCGAATTGCTTATTACGAAGAGAGAGGCATTCTTCCCCTGGAGGAAGCCGCGCGCCACGAGGGACAAAACCCTGGCTGGGCTCAAGGGAGTTGCATCCTGGAATATCTGCCGGGCGGGCCCCATTATGAACTGGCCAGGGAATTATCCGGCAGTACTGCTCCCAGGCTACAGGGGGTGGAGATTTTAGTCCCCGTTTCCAACCCAAAGAAAATCTTTCTCCTGGCAGGCAACTACGCGGACCACATTAAAGAAGGGGGCGGCATGGCCGTCGAACGAGCCGAGACCTTCCCCTATGTGTTCATGAAACCCCCGTCCACAACTTTGAATGATCCTGGCAAGCCGGTGATCATCCCTTCGGTTTCGCCCGGCGCCATCGATTGGGAGTTGGAACTCGGGGTGGTCATCGGAAAAAAAGCCAAGTATGTCAAGGAAGCGGAAGCCCTCTCGCATGTGGCTGGCTACACCATCATCAACGATATTTCCAATCGGAAGTTCCACCCCAACCCGGGCAGGAAGAAAAGAGAAAAGGACGGGTTCTTCGACTGGTTGCATGGCAAATGGTTCGACAACTTTTGCCCTATGGGGCCGTGTGTGGCGGATACTGGGGCCATTCCCGACCCGCAAAACCTGCGTTTGGAACTGAAGCTCAACGGGGAAACCCGCCAGGGTTCCAATACCTCGAAGATGATTTTCTCCGTGGCGCAATTGATCGAGTTCATTTCAACCATGGTGACTTTGGAACCGGGGGACATCATTTCCACGGGCACGCCATCCGGGGTTGGCAACACAACCGGAACCTATTTGAAGCCCGGCGACCAAATGCAGGGCGCGATTGAAAGGATCGGCACGCTTACGACTTTGATGGCGGCGGAGGGCGGAAAGTGATAGCAGTTTAGGCCATACCACTCGCCCCACCCTCTCCCTGGGAACGCCAGGCTCCAGCCTGGCAGATTGATTGGCCGCGCTGGAGCGCGGCGATCCCAGCGAAGGACAAATCACGCCTCACGCTTGGCCCCGAGGGTAAATTATCTCTTTACTGTTGGCGGGACGGCGCCCTTGGGGTAGGCCCAGGTGCTTCCTTCATAGCGGATGTTGAGGTGCGGTGTTTCCACCCTTTTCCCATTTTGAAACCGGCTGGTCATGGCGGCGTCTAAAATTCCGCTCGTCAGCAGCGTGCGCTCGGGCGGGTAAGGCTCGTGCATCGTGTTGACCAGGTGGTCAATCGCTTTCACCAGCTCGGCAAAATGCCCAAAAGGATCGGTGTTTTGCAGATAGAACTGACAAGCAATCGGCGTCTTGCCTGGCAACTTGGTGGCAAAGCAGAAGCCGCCGCCGTCACCTTCATGAATCCAGCCGTTGGGCATGACCATGGCGGCGCGGAAACCATCCGTGTACTCGATGAAGAAAATCCCGGCGTCCTTGGTGGCGGCGGAAACCTTGCGTAATTCCCCATTGGCATGAGCGGGCACCCTGGCCAGCGCCGCTTCCAGCAGATCATTGGGCCATTTTTCCGCGTCCCAAGCTTCCCACATGGCATTGCCACTCAGGCTGCGGACCGCCTTCACACCGGTTTCTCCCCCCTGGCGGTTTTCCACCAGGCACTGCAGCGATTCCAAGGCGTGAAAGCCATACCCTTCAAACGGCCCGTAGCCGATCTGCACGGCCTCTTTCAATGGGGTCCCTTTGGGAATATCCAGGTGTGGTTTCCGCCAGGTGACCGGCAGGGAGGATCCAGCCAGAAACGGCACATGGTGCCTGCGCGCCATGTCGTACATCCACTTGGCATCTTCCCACTGGGGGCCGAGGTGCTTGTCGTTGAAAAGCGGCACGCCTTTTTTGGAGGCAGTGAAGACCTGATCGACAGCTTCGAAAAAGCGCCTGCGCGGGTAGAGCTTTTGCCCCTTGGCGTTGTCGGGGTAGGCGCCATGCTCGCCTACGCAGATGACGCCATCGACAGCCAGCTTGCCTGTGCCCAGGGTCAGGGCGTCGGCCATGGAGTTAGCCAGGCGGAAGCCGTAGCGTTTGGCCAGATCCCGCGACATGTCATTTTTGTTGATTTGATCGATATAAAGGGAAGCCAGCTCCATGTTGGGGCCGGCTTTCCCATCGTAGTTGAAGCCTTCGAGAATTTTCCCGAGGATGACATCGCAATGGCTGTGCCGGTGGTAAACCGTGCCGATCGCGGCCACCTTTTTTTTTGGCGCGGGCATGTTTTATTCGCTGGGTTTACCGCCAACGATTTTGGCCTTGCCGTCGCGGATGGCCACACCCCAGCCGATCTTGGAGGCTTTGCCATCCTTTTCGAAACTGGTCATGACCACCATGTCGCCATCCTTGAGGATTTCGTTGACCTTCTCTTTATCTTCGTCCTTGATCTGATCCTTGATCTTGGCAAACTCATGAATTTCTTTGATTTCAAAAGTGAGGGTGGTGAAATCGGCGTTTTCGAAGAAATTGGAGATCTTTTTCTTGAATTCGGCCGAGTCGCGAATGAGTTCCTTCCCATCGTAGTAGGGGAAGGAGACGGCTTTCATGACGCCGTCGATATCTTCCGCCTTGAGGGCTTTGAAGATTTTCTCGACGGCTTCACGGGCGAGCTTTTCGGATTTTTCGTCAGCGCGAACCGGAGTAAAGAACAAACCCAAGGCAGCCATGGCCGCCAGTGCAACAGGAAACCTCATTAGAACCTCCTTTATCAAGAGAAAAGCGAGGCCTTACTTTACCACGAATACCCCCAGGGCAGTGGGAAAAACCTCAAAGGAGTCAGGGTTTTTTAGGGCCAAGGAAAAAGCCGCGGGGCGAAAAGATTTTTCTTTCTTGCGCAAGGGACGGGTGTATAAAGAAACGGCCCTGTCTTGAGCAGCTTTTTCTTACCCGCGGAGGGAATCGGGATGAGTCCTGCCGTGCAAAAGATCACGCCCTTTTTGTTTTACGAATCGGGGGCGGAAGAAGCGGCTCAGTGGTATGTCTCGTTGTTTCCCAATTCCAAAATTCTCGAGATTAGCCGTTGCCATGAGGGGGAAATGGGCCCCGCGGGGAGCGTGCGCACGGTGACTTTTCAGGTGGGTGGGCAGAAATTCTGGGCTGGCAATGGCGGCCCCTATTTCAAATTCTCCGATGGCATCTCGCTTTTTGTCCTTTGTGAAAACCAGGAAGAAATTGATCACTACTGGGAGAAACTATCCCAAGGGGGAGAAAAGCGCGTTTGCGGCTGGTTGAAAGACCGCTTCGGCGTCTCATGGCAAATTGTGCCGACTTGCTTTGAGAGCATGATGTGCCATGCCGATCAGGAAAAGTCTCGGCGGGTAATGGCGGCCATGATGAACATGGCCAAGTTCGACATCGCCGGGCTGGAGAAGGCTTTCCAGGGGCCGGGCTAGGGGAATTATTCCCTCCTTGGATTTTCCTCTTTACCTGGCAATAAGATAAATTTCACCGGTTGGTTTCTTCCAAGGTGGAGACAGCCGGGAGTAGCAGAGGTTGGGAATTTCATGAAGACCCTGGTCATGAGGCGTATCGATCTGGGAAATGCAGGCGGCCGCGCCGACCTCGATTCTTTGATGGCCCTGTTGGGTAATTCCGGCAATGTGGTTTCCGCCAAGGGACGGGAGCTAACCCGCCAGGTTTTTGGCCGGGAGCTGACTCCCGCCGAAGTGGTGGACCGCGTGTGTGAAGATGTGCGAACGAAGGGTCTGGAGGCGGTCCTTCACTACACGAAAATGTTCGACGGCTTCGACCTGGAGGAGGAAACCATCCAGGTCAGCCACGCGGAAATGCGCATGGCGCACGCAGCGGCTTCGCCCAAGTTTCTCGACTCCGTTCGCCGGATCAAACAAAACATTCTGGCCTTTCAATCGGGGCTGATTCAGCGGGATGCCGAGCTTTCCCTGGGCCGGCGGGGATCGTTGAAACTGCGGGTGCGGCCCCTCAAGCGGGTCGGTTTTCACATTCCAGGAGGCGCCGCCGCCTACCCATCCACCTTGCTGATGACCGTGGCGCCAGCGCGGGCGGCCGGGGTCAAGGAACTGGTGGTGACGCTGCCGCCGACAAAGCATGGCGCCTTTTGCCCGGACATGCTGGCCGTCTGCCAGGAACTGGGCGTGGACGAGGTTTACCGGATTGGCGGGGCCCAGGCCATCGCGGCGATGGCCTACGGGGTGCGCGGGGTTAAGGCAGTCGATATGATCGTTGGCCCCGGAAACCTCTTTGTCGCCCTGGCCAAGAAGAAGGTCTTTGGCCAAGTGGCCATCGACTGCATCGCCGGGCCCAGCGAGGTCGTGGTATTGGCGGACCAGACGGCCAACCCTAAATTCCTGGCGGCGGAACTGATCGCCCAGGCCGAACATTCCCCGGGCTCCAGCCTGCTGGTCACCTGGAAAAAGGAAATTCTCGACGAGGTGGAAAGGGAATTGAACCTCCAGTTGGTCAATCTGGAACGGGGTGAGCTGGCCCGGGATTGCCTGGAACAATTTGGCGCCCTGGTGTCTGCCCCGACGGAAGCCGAAGCGCTGGAATGCGTGGAGCGGCTGGCGCCGGAACATTTGCATATCGCCACCGCCTGCCCAGAATCCCAGGCGGAAAAGATCGACAGTGTCGGGGCGATTTTCCTCGGGGAATATAGCCCGGTCGCTGCCGGGGATTATGCCGCTGGGCCTTCCCATGTGTTGCCCACCGGGGGTACCGCGCGCTTTTCCTCCGGGTTGACCTCCAATGATTTTCTGCGCCGCTCCAGCGTGATTTCCCTCACTCGCGAGGGGCTGGAACACCTGGCGCCTGATATTTGCTCCCTCGCCGACCGCGAAGGCCTGACCGGGCACAAGGCCAGTGTTCTATTTCGTCTCGAGAAAAAGTCGCGCTCCACAAACAGGGATTAATCCAGCCCAGGAATTTTCATGGCAAACGACAGCATGAAGTGGGTCAGGCCGGCCATCCGGGAAATGTTCGCCTACACACCGGGCGAGCAACCTCGCGAGCCTGGCATCATCAAGCTGAACACCAACGAGAACCCTTACCCGCCCTCACCCCGCGTGTTCGAGGCGTTGAAGGCTGCTGTGGACGGCGACATTCTTAGGAAATACCCCGACCCACGGGGCATGCAGTTCTGCCTTGCAGCGGGCAAAGCTCTCAACATCGATCCGGATTCCATCCTGATTGGCAACGGCTCGGATGATGTGTTAACCATCCTGACCCGGTCGTGTGTGCCGGAAAACGGCCTGGCTGTTTCCCTTTCTCCCAGCTACCTGCTTTACAAAACTTTGGCGGAAATCCAGGGCGCCCGCTTTGCCACGGTTTCGTTTGCCCCGGGCTGGAAACTGCCCCACCCTTGGCCCCAGGTGGATGCCAACCTGACTTTCCTGGCCAACCCCAATTCCCCCTCGGGCACGGTGGTGGAAGAGGCGGTTGTGCTCAAGCTGGCTCAATCGCTGCCTGGGGCCTTGGTCGTTGACGAAGCCTACGCAGATTTTGCCCAGTCCAATTGTGTAACACTCTTTCAACAAGGCCGCGCGCCAGAGAATTTGATTATCACCCGGACGCTAAGCAAGTCGTACTCGCTGGCAGGCATCCGCTTTGGCTTTGCAGTTGCCTCGCCGGCCCTGATCCGGGAGTTTCTCAAGGTGAAGGATTCCTACAATTGCGACGCGCTGAGTTTAGCCGCCGCCAGCGCCGCCATCTCGGACCAGGACTACCTGCGACAGACAAGGGAAAAAATCCTGGCCACCCGAGCCAGGTTGGAAGCGTCGCTGGCCGAGTTGGGTTTTCTGGTCACGCCCAGCCAGGGGAATTTCGTCTGGTGCCGACACCCGGTCCACGATTCCACCAGCATACATCTGGAACTGAAAAACCAGCGCATTCTCGTCCGCTTGATGGGCTACCCCGAGGAAAAAGGGTTGCGGATTTCAGTCGGCAGCGACCTGGAAATCGATCGCCTGCTGGAAGTGCTGCAGAGTATCGTTCAGGAAAAGGGGAAATAATCCCGATGTGCGGGTTATTCCAGGGCGCTTGGGCCGGGGCTTTAAGGTGAAGGGCCAATCGCCTTTGGCCCGCTTCGGCCCTCGGTTAACATAATAAAAGGTAGAGTTCAGCTTTTCCCGTCAGCATCTCATGGGGGATTGACATCCCTCACGCTACGGGAAACGATGGCGAAATTATTGTCCCTGGGCATGGTTCCATGAGAAGCGCGGCAATTTCAAGAAAGACCGGCGAGACGCAGGTCGATTTGCAGATCAACCTCGATGGCCAAGGGGTCTCCAAGCTGGAGACCGGCATTGGGTTTTTCGACCACATGCTCAATCTTTTGTCCAGGCACAGCCTGATTGATCTTTCGATCCGCGCGGCGGGGGATCTCCATGTCGATTCCCACCACACGGTGGAGGATGTGGGAATATGCTTTGGCCAGGCCTTGAAGCAAGCGCTGGGCGACAAGGCGGGTATCCGCCGTTATGGCTGGGCCACTCTGCCGATGGACGAAACCCTGGTGACGGCGGCGGTTGATTTGGGCGGCAGGCCCTTTTGCGTCTGGCAGGCGGAAATTCCTTTAGAAATACTGGGTGCGTTTCCCACTTCACTTGCGGAAGAGTTTTGGCGCGCCGTTGCTTCAAATGCTCTCATGAATCTCCATGTGAAATTGCATTATGGGCAGAATGGCCACCACAAGGTGGAGGGGATTTTCAAAGCCGTTGCCCGGGCCCTGCGCCAGGCGGTGGAACCGGACTCGCGATCGACGGCAATTCCCTCGACCAAGGGAGTTTTGTAAAAGCCGTTGGCAGCGCCCCTTGAGCCTTGCAAGGAAAGCGGATACCTTGACGATACATTTTCCCGCTTTAGAGGGTCCAGATTATGAGCCAGGAACCAGTGCAAGAAGGCGTAACGGACGCACAACGGGCGCAGAAGATCAAGGATTTCATGACCTTGCTTCCACTGACCCGGGAGATCGCCGGCCTCCCCCAAGGGGAAATCGGTCGCAATTTCAATGAAGGCCAAATGGATGTTCGGAACTCCACTTTGAAATTGGCCTATAAGATGGCCAGGCAGTTGCTCAAAGATATTTCTTCATGACCCCCTTTGGGTTGTAACTTAACTGGGATTTTTGAATGGCTAAAGTTCCTTTCGAAGTTTTATTGGCCCAACTCCCTGATAATCTCAAAGAATCTCTGGTGGTAAAGACGATCAATGGCACCGAGGTGGCGGTTCAAAACATTATTTGGGTTGATGAGAATTACCTGTTGATTCGCGGGCGGGTGGCCGGGACCGCCGACCAAGGCCTCGCTTATTTCATTCCCATCGACCGCATCGAATACCTATGTGTGCAAAAGCCGACCAAGGACGACGAGATGGCCAAAGTGATGGAGAAAATCCTTGGCCCCAAGAGGGAAACGGCCAAGACCCCGGGAAAGGAAAGTGGCCCGTCGAACTTGTCACGAGTTCTTGGCGAGGAGATGCGGGAAAAACTCAAAGCCCTGGGTTTGTCGCGCCCATCCAGCTCAGCCCAAGAAAAAACCTGATTGCCAACCGGAGACTTTTTCATGACACCCAGGGTTGAAAACCAGGGTTCGTCGCCCATTGAATCGATCCAACCGGGCGGCGGGTACTTCTTCGAACTGGAAAAATCCTGGCACCGCTGCAGGCGTTTCTTCTTGCGCCTTTTCTTCCCGGGCCATGTCAAAAAAATGGCCGGGCTCCGCTTTGGGGAGTGCCCGGGCTGCCCGCACGACATCATCGATTCCCGCGACCTCAAACACTATTCCAATGTCTGCGGCTTTTCTTTTCCGCCTGCCACGGACCCCTACGCCTGGCGCAAAAACCTCTGGTTCGCCCGGCCGGGGATTATGGAACTGTTGTGTTTTTCAGCGGTAATGCTGCCCCTGGCTGCGCTTACCGCCGCGCTGGGGCAGTTTCACCATCCGGGCTGGTGGGCGCCCTCTGCCGTGGTTTGCGTCTTCTGGCTTTTCATCGTTTCTTTCTTTCGCAATCCGCCGAGAAAAATTCCCTCGGATCCCAGCTTGGCCGTTAGCCCCGCCGATGGCGTCGTCTCTCATCTGGAAGAAGTGGACGAACCAGGAATGGGGAAAATGTTCCGCGTCAGTGTTTTTCTCTCCGTCTTCAATGTGCATGTAAACCGATCGCCTGTGGCGGGCGTGGTTCGCCAGGCGCTGTATTTTCCCGGCGAGTTCCTCGATGCTCGTGATCAACAATGCTCCCGGCGCAACGAACAGCTTTGGCTCGATCTTGAAACCGCGGAGGGCTACACCGTGCGTGTGAAGCAAATTGCCGGCGCCATCGCCAGGCGAATTGTGTGCCAGGTTGGTCCCGGCCACCCCCTGCAACGGGGGGAACTTTACGGCATGATCAAGTTCGGCTCGCGCACCGATTTCCTTATTCCACTGGAACGCGTCGGTGAAGTCCGCGTCCGCGTTGGATCCAAGGTTTCGGGTGGATCTACTATCTTGATGAAGTTGAAAGACTAAGTTTCAAACCTGGTTGAGCTCCAGCCGTTCCCCAATACGAAACGCCCGTTGGCCTTCCTCGCGCAACACCTCGTGGTACAGGGTGTCGCGTTCGACGGGAATGCGCCCGGCTTCCTGAATCAGGCGGCGGATATCCATAGTTGAAAGTTCCTGCGGCGTGTCGGACCCGGCATCGTGGTAGATTTTTTCATGCACCACCGTGCCATCGAGGTCGTCAGCGCCGAAACTCAGCGCCACCTGCGCCGTGCGAATACCCAGCATCACCCAATACGCTTTGATGTGCGGGAAGTTGTCGAGCAGGATGCGGCTCAGAGCCATGATTCTGAGGTCGGTGATGGCATCGGGTTTCTTGATGTGGCTGAGTTTGGTGTTATCCGGATGAAAGGCCAGGGGGATGAAAGTCTGGAAGCCCCCGGTGCGGTCTTGCAAATCCCTCAGGCGCAACAGGTGGTCGATCCGGTGCATCGGTTTTTCGATGCTGCCGTAAAGCATCGTGGCGTTGGACTTGATTCCCAGTTCGTGGGCCTCCTGGTGGATTTTCAACCAGGCCTCGGCATCGGCCTTGTGTTCGCAAAGAATATCGCGAACTTCAGGATGGAAGATCTCCGCGCCCCCGCCGGGAATGCTGCCCAGGCCGGCCTCGCGGAATTCCTGCATCAGCTCTTTCAGCGGCCTCTTGGTTAACCGAGCGAACCAGTCCCATTCCACCGCCGTGAAGGCCTTCAAATGCAGTTTCGGGTGCGCCTGGTGGATGATCCTGACGATGTTCAGGTACCAATCGTAGGGCATTTCGTGGTGCAAGCCGCCGACGATGTGCATTTCCGTCGCCCCGCGCGCTTCCGCCTCCGCCGCCCGCTCCAGGATTTCCCCGTCGCTCATGCGGTAGCCCTTGGGGCTTTTCAGGTCAGCGCGAAAGGCGCAAAAGACGCAGCGGTAGACACAGATATTGGTCGGATTCAAATGGACATTGACATTGTAATAGGCGGTTTTCCCGTTCTTTCTTTCACGCACCTGGTTGGCCATTTCACCAAGGTCGAACAGGTCCGCCTGGTCGTGAAGGAACAGGCCTTCGTCGAAGTCGAGACGCTGCCCGGCAAAAACCTTTTCCCGGATTTTTTTCAATTGTGTTGACTGGGTCATTTTACTATCCCCGCACTCGGCTTTCTATTCTCCATCTTAGGAACCGTAATAGGAAGGCAAAGGCAACCGTAAAGATCGCCGGGGGGGAGCATAGAAACAGGGCGCGGGCGCGCATCGCTTGCAGGAATTGGGGAAGGGCCTTTGTTAGTCGGCTGTTCCCATGACTTTCCCCTTTTCCTCAACCTCGTGAACGGTTGCAAAATCCCAGACTGAACCCAAAACCCGGCTGGTTTTTCTGGCTTTTGCTTCAGGAATCGACTAAACTTAAGTTCCTACCAGAAAGGCGTGAATAAACTTATGCTAACTTTTTGGGATGAAAACAAAGCTGTTGGGCGAAGGGATTTTTTGCGGGTTGGGGGCTTCGGCCTGGCAGGCCTTGCCTCCCCGGCTCTGGCCAGCAACGATTTCCAATCCGCCCTCACGGGAAAATCCGTCATCTTTCTTTTTCTTCATGGCGGCCCCAGCCAGATCGACACCTTTGATCCCAAGCCCAACGCGCCCATGGAATTCCGCGGGCCGCTCGAATCTATCGCCACCGCTATTCCCTCGGTCCGTTTTTCCAGCGTCTTCCCCAAACTGGCCGCCCTGGCCAACCTGCTGACCATTGTGCGCTCGTATGTACCAGGCAATGCCAACCACGACATCAAGCCGATTGTTTGCCCCGCCAGTTCGAAAATGAACCTCGGCAGCCTTTACGCTTCCATCGCGGGCATTTCCCACCCGCAAAATGCGGTCCCGCGCAACGCCTTGCTTTTTCCCCGCGCCGTTGATCCGGAAACTCAGGCCGGCACCATGTCCTTTGGCAAGTTCGACGACACCGGTCCCTTTCCTCGATCCTTGGCCCCGGTGCAGCCTGGCGCGGGGAGCGGTCTTTTGCGAGACCTGCGCATCAACCTGCCTCGCGAACGCCTCGATGACCGCATGCAACTTTTGAAAACACTCGACGGCGTGCGCTGGTCGATTGAAGACACACTGCGCGGGGAAGCCACCGACAATTCAAGAAAGCTGGCGCTGCTGGCTCTTTTGGGCGGACTGGCTGATGCTTTGGACCTATCCAAGGAAGACGCGAAAACCGTGGCGCGTTACGACACCGCCCCGCTCATCGCCCCCGACAAGATCGACAAGAAGTGGAAGAACTTCAAGAACTACACCGACAATGTCAAAACACTGGGCAAACTCCTGTGCCTGGCCAGAAGAATGTGCGAGAGGGGCGCCGGCTTTGTCACCGTCACCACCAATTTCGTTTGGGACATGCACGCTGATGTAAACAATGCCACCATTAGCGAAGGGATGGGTTACATGGGCGGGCCGCTTGATCACGCGGTCAGCGCCTTTTTGGAAGATGTGCAAACGCGGGGATTATCCGATAAGATTATGCTTGTGTGCACAGGCGAGATGGGGCGCACGCCCAGGGTGAACGGCAAAGGCGGCCGGGATCACTGGGGAAACCTTGGGCCGCTTCTCCTCGCGGGGGGCGGTCAGTCGATGGGCCGGGTGATTGGCCAATCGCGGGCCAATGGCGGCGAGCCTTCTTCCGCGCCGGTGACCCAGGGCATGGTGGTGTCCACGGTTTTGCAAACTCTGTTGGATTCCTCCCGTCTGCGCGCTCTGCCGGTCACTCCCCGTGAAGTTTCAAGCGCCCTTGCCCCCGCCAGCATTTTTGATTAACCCCGACCTGAGAAACATTCAATGTCCTTGAAAATTCCAGCGCTAGCTACCCTTGTGGTTTTGGGATCCTACGCGGGCCTTGGCGCCGCTGCGGTTCCCCTCGAATACAACCGCGACATCCGACCCATCTTGGCGGAAAACTGCTTTCCTTGCCATGGGCCCGATTCGGCGGCCAGGAAAGCCGGCCTCCGGCTCGACCGGGGTGAAGATGCCCTGAAAGCAGGGGTTTTCGTTCCGGGTAAACCTGGAGAAAGCCACCTGATTGAACGGGTCTTCAGCGCCGATGCAAAACAGGTCATGCCACCGGTGAAAACCCACAAGGTTCTCACGGCGGTGCAAAAAGAGGTTTTAAAACGCTGGGTAGCGGAGGGCGCGGGGTACCAGCTTCATTGGTCCTTCCTTCTCCCGAAAAAACCTGTGCTTCCTCAGGTGAAAAACAACGCCTGGGTCAGGAACCCCATTGACCGTTTTATCCTGGCTGGGCTGGAAAAGGCTGGGCTTTCCCCGGCAGCGGAAGCCAGCAAGGAAACTTTGGCCCGCAGGCTGAGCCTCGACCTTACCGGCTTGCCACCTGGTTCCTCCATGCTAAAGGAGTTCCTCGCTGACACGCGCCCTGATGCTTACGAGCGCTTCGTGGACAAGCTGTTGGAAAGCCCAGCCTGGGGCGAGCAACGCGGCCGCTACTGGCTTGACGCCGCCCGCTACGCCGACACCCATGGAATCCACTTCGACAATTTCCGCGAAATGTGGAGCTACCGCGATTGGGTCATCCAGGCCTTGAACGCCAACATGCCCTTCGACCAGTTTACCCTGGAGCAGTTGGCCGGGGATCTTTTGCCCCAGGCAACCTTGGACCAGAAGATCGCCACTGGTTTTAACCGTTGCAACATCACCACCAACGAAGGTGGCGCCATCTCGGAAGAGTATTTGGTGCTTTACACTCGCGACCGGACGGAAACCGTGTCGCAGGTCTGGCTCGGTTTGACCTTCAACTGCGCCGTTTGCCATGATCACAAGTTCGACCCGCTGTCGACGAAAGATTTTTATTCGCTGTCGGCGTTTTTCAACAACACCACACAAGGGGCGATGGATGGGAACATCAAGGACACTCCGCCCATTTTGCCCGTGCCCCAGAGGAAGGACCTGCCCCTGTGGCAAGCCAAAGTCCGCGATCTCGAGGAATTGAACAAACGGCTGGAAGAGAGAAAGGTCAAGTCCAAGGGGGATTTTGATAAGTGGCTTTGCACTGCCAAGGCCGATGCCTTGATGGACAAGTTTCCCACCAAGGGGTTAGTCGCTTCTGCAAAACTGCAAGAGGGAAAAGGCCAGAAGATTACTTTCAAGGTCAACGGGCAAGACCGGGTCATCGATTCCCCGGACATCGCCTGGGCTAAGGCGGCGGAGCCCGAGGAAAAGGCGCTGCAAGTCAACAAGTCCGGCGCCATCACTCTCGATGATGTGGGCGATTTCGAACGCGATCAGCCCTTCTCGTTTGGCGCCTGGGTGCTGGCGCCGAGGCAGCCCTACGGGCCTTTCTTCGCTCGCATGGATGTTCCTCCCGCCTTCCAGGGATGGGACTTCTGGTACGAGAACGGCAAATTCGGCATGAACCTGATCTCCTCGTGGAACGGCAGCGCCATCAAGGTTCTGACCAAGGCCGGCTTCAACCCCAATGTTTGGCACCATGCCTTCGTCACTTACGACGGATCGAGCAAGGCGGAAGGGATCAAGGTCTATGTGAATGGCGTGCCGCAAATCATGGAAATTGTGAACAACAATTTAACTGCCAGCACGCGAACGAAGGCGCCGTTCCGCCTGGGATCGCGGCAGGCGGGCGATGGACTGCAGCGGGCGACTTTCCATGACCTCAGGATTTACAACCGCGCCCTGGCGGTGGAGGAAGTGGCAGCTCTGGGGCCGGCAGGAAAGCTCGCCGCACTTATTGCCAAACCTGCCGCCCAAAGAACTCCCGCCGAAAACAACCAGCTCTTCGACTGGTGGATTTCCACCCTGGATGAATCGTCGATTGAACTGGCGAAAAAATCCGCCCAGCTCGATCGCGAGGAAAAACAGCTTCGTTCCCTGGGGACCGTGGCCCATGTCATGAATGAGAAGCCTGAAACGGCCATGGCTTTCATTTTGCAGCGTGGGGAATACGATCGCAGGAAAGACAAGGTTTCCCCTTTCACTCCTCAGGTCTTGCCTGCCATGGCCAAGGATCTGCCCAGGAACCGTCTCGGTTTCGCCAAGTGGCTGCTGTCCCCGGAGCACCCGCTGACCTCACGCGTGACTGTCAACCGCTTCTGGCAGGAGATATTCGGCCAAGGGCTGGTGCGCACGACTGGCGACTTCGGTGTCACGGGCGAATTGCCCTCGCATCCGGAGCTGCTCGACTGGCTGGCTCTGGAGTTTCAGGCGCAGAAGTGGGATATAAAAAAGTTTTTCAAGATGCTTGTCACCAGCGCGGCCTACCGGCAGTCGGCGCAAATCAGCCCAGAGAAACTGGCGAAAGACTTGGACAACCGCCTGCTTTCCCGCGGGGCTCGCTACCGACTTGACGCCGAGGTCATTCGCGATTACGCCCTGGCTTCTTCCGGCCTTCTGGTGAGAAAAGTGGGCGGGCCGAGTGTGCGCCCGTACCAGCCCCCGGGAGTGTGGGAAGCGGTGGCCATGATCGGCAGCAACACACGCGATTACAAGACCGACATCGGGGAAAACCTCTACCGTCGCAGCATGTACACTTTCTGGAAGCGCGCCGCGCCCCCGGCCAGCATGGAAATTCTCAACGCCCCAAATCGGGAAACTTGCGCAGTTCGCAGGGAGCGGACCAACACGCCCCTGCAGGCGCTGGTCACCCTCAATGACCCGCAATTTGTCGAAGCCGCCCGCTTCTTGGGGGAACGCGCCATGCGAGATGGGGGGAAAGATTTTTCCACCCGGCTCGATTTCGTCTCCACCTGCCTTGTCGCCAGGAAGTTCACACTCAAGGAAAAAGACCTGATACAGAATGAGTTCCAGGAACTTCTGGCTTATTACCAGAAGTGCCAGGAAGATGCGGGGAAATTGATTTCCTTCGGGGACTCCAAGGCGGATGCCAAGCTTGATCGGGCCGAACTGGCCGCCTGGACCTTGACCATCAACAGCTTGATGAACCTCGACGAGGTTCTTACCCGCTAAGAAAGCGAGCAGCGCCATGAGCTTCAATCATCTATACCATGAGCACGGTTTGGCCCTGACCCGCAGGCATTTTTTCCAAGCCGGGGGAAATGCCCTGGGCGCGGCGGCGCTGGCGTCCTTGGGAACCGGCGTTCTCGCCGCCGACAATCTGGGCGGAAAGCCCTTCAATCAATTCGCTCCCAAGGCCAAGAATGTCATCTACCTGCACATGGTCGGCGGGCCCGCCCAGATGGACCTCTTCGACTACAAGCCGATGATGGAACAGTGGTACGACAAGGACTTGCCCGATTCCATTCGCAAAGGCCAGCGCCTTACCACCATGACCAGCGGGCAGGCGCGCTTTCCCATCGCTCCTTCCAAGTTCAAGTTCAGCCAGCATGGCCGGGCCGGCATGTGGTTTTCCGAATTGCTGCCCTGGAAGGCACGCATGGCCGACGACCTCTGTTTTATTCGCTCCATGAACACCGAGGCGATCAATCACGAACCCGCCATCACCTACATGCAAACGGGCAACCAGGTGACAGGGCGGCCCTGCCTGGGCGCCTGGGTCAGCTACGGGCTCGGAAGCTTGAACCGCAACCTGCCCACTTTTGTGGTCATGGTCGCCAATCCGACCAACACCGAGCAGGTGCAAGCGATCTCGGCGCGGCTGTGGCAAGCGGGGTACCTGCCGGGCGAGCACGCCGCCGTTCCTTTCCGCTCTCGCGGCGACTCCATCCTCTACCTCAATAATCCACCCGGGGTCAGTTCGGCCATCCGCCGCCGCACCCTAGATGGCATCAAGCAATTAAATGAGATCACTTCGCAATCCGTGGGCGATCCGGAAACCTTGACCCGCATCCAGCAGTACGAGATGGCTTTCCGCATGCAGACGAGCGTGCCAGAACTCACCGATATGGCCACGGAACCTGTCACGACTTTTAAACTTTATGGCGAGGCGGCCAAGAAACCTGGCTCGTTTGCCAATAGCGTTCTACAGGCGCGCAGGCTGGTGGAGCGGGGCGTGCGTTTCGTGCAGATTTACCACAACAATTGGGATACCCATGCCAATGCTGCCGGCCGTTTGCCCGACCAGTGCCGTGATGTCGACCAGGCTTGTTTTGGCCTTGTCCAAGACCTGAAGCAGCGCGGACTGCTCGATTCCACCCTCATCATTTGGGGCGGTGAGTTTGGCCGGACCATCTATTCCCAGGGCGGGCTCAGCAAGCAAAACTATGGCCGCGACCACCACCCGCGCTGTTTTACCATGTGGATGGCGGGGGGCGGTTGCAAGCCCGGCGCCATTTACGGCGAAACCGACGACTTCTCTTACAACATCGTCAAGGATCCCGTCCACATCCGTGATTTTCACGCCACCATTCTCAAACTCATGGGCTTCGATCACGAGCGCTTCACAGTCCGCTACCAGGGGCTGGATCAAAAGCTAACTGGAGTGGAAACGGCGCGAGTCATTCCTGAATTGCTCGCCTGACCATTCAGCTTTTTCAACCATGGGCATTCACCGTGGTTCCCCCAAGGGCGGGAATCGGGTCTATGGCAAAACTGGTCGCGTGATTGAGGCCCCAGCATTTCCTCACTTGCTCTTGAAAGGCAATTGCCCCTCCAGCCTGTTCCCGCAATAGAACCCAATGCAAAGCCGTGTTAGCATTTGGGCAACGGCATCCAAAGGAGTGCGCACCGATGGTGAAAGATCAACCCGCATTCTTCAAGATTCAAGGCATGGACTGCGCGGAGGAAGTAGCGGTTTTGAAGCGCGAAGTTGGGCCCCTCGTTGGAGGCGAGGACCGCCTGGGGTTCGATATTCTCAACGGGCGGATGACCGTTACCCCAGCCTCAACCAATGTTACTCTTGATTCCATTTGCCAGGCAGTGGCGCGAACCGGGATGAAGGCGGAGGCCTGGCGGGACGAACCGACCGGCCCAAAAGTGGAACGGTTCTGGAGCCGTCGCGGGCGCACAGTCTTGACCTTGGCCAGCAGCTTCTTCACTGCGCTGGGGTTCCTCGTGCATGCCTGGATGGCTGGGGGATTCCGGGCCGCGCTGGGGGCCGGGGGAACGGATGCCGCGCATGATATGCCGCTGGCTCTACGGCCTGGGCGCTCTGGCTGGGGCATGGTATGTCTTGCCCAAGGTGTGGTTTGCGGCCCGAAGGCTGCGCCCCGATATGAACCTGCTCATGACGGTGGCAGTGTTGTGCGCGGCAGCCATTGGTGAATGGCTCGAGGCGGCCACCGTCGCTTTCCTCTTCGCTCTATCCTTGGCCCTTGAATCCTGGAGCGTGGGCCGGGCCCGCCGGGCGGTGGCAGCGCTAATGGACTTGGCTCCGCCGCTGGCCCGCCTGCTGGACGCCAATGGTGGTGAGAAACAGGTTGCTCCGGATCAAGCGCCTATTGGGTCACACTTCCTTGTAAAACCCGGCGAACGCATCCCCCTCGACGGCCGAGTCATCAAGGGGACAAGCGAGGTCAACCAGGCGCCCATAACCGGTGAAAGTGTCCCGGTTACTAAAACGCCAGGGCAGGAGGTCTTCGCTGGGACAATCAACGGCGACGGCGCCTTGACGGTCGTTTGCACCAAGTCCGCCGGGAACACCACGCTGGCCCAAATCATCCGCATGGTAGGGGAGGCGCAGTTCCGCCGCGCCCCGTCGGAACAGTGGGTTGAAAAGTTTGCCCGCGTGTACACTCCCGCTGTCATGGCGCTTGCCCTGGTCGTCCTGTTGGTTCCGCCTCTCTTCTTTGGCGGGGTTTGGCAGGACTGGTTTTACCGTTCCCTCGTCCTGCTGGTGATCTCGACGCCGGTGAGCATTGTGGCGGCCCTGGCGGCAGCGGCCCGCAACGGCGTGCTCATCAAGGGGGGCTTGTATGTGGAGTCGCCGGCGCGGTTGCGGGCCTTCGCCTTCGACAAAACGGGGACCCTGACCGAAGGCAAGCCATCGGTGGTGGAGATCGCGCCCATGAACGGCCACGACGAAAGGGAACTGCTGGAGCGTGCGGCGGCGCTTGAGACCCGCAGCACCCATCCCCTGGCGCGGGCCGTGGTTGCTTACGCCCAGCAGCAAGGAGTGGAAGGCGGTCCTGCCGAGGACTTTCAAATCATCCAGGGCAAGGGGGCAACGGCCCGTTTCAAGGGCCAGGAATTCTGGCTGGGGTCGCACCGTTATTTGGAGGAACGGGGTCAGGAAACCGCGGAGGTTCATCAGCGGCTGGAAAAGCTGGGGGAGGCCGGCCGCACGGTGGTTGTTGTGGGGAATGCCAGCCATGTCTGCGGCTTCATCGCCCTCGCCGATACGGTTAGGCCAGGAGCCAGGCAGACGCTTCAGGCGTTGCGCGATGCCGGCGTGAAGCGCCTTGTCATGCTGACTGGGGATAACCGGGGAACGGCCGAGGCCATCGCCAGAGAAACGGGCGTGGACGAGGTTCATGCGGAACTGCTGCCCGAAGACAAGGTGGATGCCGTGGAAGCCCTGGTCGCCAAGTATGGCAATGTGGCGATGATCGGCGACGGTGTGAACGACGCCCCGGCGATGGGACGGGCCACGCTTGGCATTGCCATGGGCGCAGTGGGCAGCGATGCGGCGATTGAGACAGCGGACATCGCCCTGATGTCCGACGACCTTTCCAAACTCCCGTGGCTAATTTGGCATTCCCGGCGCACCATGGCGGCATCCGGCAGAACATCGGCTTTTCGCGGTTGGTCAAGGCGATTTTTGTGGCGCTGACCTTTGTGGGCTACTCGTCGCTTTGGGCTGCCATCGCGGCCGACACGGGCGCCTCGCTGCTGGTCATCTTCAATGGATTACGGTTACTAAGTTCAGTCGACCAAAATGTTGCTCATGTTTAAGGGCCTGGCCGGCATAAAATTCGCAGCGTTGCCAACGCCTAGGCCTTGGCGAAATGGCGCTCGATGAATGTGGTGTCGACTTTACCATCGGCGAAAGCGGTGCTGTTGAAAATATCCCGCAGGATGGGAATGGTAGTCTTGATGCCTTCCACTTTGAACTCGGCCAAAGCCCGCTTCATGGTGGCAATGGCCTGGGCGCGGGTTGGCTGGCGGACCAGTAGCTTGGCCACGAGGGAATCGTAATTCGCCGGCACGCGGTAGCCTTGCGTAGCGTGGGTATCGACGCGCACTCCCGGCCCGCCGGGCTGTTGCCATTTCGTGATCAGGCCAGGGAAGGGCCGGAAGCCGTTGGCCGGGTCCTCGGCGTTGATGCGGCATTCAATAGCGCAGCCTTGAGATACGATCTCTTTTTGGCGGAAGCGCAGGGGTAATCCAGAGGCGATGCGGATCTGCTCTTGCACCAGGTCGATTCCTGTCACCAGTTCCGTCACCGGGTGTTCCACCTGGATGCGGGCGTTGACTTCGATGAAGTAAAAGCGGAAGTCCTTGTCGAGGAGGAATTCGCAAGTGCCTGCGGAATAATACCCGGCAGAGCGGGCCAGGCGGACGGCGGCTTCGCAGATTTCTTGCCGGACCTTTTCCGGCAGGTTGGGGGCGGGGGACTCTTCCACCAGTTTCTGATGTCTGCGCTGCAGCGAGCAGTCGCGTTCCCACAGATGCACGATATTGCCCTGGGTATCGCCGAGAATTTGCACTTCCACATGGCGGGGCTGCTCAATGTATTTTTCCAAATAGACACTGCCATCTTTGAAGGCGTTCTCGGCTTCTTGCCTGGCGGAAGCCAGTCCGGATCGCAAGCTGATGTCGTTGTGAGCCACGCGCATTCCGCGTCCGCCGCCGCCAGCCGCGGCCTTGATCAACACCGGGTAGCCCATGGCGTGGGCCAGGGCAAGGGCCTCTTCATCTTTGGTAATCAGCCCGTCGCTTCCTGGAACCACTGGGACCTTGGCTGCCTGGGCAAGTTTCCTGGCTTCGTTTTTGTTTCCGAGCTTGCGCATGGCCTCGTGGGGCGGGCCGATGAATTCGATTTTGCAGGAACGGCAGACCTCGGCGAAGTGGGCGTTTTCGGAGAGGAAGCCGTAACCGGGGTGGATGGCCTGAACATCGGCGATCTCAGCGGCGCTGATCAGCCGCGGGATGTTGAGGTAACTATCGGCGCTGGCGGCGGGGCCTATGCAAATGGCCTGGTCGGCAAGGTCCAGGTAGGGTGCGCCTCGGTCCGCTTCGCTGTAGACCGCCACCACTTCGATGCCCATGTCCTTGCAGGCGCGGATTACCCGCAGGGCGATTTCACCACGATTGGCGACGAGAATTCTTTGGAACATATGCTGCTTGGTCCGCCTCGACGGCGAAAACTCCTGATTAGCCGTTGGGGTCGACCCGGAAGAGAATCTGGCCGTATTCGACGGGCTGCTTGTTTTCCACGAGAATCTCGGCGATGGTCCCGCTACATTCCGCTGGTATCTCGTTGAAGAGTTTCATGGCTTCAATCTGACAGACAATGGTGGCGGGGGTGACTTTGGTCCCCTTGCTGACATAGGGAGGCGTGCCGGGTTTTTCCTGGGAATAGAAGGTGCCCGGGGTGGGGCTCTTGATGTCGATGAGGTTTTTGGGTGGGGCGCTTGGAGTTGGGTTGGCGGGGGCAGCGGAAACTACTGGCGCCGCCGCTTGGGCTGGCAGGGCAACCGCGGAACTGGCGCCTTCCTTGCCTTCCCTTTTCAACCTCACTTTTCGGTCGCCATCTTGGATATCCAACTCGCTTAGTCCATGCTTGGTCATCAAGCGGACCATTTCGCGAATGGTTTCCACATCAAACGGGTTTGGCTTGCTTCCAGGTTTATCCGCCACCACATTCTCCTTTCGGAAAAATCCGACCCTTCGCCCTTCACTTGTGAAGGAAATCTATGCCACTTGATTCTCTTCCAGGCTTGTGGGAAGGCTTGTCAAGCGCTCCACCCCATCGGGTATTACCAAGAAATCATCCTCAATTCTTACTCCGCCCACACCGGGAAGATAAATGCCTGGCTCCAAAGTCAACACCATGCCCGGTTGCAGGGGCGTTTCCGACTTGGGCCGCAACCACGGTCCTTCGTGAATGAGAAGGCCAAAACCATGGCCCAGTCCGTGACCGAAAAACTTCTCGTACCCGGCTTCAGCGATCACCTTGCGGGCAGCGGCATCGACTTCGCTTGCCAGCGCCCCCGGGCGGATCACCTCTCGGGCCGCTTGCTGAGCCCGGCACACAACCTGGTGAATCTCCCGCAGTTTCGCAATGTCTCCGCAGCCCTTCCCCAGATAGTTATGGGTGTCGAGAACCCGCGTCAAGTCGCTTTTATAACCCACCAGGCTGTTGGCGCCCCAGTCTACCAGTAAAAGGGCGGCCTTCCCAATGGAATGTTCCGAGGGGATGGCATGGGGAAGTGCGGCTCTGGCCCCGGCGGCAACAATGAGAGGGAAGGCCGATCCCCGCGCCCCCGTGAGCCTCAACAGGCGTTCGAGTTCATCAGCGCACTGCTTTTCCGTGCATTCCGGTCGGAGCCATTTTTTCCAGGTCAGGAAAGCTTGTTCCGCCTGGGAAATGGCCTGGCGAATAGCCATGATCTCGGCGGAATCCTTGATGATTCGCTGGCTTTCAACACGGTCGCGAGTGGCTAGCCAGAAAACCTCAGGAAGCAATCCCTTCAGGTAATCAAAGTCAGATACGGTCATTGCCTGCGATTCGAACCCGGTGGATTTTGCTCCCAGGGACCGCAGGGCCTCGGCCACGCAGTCGAGCGTTTTCCCGGTTGGCGGCCGGATCACGATTTCCACATCCGGGCATTCTTCGGCGATTTGTTCCGTGAAGCGGGCGTCGGAAACCAGCAAGTCCTTCTTTTTTCCCACGATCAGGTAGCTGGCTTCGCCCGTGAATCCGGTGAGGTAGGTGACATTGGCGGCGGCGGATACCAGGAAGGCGTCGATTCCATCGACGGTGAGTGTGGCGCGCAAGGATTGACGCCGCTGCGGGGCGGCGGCATGGGGATTCATGTTAGTAACCTTTCGGGCCGCCCTGGAATTGTTGCAGCAATTGCGCGTGCAAAAGCGGGTTGGCTGCCAACGAGTCCTTTCGAAAAGGCGAATAAGCGGAGCCGTCCACTTGCGTGATGATGCCGCCTGCTTCCTGCAACAGAACCAATCCCCCGGCGATGTCCCAGACATGGTTGTCGAAGGCGTAAAAAGCGTCGCAGCGACCGCAGGCTACCCAGGCCATGTTTAGGGCAGTGGAACCAATCCGCCTGAGCGCCTGGCAGCGGCTGGAAAAATGTTCCCACCAGTCAAAGAGAAATTCCAGGCCCTTGGCGGAGTAAGGAAAACCGGTGGTGATCAGGGCCGTTCCAAGCTCGGCAGTCTCGCTGGTATGAATGGGGCTGTCGTTGAGGAAGGCGCCGTGCCCCATGGCGGCATGGAACATTTCGTTTCTCGGCGGGTCAAACACAACGCCGACTTTCATTTTCCCTTCGTGCCACAGGCCGATGGAAACGCCGTAAAGGGGCAGATCGTGGACATAATTCGTGGTGCCGTCGATGGGGTCGACAATCCAGATTGGAGGTGATCCAGGTGAAGGTTCCTGTTCTCCTTTGCCGTCCTCCTCGCCCAGGAACCCGTGGTCGGGGAACAAGGCCATCAGATGTTCGCGAATAAGTTTTTGCGAAGCGGTGTCGGCGTCGGTTACGAGATCGAAACGGCCTTTCTCTCGCACCTGAAATTTTTTGCGCATGGAAAGGATCAAATCGCCCGCTTTCCGCGCCGCCTCGCAGGCCGCCGATTTCCATTCCAGCAATTGGCTCATGAACTCTCCCCTCGCGATTCAAGGAGATTATTCTAAGGAAAGGCGGGCGGGTGGCGGAAATTCCCAGGCGGGGAATTGACATTTCCCTTTCCAATCGGGAAACTTGTCTCCATCGCGGTTTGCTTTTCTGGTGTGGGGGTGCGTGGAGACTTTGTTTATCCTGATTAAAGTAAACCCTTGGGGTTCCTTGGAGGCCCGGAGCCATTAGTGGTGGTTTTTACTGTGCTGGCTCGACGGGATGAGGAAGTGAGGCTTTCCCCCTTCACTAGTGGTGCCCAGGCGGGAAAAAGAAAAACTCCGCCACCCGAAAGGGAAGCGGAGTTGCGTTTGCAGTTGATTGATTTAGATCAACGGAGTTTTGCCGGGAACTGCCACCGTCCAATCCGGCAGCTTGGTCTCCCAGGTGAGGTTGTCGGGCATCAACTGCAGCTTGGAATTCAAGGCTTGGTTCCAGGACACTTCCTTGCCAGTGTAAGCCGACATCCTTCCCATCACCGCGGTCAGCGAGCTTTCCATGACATTTTTCAACTCGTTGATCGGCTTGGCGGCGCGAATGCTCTCAATCAAGTCGGTGTGTTCCTGCACATAGGGGTCGACATTGCGCAAATTGCGATTCACCGCCGATTTGCCATTGATCATGAACTGGTTTACCTGGCAGTTTCCTTTGGTTCCCACCACCGCTTCGGAAACGCTGTTGGCGCAGTTGCTAATCTGGCGGCTCATGGAAAGCATGTGCACGCCGTTCGGGTATTCATAATCGATGGCGAAGAAATCAAAGATGTGCCCATAACGGGGATCCGTTCGGGTGCGGTGCCCCATGCCGACGGCCTTGGCCGGGTGGGCGCGCATAATCCAGTTGATGACATCGAGGTTGTGAACATGCTGTTCGACGATGTGGTCGCCGCACAGCCAAGTGTTGTTGTACCAGTTATGAACCTGGGCCTGGACGGGTGTCATTTCCGGTTTGGGTTCGCGGGCCCAGAGGATGCCCTGGTTCCAGTAACACCTGGCGGCAGTGATTTCGCCAATGGCCCCTTCGTGAAGCTGCTTGATGGTTTCAATGTAGGTGGCCTGATGGCGGCGCTGGGTTCCGGCGGCGATGGCCAGGCCTTTGGTGTTGGCCTCGTCGAAGGCGGCCAGGCAGGTGCGGGCGCCGGGCCCGTCAATACACACCGGTTTTTCCGTGAAGATATTTTTCTTGGCTTTGACAGCGGCGGCAATGTGAATTGAGCGAAAGCCGGGCGGGGTGGCCAGGATCACATAGTTGATCTTCGGGTCGTCGACGATTTTTTGAAAGGCGTCGAGGCCGGAATAGACCCGGTCGTTGGGGACTTCAACTTTGTTACCCAGTTCCTTGACCTTCTCATCGCTGGAGGCGATTTTTTTCAGTCGATCTTGCAGCCCCTTGGCGTTGCCTTCGAAGGCGTCAGCCAGGGCGCTAATGGTGACATTGCGGGCGGAATGGAGAACATTGTGCGCCGCGCCGCTGCCACGCCCGCCGCACCCGATCACCCCGACGCGGACTTCGTCGCTGCCCTGTGCGTAGGCGCCGGCCGGCAAGGTGGCGTTAAGCAGGATGCCTCCTGCGGCAACCGCGGTCGAGGCTCGCAGGAAATCCCGGCGATGGCTTGATGTTTTCTTTCCGCTCATGGTTTTCTCCCTGTTCTTTTCTTTCTTTAAGTAAACACTTGGAAATCAATCGCTTTGCTTGGTCACCTTCGACCGCAGCCCTTTGAGATTTTCCTGTTCTTCCACGGCCCTGACAACTCGAAAACCGACAAATTCCGCGCTGGTCAACCACCAGATGCTTTGGGGCCGTTGCGGGTCGAGCTTGATCCAGGTCTTGTCGGAACCGCGGCGGGCGGCGCTGCGGCAGCCGGCCGGCTGATCGGCCCAGGAGCCACCGCGAGCCACATGGGAAAAACGGTTGGCGCTGGGCAGCAGCACAGGTTGTACGGTGGCCCGGTCTTTTGGAAAGCTGGCGTAAACATCTTTTCGATAATGGTCCAGGCACCATTCCGCCACATTGCCGTGCATGTCGAACAAGCCCCAGGGGTTGGGCTTTTTCTGCCCGACCTTGTGCGTCAATTCCTCGGAATTAGACGCGACCCAGGCGTAATCTCCCAGCTTCGATCCATCGTCGCCAAAGGAATAAAGCCCCTTGGTTCCGGCCCGGCAAGCGTATTCCCATTCGGCTTCGGTCGGCAAACGGTAGTTATGCCCGGTCTTTCGGGAAAGCCAACGGCAATATTCAATGGCTGCGTGTTGCGTAATGCATAGTACCGGTTGACCTTCGCGCCCATGGCCGAATGTTTCGTCAGCGTACGGAGGCGTAGGGCGGGTTATGGCATCCACGCTTTTCGGGTCGACATCCTTCTGGTTATCCTTCGGTTGATCATCGGTTTTCCAGTATTGGTCGTACTCATCCCAGGTGACTTCGCACTTGCCCATCCAAAATGGCTTGATGGTCACGGGGTGTTGCGGGCCCTCGTCGGCGTTGCGGCCGTTTTCCCCCTCGGGGCTGCCCATGAGGAAGTCTCCCCCGGGAATGGGCATCATGTCGAAGGTGATATTAGAGCCTTGCAGTTTTTCCACAAAGGGTTTGAAGTCTTTGGCGGCGGGCTTGGGCTGGGCCTGAATGGCTTCCTGGCCCAGGGGCCAGCCACCGAGCAGCGCGGCCAGAAAATAGAGCATCCCAAGCCACATCTTCTTCGACAAATGCTGTTTCTTTGTTATCCTGTCTGACATCCGCGTCTCACCTTTTAAATGGGAATCAGGGAATGATTAATCCAAATATCTTACTCATTCTGGCAGGTTTGGCATTTCAGGAGAGCCCGAGCAATCCTCAGCGCCATACCTTCGCCAGCCAGCAAATGGGCGCCACTTGCAAAGTGGTCCTTTTTGGCAGTGAGGCGCCGGCGTGCAAGCAAGCCGCGCAAGCCGCTTTCGACCGCATCGCCGAACTCAATAATATCATGAGCGATTACGATGCCCAAAGCGAATTGCGCAAACTTTGCGCCCAGGCCGGTGAGGGCCCGGTCAAAGTAAGCAAAGACCTTTTAACGGTGCTCGTTCGTTCGCAGGAAATATTTCAATTATCCGATGGCGGCTTCGACCCGACGATTTCGCCAGTGATCAAACTCTGGCGGCGGGCAAGAAAGAGCATTCAACTCCCTGACGCGGAGGAACTGCGCGGTGCGCTGGCCCTGGTCGGTTTCCAAAAAGTGGAAATTGACAAGGGAAAAGGCACGGTGCGTCTGGCGTTGAAGGGAATGCAAATCGACCTGGGGGGGATTGCCAAGGGTTACGCGGCTGACGAGGCCTTAAAGGTTTTGCAGGCGAAGGGTTTTGCATCGGCGCTGGTAGTGCTTGGGGGCGACATCGCGGTTGGCGCGCCGCCACCTAAGGAAAAAGGCTGGAAGATCGGCATTGCCCCGGTGTTAGAGGAAGGCGATGCCTCGGACCGCTACTTGGTTCTTTCCCATTGCGCGGTTTCCACCTCTGGCGACACGGAACAGTATGTTGAAATCGCGGGCAAGCGCTATTCGCACCTGGTCGATCCAAAGACGGGGATTGGGTTGACGCGGCGGGTGGCGGCCACGGTAGTGGCCCGGCGCGGCATCGATGCCGATGCCTTGACCAAGGTTGCCTGCATTTTGCCTCCCGAGATCAGTTTGAAGAAAATCGCCTTGGTTCCCGGGGCCTCTTGCAGAATTACTTACCTGGCAGAAAAGGGGTTGGAGCTGATTGAATCCCCTGGTTTTCCACCCCTGCAAGGGAAAAAAGCGGGAAAGTAAACAGGTGAGGAATTAGAAGATTAATCATGAAACAGCGAACTGACTCCGGCCTCTTGCCGAATACTCGCAAGGAGATTTACCCATGCTGAATCGCAGAGAATTCACGGCGCTTTCTGGCGGGATTTTTTTGGCGGGGGCGTCTCCTGCGGCAGAGACTCTGCCCGGCCAAACCAAGAACACCCGATTTGCCGTCAATGTCGAAATGTGGTGGTCGAAGCAGAAAGATTTCATCAAACGGTTGGAAGCGGCTGGGGCGGTGGGTTACCCGGCGGTGGAATTCTGGCCCTGGCGCAACAAAGACTTGAACGCCGTCTTCGATACCTGCAAGAAACACAAACTCGATATAGCCCAGTTCACCGCCTGGGGTTTCAAGCCCGGTTTAAACGACCCCAAGAACCATAACCACTTCGTTGAGGAAGTCGAGGCGTCGTGCGAGGTGGCGAAAAAGCTCCACTGTCCCATGATGACGGTTGTGGGTGGCGACGACATCCCCGGGGTTTCGCAAGAGAAAATGCACGCCACCATTATTGAGGGGTTGAAAAAGGCCGCTCCCATCGCCGAGAAGCATGGCATCACCCTGATTTTGGAACCGATGAACATCAAGGTCGATCACAAGGGTCATTGCCTTTACGGCAGCGGTCCGGCGACGAAAATCATTCGTGCTGTCAACAGCCCGCGGGTGAAAATCAATTGGGACCTCTACCACATGTACATCACCGAGGCCAACCTGTTGGAAAATCTGAAAAATGGCCTCGACTGCATGGCTTACTTGCAGGTTGCCGATCACCCTGGAAGAAATGAGCCCGGCACGGGCGAGATTGATTTCCTCAAGTTGTTCCAGGGAATCATAGGCCTGGGATACAAGGGCTACATCGGGCTGGAACTGCGGCCGAAGTCCACGGAACTGGCGGCGGCGCTGGCCGTGCAAAAAGCCGATAACTGGTAACCAAAGGAGACCACCATGGCCATGTTACTTTCTCTTTTGGCGTTCTTGGGTTCAGCAGTCGAGGAGGGGCTTCCCCCAGAAGAAAAGAAAAAGATCGAGGCGCTTATTGAAGTGGTGGAAAAATTGCCCGGGGCCAAAATGCTCCGCAATGGCGCGGAGTATGACGCGAAAACAGCGGGGCGCTTTTTACGCGGGAAATGGGATTCCAGCAAGAAGCAGATCAAGTCCGTTCAGGATTTTCTCGACAAGGCCGCCACCGTCTCCTCCACTTCGGGCAAGCCGTATGAAATCCTATTCGGCAACGGGAAAAAGGTAACAGCCAAGGAGTTCTTTCTTGAGGAACTCGAGCGGCTGAAGAAAAAAGAGTAGGCCTCGATTTTTCAGTTTCCCCGCCTCTTGAGAACCGTTTTACTAACAAGAAAAGAAGCCCGTTTTGTTCCGCCAGGAATGGCTTATAATCCCTGATTCGAACCAATTACCGAGGAGACCTGAAAATGTGGGTATTGATTACCGCTCTGGCGGCCGCGCAGGGAGGCGATTGGCAAGAAAAAGAAGGCCAATTTTTGCGCAACACGAAACAGTTAACCAGCGCCTATGTCCGGGCGGGAGAAGGGTATTTTTCTCCTGATGCCGCTTCTATTATTTTTCAAGCCGAGGAGAAGGAAGGTGGCAACCCCTTTTACCAGATCTTTTCCATGGACTTGGCCAGCGGGAAAACCAGGCGAGTTAGCCCCGGCGTGGGGAAAACCACTTGCAGCTATTTTTCCCCGGACGGAAAAAAAATCCTCTTCGCAAGCAGTCACCTCGACCCCATGGCCAAGGAAAGATATGCCCCAGAACTGCAAGCCCGCGAGGAAGAGCGCAAGGCCGGGAAAAGAAGAACCTACCGCTGGGACTTCGATTCCCACATGGAAATATTTGAAGCCAACCCCGATGGCACGAGCCTGCGACGGTTGACCAACTCCCCCGGGTACGATGCCGAGGCCAGCTACTCCCCAGACGGCAAGAGCATTGTTTTTTGCAGCAATCGCGGCAATCCGGACAACCTGGAACTTTACCTCATGGATGCCGATGGCAAGAATACCCGCAAACTTACCAACGCCCCCGGGTGTTACAACGGCGGGCCGTTCTTTTCCCCGGATGGCAAGCGCGTGATCTTTCGTTCAGACCGCAAGAAGAAAGACCACTTGCAGGTGCATGTCATTGATATTGACGGCAAAAACGAACGAGCATTGGCGGAGGACCTCAACTGGGTGCAGTGGGGGCCTTTCTGGCATCCGGATGGCAAGCACATTCTTTACGCTGCCGCCGACCATGCCACTGGCATGCGGCCGAACTACGACCTTTACTGGATGCAAGTGGAGACAGGGAAATTCGCCCGTGTAACTTACGCTCCGGGTGCCGATGTCCTTCCGGTCTTTTCCCCGGATGGCAAGAAAGTCATGTGGACCTCCACCCGTGATGGCCGCAGCCCAGCGCAGCTTTACCTTGCCGATTTCTTTCCGCCCCCGCTTCCCAGGTAATCCATAAGCCCATGTTCGATCTGCTATTCAAGAATGGCCGCGTGGTGGACGGCAGCGGCCAACCCTGGTTCTCGGCCGATGTGGCCTTACTCGGCGACCGCATCGTCGATGTGGGTAAATTTCCCGGGATAAAAGCCAGAAAAGAAATCGATTGCTCGGGGCAAGTCGTCGCCCCAGGCCTTGTCGACACCCATGTGCATGGAGATCTGGTTCCCTTTCTGGACCCGATGCATGAACCGGCCATCCGCCAGGGAATCACCACCTATATCGTTGGGCAGGACGGGGTGGCCATGGCGCCTGGAAAACGCGCCACCATCGAATCGATGTGCCAGTACACCGCCGGATTCAGCATGGGCAAGGTCTTTCTCGACAAGGGAATGTCACCTTTCTGGACCAGTATTGGGGAATACCTGGCAGCGGTGAAGGGGAAATGCGCTTTGAATATCGCCACACTAATCCCCAATGGCAATGTGCGGATGGAAGTGTTGGGGCATGAGAATCGGTCGGCCACGCCAGTGGAAATGCAGCGGATGCAGGAGTTGATTCGCGAGGGAATGGAGGAAGGCGCGGTGGGCCTTTCCACCGGTTTGGATTACATTCCCAGTCGCTTTGCCGATACGCAAGAACTGATACAAGTTTGCCAGGCGGTGGCGCCCTATGGGGGGATTTATGTCACGCATATGCGCCGCTACGATCCTGAAGGCCTGGCCGTTTCGATGGCCGAGGTTTTTCAAATCGGGCGAGAGGCCGGCCTGGGAACTCATATCTCCCACTTCAACAGCGCGGCGAATCTTGCTCTTCCTTTACTTGACCAGGAACGGGCCGCCGGCGGTGATTGCACTTTCGATCTCTATTGCTATTTAGCGGGCAGCACAATTCTGGGCATGATCGCTCTGCCTGCGGAAATTCAACAGGGGGGAAGAGAAGCCACGCTGCAACGACTGGCGGATGCTGTGGAAAGGCAAAAGCTTGCCGCGTGGTTTGAGTCCCCCCGGGTGCTCTTGGGAAATGTCAGCCTGACTTATCTTGCTCATCCGGAATGGACGCGGTTTGAGGGGCTTTCCTTGCCAGTGGCGGCGCTGCAATATGCCGGAGGCGAGGGGCCGAAGGAGATTGGCCGTTTCGTTTGCGATGCCCTGGTGGCATGCCAACTGGCGGTGGGCTGCATCGCCCCGCACCGCAACCGCGATGAGTCCGACATTGCCGGCTTCATGACCCACCCGGCCATGATGGGCGGCAGCGATGGAATTTACACGGGCGGGTCGCCTCATCCGCGCGGTCGGGGGTGCTTCGCCCGCTACCTGGGACATTATGTCCGCCAGGGAGTTTGGACTTTGGAAACCGCTATTTCGCGCCTGTCTTATCATGGCGCTCGCAGGCACGGGTTAAGGGACCGCGGGCTCTTGCTCAAGGGCATGGCCGCGGATGTCATCGTTTTTGACCAGGAGAAAATTCAAGACCAGGCCTGGTTCGGCAGCGGCGCGCAACTGGCCGCGGGCATGAAGCATGTCTATGTCAATGGCCAGGCGGTATTGGAGAATGGCGTTCGCACCGCGACCCTTCCGGGCCGGGGTTTGAAGCGAGGATCCTGATGGGGCTCGGTGCTTGAAGGAACCGGCAATTACCACTGGCCTCCCAGGCAAAGGGCCCCGAAAACCTGATTGTCAGGAGCCTTTGTTGAAGGGACTGTTGGGGTTGCCCCCCGGAGCGTCTTCGCCTTTCATGAAGGATTCCGCCTGGTTGACCCGATCGCGATAATTGCTCAGACGCTCGACGCGGGCCTTGTTATCCTTGTCGGTCAAGGGCGACCTTACTTGAAGCTTGCCATTGGGGCCAAGCAGGTAGGCCTCAGTCAGAGCGTCTTTTTCCTCCACGCGGGAAATGCTGACTCGCCCTTCAGGAGAGACTTTTCTCCTTTCAAGAGAGAAATCCGGCCCTTCAAAGTCGACCAAGAGGACCTCCTGGTTGACTTTATCGTGATGTCCGAAATCGATGGGGATGCCATCGCCAGTCTTTTGCCCTTTGACCTTTCTTGGCGTGACTAGGCCAAAGCCCTCGTAGAAGTAAATCCACAAAGGCACTTTTGCCACCTGTTCGCGGCCGACATTCTCTCCGCGGAAAACCGGAATGCGCTCGGCAATGCCCCAATTCCCCACCGGCAGGAATTGCCCCTGCTGGCCGGCGTTGAGAACCCACTTGTGAACTTGCATGGGCAACTGCCTTTTGACATCTTCTGCCATGAGGGCTTTCGCCTTGGGATCATCCACCTTGCGTTGATCGACCACGAAATAATCGAATTCATTGCTGACGGTGGCGCGGATGGGCGCCTTTGACCATTCGGATACGAGTTCAGTGGCATCGGCATAGGTGGGAGAAGCGACTTCGGTTTTTCGCTGGAAATTGGGATTTCCCATGCGGACCTGAACGCGGTAATCGTAGGTCTGTCCCGGTAGCACATCGACATCGATAAAGCGCACGAGAACATGAATGGGAGGATCGGCGTCCTGCTGGTTAAAGCCGGTGGCGCCACCAGGCCCCATGGGGCTTGGAAAAGCCATCGGTCGGTTGCCGCCAGCGCCTAACGGCCCGCCGCCAGGTCCTGGAACTCCCATGGGGCCAAACGGTGATCCTTCGCCACCCGTGCCGAGCCCTCCGGTTGTAACGCCGCCGCCAAACGAAAAGACATCAAACGACTCGCCTTTTCCCCGCGGCTTGGCCATGGCCAAGGACTCTTTGTTTTTCCGTTCCAGTTCGTCCACTTGGGCCTTGATTTTTCCAAGCTTGTACTCGGTATTGGCCAGGGCCGGGTATTGGGTGCTGTCGAAGGCTTTGAGCTTGGGCATGCTGAGCCCGTTGAATTGGAAGAATGCCAGATTGGGGTCTTCTTCCTCAAAACGGAAATCTGTGGCGTTGGCATAGGCAAGATAGTTCTTGCGGACATCGAGGTCTTTCCAGTCGTCAAAAGCGCCATCGGTTTTTTTCACCCGACGCTGGATATGCAGGCCAATGAAGCGAAAAGCTGGAACCACCTGGGATTTGTCGATGGGACTGTAAGTGCCGTCGCCGAGGACTTCGTTAAAGGAATTCAGGCGCAGCTTGCTGCGGAATTCCTCCAACTGCGCCTTGTAAGGGAAGGTGGCGTTGACGATGACCATGCGGGTGGGGATGGCCATTTCCGCCGGGCGGTAGCCCTGGCTCTTCTCGAATTCATCCTTGGTGATAGTCAATTGTTCCAAAGGTTTGCGTGTGAATTCCAACTGTTTCAACATGACCAACTGCTGGGCGCTGTAGCCTTGAATCTGAGTGGCTCCCGCAACCGGCCTGCGCGCGCCGACAAACGACATTTTTCCCTGTTTGCCGGGGGGGGGCATGGGGCCGCCAGCGCCTGGTAAATTGGGTCCGCCGGCCGAGGCTGCCCCTTTGAGAACCGTCAGGGTTTTGTAATCCTTGCCAAACATGTAACTCTTGACCGCCACGCGGGAAACCGACACCAGGGCTTCATCAATATTAAGGATTTCGGGAACCCTGCGTTTGGCTTCCATGAGTTCGCCATCGGAAAAGAGCTGCCTTGGGCGATAGGGGTTGGGGTCGATGCGGTCGATTGCGGCGAGATTGACTGGTCCCTTGTCTGGCCCGGGCCCGTCATTGTCGCCGGGAGAGGCGTTTTTAAACTGCTGGGATTTCCCATCGACCATTTTTTTCATCTCTTTGGAGTTGTCTTCGGGGTTGGGCGCAGTGATGCTTCCCCACAGGCCCATGCCGCCAAAAAGGACCATAATGGCCACGCAGATTCCCAGGGCGATTTTCTCGCTCTTGTCCTTGAGGATCTGCAACAGCCCTGCCATCTTGACCGCGAACTTACCTTTAGCCATGATAAATCTCCCTGAAAATATCCCGCAAAGATGGACACGAGTTACTTGGGCTTCGGCCCCTTATTTTCTCCCATTGGCCCCGGTCCGGGGTTTTCTCCAGTGGGAGGAATTGGCGGCGCCCCCGGCCGTTCAAAGAGGGAAGCGACGCCATAAACGGTGAATTCCACGAGGTTGGTTTCGTAAACCGGTCCTAAAGGTCCGGCGCCACCTGGACCCATTATTCCTGGTCCGCCGGGTCCGCCAGGGCCAAAGCCTGCTGGCCCTCCAGGTCCGGGCCCAGGGCCCCCATCTTTGGATCCCCCAGGTCCCATGGGACGGAGCGGTCCGCCTGACCCACCGCCTTCAAAGCCGCCAGGTCCCCTCGGCCCGCCGGGGCCGCCAGGGCCAAAGCCGCCTGCACCAGGGTCTTCCCCGGTGAATGCGCCGGCGATCAAACCCGCTGATTGAAATCCCGGCACATGTTGGTAATGGAACTGGGTGAGTTGCACGCGCAACTTCGAGTTGGCCAACGCCGCCAGGATTTCATTCATTACGGTCTGGTCCACCACCAGGTTGATGCCAAAGGGAATATGCCTGCATTGCTTGGTGGCCTGAATGTACCTGCCTCGTTCGATGAAATTAACCATGGTGCCGTCAAGCGCCCCGGAGCGGTTGCCGCCAAATCCGCCGGACCTGCCAAAGCCGCCTTCGCCTTCGTTGGACCCTCTGAACCCGCCCGGTCCGCCCGCTGCCATGGGGGGAGGTCCGCCCGGCGCGCCACCAGGCCCCATCGGGCCGCCCGGTCCGCCGGGACCCATCGGCCCGCCCCCACCACTCCCAGGGTCGGCGGCGCCTTCTGCTTTTTCCTTTTTCAACACCTCCTCCGACCGAGAAACCAAACTAATGTTGGCCATGCGGTGGCTCCGGTGGGCCAGGGCAAGGTTGGCCACCGCGCGGACTGGGGAATTCCTTGGGGAGAAGGATTGTTCCACGGTGAAATCTTTGGCGGGGTCAAAGGAGAAGGGGACGACCTGGCGGGTTTTCAAAAACTCCCGCGATTGGCCATAGCCCAAAGGTTCCCCTTGGACTTTCAGTTTGACTTTGGTTTGCCCCTGAGTGAGAAGGAATTCCGTGCTGGTGCCGCTGTTTGGGTTGTCCAGGGTCATGGCCCGTTGTTGCAAATGGACATTCATAACTCGCGATTGTGAGGAAATGAACTTTTCCCGGCCATCGGTTTCAAACATCAGGTCCAATTCCCAGAAGTTGTTGTAAAACCGCTTTCGCTGAGCCGCTCCTGCTGGGGTTTTCTCTTCCTTTCCAATCGCGTCTGGGTGTAAAAGCGCGATGGAATCGAGGGCCCTTTTAATGTCGCGGATAATCTCTCGCTTGACCCAGAAGTCCTCCTGGGAGATCCAGACTTCCTCTGCGGTGGGTGTGCCGCGGTTCCAGCGCACAGGGCCCATCAGACTATTGAAGCCGCCGCCAAATTCGACCGGGAAGCCGGCGTCGGCAAGTTCTTTCTCGAAGGAGGCGAACTGGGTGATGTAAAGGGTGTCTTTGTAGAAATCGAGGGTGGTGCCATCCACCGTTTCGGAAGGAAACTTCCAATCCCAATCCCCGGTATTTCTATTCCAGGTCAGGCGGTGGGGGATAGTAGGAGTGACCTGCTTCCAGATTACTTTGCCTGTTTTCAAGTCGTTATCTTTTTCCCAAAAGGGCTCGGCGAACCAGGTTTGAATGATGCTTTGCGGCCGCCAGGCTTTGTCCCAAATTTCGTCGAGTTGCTTTCGGAGCTTCTCTTCCCGCTCGCTCCAGGAAGGCAGAAACTTTTCGTTTTTGAAATCGCTCAAGCCCTTGACTGATTTCAGCTTGTCTTCAAAATCTTTTTTCTCCTTGGCTCCCAGACTGGTAGTCATCTGAAAAAACGCCAGGACGGCCAGGCAGAGGGAAAGGGTTCCCAGGCCGATCCAAAAGCGGTACTTCATGATTTTCTTGAGGTCTACTTTTCCTTTTGCCTTGGCCATGATGGTGCTCTTTCAAAATAGAAACTGGAAAATCGCTTAGGAACCACTGCCTGGGATGGGCGGGCGCGCGCCCGGCCCCACTCCCCGCGGGCGCTCAGTGCCGAAACTCTTCTCTGGGGGGATAATACCCCTTGCAGTCCCTTTTCCTTCACCGGTTGAAGTCAAGGGGCTGCCACCACCTGTCGCGCCATCAGTTGGCGGCGGGGGCGGAGCGCTTTCGGCTCCAGCCGAGGCCCGCATGGAATCTGAAGGAGTCGGTTCTTTCCAAATAAAGAACACCACGAACTCGGTTCTTTCATGCGGGGACTTGCTGGCGCTGCCAGAGGACCCCGGCCCGCTTGAGCCACCTGGCCCCGAAAAGCCTGGCCCGCCTGGCATACCCCCCGGCCCTCCCGGACCAGACGGTCCTCCACCAAACGAACCTCCTACCTGTCCACCCCGGCCCAAGGGCTGCCAGGCATCCCGCATGGCTTCAGGGCTTGCGGCTGGTCCGCCTCCACCTTCGCCGCCCCCCGGCCCACCGGGCCCAGGTCCGCCAGGCCCCGCGGGTGAACCGCCAGCCAATGGCCCTCCGCCTCCACCGCCCCCGCCGAACATTGCCCCCTCGCCAAAACCACCGCTTACCCGCATCGCGGAACCGAGGTGGCTTTGCTCAATGAGTTCGAAATTGTTCCGGTCGGAAGTCCGCTTGCTGAGGTTTTGAAAAACCACCGCGTGAGTGACTCGGTTGACCACCGGGCCCATGTCGGCCAAACCACCAGCAGGTGTTTCTCCCATGGGTGGGTTTTCTCCCATGGGCATGGGCTGGCCAGCCGGTCGGCCGGCCACGATGCCATATCGCGCCAGATTTTCCAAAAGCACTTCCACCAGGAACTTTTTCTTGTCTTGATGGAAAGTGTAACCGCGCAGTTCCACAACCCAGCCAGCGCCCGAGGGGGCTTTTTCCCAATGTTCCAACGGCCGCACATCCTCTTTGACGCGGCGTTCACCGGTGCTACCGCCCGTTTTCACCTGTTGCCAAAAGGTTTCCAATGCCCCGGTATACCGGCAATTTACCCCGGTAATATTGACTTCAACTAACTGGTCGATGCCCACTCCCAGCGGGTCGCCCAGTTCATTGCCATCCCTTCCCTCGCGATCACGGTCCATCGACTGGCGCAAGCGTAGAAAGTTGTAAGCGGATTCGCCTCGAGGTTTTCCTTGAAGGGCTTCCCAGTAGGTCGATCGCTGCCTTTTATCGAGGTTGTTGCCATCGGGCCGGGGCAAAGCCTCGTTCAAAAAGGCGTAAAATTCCAGCCAGTTGAAGCGCTCCCCTTGACCGGAGAGCAGGCTTTCCAAGTTGGCTTTCTCCTTGGCGACTTTGTCCTTGGCGACTTCAAAGGCTTTCTTTCCGGCGCCGACCTGGGAAAAGACGCGGTCGGCGGAACCGATCGACTTCTTGACCTCTTCGTTGACATAGGCCCTGGCTTGCAAGTGGTTTTTCAGGGAATAGGTGCTCAGGCCCACGAGAATTGCCGCCGCTGCCGCAACCGCCCACGGGCGTTTGGCCTTCAATTCCCGGTCGGAGGCCATGTCCGGCGGCAGCAGGTTGGTGACCATGCGCGCCAGCTTTAACCCCTGAATGCCCAGGCCGTAAGCGACCGCGAACGAGCCCAGGTTGTCGGTGAAATTGTTGGCTTTGACCACACTGTCGCCGCTCAGCCGGTTGAATTTCGTCGGCTTGCGTAACTCCAACCCCAGCTTTTCCTGGAGAAACCGCTGCAGCCCGGGCAGCTTGAAGCCATTCCCCAAGGCCACCATGTATTCAATTTCCGAGTTGCGGTGGCGGTTGGTGAAGTAGGTCAGCGAGCGCTGCAATTCGCCGACAAAATCCTGCATGACTGGCTTGACCGCGGTGACCACTTCTTTCAGATCGGGCCCGTCCTTGCTGGCGGTTTTGTTCACCGTGCGTTTCAAATGCTCTGCCTTGGGAAAGGTCAGCTTGAATTCCTTGGAGATTTCCTTGGTGAACCGGCTGCCGCCAATGCTGATCGTGCGCTGTTCAATAATGCGCCCGCCATCGGTAAGGACCAGGTTGCTCATGTCGGCGCCAATATCCAGGCCGAGAATGCACTTCTTGGGGCCATCATCTTCCTTGGCGGGGGAACCATCTGCCTTGAAATCTTGGCCCAGGACATCGTAGGCCAGGAAGTTAATAAGGGAGAGCGGGGACATCTGCACCAGGTCGAGTTCAATGTTCAAATTGCGATATTGATTCAGCGTTTCATTGATGAAGTCGCGCTTCATGGCGAACAGGCCAACCTCGGTGTCGAGCGCCAAACCATCCACTACCATGCCCGTGCCGAGTTTTTGAAAATCCCAAACCACTTCCAACAAGGGGAAGGGAATTTGCTGCTTGGCCTCGAAGCGAACAATGTCAACGATTTTGGATTCTTCTACAGGTGGGAGTTTGACGAAGCGGGCGATGCTGCTGGCCGAGGCCACGGCCAGGCAAACCAAGTCGCCTTTGACTTTGTTGCGCTGGAGGAACTTCAAGAGGGTTTCGCGAACCAACTGGTTTTTGTCGGCATCGGGCTGCGACAAAAGCTTGGGATGCTCGATGAAATCAAAATGGGTAGCCACCTGCTTGCCGTCCTGCATCTCCAGGCGGATGGCTTTCATGGAGCAGATCCCCATGTCGATGCCCCAAACACCCTTGAACTTGACCATGTCAGCCTCATGAAAAAGGGAAAAACACCTGCTGGTCATTATCCCATGCCGGGGGGACAATTGCCAATGGTGGGAACCCGCGCCCGGGACTTCCCGGTTAATAATCCCACCTGGAAAACACTGGTGAAGTGGATTTGTTGGTGAAAAGTGAAGATGGAGTGCAAAAGAAAAGAAACCGCGCGGATTTCCCGACCTGGGTAATCCGCGCGGGTTTTGCTATCGGGTCCAGTTGGGACCCTTGAACCCGGATTAAAGGTTATCGCGCTTCTCGTCGACGATGGTGCGCACCCGTTCCGCCAGCAGGGAGGAATCGAAAGGCTTCTTGAAAGCCTCGTTGAAACCGAACTGGGTCAGCCCCTCCGGGCTGGCTTCGTCTTCGCTGGCCAGGGCCATGATGACCGTGGATTCATAAGCCGGGTTGCGGCGCAGGTTCTGCGCGATTTGCAGCCCTTCGCTCCGCCCCATGGCCAGATCGATGATAATGGTATCCGGGTGGAAGCTTTCCGCCTGGATGCCGGCTTCGAAACCGCTGTGCGCGATCTCGTATTTGTAATCTTCGTCTTCTGGCAGCAGCTCCTTGATACGGCCCGTAAAGATCTTTTCCGTGCCGATCAAGAGAATTTTGTGCCAGCCTTCTTCTTCCAGTTCCCCCAGGGGCATGCCGTGTTCCTTGAGGAAACGGATCAACTGCTCTCGGGGAATTCTGCGGTCCTGGCTGCCCGGAATGCGATATCCCCGGAGCCGGCCCGAATCAAACCACTTGCTGACCGTCCTTGGCGCGACTTTGCAGATCTTGGCGACCTGCCCAGTCGTAAAAACCTTCTTCATGAAAAATACTCCATTCTCAATTCAGGGTGGCTGGGTCCCTATTCAAAGGCATGCGGTTAGCCCTTGAAAAGCATCCATCCCGTCCCGTGCTGATCCTCGCCTGGTTCCCGTCTCTTAAAACCAAGCCTGGTGTCGGCTCACGCGCCGACTTCCCGCATCCCGAAAGCAGCCACTGCCATCAGGGTTTGGGCTTCCACACAGGGGAGAGTCGGCCAATTATCGGAAGTTCCTTAAGGCCCGGATGGCTCAATCCCTTGAGTTTCCACCCGGCCTTTGCGGTAAAGCTCTTCCGCCTTGGCTACCAGATAAATCGGTTAATCCGATCACCGGGATGAGAAATAACTTTGCATGTTGGGGAGATTCTGCTGTTTGACCTTGCTATGGGGTCTATTTTTATTACCACGACGGGGGCAATTCCGCCTCTTTTTCCTATTTCACCACCACGGGGGCTTTTTCCGCATTTTCAGGAAAAACGACAGCCCGTCGTTCCTTCTTTATTTTTGGAATGATTTTGCCTTTTTACGCCCTGGCGGCTTGTCGCCCTGGCGGCTTGTCCGGTTGGCGTTAATAAACCTGACCCTTGCTTTTGCCCACCGGGTTAGGCATCCCAGCCCCATGAGTAATCGAGCAAGTAATTTCTCTAGGCAGCCTTGGCTTTTTCCCGTTCAGGCAAATTTAGCGCTTCCCGCACCAGGTAGGAGGGCTTTCCCTGGCTTTCAAAATAAGTCCGCGTCATTATCTCGCCCAGCAATCCCATGGAAATCAATTGCACCCCCACCAACACAAGCAAAACGCTTAACAGCAAGAGTGGGTTGCCAGTCATGTCGGTCCCCTGCCCCCACTTCATCCCTAAAGTGCCAATCAGGCTCAAGCTGCCGAGGAAAATGGAAAGCAGTCCGGCGCTGCCGAGGAAATGCATCGGCCGCGTCAGGTAGGAGTACAGGAATTTCACCGTGATCAAGTCGAGAATCACGCGGAAGGTGCGTGTGAGATTGTACTTGGTTTTCCCGGCGGTGCGTGGATGATGCAGCACCGGCACCTGCAGCAGTTTTCCGCCGCACATCTGGGCCAATACAGGAATAAACCTGTGCATCTCGCCGTAAAGCGGCAAGGACTGGGCCAGGTTTCTTTTCAATACCCGAATGGTGCAACCCATGTCCTTGATGGAACAGTCGGTGACCTTGCGGATCACCCAGTTGGCAATCAGGCTGGGGAACTTGCGCAGCCAGAAACCATCCTGTCGGTTGGCCCGCTGGCCGAGCACGGCATCGTAGCCGTCGGAAATTTTGTCCGCCAGCATGGGCAGGTCGGCGGGATCGTTTTGCAAATCGCCATCCATGGTGGCAATTAAGTCGCCGGAGGCATGGTCGATGCCGGCTTGCAAGGCTGGAGTCTGGCCAAAATTCCTGCGCAAGATTACCACCTTGACCCGCTCATCTTCGCCGGCGATTTCTTGCAGTAGTGAATCGGTGCCGTCGATGCTGCCATCGTCAATGAAAACGATTTCGTAGTCGGTAGTCCCAGAGCGGTTCTCCCTGGAACAATAGGGTCCCAGGGAACTGGTGATCCTTTGATGCAGCGGGCGCAAATTATCCCGCTCGTCTTTGAGCGGAATGATCACCGAAAGTAAGGCCATGGCCATCCTCCTGTGCGGGAAAGGGGCTTACCCCTTCAGCATCTTTTTCCAGGTCAAGAGTTCCAACGCCCGGCCGGGTTTTGATTCCCAGGTAATAAACTAGGCCGATCAAACTCGTTGCCGCATAGACCGAAAAAAACAAAACCGACAAGGCCACTGCCTTGGCCGGCTCGACCCCAAAAGGGCTAAGCAGCAAGACCATCGCCCCTTCTCGCAGCCCCATGCCCCCAAGGCTGATGGGCAGCATGGTGATAAGCGTGACTATGGGGATCATCACGAAATAGTAGGTCCAGGGAACTTCCAAGCCCAACCCGCGGCCTACTAGCAAAACAATTACCACGCTGGCGACTTGCACCCAAACCGACATGGCGGTGGTGGCCAGCAAGGCCCAGCGGTTTTTTATCCACACGCGCGCACTGTTTAAAACTACTTGCACTTTGGCAAACCGCTGTCCCATCTTTTTTGCCAAAGGCCACATGGCCAGCAAAACCAGCGCCACCAGCGCCACCAGTCCCACGCAAGCGCGGACCCAAACGGGCAACTCCACGGGGCTGAAAATCGTCGCCAGCGCCGCGATACAAATCAGCACCATCACGCCGCTGAATCGGTCGGCCAGCACGGTCAAAGCGGCCTTGCTTCGCCGGTTCGGTATTGGCCCGTCGGGCATGTTGTAGGCCAGGTACCAGGCGCGGACCACATCCCCGCCCACCGAGGTGGGCAAGGCCAGGTTAAAAAACGTGCCGATATAAAAGTAAGCCGAGTAGCGGGCATAACTGCCGCCAAAGCCAACGACATTGGCTATCACTTTCCAGCGCAAGGCGCTGATGAACTGGGTCGTAACCAGCAAAGCGGTGGCGGCCAGCCAATACCAGGGGTTCATACTGGCAAAAGCGTTGGCCAATTGACCAAGATCGACTTTTCTAAAAATCAGGGCCAGCAAGGCCAGTGTGCCGAGAATTCGCACCAGGGATTTGATTTTCATCGCACCACCACCGTGGTTTCGAGAATTTCCGACCCGGTTTGGTGAAACCTGGCATGCTGCGGATCATTCAAATCTGCGCGAAGAAGGTATTTCCCAGGCTTTTCCAAAGGTGGAAGGACTAACTCCAATTCGATCGACTCTCCGGGGTTCACTCTGGCTTGCAAATGTCCCGACAACCCGCTGGCCGCGGTCTTTCCATCTTCTTGAATAAGCAACCACTTCAGTTTTATCCCGGCGTTGCTCCCGGGCTTGAACACCCATGGCTTCAGCGAAATATTTTTCGCCCGCAGGTTCAGGGCCTTGTACTTCCCCGCTTCCAAGTCGATGAAGCTGGAATGATCTTGCCAAGTCAACTGGGCCAGGCAATCGCCTGGGATGTATTTCTCTTTGGCCCAATTCCGGAAAATGTCCGGCGAGTGGGTCAATCCCTGCGATTGCAGCCAGGCGCTGTACAACTCAAAAAACTCGTCGATGTGTCCCGGCCTGCCCACCGCCAAATGTCCATACCCAGGCCCCAATTGTTTGATCGCCTCAGGGAAGGATGTTTCTGTCAGAAGGAGCAAGGACATGGTTACAGCCATTCCCGTGCGGTCAATCCCTTTGTGGCAATGGAAAAGAATGGGCTTTTCCGAATGATCGATGACATCCACCAGCAAGGCCAGGGTTTTCGTGGAAGGCAGCCGGCCGGCAGAAAAACTCAGGTCTTCTTGCGAAATCCCGCAAGCGTTAACCGCCTGGCATTGGTCCAAGTACCAGGGCACCGTGTCGCAACAACCGCGCAGGTTGACCACGGTCTTGATCCCATGCTCGCGAATGGTTTTTTCAAGTCGGGAAGGGGAAAGCTGGGAACAGCGGTAAATCAAACCGGGCTTAACCGTGTAGAAGTTTCCCCCAGCAACTATGTAATAAAGACGCCATCCCAGCCATGCCAGGATCGCAAGAAGGGAAAAAACTAAAAACGATTTCTTTTTCAAACCCCGCTGGCGCGAATCAATTCGCGGCCGATGGGTTTCCATGGCCAAGGCCATTGCACATCCTTGCGCAAGATCCTACTGATAAAAGGGCGATATTGCCAAAAGAGGATAAAAAGGGCCAGCCCGTTTAGTGGCGGCCCTGCCTTTCCTTCCCTGTCAACTTGCCTTCCCCCGTGTTCCCATTTTTTGCGATAATCTCTTCCCCGAGGGAGAAGGATTTCCCGCATGAGCCAAAGCGCAGCCATTCAATCAGCTTCCTCTTCTCCCTGGCCCGGGAGATTAAGAAACCGCATTCTCCTTTGGACCTTTCTTTTTCTCCTTTTGGGGGCTGCCCTGCGGCTTTGGCGTTTTGCCCTCGGTTTTCCCCTCTGGGGCGACGAGGCCTTTATCGCTCTCAATTTGGAAGAGCGAACCTTTGATCAATTGGCTCAACCCTTGCGCCATTACCAGGTCGCGCCCTTGGGATTTCTCTGGCTGGAGAAATTGGTCACGCTTCTCTTTGGCTTTAGCGAAGCCGCCGTGCGCCTGGTTCCCTGCCTGGCAGGAATTTTGGCGCTACTATTCTTTTTCCGCCTGGCAAAAATAATCGCCCCGGGCTTGGCTTCTCTCTGGGCCGTCGCCATCCTGGCGGTTTCCTATTATCCCATTCGCCATGCCTGCGAGGTGAAACCTTACGCCACCGACCTATTGGCTTCCGTTCTCTTTTTATGGGCAGGCGCACAGGCGTTGAAAGCCCGCCCCAAGCCTCTTTGGCTGCTGGCGCTTGGCTCTCCCGTTTTGATTTCCCTTTCCTTTCCTGCGGTATTCACGGCGCTGGCCGCTGTTCTTGTCCCGGCCGTGCATCTCCGCCAAAACCGCAGGGTTCTATTCCCCGCGATAATTTCTTTTCTGGCCATCTCCCTTTCTTTTTTCCTCCATTACTCCCTGGTGGGGAAAAACCAGTTTCAAAATGAACAGGCCAAACACCTTGCCTACTGGGATGCCACTTTCCCCCCCGCCAACCCTTTATTCTTTTTCCCCTGGCTGGCGCAAACTCACGCGGGAAACCTCAGCGCCTACCCGGTGGGAAGCCGTGATGGTGGCAGCAGCCTTACTATGGTTCTCTTTCTCGCCGGTATTTTCTCCCTGGCCAGAAAAAGCAAATGGCCCTTCCTCTTCCTCCTGCTTGCCCCGTTTTTCTTGACCCTCCTGGCAGCCCTGCCAGGACGGTTTCCTTACGGAGGCAGCGCTCGAGTGGCCCAGCACCTGGCGCCTTCTATTTGTCTGCTGGCTGGCCTGGGATTGGCTTTTTTCCTGCGAACCATTTTGGTAAAAAAGGTATTCCCGGCATTGGGAATTGTTCTATTCCTGGCGCTGTTTGCCCTGGGATTGGGCCAAGCCGCGAGAGATTGGTTGAAGCCTTACAAAACTACCGGGGATGAACTAACTCGTTCAGCGATTCAAACTATGGTTGCAAAAATCGATTCAGGCAACCCGCTTCAAGTGACGCGGGAGGCTGGCCAGATCGACCCCTCCATCGAATGGTATTTGCGCCGGGGAGGTAATAAAGTTGTCTTTCACCCGGGAGAATTTCCCCTTGAAGGAAAAAGCCCCGTCTCTTGGTTTTGGCTTCCCCCGCGCCCGCCCGGAGGCGACACATCCGCGGCATCCTCGCCCACCATTCCAGAGGGTTGGATGTTGCTTTCCCGCCAGGATTTCACTTTCCCCCTTGGTCGGGATTCACAAAGTAAAATTCAGTTTTCCCTGCTCACTCTGGAAAAATAAATCAAGAACCAGGCTTGCCAGTCTGGGTGACCAGAACCGCTTTCAGCAAGTTTTCGCCTCGCTCTGGATGCTTTTCCAGGTACCAGGCCATGGCGCCAAAAAACATTTGCATCTGGCTGATAACCTTTTGGGTCGCCATGGGAACCGAAGCGCCCAAGACCCTGGTGATCAGCGCCGCGGCCTTGCTGTCCGTCTTGGCGTAAACCGTCAATTGCTGCTTGATGCGCTCGCCTTTTTCCGCCTGGTAATGCAGGACCACCAACGCCTCGACTGGCACAGCGGGAAGCAGGGGGGCCAATTTGCCATTCCCGGAAGCGTGCCAGACGCGCAAACCCTTTTTCGCCAGCAAGAGACGGAATTCCATCCGGGTGCCTTTGCCATCCGCGGAGACGAAGCCGCCTGACCCTTCCCGTTCAATATTGGCGCATTGGGCTCCCAGCAGCCGCCATAGGGAAACGACCTTGTCGGGGTTTTCCAGAAGCCATTCGTACAAATCGGGCTGGGCGGTAAATTCCTCGCAAGGCCCTTGCACTTTTATCGTGGGCGACTGAAAAACATCGAGGATTTTTTCCATTTCCTTGGGATCAAGATGAGTGAAGGAAGTGGATTTCAATTCCGTGAAGCGGGTAGCCACCCGGACGGAGCCTGGCCACGATCCCGCGGGCTTCTTTTCAGCTTTTTCCCCCTGGCCCAAAGCTGAAAAGTCCCATCCAAAGAGAAAGAGGGAAACAAGGGCAAAATGGGAATAATCGCGCATGGGTCTCTCCAAAACACCCCGCCTCAAAGCACAGGGTTTCTTTTCCCATCATTCATCGATTTCCGAAAATACCGGATTCAATGATTCTTCCGTTTTTTCCTTCTTCCGCCCTCGTCTTGCCTTTTCTTAACCGAATTGGCAGCATCCCTTTCCTGGCTTGACTCCTTTTTCCTTCCCGGGTCGTTTAATGTTGAAGTCGCTGAAGTTCATGGCTGTGCTTTCCCTCCTGGTCGTTTGCCCAACTTTGATCGGCCTCGGCTGGTGGCAGCGCGATTATCTCCTCGGTTGGTACCTGACCCGCAACCTCTTGCACGCCCAAGGGCCAGAAAAGAATTCCTGCCTCGAATCCCTGGCGCGGCTTGGGGAAAACGCCCAATTCCCCCTCCTCGATCATCTCGACCAGGCGCAACCCACTCAGGCCAGGGACCTGGTTCAAGCCTTGGCAAAACTAATCGACTCCTGGGGAGGGTTATCATCTCCCCCTTCCAGCCGCTGTCTTTCCCGCCTGACTTTGCGCTTCAGCGGTTTTTCAAATTCCGCACAGGCGGAGGTGCTTCGCCAGGTCTTTGCCTGGATTCCCAGGGATCAGCCGGAAAAATCCTTGCCTCTTCTGGGGGAATCCACTCGCTTGATGCTGGGCGAGGCTATTCACCGGGGAAATCCCGAGGCCATGGAACCGGCCCTGGAAATCGCCAGGAAACTGGCGCCGGTTGCCTCAAATGAAATGAAAACCCGTTTGCATGAAGTGACGCGTCATGTTCTGGATAAGGGTAGTTCGGAGCTGAAAATCAAGGCCATTCAATGGACTCTGGTAAATGGCATAGGTGAGATCCCACAAATAGCTAATTGCCTGCAAGACCGTTCGGCGGAAGTCCGCCGCGCCGCCATGATCGCCTGCGCCCCAGCCCTGGAACAAGTCAGCGTCGATAATCTTCTCCCCTCCCTTCATGATGCCGACCCAGAAACTCGTTCTCTGTGCGAGGCAGCGCTGATTGCCCGGGGGTTGAAGCCGGAACAAATACGCCTGGGAAAACTCCTGACCGACCCGGCTGCCACCCGCCGGTTGCAAGTTCTCGATTCTTTATTGGAGGATCCCGATATCGATGCCAGTGTCTGGCTGAGGAAGTTGAGCCACGACCCTTCGCCGGCCGTGCGCGTCGCCGCTTTGCGCGTCATGAGCAATCTCGAAACCGTCGATTTGAGCGACCGAATGGACCAAATGGCGCGGTCAGACCCGAATCAAACCGTGGCGATTTTGGCGGATTATTACTTGCGAAGTACGCGCCTTCGTTCTCGGTAAAGGTCGGAATTTATCAATATCCCTCATTTTAACAATTTTGCATTTTAACCAGTATTTTGCTCTATTATTCCTTGACCTCCTAAATTCTTGCTGATAGCATAATTATAGCGAGTTCCTTACGGATTACGGATTGCCACACTGTCAGCGCGGTAGGCAATTTGGCGCAAGTGGGTATCCCGATTCGACTGCCAAGGTTTTTACCTTGGTTTTTTCCGCATCGCTCCCTCGCCGTTTGCGGAAATTGAATTGTCGGCGCCGGGGTTTACCCCAACCAAGGGGAGGACAGATCCATGTTGGTCCTGTCCAGAAAGAAAAACGAGTGCATCGTTATTAATAACGACATCACCGTTACGGTGGTGGAGATTCGTGGCGACAAGGTTCGCTTGGGCATTGTTGCGCCCAAGGATGTGCCTGTGCATCGTCAGGAAATATTCGATGCAATCCATGAACGCGAAAAACAACTGGGTGAGAAATCAACCGATACGCAAGGGCAGCCGGTTTAATTTCAGTTACCCCTTCGGTTTTCAAGATTTTAATCATCCACCTCCTTCCCGGTTTTTCCCCGGCCAACTTGGCCCTGCTTCCAGGGTTGCTACCTTCAAGATTTGTTGACCCTACCCTACGATGTCATTAAGATACCACCGCTTACACGGCCCCTTCGCCAAGTGGTAAGGCCGCGGATTGCAAATCCGCTATCCCCGGTTCGAATCCGGGAGGGGCCTCTTTTTCAGTTTTGACGCATCTGCTTTCAAGAAAGCCACTTGCATCATTGGCCTCCTTTTGGCGAGTCGCCATTTTTGGCTGATTTTGGCCCACTGTCACCCAAACTGTCACCTTTTTCTTTGCCGATTGCTGTTGTGACACGGGCATACGCCTGCCAAACCACGTCGGCGGTAGCCTGGGCACTCCTGCCGACGTAAAACTGCATCGTTGTACCGATGCTTTCGTGCCGCATCATCACCATCAAGACCGCTGGCATGACCCGGAGCGCCCACCGGTCGCCGAAGGCACGGCGGAAGTCGTGTGCCGAGGCATATTTCTTCTTGCCCGTTTTCACATCGGTGCGGACGAGGATCGCCGCGTTTCTCCCGATTCGGGAAATGATCCTCGTCACCTGAATGATCGTGAGGCGACGGTTACCCTCGCGCTCAGGCCTCGGATTGAACACAAAACCGGAGCGCTCCGCGGCAGGCGTTTTCAGCAAGAGTTCCGCGAACTCCGGAGCAAGGGTGATGAGGCGATCTCGGTGCCCTTTTTCGAGTTCTGCCGGAATCTGAAACAATGGATGTTCTTGGGTGAGAACAGGGCGCAACTTGTCGTCTCGGTCCCAGGAGAGTTCAAGGGCTTCACCAAGGCGAAGGCCTGACCACCACAAGCCCTCGATGAGATGTCGCCAAGACGGCGCTCGCTTTTCGCCGACGATTGCTGGAACGGTCTCCAGAATCTTTTGAAATTCTTCGGATGTCGGCGCTCGTCCTTTGGCCTTATTGGAGACCTTGGCACGTTGCGGCTTGTTGATCTTGGGAGCTTGAAGCAGAATCCCGACGTTCGCGGCCCAGTTCAAGGCCGCTCGCAAATGCCGCAGATAGCCAGCGATTGTGCTTTCCGTCCTTTCGCCGTTACGAATCTTGGCGACAAATGAACTGATTCGATCCGCGGTCAGCTCCGATACTCTCTTGGGCTTGAGCACCTCCTCGACCAGGTCCAGTACGGTGTCGTACTTCTTCAACGTCATGTCTGCCAGACTGGACAGATGCTCGGCTTCGTACCGATCCCGAAATTCCTCCCAGGAAACCCCGGAATCTCGGTGGTATCGTCCATCGGCAAGTTCGCTGCGCAGTTCGCCAGCGATTCGCTGGGCTTCCTTCTTGTTGGAAGTCCCCGTTGAACGTTGTTCCTCATTGCCGGTGACCGGGTTTTCGAACCGCAAGACAAAATTCCGGCTCCCTGGTCGACGAGTCAGCTTGATTTTTGGCCTTCCGTTACGCATGGCCACACCTCCGTTCTCCGTCCGGGTGGCCAGCAGATTTGATTACGTAGTCGATCCAGTCCCGGCCGAGGACGAAGCCGCGCTTATGCGCGTAATACACGCGCAACCCGGCCCGGCGGGCAGAACGCAAGGTGGCATTGGTAAATTCAAGCCGACGCTTGAACTCGCTCAAGGTGTAGAGTTCGTCGGCACGGATGACGCCGACCGAAAACGCTGGAGAACTACGGGCACTGTTTGAGGGATTGCCTTGGGGATTCTTGGCCTGCTTCAATTTCACGGCGCACCATTGCCTCTGTCCCTTCGGGACATGAGCCTAATGGACAAGCCGTGTCATTGGAGGGGTTCCCAAGACAGCGAGATGTGCAACAGCCTGGACTCGTGAAAACGCAAACGCTAGGTTCTTTGTGGCCTCACCCCTGTCTTTCGCCGAAGCCTAGCGCCTGTAAACTCAAGCAGTTTCTATCGTGAACGGGGGCCCGTGTCAAGAACCTGGCGAAAAATCGGGGAATGAGAAAGGCGGCGCTCAAGCGTCAAGCCAGCAAACCAATCGTGCATGGCGCAATCGCCGTGAGCGGGCGGACAGGTCCTGGCCGGTGATGATGGCCTTCTTCTGAAGATAATCCGGATTCAGGACAACCCGACCGGCAGCGTCCATCGCCGTCATGGCCCTGCGTTCCGCATCGGTCCAGCTGCTGATCCAGCCAATGGGCGAAACGGTTCCGTCCGCTTGTTGGCAACTGAATTCGACGGCGCCGACGAGGTCGCCGTGGCCGCGATCGGGTGTGCCGGGCTTGAAATCCGACACAATCGCGGTCAAGGCGAGTCCGCGTTTTCTTTTGACCCAATGCCGCACGCGCTGGCCCGGCTGATAACGTTCGTC
>SHZZ01000068.1 GCA_009692005.1 Gemmataceae bacterium | reverse complement strand
AAGTGAAAGCTCTTTCCGCTTCACCTTCTCCATCCACTCCAACCGTGACATTTCCTTCCGACTCATCGTTATCGTCTCCATTGGCTGCCTCCTTTGAAAGCAGCTTAATGGGGACATTTCTATCTGTGCCAGATGGGGACATTTCTATCCGTGGATGACAGCCTGGAAAACAAGGCATTATTGCCGCCACTCGTCAATTAGGGAGGCAACAAGCCCAGTCCAGCCAGTTTGGTGCGGAGCGCCGAGGCCAGCCCCCGTATCCCCATTGAAATACTCGTAAAAGCAAAGCAAATCCTGCCAATTGGGATCGGATTGAAACTTTTGATATTCGCCATGCACGGGTCGTTTTCCCTCCTCGTTTCTGGCGAAGATCCCGATCAACCGGTCAGCCAGGTCGCGGGCCATGATCTGGAAGGAAATCGGCTGGCCATTGGTTGCCGGGGTGCTGACGGCAAAACGGGGTCCGAAGGCCTTTCCCAACTTGCGGATCGACTCGATTAACAAGAATGAAGTAGGGAACCAGATGGGGCCGCGCCAATTGGAGTTGCCCCCTTTCAATTTGCTGTCACTTTCCGCTGGTTCATACCCCACGCAGATGTTTTGGAAAACAAAGGGGTTGTCCTGGTGCGCCTTGGACAAGCTGCGAATGCCATAATCCGAAAGGAATTCCGATTGGTTGTATAGCCGGTGCATCAGGCGGGTGAGTTGTTCCTTGTCGACAATGGTCAGGGCGTAAGTGACTTGTCCATCCTCGTCAACGCGGTGGATCACATTCTTGACCAGGTCTTCACGGTTCTTGATGAACCATTGGAAGGCGCTGGTAAATTCCTTGAACGGCTTGATCCAATCCATTTCCAGGCGTTCGACTGCGAAGAGAGGCACTAACCCTACCAGGGAACGGAGGCGGAATTTCCTGAAGGTGCCGTTGGGGAAGCGCAAGACATCGTAAAAGAAGCCGTCTTTTTCATCCCAAAGTTGGTAGTCGCGGCCACCCATGTGCTTCATGGCGCCGGCAATGTAGGCGTAGTGCTGCAAAAACTTGATGGCCAGGCTTTCATAAACACGGTTTTCCCGGGCAAGTTCTAATGCGATCCGCATCATGTTCAAACAAAACATTCCCATGTAGCCGCCGGCGTCCGATTGTTCCAAAACCGATCCGTCGGGCATTTTTGTGCTGCGGTCCATCACGGTAATGTTGTCCATTCCGAGGAAGCCGCCTTCAAAAATGTTATTGCCCTGGCTGTCCACCTTGTTCACCCACCAGGCGAAGTTGATCATCAATTTGTGGAAACAGCGTTCCAGGAAGTCGCGGTCAGGTTTTCCCGAGCGGATGCGGTCCATGTTGTAAACACGCCAGACGGACCAGGCATGCACCGGCGGATTCAGGTCGGAAAATTCCCACTCGTAGGCGGGAATTTGCCCGTTGGGATGCTGGAACTGCTCGAAGAGGAGGAAGTAAAGCTGCTCCTTGGCGAATCGAGCATCAACCAGCGCTATGGCCGGGCAGGTGAATGCCAGATCCCAGGCTGCAAACCAGGGGTATTCCCATTTCTCGCACGGGATCATGACCCGCAGGGAATTCAAATGGCGCCAGTGCTGATTGCGAACAGTTTTTCTTTCCGCGGGCGGGGGTGAATCCGGATTGTCGCCCTCTAGCCATTTTTCCACATCAAAGATGTAGTTTTGTTTGGTCCAGAGCAATCCGGCAAAGGCCTGCCTTTGAATTCTTTTTTCGTCCTCGGTGGCGCGAGGCGGATGAATGGAATTGTAGAAATCATCGGCTTCATTCCTGCGGGTTTGGATGATGGCGTCGACATCAGCCAACGGCTTTTTCAAAGTGATGTTGTCTGAAAGGCGGAGATGCAAAACCTGCGAGCCACCAGGGGGGACCGCGGGAAAAACATAATGAAGCGCCGCTTTGGTCCCTTCTTGGGCCGGATTGATGGTTTTCTTCCCGTGAAGGATGAATTCGTGAAAGGCGTCTTTGACAAAGGGCTTGCGCGAGAGATTTCCTGGGCCGAAAACCGTTGGGCCATTGGTTTCGTTGTAAGTGAACAGGCATGCGCCACCGCGGGGGCCATACAAAACACGGGGTCCGAGTTTGTAATACGAAGGGATGGTTGGCGGCGCGGACAAATGCGTGTCATCGGTGATAATGCTGAGAAACCCCGGGCCTTCCTGTCCTTTACGAATGACTGGTTCGGGATCGGCGACCTTGCCCCAGGCCCAGGTGTTGCGAAACCACAAATGCGGAAGTATGTGCAGGGGGGCAGGGTCTGGGCCCCGGTTGAAGGCCTCGATGCGGATACAAAATTCTTCCGGGGAAGATTTGGCGAACTCGATGACAATATCGAAATAGCGGTCCTCGTCGAATATCCCGGTGTCGAGTAATTCGTATTCCTTCCCTTTGCCGTTCCTTCCACGGTTTGTTTCCACCAGGTCCTGGTATGGATAAGCCCTTTGCGGATACTTGTAGAGGTATTTCATGTAGGAATGGGTCGGCGTGTTGTCCAGGTGAAAGTAGTATTCCTTGACATCTTCGCCATGATTTCCCTCAGCAGAGGTCAGTCCAAATAGGCGTTCCTTAATAATTGGGTCATTCGTATTCCAGAATGCCGGGGCAAAGCAGAGCAACTGGTAGCGGTCGCAAATACCGGCAATGCCATCTTCACCCCAACGGTAGGCCTTGCTCCGGCTCAGTTCATGGGGCAGGTAGCCCCAGGCATCGCCGTTGGTGCTGTAATCCTCGCGCACGGTGGCCCAGGCGCGTTCACCAACATAAGGCCCCCAGCGCCTCCACCCGGTGACATCATCCTGTATTTCCAGTAACCGCTGTTGTTCTTGGGACTTCATTAATCTGGCCTCGAGGTGAAAACTAGAAAACATCTTGAACGGACAATGCACCGCAGGCAAGCTGCAGTTTGGAAATCAGGAGGATTTGTTTGCCATCCTGCAGGCATAATTGGCCGCGCCGATCAGGGGCGCCTGGGGATTCAACGCCAGTGAAATGGGCATGGAGCGCATGAGGGAGGAAAACCTGCCTTTGGCATAAAAGGCCTCAAGGAACTTGCCATTTTTTAGAATGGGCAGGATCTTGGGGGCGATTCCCCCACCGATGAATACTCCTGCGGAGGATAAACACTTCAGCGCCAGGTTCCCTGCCTCTGCGCCATAGATGGAGCAAAACAAATCCATGGTCGCCATGGCCGCGGAATCGGATTTCTCCAGGGCGGCTTGCGCCACCAAGGCGCTGGCATCACCTGGGGACTTGAGCTTTTCTATTAACCCTGGACTGGCGGAATGTTGGCCCGTTTCCGTCAGGAAATGAAAAACATTCAAGATCCCTGGACCGGAGAGAGTTCTTTCGTAGCTGACATGGCCGGGGAAGCGACCTGAAAGCCACTTCCACAGTTGGTACTCGATTTCATTAGAAGGGGCAAAGTCCGTGTGGCCTCCTTCGGAAGCTGAGGGATGGTGCATTTCTCCATCCCAAAAAAGGATTGCTTCCCCCAGCCCGGTGCCTGCTGCCAGGACAGCGATGTTGCCTTTTCGCTTGCCCTGGGCCTCCGGGTTGAGCGGGAGCAATTCCTCTGGTTGGAGAAAGAGCATGCCAAAGGCCGCCGATTCCAGATCGTTGAGCAACCTGACTTGCCTGGCCTGGATGAATTGCGCCAGGTGATTTTCATCGAGTTGCCAGGGCAGGTTGGTGGTTTGGCACTTGCCTTCCAGAACCGCGCCCGCGACGCCGAAACATCCCGCTTGAATGGCCAGATTTTTTTCCCCAATCAAGAACTTTTCCAGAATTTCCTCGAGGCTTTTGTGGCCTTTGCTGGGAAACACTGCCTGGCGAATGCAGCCCGTATGCCCCTTGTCCTCCTGGAAAAGACCTAGCACTGTTTTCGTGCCGCCAATATCTCCCGCAAGAATCATTCTTCTTCCTTTTTGTGTGAGGATAACCAAGCATGAAGGAATCTAAATGGAAAGGCGTCTCATCCCTTCGGCAATTCCCTGAGGGTGGCCAAAGACTGCGGAACCCGCGACCAATACCCTGGCGCCTGCACGAACCACTTGCGGCGCGGTGGTTTCGTCCACCCCGCCATCTACTTCGATTTCCGGGCTTAATTTTCTGGCCAGCAATTGCTCACTGAGCCGCCGAATTTTCTCCAGCGTTGCGGGAATGAACTTCTGCCCGCCAAATCCAGGGTTCACTGTCATAATGAGTACCAGGTCGAGCTCAGGGAGAATTTCTTCTATCGTCCCCAACGGCGTGGCAGGGTTCAATGCCACTCCCGCTTTCTTTTTTAATCCCTTGATCCGCTGCACCGTACGGTGAAGGTGCGGAGTGTTTTCCACATGCACGATCAGAGTGTCGGAACCGGCATTGGCGAATTCCTCCAATAAAAGATCGGGAGTGTTGATCATGAGGTGGGTTTCAAAGGGGATTTTTGAAACTTTGCGAATGGATTGAATCACCGGGATGCCAAAGCTGATATTGGGCACGAATTGCCCATCCATGACATCAATGTGGATGCGGTTAGCCCCGGCGGCTTCGGCCTGGCGGATTTGCTCCCCCAGGCAAGAAAAGTCGGCGGCCAAAATGGATGGCGCCAGAAGCGGTTTTTCCAAGTTCATGCATTCCCCTTGTTGGAAAGGGTCTCTGGCGAAAGTTGCCCTCCGGCGTCTTGGTCGATCAGCCAATAGACAATTCCATTCACCGTTTGAACTCCTTGCGAGGGGTAATTCTCGCAGTCGGGCGGACCCTCCAGCACCCTTGCCAATGGAGAGGCTTTGTCCTTGCCGGCAGCAAGAAACACTACCTTGCGGGCGCTGTTGATCAAAGGATAAGTGAAGGTCAGGCGGGTTGTGTTGAGTTTAGGAACAACATTGGAAACCACCCAAGCCTGAGTTTCTTTCAACGCTGTGGTATGCGGAAAAAGGGAAGCGGTGTGGCCATCGCCACCCATGCCGAGGTAAATCAAGTCAAAAGCAGGAGGCGACGCGGGGCCCTGGGTATTTCCCAAAACTCTGGCGATGGTTTCCTGGTACTCCCGGGCCGCCTGGCCTAAATCCCCGGCTTCCCCTTTCATGCGGTGTACCTGATCGTGTTGAATGGGAACTTTGGTTAACAGGTGGTCATAGGCCATCTTGAAGTTGGAATCAGCGTGGTCAGGAGGAACCGACCTTTCATCACTCCAGAATAAATGGCACTTCGCCCAATCGAAGGCATCCTGGAAGGGAGGTTGGGCCAAAATGCCGAACATTCCCTTCGGAGTGCTGCCGCCGGAAAGGGCCACCAGAAACCGGCCCTGTTTTTCCAAGGATTCCTTGGCTGTTTCGCGAAACATCAACGCGCCTGCCAGGGCTACTTCCCCCGGCGACGCGTAGTTGGTAATGATTCTTTTCGATCCCATAAGCCAGTTCCTTGGGCCGGGAAAAACCCTCGGCGGCCATTGCTGGCCGCCTTGGTTCATGCTTCAAGAGCAATTCCCATACTTACCCGCCAGTCGGCCTTTCCACATGTCCGCCAAACTTGAAGCGCATTGCAGAGAGAACTTTTTCCGCAAAGGTGTGTTCCTGCCGCGAACGGAATCGTGCGTAAAGCGAGGAGGTAAGGACATCCGCGGGTACAGCTTCCTCGACGGCAGCCATGACCGTCCAGCGCCCTTCGCCGGAATCCTGAACGAATCCGCTGTAGGTGCTCAAGCTTGGAGTTTCAGTTAGCGCCATGGCGGTGAGATCGAGCAACCAGGACCCTACGACGCTGCCCCGGCGCCAAACTTCCGCGATGTCGCCGCAATTGAATTCGAATCGATGTTCTTCCGGAAGTTGTTCGGAATTAGCGTTGCGAATGATATCAAACCCCTCGGCGTAGGCCTGCATCAGGCCGTATTCAATGCCATTATGAATCATTTTAACAAAGTGCCCTGCGCCGGCAGGGCCGCAATGGAGATAACCTTCCTCGGCTGTGCCGCCGATTTTTTCCCGCCCGGGAGTGCGTTCAATGTTTCCTATCCCAGGAGCCAAGGTCTTTAAAATCGGATCAATATGCTGCAGGGCTTCCTTGGGCCCGCCCACCATCATGCAGTAGCCGCGGTCAATGCCCCAAATGCCGCCACTAGTGCCGACATCGACATACTGAATTCCGCTCTTCTTCAGTTCCTTGGACCTGCGCACATCATCCTTGTAAAAGGAGTTTCCGCCGTCGATGATAATGTCACCGGGTTCCATGAGTGCTGCCAGTTCCATAACGGTGGCCTCGGTGGGTTTGCCACTGGGCACCATGACCCAAGCGACCCGGGGCTTCCTGAGCTTTTTAACAAAATCAGCAAGTGAAGATGCTCCGGTAGCATTCTTGGTTTCATATTTCCGCACCGATTCCTGGCTGCGGTCGAATACCACGCAGGAATGCCCTGCTCGGATAAGCCTCTCCACCATGTTGCCGCCCATTCTGCCTAAACCAATCATGCCCATTTGCATGGAAATCTCTCCTTGAGAAGTTAAAGGATCATTTGGGATACGACTCACTGACCAGCTTGAAATCGTCGTTACCAGTCAAAACAACACCAGCCATTCCCAGAAAGAACCCGGTATCCACAACTCCCGGGATGGCCAGAATTGCTTCCTCCAACCGGCTTGGGTCTTCCTGTGGTTTGATTTGGCAATCCAAAATCCAATTGCCATTGTCCGTAATGCCCGGTTTCCCCTCCTGCGTCCAAAGGTTGGCCGGGATATTCAATTTCTCAAGCCGGTCCTTAACCAGAGGGGCGCTAAAAGGAACCACCTCCACAGGTAACTTGCCCCTGCTGCCGAGTTTGGGTACTTGCTTTTCCTGGCCCACCAGGACAATTAAAAAATTGGCCGAGGCGGCGATTATCTTTTCCCGGACCAGAGCCCGGCCGTAACCTTTGATAAGGTTTAACTGGGGATCGACCTCGTCTGCCCCGTCCACGGCACAGCGGATTTTCCCCACATGGTTTTCCAAAGATACCAGTGGGATTCCCAGTTGAACAGCAAGGGCCGCCGAGGATTCGGAGGTGGGAACCCCGGAAATTTTTAATCCGCTTTTAACGCGCTCGCCCAACATCTTGATAAAAGCTACGGAAGCTCGGCCGGACCCAAGCCCGACCACATCGTCGGGTTGAATATACTCCAGGGCTTTTTCGTAAATGGTCATGGTGCGGGGCCAGCCATTAGAAGTTAGCTTTTCGCGCCTCCAGCCAGCAACTTCTTGGCTCTGGCCAGGACATTATCCAGGGTGAAGCCGAATTTCTGCTGGAGCGCTTTCAAAGGCGCGGAAGCGCCGAAAGAACGCATGGCCAAGATGTCGCCATCTAAACCGGTGTAGCGTTCCCAACCAAAGGCCGCGGCCATTTCCACCGCCAGGCGGGTTCGCACCTTGGAGGGGAAAACTTCTTCCCGGTAGCCGGGGTTTTTGGCGCAATAGTGTTCAAACAGTTCCCACGAAGGCATGCTGACCACGCGGGACTTGACGCCTTCGGCGAGGAGTTTTTCATGCGCCTCGACCACCAGCGAAACTTCGCTGCCAGTGGCCATCAGGATGATATCGGGCTTGCCCCCGGGAGCGTCGGCGAGGATATAAGCGCCCTTGGCGACACCGGACGCCGGGGCGTATTTTGACCTATCCAAGGTCGGCAGATCCTGCCGCGTTAAAATCAATAGCACCGGTTCATGCTTAACTTTCATGATTATTCGCCAGGATTCAGCCACCTCGTTGGCATCGCAAGGCCGAAGAATGGTAAGCCCAGGCATGGCGCGCAAGGAGGCCAGGTGCTCAATCGGCTGGTGGGTTGGGCCGTCTTCTCCCACGCCGATGGAATCATGTGTGAAGATGTAAAGGACGGGGATTTCCATGATGGACCCGAGCCGGATCGAAGCCCTGCCATAATCGCTGAAAATGAGGAAGCCAGAACCATAGGGCCGGATTTTGCTCAAGGCCATGCCGTTGATAATGGCGCCCATGGCATGTTCGCGAATGCCAAAATGCATGTTTCGGCCACCGTAAGAACCTGCCTGGAAATCTCCAGCAGCTTCCTTGCCATCTATTTTGTAAACCAGGCGGGTTTTGGTGCTGGGCGCTAGATCAGCGGCGCCGCCCATGAGCCAGGGCACACGGGGTGCAATCGCGTTCAAAACTTCGGCGGATGCAATACGACCGGCTTTTCCCTTGGGGTCGGCCGGGTAAACGGGAATATCCTTGTCCCATTCTTGGGGCAACTCGCGCTTTTCCATGAGTTCCAATTGCTGGGCCAGTTCCGAATGCGCTTTTTGGTATTCCTGGAAGAGCTTTTTCCATTCGGCATTCAAAGTGGCGCCCCGTTTGCCGAGAAGCTCCTGAAAATGCTCGTACACTCCTGGTTGCACATCGAAAGTTTTTTCCGGATCGCAACCGTAATTGATTTTCCCAGCCTTGATGGCCTTGTCGCCAAGGGGTTCGCCATGGGCGGAGTGGTGATCCTGTTTTTCAGGGACACCATAAGCAATATGGCTGTCGACGATGATCAAGGTGGGCCGGTCTGTCGTGTGGTGGAAAGTGTTGATGGCCCGTTCCAACATGTCGGTGTCGTTGGCATCAGCAACGCGAACCACATTCCAGCCAAGGCCGACAAAGCGGGTGGCGACATCCTCGGAAAACGCCAGGCTAGTGCAGCCCTCAATGGTGATTCGGTTGTTGTCGTAAATCCAGCAGAGGTTGGACAACTTGAGGTGGGAGGCCAAAGAAGCGGCTTCGTTGGAAATGCCTTCCATCATGCAGCCGTCGCCGCAAATACTGTAAATCCGGTAGTTGAATAATTCGAAGCCGGGTCGGTTGAAATAGGAAGCCAAGTACCTTTCCGCGATGGCCATGCCCACTGCGTTGGCGAGACCCTGGCCCAGCGGGCCGGTGGTGGTTTCCAGGCCGCTGGTCCAACGATATTCCGGATGTCCCGGAGTTTTGCTGTCAATCTGCCTGAACCTCTTGATTTCATCCAGGCTGACTGCCAGGGAATCAAGAATTTTGTAATCTGCGCTCACCTGCTTCACCCCGGCCAGGTGAAGTGTGGAATAGATCAACATGGAGGCGTGCCCGGCCGAGAGGACAAAGCGGTCGCGGTTCGGCCAGATTGGGTCGGCGGGATCGAAGCGCAAATATTTTTGCCACAGGGTGTACATGACCGGCGCCAAGGCGATGGGCGTTCCCGGGTGGCCGGAATTCGCTTTCTGGACCGCGTCCATGGATAAGGTTCGAATCGTATTGATGGATTTCTGTGAGATGGTTTGATTGCGTTCTGAGTTGAGCGTGATGGTTGACACGATGCAAATCTCCAAAAAGTAAATCGAGGGGAGTACTTCCGTTCTGCCATCAAAATCAGGCAGACTAGTTGGTTCATAACTACCGGAAATGGCAGGGTTTGCAAGTAAATTTAGGAAGCCATCAACTTTAATTTCAAGAATTGCTTGGGAGGTACTGGAAAGGATTTTCAAGGATGTTATGCTCATCGTGAGTGGTTTAAGTTTGTTGAACAGAAAATACTTGAAAATCATGGAGTGGAAGAATGAATTGCAAAACAACCCGAAGAAGTTTTTTAGCCGCCTCGGGGGTGGCGCTGGCCGCTGCAGGTGCCGGAAACGCCTTTGCCTTGCAAGCCGATGTTTCCTTCCAATTGGCGAAACTTCCGTATGCCTTTGATGCTCTGGAACCGCATATCGATGCCAAGACGGTGGAAATCCACTGGGACAAACACCATCGGGCCTATGTCACCAATGTGAATAAATTACTTGAGGGCAAAAAGGACCTGTTGGATTTGGGGCAGGCCTTGCTCACTTCCCTGGACAAAATTCCTGCTGCCATTCGCCAAGGCGTGATCAATAACTTGGGCGGCCATTTCAACCACACCCTTTATTGGGAAATCATGTCGGGCAAGGGCGGCGGGGACCCCTCGGGCGCCCTGGGAAAAGCCATCGACGAATCCTTTGGCAGTTTCGATAAATTCAAAGGGGTGATCAATCAGGGAGGAATGACCCGGTTCGGCAGCGGCTGGACTTGGTTGGTTGTGGATAAAACCGGGAAATTGAAAACCCTTTCAACCCCTAACCAGGATAGCCCGCTCATGCAGAATGAAACTCCCGTTCTGGGAATTGATGTGTGGGAGCATGCCTACTATTTGAAATACCAGAACCGCAGAGCGGATTACCTGGCGGCCTGGTGGAATTTAGTTAATTGGAAAGCTGTGGCTGACCGTTACGGCGCGGCCTTGAAAAAGTAATAACCGTTTTTTCGAGTTGGAAAGTTTTCTGAAGCAGGTGTTCGCCAGGATTTGGTGAACACCTGCTTTTTTTTGCCAGGCATTGCCCTAAACATTTATCTCTTGCATGCGCTTTTGAAGGTGAATCTTCGGACCCATGGGTTGGGCCAGGGGTTCCTTGCTGGAGCAATCCTATGCCCATGCGGGCTGCCCCAGCCCTTGAGCTGGCGCCGAGGCAGGACAAGAATCGTCCTCAATTTATCCTGATTTAGAAGGAGTTGGAAACGGCGGATTGGTTCTCGCGCTTGTGTTGTTCCCATTGTTCCAGAGACATGACCACTTCCCTGGCAGAACTCCCGTTGTACGCCCCGACGATTCCATCTTCTGCCATGTAATCAATCAGCCGGGCCGCCCGGCCGTAGCCCACGCCCAGGGTCCGTTGCAACAGGGAAACACTCCCGCGCCCTTCCCGAATGACGACATCCACCGCGGATTCATAAAGCTCATCGCGGTCGCTGAGCCGTTCACTCCCCAGTTTCGTGTTCTCCCTTTCCTCCCGGGTTTCCAGTGTCATGAGTTCCTGAGCGTAACACGGATCTCCTTCCAAAGTTTCCACCACTCGGGTGATTTCCCGGTCTGAAGCGAAGGTGCCTTGGGCCCGAATCAGGGAACTGGTTCCTGGGGGAAGGAAGAGCATATCGCCCTTGCCCAGCAATTTATCCGCGCCCATTTCGTCCAGGACCACCCGGCTATCGGATTTGTTCACAACCTTGAAGCAAATTCGCGCGGGTAAATTGGACTTGATCAATCCGGTAATGACATCCACCGTGGGTTTTTGCGTGGCCACAACCAGGTGAATCCCCGCGGCCCGCGACTTTTGCGCCAGGCGGATAATGTGCCCTTCCACCTCTTTTTTCATGGTCATCATCAGGTCGGCCATTTCATCGATAAAGATGACAATGAACGGCATTTTTCCCGGGAATTGACTGGCATCTTCTCCAGGGGCCAGTTCAACGCGGTCGAGGATCTCTTCTTGGCCCAGTTCGTTGTAGCCGGCGATGTTTCTCACCCGGGCCCGCCGCAGGATTTCATAGCGCTCCTCCATTTTCTCCACAGCCCAGGCCAAGATAGCCTCGGCCTTCTTCATGTCATGAACCACAGGGTGCATCATGTGCGGGATCTTGGTGTAGTTGCTCAGTTCCACCACTTTGGGGTCGATCATGATCATGCGCACTTCGTCCGGACGGCGGGTCATCAGCATGCTCAGAATAATAGTGTTCATGCAGACTGATTTGCCGGTCCCGGTGCTGCCAGCGATAAGAAGGTGAGGCATGTCGGCGAGGTCGTAAACCAGAGGCCGGCCCTCGGCATCTTTTCCCAGAAATAAGGGGATTTTCAATTTGGCCAGGCGCGGCCCAATGGCTTGTAAGACTTCCTTCAAGCGAACTTCGGCCCGGATCTCGTTGGGAACCTCCACCCCTACAGTGTTTTTACCGGGAATGGGCGCCACGATTCTTACACTCGGGACTTTCAAGTTGAGGGCTATGTCATCGTTCAGGCGCGTGACCTTGTGGACGCGGAGCCCGGTTTCCAGGGCAATTTCAAACTGGGTGATAACCGGCCCTGTGTTGATCCCCGCAACCCGGATGTTTAAGCCAAAATCCAGGAAAGTTTTTTCCAGAAGGATGGCCCGCTCACGCAATTCCTGCTCCTGGCTGGAAACGCTAATAGGTATTGGGTCTTCCAAAAGAGAGAGGGGAGGGATCTGGTATTTCTTGGCAGTGGCGGAATCTGCTGATTGACTGGGAGATTCCACTTTAGCTTGCGGTGCTTTTCCTTGCTGCTTGCCATGGTGAAAAATGGGGATGATATCCCTGCCTGGAAGTTCAATGGCGCTAGGCATCGGGGCCTGTTCTTCCGGCGCCAAGGCGGTGTCTGTTGCCAGTTTTAAGGCTGCTGGGGGTTTGCGATGAACTAATAACCGGAATGCCCAGGCGATGGTGCGAACACCAGAGGCAATCAGAAATACCAATAACGAAAGGAGTTTTCCCATGCCGCGGAAAAATCCCATCCACAAGGCTGTTAGAGAGAAAAGGGACCCGAGAACCAAGAGGATCCAGCAGGCAAATTGCTTTTCCCCTCCGCTCAGGGTCGAATAAAAATTCCATTCCTCAAGCACTTTGGCCAGTTTTCCCCCCGGGCCAAATTCAGATATTGCGCCCAGGGAGGAACGCCAAAGGTCTAACAGACCGGAGGCGCTAATTATTATTAAGGACCAGCCAAACAGGCGAAAAAGGAAAGCGCCTGGGGTAATTCTGAGGTAAATTCCGAACAGCAGTGAAAACCAGGCAAAGAGCCCAAGAAAAGCCGACACCCCAAAAGCCTGAAGCAAGGATTGCGAAATCCAGGCGCCGAATTGGCCCAAGGGATTGCTGGGGGCAGGGAAGTTTATCGGGGTGGGGAAGGGCGGTTCCTGTCCGAGAAGGGCGGTCCCTGCAATCAGGCCAAAGGCCAGCATTCCCGTGGCAATGGCATCGAGCCAAAGCCTGCGCGGCACTGCTTGTAAAGGGGGTTTTCCCATAAATACTCTACAACCGTTATCCTGGGAAAATTCGTCAGATCTGGGGAAACTTTTCCCAAGGGACCTGCGGACATAATCTCCATTAACTTTAGCTTCTTGGGAGTAAAAAATGTTTCATGTGGCGCTTTTTGAACCGGAAATACCGCCCAACACGGGCAACATAGCACGGTTATGCGGGGCGGTTGGGGCCACACTGCACTTAATAGGGCGCCTGGGATTCCGCCTTGATGAAAAGTCCTTGAAACGGGCTGGGGTGGATTACTGGGATGCAATTAAACTCGTTTGCCACGAAAGCTTCGAGGCCTTTGAACCAGCCATTTCTCCTTCGCGAATTTGGTGTTTTTCCGCTCGAGGGGAAGTTCCCTTCACTCAAGTTTCTTACCAACAAGGAGACTGTTTTCTTTTTGGCGGTGAAGCCGCGGGTTTGCCTCCATGGATAATGGACAAATATTCCAAGCAGATACTGACCATTCCCATGCCGGGGTCGGGTTCTATCCGTTCCTTAAACCTGGCAACCTCGGCAGGCATTGCCGTCTATGAGGGGTTGCGCCAGTTGCACCAGTGGTGATCAAAACCGGGTCTGCGATTGCGCACCAACTTCTATTGGGGGTCAGTTTCACCTGTCGATAAATATTCCGGTACGGTTTTATACCGGTTGAGAAAACGGTTTATGTCTCAAGTCATCAAGTTGCCGTCTTTGGAAAAAATCAAGGATCATGTACACCAGGTGTTGTGCGCTCGGGAAGGATTCAGCCCGGAAACTTCCCCTTTGTATGTGAACAAAATTACGCGATCTGGAAGGATGTGCGGCTTGTTTTTCCAGGTCAAGGGGCCAAGAATGGTTCGCTGCTATGCCCTTTGGGCAGGTGACGAGGATCGGATCCTCTTTTATGATTCTGCTGGGCAGCGTTTTGGTGAGACCAAGGTCCATGAAGGACCTGACCCCAGGAAAATCGCCGCCTAAGCCACTTTTCTTTTGCCATGGCCTTTGCCAATGCCTTATCAACCTATTCTGGCCACGCTGGGTTATGTTTTGTCGGCAGATGGCCGGGAAGTTCTGATGATTCACCGGAACCAGCGACCGGACGACCCTCATTGGGGAAAATTCAACGGGCTGGGCGGGAAATTGCATCCGCAGGAGGACATTCGCGCCTGCCTGACCAGGGAAATCCGCGAGGAAGCCGGCATTGAATGCGATGACTTCTTTTTAAAAGGGACGATTAGCTGGCCGGGGTTCGGCAAAGAGGGTGAGGATTGGTTTGGATTCATCTTTCTGGTGCGCAAGTGGCATGGCCTAGTTCATGCTTCCAACCCGGAGGGATCCTTGTCATGGATTCCCATCGAGAAAATTTCCACTTTGAACTTGTGGGAAGGCGATCGCTATTTTTTGCCCTTGGTCTTTGATGGCACGGGCAAGGTTTTTCATGGGGTCATGCCTTACCAGGGGGGCAAAATGGTTTCCTGGCATTTTTCCCAGGAATAATTGAGAGGAAAGGGCCAGCGGGTCCAAGTAAAGTTGTCCGCCAGGGCGAAATTGAATAGAATCAGGTGTTGATGAATCCAAAAATGAAAGGCAAAAACCATGGGAAACCAACCTGATTCAAATCGCTGGAAGGATCTTGCCGATGACCTCGGGATCCCTGAAGCGAACCCCCAGGCTGAAGGAAGCTTTGCCAAAAGTGGGGAAACACCTGTAGCGTTCCCAGCAGGAAAAAAATCTCCTTCACCTGTGTCGGCCGGGGGGCCGAGACAAGTGGTTTCCACTCGTCGGAACTCCGGTGACGATGACTTGACCTTTGGCGGAACTGCCCCAATGGCCCCGGAAGTGGAAATTGAAGAGATCGTAGAAATCGAAGCGCCTCGCATGGTTGCCCAACCCGTTGAGGCCCGTTCTTCGGACGACCTAGGTTTTGGTAACGGCGATGAGCAAAGGAATCGTGAAGCCGGTGATTCCCGCGAGGAAAACGGCGCCAAGGATGTTGATTCCGAAGGTGAAGGCGACGGTGAAGAAGGGGAAGAAGAAGTCCGCACTGTGGTGTTTTCTACTCCCGAGGAAGCTGCGGAGTGTGAATCCCAGCCCTTGCCCGATCCAGACGGAGATGAGCCCGTTGAAGAAATCGATTTAAGCAAGTGGGATGTGCCCAACTGGCAGGTATTGATTGATTCTTTGTACCGCCCGGACCGGTAATCCTGGTATTATCGAGACGCCAATTATGGCAGACGCGGTCATTGACATCGTAGGCCCCGATTCACTGCCTATTCTGGTCAGGTTGTATAACCAAATCTTCCGTCCCGGTCGTGATATCGCCAGTTTTCGCCGCCGTTATCAGGGACGGCATAATGTCCTGCAGATGATTGCTGCCGTTGCCAACGAACCGGTGGGGTTTTTCGTAGGGTTTGAGTTGAAGCCAACGGTGTTTTTTGCCTGGTTTTATGGGGTGATTCCCGAATACCGACGAACGGGAATCGCCTCGCAACTGATGGACGCGGCGCACGATTGGGTGCGGCAGAGTGGCTATCAGTCGGTGCGGTTCGAGTGCCATAACCAGCACAGGCCCATGCTACACCTGGGGATTGCCCAGGAATACGACATCGTGGGAATTCGCTGGGACCCAGACCGCGGCGCCAACTTGCTGTTATTTCAAAAAGACTTCTGGCAGCATTAAGCCCTGGAAACAGCCAGGAAATTCCTCAAGAGCTTTGGCCCCTCCAGAGTGAGGAAGCTCTCGGGGTGAAATTGCACCCCATGGAGTTGCCATGTCTTGTGCCGCACCCCCATGATCTCCCCTTCTTCCGTCCAGGCCGAGATTTCAAAATCGGGGTTTTTGAAGGTTTCCTTTTTGATAACCAGGCTGTGGTAGCGAGTGGCTTCAAAAGGATTGGACAAGCCGTGAAAAATCCCGCGGTTGTCGTGGTGAATGGGTGACACCTTGCCATGCATGATGCGGTGGTTTCGTATGACTTCCCCGCCAAACACATGGCCGATGCATTGGTGTCCGAGACAAACGCCCAGGATTGGCATTTTGCCAGTGAACTCCAGCAAGACCTGGTTGGAAATGCCAGCTTCGCGTGGAGTGCAGGGTCCAGGGGAAATGATCAACTTTTCCGGGGCTGCTTTTTTAATCCCCTCGATGTCGATCTGGTCGTTGCGGCAGACCTGGATATCCAGGGTGGAATCTATTTCTCCCAACCTTTGTACCAGGTTGTAGGTGAAGGAATCGTAGTTGTCGATCACCAAGATCATAAGCGCTCAAGGATTTCAGGGTTGCCGGATTTCCGGGGTCGATTCAGGCATCATATGTTTCAAGAAGGCGATGGCTTCCTCGGCGGCTTTCAAGCGGTCGATGCCGGGATCGGAAATTTCCACCGCCAGCGCCCCTTCATAATGAATGGCGTTGAGGGCGCGGAAAATTGCTTCCCAATCGATTTGCCCTCTTCCCGGGCAGCGAAAATCCCAGCCACGCCTTGGAGCGCCAGGGGGCAGCCCGCCATTCAATAATCCTGAACGCCCATCCAAACGAACCCCTATGTCCTTGATGTGGACATGAAAAATCCTGGAAGGAAAGGCGTAGAGGAACTCTACCGGGTCGATTCCCTGCCAGAATAATTGCGAGGGATCAAAGGTAAAGCCAATGTCCTCGCGGTGGTCCAGGGCGGCCAGGGTTCTTTCTGCGGTTGAGATGTCAAAAGCCATTTGCCCAGCATGGACTTCGAGAGCGAATTTCACGCCGGCTTCCTGAAATTTATCGAGCAAGGGGTGCCATTTTTCCGCCAGCAGTTTGAAGGCTTCGTCCAATTCTTCTTGCGTAGGGTAGGGATAACCAGTCAGGCGGTGCCAAATCGGCGAGCCGGTGAAACCGGATACCACGCTCATGGCCATTTGCTGTGCGGCAGCGCAGGCGTTGGCCACCCAGGATGTCGCCCGGATTGAAACCCCTTCCGCTTCGCCATCTCCCCAAATTTCTTCGGGAAGGATCCGCGACAACGAGGGGTCGATGCGGTCGGACACCGCATGGCTAATGCGGTGAATGGCCAGCACCGGCGCGGAAAGTTCAAAACGCGCCAGCAAGTCCAAAGTAGCTTGAAGTTGAGAATCCCAGTTGCCCTCGGGCGAAAGGGCCAGGTGTTTTCCCCAGGAAGCGAGTTCAAATCCTTGATAGCCCCACTCGGCGGTCAATCCGGCAAGTTCTTCCAGGCTGATATCGGTCCAAGCGCCTGAATTCAATAAAACGGGTCTGTTCAAAACGGCTCCAGCTTCATGTCCGGAATTGAGTTCCTACCGTTACACGGCGAAATCAGGGCCACTCTTGCAAATGCGTTGAAACCCTGGTCAGGTTAATCCTTCTTTTCCTCCGGAGGGGCGCCAACCGAAGGATCAATTAATGGCAAGGAACGGGTTGCGGGTCCAGGCGCGGCCTGGGGTTGTTCCAAAACGGGAGAATACTGGCTTTCCTCTTCTTCTTCTTCCAGGTGCAATTCATTGATTTCATTGTTGTCGAGGTCTTTTCGCAAGAGGAGAAAAATTAGGGTGAAGGCGGTCCAGAAGAAACTGTAACCGAACCCAATCACCAGCAGGAACAACCCGCCCAGCCAAAGGGCGGTTAATCCCGCACCTGCCAGGTTCCACCAGCGCAGCGAATCCTTTTCGCTAAAAGACTCCGGGGACAGGCCCAGGTATTTCTGGTAAACCTTGGCATCGACCTTGCCACCTACCACCAGGTTTTCCCCATCCACTTTGACCCCTTGAAGCAGGAGTTCCCTCCAACCAAAGGAGGTGGGAGCGAACACAAAAAGGTATTCTGGTGAACGGTTGGAACTTTGAATAAAAGGGGTGTTGGCCGCTGACCATTTGGCCAGATAAACGCCGAAGGAAGACATAAAGCCAATGAAAAAGACGGCCACGATCCCGTAGCCAATTGCCAGCAGGTTGTAGGAAATGTAACTCCAGGCACGGGTGTACATGTATTGAATGCCCCGGCTAAAACTTTCCCAGCTATCCAGCCCTTCGGAACTGACCGTGGCCACCATCATGGGCCAGGCAAAAATCCCTACCAGCACCAAGGCCATAACCAAGCCAAGAATGACAAATACCCCCCAGAAAAGCCCGCTGACGAGAATGTCCCCTACGATAGGAATCATGCCGAATAGGCTGAAGAACATAATTACCACGAGAAGGAATAAGGCGATAATGGGGCAGAAAAGAGGTGCACAAACCAGGTTGGAAAAATTGTTTTTGGCAAAGCGCAGCCCCCCGGCCGCGCCGATGTTCTCATTCCTGGCGATTTGCACAACAACAATGCGGGCTATGGCCCCGCCAAAATACGACCACACACCCAAAACCCAGACCAGTGTAAGGAGAAAATAGATCCTCTGGGTAAAGGTGGCTTCGGGGTGGAGGACAAATAACATTGGCCGGAGGACTTTTACCAAGGGTTCAATCAAGACCGGGGACTGCTGGATGATTACCCAATCGAGGAAGCGGCCGGCTTGCCAGGGTATTCCGCTTTGGCCAGTGGCGAGCAAATAGGGGTTGGGCCCGCGTTCTTCAAACCAGGGCCAGGTGGTGAGTTCCCCGGAGGGTTTGACTTTTCCTAAAAGGGAATGGGCTCGGGCAAGCTTATTTTTGGTCCATCCTTTTTCTTCCAGGGCTTTGGCTTTTGGCCCGGTGAGATCCTCCCGGGTTAATTGGCTTTCTTTAATGCTTTGGAATTCCGCTTCGGATTCCGCAATATCCTCGATTTCCACAGTCTGCGCCCCGACCCCGATCCTGGCCGCCTGGTGCATCAAGTTCCAGGACTCGCGATCGCGTTTGAATTCTCCCCAGGGGTTGGCGGATTTTTCATAGTGGCTTTTCACCCATTGGGGCGGGGCGTCTTCATATCCAAATCCGAAGATCAAGGACAAAACCCACCAGCCCAGGGCCGTGGCCAGTATCCCCAGCGCTGCAAGGAGGAGTTTGGAAGTGTCGAAAGCCAAGGAAAAAGTGCGGAACAACAATACCCAGGGGAAAAACTGCTTGATATTGGAGGCGCTGGCTTGATCTGTTTTCATGATTCCTCCCGTGGGGAAATGGGGTGTCAATGGCGCCCCGTGGCCCGATTTGGTATCAGCGGTGATTATAAAGCCCTGGCCGGGATTGGCAAATAAAAGAAGGCTGGGGGTTGGATACCCCAGCCTTGGATTTGTCTGGCCATTTGTTTTAGAAAACCAGTGCGATGCCGGCGTTGAACCCGTCAAAAATCCGAAAGGTGCTCTGGTAGGTGGGATCTAGATTACCCCAGCCAAAGCTTACCGGTTCTGGCGAGGAAATCGTGTTGAAGAACATCATGATATCATAGTTCAACCGCATTTCGATTCCTTCCACGGGGTACCAGGCCAGCCCAACCGTGGGCTGGATTTCTGGCACGATGGTGAATACGGTACGGTTGCGTTTGCTCTGGGGAATGGAATACCTCGGTTGCAGTTCGAACTTGGCTCGTTCCTTAACCACATTCATGAACAAGGCGGCTTGCAGATCAAGGGTGGCGCCGAAACCCCGGCCCAGATACCATTCCTGGCCAAAGCCCCCGTGGACACCATACATGCGGTTGGAAACAATGTTCGTGTAAACAGCGGCGTCTTCTGCCGCTCCGGAGCCAAACACATTGAGGTCTGTGGTCGACCACTTGAACCGTTCCCAGATCCAGAAGAATCTGGGACCAACAATCCCGCTCAGGCGGTAATTGTCGGTTTCATAAACCGGTTTGCGGTAGGTGATTTCGAACATCTGCGAGCGTTGAGTGAATTCCAAGGTCATGAAGTCTGCGGCATTGAACACGCCATATCCCGCGGAGGGAGTTGCAAAACCAGGCAAGGTTGCCGTTGGGGGATTTGGGTTGTTGGGGTCATTAACCGTAGGAATCGTAACAGTGGGTATGGTGCCGCCGCCCGCAGTTACCTGATTGGAAAGGGTCGGATCAGCAAAGGCGAAGACATCGTTTTGCGGCCCGCCATACTGGGTCGGGTAACCATAGACAGGCGAGGAAATGAAGGAATCCGCGTCATTGGCCCCCACCTGCAAATTCTGGGGAATCAAGCTTGCGGTGCTAAACATATTGGCTTTGGCCAGATAGAGATAGCTAAAGGTCAACGAAGATTCATCCTGGAATTTCCAGCCGGCATCAATGCGGAAACCGGGCATGTAAGTGTTGGGCCCAGCAACGGATTCCGCGTCCAAGGCTACTGTGCCGCTTCCTAAAAAGGATCCATTGGGCAAATTGCTGGTGTTCAAGGTTGGCAGACCGGTGGAGCTTGTCCCAATACTTTGAGGGCCCAGGTTGGTGCCATCAATGACATAGAACCCGCGGAACGCAACCGGCTGGCTTCGAATCGGATTGGTTTGCCGGTACATGGAATAATTACCAGTAATAAAGAAACCGCCTGTGTCGGGCCGGGAATGGTACAACGGTAAAGGCAGGTTTGGCTCCCCCGGCGCCAAGTCTTGGGCCTGCGCGGGTGAAAACCCCGCCAGCCAGCCAGCAACAAGGAATGCGGCCCCCCGGAATATGATTCGCATTATCCTCTTCTCCTCACCGCCAATGGCTTTTAGCCGTGATTTCACGGTCCATCCCCCCAAAAAACACAAAACCCTTACTTCCCTGGCTCCTCGCCGGGGGTACAAGATGCCTTGTGGAGCGCGGATCTATAAACCAGTGTGATTGCCTGTCAAGGTTAATACCCGGGAATAAATGTTTTTCATTCAGACCAAGTGTTTTAGGCGCAAGTCCTTATTAACAGATACTTTACGCCATAATTCATCGATTTAACTGGTTTGAGGGTAGCGGGAAAACGGCAACATAAATATTGCAACACTAAAAAACCGCAAGTTTTAGCCCACCAAGGATTACCAATGTGTGGTACAATAATTTGATTAGGGTGAGGGGCCCCCTTTGCGGGTTTCTAATGGAGGATCCTGAGAATGTTTCGCTTTAGAAAATTCTGGCAAGCTACCCTTGGTTTAACTGTACCCTTGATGGGGATCGTGGCGTTTTTTCCCCAGGAGTCAACGGCTCAAAAATACAGGCCCTTCTT